>JAOPTS010000051.1:0-27727 GCA_051531955.1 Reichenbachiella sp.
TAGGAGTAGTGTGTTTACTCACTTATTTGGCAGCTCATCAACAAATTAGCACGCTTTTGCCCTCACCAATCAACGCTTCTTATCACTATAGTATAACTTCCACTAAGTGGATCACAAGCCAATCAAACTGAAGCGCCAGACAGGCATAAACATGTAGAATTGCCCATATAGTAATCACTAATGCTGTTAGCTAACAACTATTAACCTTATTAACCCGACGGGTTAATAAATCCTCTAGCCCTGATGTTTTGGATTGAAACACCCATTTCTCTAAACTCCTGATGTTTACCCCTAGATGATTCGCTAATTCTTGACGAGTAGTAAACTTGGATTCTTTAAGGCAAATAAGAGCATAAACTCGTCGCTGCTTACCTAATGAAGTCTGCTTACCCCTCAGATCTTTCAACGTAGAAAGACTCTCTTTAATTTCTAGTTCAGCGTGTTTTTCCATACCCTAAATACAAACAATATACGCCCTTTAAAAGTTTAATTGGTATAATACCCCTTTTTAGATTTCATGATTTGAGCTGACATACTACCTTAAATCCGCAAGCCAATAGTTTTGCGTTTAAGAATGGTTAACAGGGGCGAGAGTTTCATAAAAATGATTGAGTTTGTCTGGTATTTGTTTGAGCACGAAAGTTTTTCAGTTAAAATCTAAGTGGGCTAAGTTGTTTTCTATGGATTTCCAGTCTTTTTAGTCTGCTTTTAGCAATTGGACACACCTATCCTGTGATTTGGTTAAAACCTTCTTTTTTTAGGCTAAAGGGCCGTAATCCTTATTTGTGTATAGTTTTAGAATGTGTTGTCTACCACTCTTCACCCACTGAGCAGCCACTGTAACAAATCGGAATACAATCTTTTTCAAACGAAAGTTACCCTGTAACCATGACAGCTTTTTGGAAAAGCAGCTAATCATGTACCTGTAAAAATTAGCGTACATGGAGGTGATAATCATGAAAACTGTATTCTGATTTAAAAAGGAGAAAGGCAGCTTACTCCATCCAAAATCATTGTTCATTGCATCAAAAGTACGCTCAGAGCTGCCTCTCTTATTGTAAAATGATACTATTTCCTTTTGACTCCACTCTTAATTGTTGGTGATGATTGATCTGTATTTGTAAATTGTACCTGAAAAAAGATTGGCTTGTTGATCTTTTCGTTTGATCCCACTTACCACTATTAACCCGACGTTTATTAACCGTTACTATGCAGCATATTTAATGTCAGGGTGTTGAAAGTATTTTTTTACTCGCTGTGGATTTGATTGTAATAGATTCATATGGTTATTAAGATTTTCTTGTAGCTTCTCTTAATTTTTTGGAGACGGCTGTATTGACAGCCCATATTTTAAATCGCAATTGAGATACTCATCTGGATTTTTTTCTGGTGAGTAGGAGGGTAAATAAAACAGCTCTATATGCTCTTTATTGTTTTCCACCCATTCCTTTACCAGTTTACTGTGGTGAACTCTCAAATTATCTAATATCAAAAACGTTTTTTGTTTTTTTCCTTTCATTAATTGATCCAAGAACTCTATAAACTTATTGGAATTCATTGACCCTGTATAAACCATGAAGACAACCTTTCCTTGGTTAGTTATAGATGAGATCATATTGACCGAAAAACGTTTTGCCATACTCTTTTTCACAGGCGTTCTCCCTTTTGGAGAATAAGATCGACCGTGTTGGCTATTGTTTCTGACTCCTGTTTCATCTCCCCAATGAATTTCAGCATTTTCAGCTTTAGCTTTTTTCTTTATTGCTGGGTATTCTTCTTCTAGCCACTTTTGAACCAATTTTGAGTTCTGTTCAAAAGCCTTTTTCTTTGGCTTTTGCGGAGAATAACCCCAAGATCGTAGATAATCTCCTGTGGTAGTAATGGCTAAATTCACATTCAACTCTCTTTTTATAAGTTCCATTACAGCTTTGCGAGTCCACAGCGAGTAAGGTAGCTTCAACTGGTCAGGCATTGTATCTAGAATCATGTTTTGAATTTCTAGTTCTTGTTTGGCGCTAAGTAGTTTTTTATCCTCGGATTTAACCCCTCGCTTTGTGTCTTGCAATCCTTTTAGTCCTTGAGCTTTATATAAGGCTACCCAGTCGCTAACTGTGCTGGGTCTAACCCCCATAATCAAAGCAATATTTTTCTTCTTCTCTCCTGATTTTATCAAACTCATGGCTCGTTTGCGAAAACTATACCGCTCAGCACTTGATAACTTTCTGAAATCATTCTTTTCCATACCATAAAAATAAAAAAATCTTCACTTATATAACGTTATATTACCGTCATGTTAATAACTATTTGAAATCAGCGATAACATTATTCCAAAGAATGTATTACCAAAACCTAAATATTTCCTCCATCTCCACCCATTTTTGTCCTTTATTAGCCCAAGGCAATGGGAGTTGAAATTGATTCATGAGTTCTTCCCATTCTTGCACTCGAGTATTTTCGGCATCCATTTTTGCTTTGTGTTCAGGATCAAAAGTCTCGTTCACCTCCATGATCATAAAGAGTCGGTTCCCAACACAAAATATCTGCATATCTTCTATTCCGGTAGCTTTTAAGCTATCCAACACTTCTGGCCAAACCGCTCCCTTTGCATGATGCGTTTTATACTTTTCGATCAGTACTGGATCATTTTTCAAATCCAAAGCAAAACAATGTCTACGTGTGCTCATGATGTTTTCTTCATTGGTTTGTTTGAATAGAATCCATAAACAGCCACCACAACCAGACAGATGAGTGGGATAATAAACGCAAATGCCACTTCCGGCATAAAACCTAACATCTGGATATCCGCTAACCCCGAACCACCAAAATCAAGAATAGTTCCAAATAAAACAGGGCCGAATGACCCTCCTACAATGGCCATTACCAATCCAGCAGAACCAATCTTGGCCTCATCCCCCATGCCCTTCAATGCGATACCATAGATGGTAGGAAACATAATGGACATGAACATAGAAGTCAGTATCAGCGCATATAACCCTACTATTCCCTGAAACAAAATCAAAATTGACAAGCAACCAACGCCCGCTATACCGAAAATCATGAGCAATCTGGCGGGTACATAGTTTTTCATCAAAGCTGTACCTATCCATCTACCCATCAAAAACATAATCATGGCCGCCATATTGAACCAGGTGGCCGTAAGTTGCTGATCGGCTGCCAAAGATGAATTGAGAAAATCAACATACTGGTATATATAGGTCCAGCACATGATTTGGGCACCTACGTAAAACATTTGGGCGAGTACACCAGTTACATATCTTCTATTGGCAAAAAGCTTTTGAAAGGATGCTTTCAATCCCATTTTCTGTTGTTCAGACGTAGTTGGGATCTTAGTGAAAATAACGATTGCCAGAATCACCAACACCAACACGCCTAATCCGATATAGGGTAAGCTGATGATACCCAAATCGTTTTCTCTGATGACTGCCATCTGATCTAAAGAGAGCGCTGAGTAAGCCTTCCTTGTATAATCGTTTGATCGGAGTGAGCCTATGACCAACACCTGTGCCATGAGCATTCCTGTCAAAGAGCCTATTGGATTGAAGGCCTGTGCCAAATTCAGCCTTCTGGTTGCTGTCTCGGCATCCCCCAATGCCAATATCAAAGGATTGGAGGTAGTCTCCAAAAACGCCAAGCCACAGGTGATTACCCAAAGTGAAATCAAATAAAAGTTAAAGCTTTCCAACTGAGCCGCCGGATAAAATAAAAATGCGCCTACCACATAGAAGATCAACCCTAATATGATACCTGATTTATAGCTGAATTTCCTGATAAACAAGGCCGCCGGCATGGCCATGAAGAAATAGCCAAAGTAAAAAGCAAACTGTACCAGTGAAGCCTGAGTATTTGACAGTTCGGGCATCACTTTCTTGAATGCAGACACCATGGGATTGGTCAGATCATTGGCAATACCCCATAGCGCAAACAATGAAGTAATGATAATAAATGGCACAAGTAGCTCTCTGGCTACTACTGGTATTTTTCTTTGACTCATCTGATTATTTATTGGTCATTTTTTTCCACTGGTAAAAGCGCTCTATCGAGATGTGTATATCCACCATCTGTAAAAATATGCTGGCCTGTGGTATGGGTAGATCGATTGGAAATAGTAAAAAGCACCTGATCTGCTAATTCTTGCGGCATGGTCATTCTGTTTTCTAAAGGGATTTTGGCTTTTATTCCTTCCATGATCTCTTCTCCATTTTCCATAGTTTTAATCCAATTATCATAGGCTGGCGTCCAGCATTCTGCGATAATAAGACAATTGACACGTATGCCATATTTGATCAAATCGACTGCCCATTCTCTGGTCAATGACAAAACACCGCCTTTGGCAGCTGCGTATCCCGAAGTATTGCCTTGTCCTGTATAGGCCACTTTTGAACCTACGTTTAGAATATTTCCTTTAGATTCTTTCAGATAAGGCAAAGAGTACTTAACTACCAAAAAATAACTAACCATGTTGAGTTTAAGGGAATTCATAAAATCCTCATATGAAGACTCCAGTCCTACTCCATCATTGACACCAACATTGTTAATGACCACATCTATTCGACCATACTTTTTTACAACTGTTGAAACTGCTTCCTCAATTTCCTCAGGATTGGTCACGTCCGTTTTTACAAAAATGCCGTCAATGCCTTTGCTTTGCGCCTCATTTATGTACTCGTATCCTCTATCATTACGGTCAATAACCGCAGGAATCGCTCCTTCTTCTGCCAATGACCTGAGAATAGTTTCTCCAATGCTACCCTTGAGGCCAGCAGCGCCAGTGATCAATACTATTTTCCCTTTCAATTCTAAATCCATTCTATTTGCTTTTGCCTATGCCATAAAAATCAATGGCATTTTGTCCAAACATCTTTTCTCTTTCTTTGTTACTAAACTTTTCAAAATATCGGTCAACAATCCCTTTCACTTCTTTATAAGATCCTGCTAGGAGACATACTGGCCAATCGGAACCAAACATGATTCGATTGGTTCCAAAGCATTGGACTATTACATCTATATAAGGCACAAAAATTCCGTACTCCCATGATAACCAATCAGCTTCTGTTACCAGCCCTGATATTTTGCACGAGACATTTGAAAATGAACCAATCTCTATCATTTGCTCTTTCCACTTTGTAACCTCCCCACCTTTGATATTAGGCTTAGCCATATGATCTATGACAAATTTCTGTTTTGGATGTCGTATAATAGTTTCCAGAACAGCTTCCAGTTGATGAGGAAAAACTAGTATGTCATAAGTAAACCCAAATTTCTCAAGCAGTGAAATCCCATTTTGAAACTTCGGCTCCAGTATAAAATTAGGATCTGCTTCTGACTGAATTATATGTCTGAATCCTACTAGTTTCTCATTGTCACTATAATCTTTTAATTGAGTTTCTATATCCTCCGCCCTTAGATCTACCCAGCCTACAACCCCTTTGATTAACTCATTGTGATCAGCCAGCTGTAGTAAAAAATCAGTCTCTTCATTACTTTGATCGGCTTGAATAGCAACGCACCCATCCACAGCATTCTCCTGCAGTGCTATGGCTAGATCCTTTGGTAAGAAGTCTCTTTGTAAAACAGCCATATCATCGGTAATCCAACTGTCCCTGACAGGCTCGTATTCCCAGAAGTGCTGATGTGCATCTATTTTCATCATTTGATCAGGTGATTTGGAAAATCTTCTACTTTGTGACAGCAGACTTGCTGCATCACTTGATCCAATTCTGTTTTGATGAGAGAAATTGTGTGATCACCACCTTTTTTACCTAAGGCACTTACCCCGTACATAAAACTTCTACCCATAAAAGAAAAGTCAGCTCCACTGGCCATAGCTCTTGCAACATCAGTACCTCCTCGGATCCCAGAGTCGACCATCACTTTCAATTTGTCTTTAAACTTAGATGCTAGATCAGTCAGTGGTACTATTGAAGATTGCCCAACATCCAATTGACGTCCTCCATGATTGGAAACTATGATACCATCTAGACCTAATCGAACCGCTTTTTCAGCATCTTCTTCATTGACAATGCCCTTGATGACTATTTTACCTTTCCATTGGTCTCTGATTGGTGCAATACGTTCCTCACTCAACCATCCAGAAAACGTATCATTCATGAATTTTCCCAATTGGGTTAAATCCAGATTTTTGGGCATATAAGGTTTTAAGGTTTCAAAATTAGGTTGCCCTTTAATTAGGGTGTTTAATGCCCAACTGGGCTTACCCATCACTTGCAGGATATTGGATAGGCTCATTTTAGGAGGCATAGCCAAACCATTTCGGATATCTCTTGGTCTGTGACCAAACACCGGCACATCCGCTAAAATCACCAATACTGGCACTTCAACATCAGCTGCGCGTTGCAATAAGTCATTTCGTAATTTTGGATCAGCAGGATGATAAAGCTGAAACCAGCCTCTACCTTCTGTCAGTTCTGCGGCTCTTTCTATACTCGCTGTAGTCACCGTACTCAACACAAATGGAACATTATGTTTGAAAGCAGCTTTAGCTAATATCTCTGGAGCCCCAGGCCACATCATCCCTTGCAATCCCACTGGCGCTATACCAAATGGTGCATCATAAGTGTGACCAAAAAGTTCTGTTTTCATATTTGAACCCCTTTGATCCGAGAGGTATTTCGGCATCAATTCCACACGTTGTAGATCCTTGCGATTCTTGTCCAAATTGACATCTTCATTACAACCGCCATCGAGGTATTCAAAAGCAAATTTAGGAATTCGTTTTTTAGCCTTATTCCTTAAATCCTCTATAGACGGATAACGAGAATCATACGATAATTTCATTTCACTCATGGTTCAATCATTTTAATCCTTTGCATTTATCGGGTGTATTATAAGACATGGTCTCATCAGGCTTTTGTACAGTAAAAAAGAGCTTGATGCAAACCTTACTCCTAAAACTTACCTGACGGGATTCATTCCACCCGAAACACTATTCCGGGATCAATGAACAACCCCGAGGCAGAGCCATCGGGGTATCAAACGGAAGAAAGCTTTATTTTTTGTTTGATGAAAACCTCAGGTTTTCAAACTTTCCTCTTGACCACCGACGCAGAGCGTCGGGGAATTCTATTGATTAAAACACAAAAACCACATTACATATTAATGAAGGTCGATGATAACAGATACATTATCCTTTATAGCCTTTCACTTCTTGTCTGGATGTCCCTAATCCTTCTATTCCTAACTCGACAACATCTCCATCTTTTAGGTAAACCGGTGGTTTAAAACCAAAACCAACCCCTTCTGGTGTACCTGTAGAAATGACATCCCCTGGCATCAGACTCATAAACTGGGACAGATATGATACGACATGTTGTACATTGAATATAAAGTCGTTCGTATTTCCGTTTTGAACTTTTTCACCATTCACTGTCAACCATAAATTAAGATTATTTGGATCTTTGACTTCATTTTTTGTTACCAAATACGGCCCTAGAGGAGCGAATGTGTCACAACTCTTTCCTTTGACCCATTGTCCTCCGCGTTCCAATTGAAATTCTCTTTCACTCACATCATTATGCAAACAGTAGCCTGCTACGTAATCCATGGCGTCTTCTTCAGATACATATTTGGCATGTTTGCCAATTACTACAGCCAATTCTACTTCCCAATCTGTTTTTTTACTGTTCTTCGGGATTTCAATGTTATCATTTGGTCCGACAATCGATGATGTGGCCTTAAAAAACACCACTGGTTCTGTAGGAACTCCCATACCGCTTTCTTCCGCATGCTTGCGGTAGTTCAATCCAATACAAATGATTTTCCCCGGGCGATGCACTGGACTTCCCAATCTCGTGTTTTGATCAATTTCTTTGGCTTGAGTCACATCAAATTCTGTTTTCAACCGGTCGATTCCTCCCCCAGTAAAAAAATCCTCATCATAGTCTCTTATCAGATGGCTGGTATCATACCATTTCCCATCTAATTCTAACCCTGGTTTTTCCTCGCCTACTTTTCCGTATCTTATTAATTTCATATTTTCAACTTTAACCATTGACTTTTAATCATTAACCTTTGAATACTCATTTGTACTCATCCCAAAGGTGTAGATCAATAGTATATTTTTTTAACTATGTATTTAATGTTACAAATCCTCCATCAATTGGAAAATCACTACCTGTAATGAATGATGCTTCATCAGAACATAAATAAAGTACAAGTGAACCGATTTCATTGGGTTGCCCCATTCTTCCTATCGGTTGAGATTTTGATAAAGTCTCAAACATTTCTTTTTCATTGCCTGGATAATTTTTCGCTAAAAACCCATCTACAAATGGTGTATACACCCTTCCTGGTGAAATGCTGTTGCATCTAATGTTGTGGGACAGATAGTCCTTAGCCACCGACATTGTCATGGCATGAACAGCTCCTTTGCTCATAGAATAAGCAAAACGATCTGTCAGGCCTACATGAGCAGCAATAGAAGATAAGTTGACGATACACCCACCCTTCATTTTCATCCTTTCAACTGCTTCTTTGGTGCAATGAAAGACCCCTTTCACATTGACCGAATAGATACGATCAAAGTCATCCGCAGTGGTTTTGCTGATATTGCCTACATGGGCGATACCAGCATTATTAACGAGGATGTCAAGACCGTGTTTTTCAGCTATCTTTTTAAATGCTGCGGCGACACTTTCCTCTGAAGCGACATCACAAACAACGGCAAAGGCAACTCCACCTTCTTCAATTATTTCGTCAGCCACTCTTTGAGCACTCTCAAGTAATAGATCCACGACAGCCACTGTGGCCCCTTGTTGGGCCAATATTTTTGAGATGGCTTCTCCTATGCCACTACCTCCACCCGTAACGAGTGCGGTTTTTCCGGTCAAATTAAATTTTGTCATATTTAATATCTGTCTATAAATTCAGTGTCTACCTAAATGATTGTGGCTTCTAAAACAATATCAATTGAATTTTTTTCATTTTCAGGAATTTCAATGAGCACTCCATAAGCTGTAGTTTTAAATACTGCTTTTCTTTTGCTGCTAAAGAAGTTAATCGACTCGATTTTTTTCCCTAAGCTAGGAACGAAGACCACATTAATATCACTTTTTAACACATGAAAATACACTTTTTTGCCTTTGGTAGTAAGAACCAAATCATCCGTAGGGGGTAAGGGGCCTTCTTTCGTGTTATAAATTGTTTCTCCATATATCTTCAACCAATCACCTATTTTTTTGAGGGAATTCACGTGCTCTTCTTGGATTTTCCCACTTGGCATTGGCCCAACATTAAGTAATAAATTACTTCCATACCCTGC
Organism: Reichenbachiella sp.; assembly: GCA_051531955.1. Taxonomy (GTDB): domain Bacteria; phylum Bacteroidota; class Bacteroidia; order Cytophagales; family Cyclobacteriaceae; genus Reichenbachiella. Next base: position 9,299 of record JAOPTS010000051.1, read on the forward strand.
AGCCTTGATCAGATATTGAATTAGTTCTTCATCCGATTTGTGTCTTCTGTCCTGGAGATTGAATCCCCACGAACCATTAATGGTCTCGCAGACCTCTTTAGGCAATGCACCAATATCGTCCGCATGGCTTCCAAAGCCAGTAGTATTCCTTCCTGGTAAATCTTTTTCAAACATTTGAAAATCTTCACCTTCCAATATTCCTTGATGATGATTGTTCCCCACTAAACATTGTGGTTGTAAATCATGAATCAATTGGTAAATTTCATCATAATGCCAGTTTGCATCTTTTTTATCCCAATGCCCATCAAACCAAATACCACCCACGTCACCATAGTTGGTTAATAGTTCAGACAATTGAGCCTTCATAAAATCAATATACTTGTCCCAATCTCCTTCTTCTCTCCCATTAATACCATTCCCTGTCCTTCCTCTTGGGAAGTAATTGTCATCATGCCAATCTAAAAGGGAGTAGTAAAAAAACAATTTGATTCCTTCCTTTTCACATGCAATAGCAAGTTTTTTAAGAACATCCTTTTTATAGGGTGTCTTATTGGTTATGGTATATTCTGTAGCTTTAGAGTCGAACATGGAAAATCCGTCATGATGTCTGCTGGTGATGGTAATGTATTTCATTCCAGCTACTTTAGCCATGGCAACCCATTCTTCAGCACTAAAATCAATAGGGTTGAAAAATGAAGGTAATTTTTCATATTCATTGATTGAAATATTTTGATTATTCATGACCCATTCGCCATCCCCAAGTACACTGTAGACTCCCCAGTGAATAAATAATCCAAATTTGGCGTCACCAAACCATTGACGAGCCTCTAGATTCTCTTTGGTGGGTTGGTATTCCTGCGCGCTTAAAGAACTTAAGCAAGTGCATAGGGTCAATAGTACGAAAATTCTTTTCATAGTTATAAATTTAAAGTGACACTCCTCTTTTCCATGGTATAAAATCATTCTGTGCCAGCTTCATAGCCTTGGTTTCTTCACCGCTAGCCACGGCTATTATTTTTTTGATCAATTGAGCCGATACTTCTTCAAGTGAAGATTCACCCTGAGCCACAGATCCTGTGTCAAAGTCAATAATATCGTGCATCGATTCATATACTTTGGTATTACTGGATACTTTGATCACTGGTGTAATGGGGTTGCCGGTAGGCGTTCCCAAACCCGTGGTGAACAAAATAATGTTAGCTCCAGAACCAGCCAGACCAGTCGTGGATTCCACATCATTGCCAGGGGTACACAGTAAGTTTAAGCCTGATTTAGTCACCGGCTCAGTATAGTCAAGTACATCACTGACGGGCGCCTTACCTCCTTTTTTAGCTGCACCTGCAGATTTGATCGCGTCTGTGATCAAACCATCTTTTATATTACCTGGAGATGGATTCATATCAAAACCAGAACCAACCGCATGTGCTTGTTTGGCATATGCTTCCTGAATTTTCAAGAATTTTTCTGCTGTTGTCTTTTCGATACAACGGTCCAGTATATTTTGTTCTACACCATTCAATTCTGGGAACTCACTCAAGATCGTACTAGCACCAAGGGTGACCAAGGTGTCGGATGTTTCTCCCAATACTGGATTGGCTGAGATACCAGAAAATCCATCAGAACCACCACACTCGAGTCCTACCACCAAATGATCAAGTGATGCTGGTTGTCTTTCTATCCTATTGACTTCTTCCATGTGCGTTAGCGTCTGCTCGATGGCAATAGTAATCACCCGTTCTTCAGTTTTCAATTCCTGTTGTTCGATGAAAACAATCGGTTTTTCGTTTAGTGGGTAAAGATCCTTTCTAACTTTTTTGAACCAATCTATCTGCGCATGCTGACATCCTAAACTCAAAATGGTAGCTCCCGCTACATTGGGATGACTGACATAACCAGACAATAGTCTTAATAGTGTTTCTGCATCTCCCTGCGTTCCTCCACAACCTCCATCATGGTTAAGAATTCTTATCCCATCTATATTTTTAAATACACGCTCTTGGTTCAGTGGTTTTGCTTTCTCCGAAAGTCCAGAAATTTTGTTTCTCACCATTTGCTCGTATTGATTGGGTTTATCATACCCCAATCCTTTCACCAATGCTTCCTCAATGATTTTTACGTTTCTGTTTTCACAAAAAACCAAAGGAACAATTAACCAGTGATTGGCCGTACCTACTTTTCCATCCGCTCTATGGTAACCCATAAAGGTTCGGTCTTTCCAGATACGAACATCCGGTCTTTTCCACTTATAATTGAAACCGTCTTTGATCTTGGCCTCATCTGCGAAATGTGTGATATTTGCAGTAGTAATTAAGCTACCTTTTGGTAGGTCAATATTTGCAGTAGCTACTGGCACTCCATACATGATTATCTGCGCACCAGCTTTCAAATCAACAATCGTGAATTTATGTTTTTGAGCTACTGCTTGTTGAAGGAAATAGATTTGTTCATCAACCTTCACTTCACCTTTTTCAAAGTCAACTAAAGCTACCAACACATTATCTGATTGATCTATTTGTAGTGTCCTCTTTTCCATTACTTATCTTTAATACACATCTCTTTCTACCTTACATAGATAAGATCAATTGAATATTTCCTTAACTAAACAGTCATTTAATTGCTGTGCACAGGTGTGTATTTTATATTTACCCATGGGGAATTTTGTAACCGTTAGTGATATTGCCAAACAATTGGGCATTTCACACAGCACAGTTTCACGAGCACTGAAGGACAATCCCAGGATTAGTAAGACTACTATTGAAAAAGTGAAAAAGCTAGCAGATGAGCTAGGGTATCGCAGCAATGCTAATTCACAACATCTTCTAAAAGGAAAAAGTCAAATTATTGGGGTTATAGTTCCTGACATATCACTTCATTTTTTTGCTAAAGTTATCGACCAGATAGAACAAAAGTTGAACGAAGCAGGGTACGTGGTATTGCTACTGAATACACAAGAGTCTGAACACAAAGAGAAAGCAGCTATTGAGAAATGTTTGAATTATAGAGTAGATGGTGTCATTGCTGCTTTATCTATTCAAACCAAAAATACCGAGCACTATGAGAAATTATTAAAACATGAAATTCCATTGGTCTTTTATGACCGAGTGGCCAATTTTCTTCCTGTCCCTAAAGTAATTTTGAATGATTATCAAGGATCCTACGATGCTACGAGCCACTTATTGGATGTAGGTTGCCGAACAATTGCTCATATATCTGGAAGTATCAATCTCAACAATAGCAACAACAGACTTTACGGTTACATCGACGCACTGAGCGATCATCAAATAGCGCTGAACGAAGACTTGGTTCACTACCAGGAAGGAGACAAAGAAAATACTCGGCTATTTCTGATCAATGCATTGGCACTTTATCCTTCATTAGATGGAATTTCTGTATTCAATGATTATGTCGCCAATTATGCCATCAATATTTTACAGGAAAAAGGAAAAAAAGTACCTGATGATATTGCTGTAATTGGTTTTTCGGATGAGCCAGTGGCAACTTATATGGAGCCTCAGCTATCATCCACTCAACAAGTTGGCCCAAAAATGGGACAACTGGCAGCTCAAAAACTACTTTCATTGCTGAAAGGGGATGAGACCATGCAGAATGAAAAAATCATTATAAAACCGAAGGTTATAATAAGAGCCTCGACCAAGAAAAAGCCTTTAGTCAATTAGCAAAAGAGAATAAGAAATTTATCTATGGCCTGGTAATAAAGGGTTTGAGTGCAAAAGACTATGAACTGCTTTTTCATGGTTAATTGATTGTGGATTGATACATAAAGTATGTAGGGTATCGAAACCCGGAATACCTTTGAAGACCTATGAGGGTTTTACCTTTCAAATTCATCAGCTATCACGTTAAACCAACTTTCTACCACCCTTAACCCCTCCAAGGATGGGGTTTAGATTCTACTAATTTTATTCTACGATCAATTTTTGCCTAAACACTTGTTGTGTATTCTCAACATTAATAATATAGACTCCTGATTTCCATCCACTCACATCCATTTCACTGGTGCCAGATGTAGCTTCTTATTGAATACACTTTTTGTGCGAGGAGATCAAATATTTCGTTATTTGATTGTTCCGCAGTTTCGATATGTAGGGTATGGCTGGATTTGGGTAGTTGTGAACTACCGATTCGATCAATAGTGATCATGCAATGCCAACGGTACCTCTTCTATAAACACAGGGTATAATTGACTTTCTGGTACCACTTCCCTTGGGTTACTTTTGCTTTCCCATTCCATTTTCATCATCGCATCACCTGATTTTTCGGCATAATCGACACGGATATCATCTAAAATCTTTTACGAATAATCTTCAGACTAGTCTCTATTGTTTTTAGTGAGGTTTCGGAAACTCCAGACAATTCAGCAAATGCTCTCCAACCATCGATGATGCTCTTTATCTCATCTACAATTACCTTTGCTTTGCTGATTGATAATGCATCTGCCAATTCCAGTAATTCTTTCCTTCCTGGATCTATATAGTTTCTAGCGCAAGCTGTGCTATGATATCCCTGAGAAGATGAGGAGAATGTCAAGTCATATGCCGGTGCCAATGACCACACCCCTTTAGCATCCATTAGGAACGCAAAGTTTTTAGAATGGTCATCACGATTGTGTGCAAGTACATTAAAAACAGCTCTACGGAACATTTGTTCACCAGCTCGTGCATTATTTATAAGCTTCTTTGCCTGGAAGATTAAATTCCCATAGTCGAGGGTACTGTGCTCATAGTCATCATGAAGAAGTCCCGCGGCTGAGAGCATATGAAGCTTATCATTCCCAACACGGTCAAATCGTTTGGTGCCAAAATAGCTTTTCCCAGTGTCACTATTAAACACGCTACATTCAGACATTTCAATCCCTGAATCCAGCGCCATTTTATAATAGGCCAGCTCTATATTGGCGATATCTTCAGCGTCTACATCTGCTGCAAATTTGATAATCCAGTGTTCATATCCTTCTGGAAGACTAGCAATACCACTGATGAGTGAATCTGTCTTCGGGTTATATCCTGCATAAATTTTTGGCCGTGCGCCACCAGGACTACCTCCTCTTCCGAACATATCATCAATGACGACAGTGCTTTTACCACTGAGTACTTCAGAAATATTGTTATTGAGCTTATCCAGATTAATTTCTATAGCCTCCTGCGCTAACTCGACACTCGGCCTGTACTGTAGTGCTCCCATACTATTCTTCCCAGCAAATGTCAAATAATCCAAGGCATTGAGAGATTCAATGGCAATCCGATCGGCACTGAGGCGTTTCTTGATTAGCAAGTGTCCCCAAGCATCTGGCAATGAGTCAGCAAACACACCAAAGAGACCGTTGAATGGTTTTTCTTTAGTAGTCTGAGGGTTATCATCAAACTTTAATTGATTAGGAGAGAGGTTTCCTCCTGCTTCCAAATAAGCATCACTATATTTAAATAATATACTCCGGCCATCTAAAATCAGCTGGCCAATGCGTTCTTCTTGTTTAGAAAATTGCAGATATACATCGAGTTTAGTTACCGCCATAATCAATAATCAAATAAATCCTTTTTCCGTTTCATATCGCTTGGGAGCAATATTGATTCAAAGTCTGTTAGCCGCTTGAGCGATTCAGAGATCTTTAGAAGTGATTCAAGAGAAATAATACCTGTTGACTCGAATTTACGAATACTAGCATAAGCTACTCCAGACCTCTCCGACAGTTCCTTCTGAGACATCCTCTCCTGTTTTCTTAAGGCTATGCTATTTTTTGATAAAAGAAGCATGACTTCTTTGGGTGATTTTTGATCTCCATACATTCCCATAACTACTCATATATTCAGGATATGAAGATAAGAAAAATTAATTAAAATGCTACTATAGTAACAAATTAATGTAATTAATGGTAATAAATGCCACTATAGTAGCATATATTTACTTGAGCAGTCTTTTACACTTGATGAAAGAAAATAAAAACGTCTTCGTTATTCATTTTTAAGTGCAGTTGATCCTTAGTAAATCATTCAAAATATCTCGCGCCATTTATCTTGAAAGCTTTACTTATTGAAAAGACATCACTACAGGTTCGGTTTTGATGAACCAGTCATCAGTTCGGAAAGTCGAAGCAGGCAATCCTTCTTTATTAAAAAGATTGGGTTCATCGGTATTGTAAAAAGCATATCTCACTGCCTCCGGTCGTTTTACTTTATCGGAGGTCACCTCCACGGCTGAACCTTCAATCACAGCCTTAGCTTTGTGAAATACTTGGTCATTACCCGCGATTTCAAAATGGGAAGGCCTTCCCCTTTCGACACTAATCCGCTACACGTTTATTCGAAGGAGATGACCGCTCTTTTTCCTTTCACCTCCATTGATTTGTACTATGGACCTGAATACGTCACGCCCTGTTTTCCATAGTCTTTTGCCAATGCCCAGCGCGCCAGTCGATTTCCCCCTTCCTTTTTATTTCTGGGATGAATATCATAGGCATTGTATAAACGGGATGGACTGTATTGAGTCACAGGTAATTCTCCTAGTTTTGCCTGAGCATATATTTGTTTTTCACGTTCATAATAACAATCATAAAGGGTGTCAGCTCTTAAAACTTCTTCTTTCACCCACGCCTGAGCAGTGGAACCATCCCAACTGGCATGTATTAACGAACCACAAACAACTATAACCTATTGATTTTAAGTAGATTACTAGCAATATTTAAGTATAAGTAGATGCAAAAAGCATCAAATAATATTTTGACAATTACGTATACAAATGATGTAATGATATGACTCAAAGATCACATTTTATTTGGCCATCAGGTATAGTATTCAATATCAAAAATGCGTTACGATCATTATGCCCACAAGGGATTATTAGTGGACAGATAATGACAACAAATGTAACTCATTGATTTACTGAGTTTTTAGAAAACCACACTAAAAGTAGCCCATCCAGGGAATTTCAACTTATTATATATCAATATTTTACATGTAAATAATAAAACAAACGGTAAAACATTTTCAACGTATTAACAGGAATAAATGGGGATTATTGGGAAGTCAAGGCACTTTTCATGAAGCTGCAATTCACATTAATTCATGGATTGAAGAATCATCACGGTTCAATAAATAATTTTCACACAACCCATTTATTTTCTAACATCCAATTTTATTTCATGAGTCCCGAAGTTCATATGAGTTAGTTGCCATTAGTTTTCTGATCAGGAAATTCAAGTTCCCATGTCCATTCTACTTGATTTATTTTGATGACAAAAGCTTTGAGAGCAATAATCATGTCCTCGAACGACGGAGAGTTACCATAGATCATTTGCTCTTGCATTGTTTTGTAATCTTTCTCCCAAGCATCTATAAAATCGGCAGGAGGAATCGGGTTGACGCACCTAGGTTGATGACGGTTATAGTCTACCCCACCTACTCTAGTAAAAGCGTGTCTATGCAATACTATGGTTTCGTACAGGGTCTTATCATAAATTGCTTTATCGGAAAAATCAGTTTTTGACAATTGATATACGTCATACAAATGACGACTTAGTCGATCTACTCTGATCTTTTCCGATGGCCGTTGAAATTCTTCGTGCAATAGAAATATCTTCTCCAGAAGCGTCCTTTCAGGATTAACGGTAGGCACACTGATGCTTCCATGTGTGAATTCCTTACCCGCATAATGTTCGTCTACCAATGAACTAAATGTCTGTGTACTGAATGGCTCTTTCAATGAACGGCAACCAATCTCTACTTGTACTCTCGGCTGTATGTACCCTGGGTGTTCAATCACATTTGGGTAGTATATTTCTATGATGCGTGGATCTTGATCACTAGACACTGGTGCTACTATTTCAATTTTAACATCATTTAGCCCTTTCTTCTTAAACCCAGCCTCTAAGGTCAAACAAAACACTTCCGCTATGTACTTTCCTGCTTTCTTTCTGAGCTTTGTACGTTGACCTTTGGATAGCTCTCCCTCAAATCCCAGAAAGGATCGATCTAATGCCAAATCCACATCCTCTGAAAATCGATCGATTACTCCCCATGCTTTACTCAGAGAAGTACCTCCTTTAAAAACCAAGTGACGGCCTATTTCCATCTCAAATATAATGACCAAGGTCTGAACTACCCACCAGTCCTTTTCTGTAGCGAATGGCGGCATACCTGTTTTAGCAGCCAATTCTTGATAAATGACCACTCGATCTGCCTTTGGTATTGAATGAAAATTGATTTGGCTCATGTTGTTGTCTTTTTCATTATCTTCTGTATCCAAACTGGTGCCAGCTTGATATCATGCCCCAAGTCCTTTTTACTTTCTTTATTGAGCAGTACCAGAATCTTCTGTTCTTCTTCTGCAGTGACTTTATCCTTGCCAATCTCTCTCAGTGCCTGTATGACAAGGCTACTAATTTTCCCTTTGGCAAGTAGTGCTTTTGGCGTAGACTTTTTGAGCTTGACACTTCTCTTACCCAGTAGTATCTCTCTAGGAGCTCCATCCGTAAGAAAAACCAGTTTCATAGGCATCTGTGTACTTAGCCCCAGCGCATGCAGGGCATAGACACCCGTTGGCACTATTCTTATCTTATCTCTCTTGGCTATCCCTGCGACTATTTCCTCCGCTGACGGTAAGAACTCTCCTATGTACGCACTGATTTTTGGACGTACATAGATGCCTTGAGCCACTCTTTTAATTGCTTGTTTATTCTCCAATCGCTGCAAAGCCTTTCTAATTGCCTCTGAAGACCCTATATCCATAAAATCATCCGGAAACATCAAAGCACCTTTAGGCTTAGATTTTATGTAATTTTCGATTTTCTCTTCAACACTTTGCATCGTCCCCGGCCATTTATTTTGTCACAAATTTAGTAAATATTTGTGACAATTCGTTCATCACACGTCATCCTTAGCGCTACCCCAATGTCATTAAGTTAAGAGTATTTCACAGTGTATCTCTTTGGATATTTTCCTGTCGTAGAAAGGTCCATTTTTGCATCAAGAACTAAACTCAGCCTGAGCAAAATATTGACGTTGAAAAAACCTTTATATCAAAGGCTATATCGCAACAAATAACAGCCAATTATATAATACTTATAGTAATCAATACTGGCTGAGTGGCCAATGACTTTTTGACAAATCAAGAAATGAGTGACTACTACTCTTGTACACTTCCATTATCACAATTTTGATAAAGATGGTTCAAGTTCATCAAATACTATTTCATGAAAGTCTTTTAACAAAAAGCATAAAACAATTGCCATAAGTTTTACAAACAATACCATTTAAATCAACTGAAGAGTATATTAATTGCATGTTCGATCCCAATAAATACACTACAACTACCTGTATTACTTGTACTTACGAAAATCAGTAGCCCCTCCAGGGATCGAACCTGGATCAATCGTTTAGGAAACGACTATTCTATCCGTTGAACTAAGGGGCCATCAGAAATGTGTAACTAAAATAAATACTCAATTTCTCATTCACCCCTTTTTATTGACTTTTTTAACCTCTAAATTCATATTAACCAATTACTTAAACTCATATGAAGTCTTTTCTTACTTTTTGTTTCTTCATATTCTTCTCTATTTCTAACCTTTTCGGACAAGCTTCTTCTGGAAAGACCTTTGATACCGAAATTATTGAATTCGAAAAAGCTCCTATTCTAAAATGGCGGTCTGATGAGCAACTGAATGATAAACCACTCTGGGAAGGATTTGTATTAGTAAAAGCGAAACTCAACGGCAGATATGATATCAAAGGAGGCTTACAAGAAGAAGAAACATTTAATGTAGGACAGATTGATGTTTGGGGGAGTGATGACAGAAAGAACTTCGCCATGGACATGCATCAAACACAACTGCGTATTTGGAGCAAAAGGAAAACTGCTACTGGAGATTTCGTTGGATACCTAGAAGGAGACTTTTGGGGAGGAGATGGACACTTTAGATTACGTACCGCCTGGTTCGATTACAAGTTTTTACATGTAGGCCAAGACTGGAGCTTCTTTGGAGACAAGCAAATATGGCCCAATGTTTTGGACTGGGACGGGCCACCATCAGGCGTTTGGCGCAGAGCACCCCAAATCAAATTCTATTTTAAAAATGAAAACAAATGGCATTATGAGATAGGAATTGAGAATCCTGGAAGTGAATTCAGGTTCAACGAAGAGATTGACGCCAATATCTCTGACACCTATCCTACCATGCCTGATTTTATAGGTGCTATCAAAAAAGAATTTTGGACTGGCTACATGCGCCTCTCTGCTATATACCGTAATCTCAATTATGAAATAAATGGAACAAATCAAGTTGAACACGGCTATGGCGCATCTCTATCTGCAATATTCAAACCCTTTGAAGGAAAGAATGACTTGATACAATTTCAACTAGTTGGTGGCCGAGGAATATCAAGCTATTTAGCGAGTTTTGGAGGTCGAAATTACGACGGAATCCCCACAGGGAATGGAGAAGTAAGCCTTGTACCTGCTGTAGGGGCTTGGGTATCTTATGAATACTGGTTCAATGACCAATGGCATAGCAATATTGTATTAGGGTATTCGGATTTCGTCACAGATGACATCTCCAGTATGACCATCGGACCGGGTGACATATCTGCTACGAATACCAAAGTAGCGCTTGATCACAACTACATAGTAATCAACTTGATGTACAATCCTACCCCCGGTCTTAGCTTGGGGATAGAATACAACCTAGGCAATCGTCAAATGGCATACGAAGGAGATATCTCTACTCCAGAAGGAAACCTTAGTTCCATCGAAAAATCAAGAAATGCCCAGCGTATTGGGTTTGGTGCTTTCTTTGATTTTTAATTTCAGTATAGTATATACTTACACTTTGCAATAATTAAGGCTACCAAAACACTTCTGACAGCCCTATCGGAAAATCAGACAATTATTCTCTAACTTCAATGACCTCACTTGTCGAAAATTTAAATCTCATATTCCTGTACACCGCTATATCAGTAATATCTTCAGGGGTACCTTCTGGCATGGCCCTAAAGTTGGTTGATACGCGATAAACGCCCCTAATAGGTAGAACTCTATGCCAAGTGTGACCATGTAGAATGACCACATCTCCTTTTTTAGGCTTTAGTATTACCTGCCCCGCGATATCTTCATGTGGTTCTCCAATACTCAAAGGACCTCCCCTATGTGTCCTTGGCATCACGATCACTTCACCTCCTATTTGCTCCGTGATATCATGTGTATAGACCAGTCGATTAAGATTGTACTGACTATGATCTTCAGGGGGGCAATCCTGATGCCAAGCCTGTCCTTTTGTTCCCTTTTTGGAGAACATAGACATACAGTACAGGTCATTCCAATTATCACCAAGTATTTCATGAGTTATACCTACAAATCGGCTGTCCCCATCCAACTTTTCAAAATCCATCACTCCATCATCTCGCATAGGAAACCATGGCACGACCTCTGTTGCAGCTTTCGCAATGAATTCAGGGGAGTGCTCAAAAGTTGGATTCATTCCAAAATGGTTTAGAATCAATGTATTAAACTCATCCATTAATTGATCATTAAAAAACCCTTCAAGATGTAAATAGCCCTCTTGCCAAAATCTATTCGCTAATTCTTTTACCTCCATATTCATCTTACTTTTAAAACTTCATTTTAATCTTTTCCATCCAATCTTGTAATTTCATACTTGTATGATGTGGTACAATACTGGATTCTTTTATTCTCGCTATCAAATCAAGACTCACCTGATCCGCTTCAAAATTGAACCCAAATCCTTTTCTATCATCTTGAAAATGTTCAACACATGTTTCCAATTCGTATAAATCGCATTCTTTCGCACGCCAAAAATCAGGTATCGCGATATATCCTTTATCACCTATGATATAGGTGCAATTATTCAGTTTACATCGAAATGAGGTTGTCAACTGTGCTACAGTATGTGGGAAAATCATCGTAATACTTACTTCCTCATCTACACCTGTAGCCGCTGGTGACATATGGACTTGAAGATCATCAGGGTCTGCCTCCAAAAAATGCCACACCATTGCAAGGTTATAGACTCCCATATCCAACAAAGAACCTCCTGCCAATTCTGGATTAAACATCCTACTATTGGGATCATACTTTACTGGGTAACCAAAATCAGACTTGATATGATGAATCTTACCGATCCTTCCTTCGTCTACCCATTGCTTGGCTTTCTTGATAGCTGGCAAAAAATAAGTCCACATACCCTCCATTAAGTATTGATTGGTAGTATTCGCTACCGATATCAGTTCCTTTCCTTCGTCAGGTGTCACAGTTATAGGTTTTTCACACAAAACTGCTTTCCCCGCCTGTAGTGCTTCTTTAGAATTTTGAAGATGAAAGGTATGTGGCGTAGCGATATACACTGCGTCTATCTCAGGATCTGCATACAACGCTGCATAACTAGTATAGACCTTAGGTATATTGTGCTTTTTTGCAAATTGCTCTCCACGCTCCTTAGAGTTAGAGGCCACCGCTGCAATCAATCCATGTTCCATAAACTGACCATCATGCGCAAACTCATTGGCTATGATACCCGGACCAACAATACCCCATTTGATCTTTTTCATTCTTCTTTATTTAGAAAGTGTTTCGTATAATCCCTCTGAAGAATGAATATAGCGTTTGTCCTTTATTATTTCTCGCCATTTTCGATCGATTAGTTCACTGGTCTGTAATCTGGCATCAATTCCTAAAAAAGTTGGATTTACCTTCCACATTTGATGAGATCTCCAGTTGCAATTGATATAACTAATCGCTTTGACCACATCACCATTATCCTCTATTGTATCAAAATAAGGAACAAACCACTTGTCCCAAGCCTCTATCGCTTGAGTGGGATTAGACAAAATTATTTCCTTAGTTGTCCCATCAAACTTCACCATGTGATCTGAAATGACTGGAGTAGATTCCGCTATAAAAACGGGCTTATCTTTGGCTCTGGCAAACGCAATCATCTCTTGCTCTCTCCATCTAGAGAAAAAAGAAAAAGAACACCAGTCTACATATTCATCACCCGGATACCATTCGTCAAGCAAACTAGGAGTTGACACCCAACCCACAGATTGCCATACATAAGCCACATTGTCTACTTCCAATTCATTGATCTTGTCAACTACTCTCTTGTAGGCTGTGATATACGACTCTCTATCATAATAATTCCAAGTGTGCCCATCAAACTCATATCCGATTCTCAAGAAAACTGGTCTAGGTGCAAGGGATTTGATAAACGTCCCTAAGGCTACAATCAGACTGTCACGATCACCATTAGCAACTGCATCTTCATGATTTACCATTGACAACCCAATAGCCAATGCCATATTATCAAAATTTTCACTCTCCAGTTGTAAGCTCATATTGCTTTCATTGTCTCCCCAATCAGCGGTACTATACACGCCATCCAACCCTTTGTTTACATAGCCAAATGAAGTATCACCCGGTGATAAATTAGTATACATTGTAAACCCAGCAGGCTTATCATAATGATCCATATATCCGTCGTTATACTCTTCGAGCCCACCAATTGCATTTAGTTCTTGCCCAACAAATAAGATCACCTCTCCATCTTTGGGTTCGAACTTAGCTCTGTTATTTCCTAACCTTACGTTTTGAGTAGGTGCTTCTTGTGTTTGTGGTTGACCACAACTGACAGCTGTTAACAACACCAATGCTACCATTATATTTTTCATAGTAAAATCTCTTTAATCAATCTAAATTTCTTTGTACTCAAACCATTTGAAATAAGCAGGATGATTCTTCCCTGTTAAATCTTGAGCTGTCATTCCCAAAAACGATCCGGTAAATGCAGGCATGTAACGTTCTTTGTCATGTTGGATATAATCATCAGATAATATACTAGCATCTAGCACTGGACCAATTGCTTTCCAAGATTGGTTATCCAACGAATAATAAAATTGCAAATCACCGCAATTGATTTCTGATCTCAACAAGATCTGCTCAGTACCAGTTATCTCTATTGGGTTTTCCAATGGCTCGGTAATAACAAACTTATCATTGCTGACAATATTGATCCACTTGGTCTGCGTCCGTTCATCACCATGGACATGCAAATAATAAAAATGACTTGTATTGTAATAGCATACCAGTCCTGCCATTTGCTGAAAGTTAATAGGGTCAAATTCCATACATACAGTGGTCACTGTATGGAAATCTTGTACCCTACGAGCGATCATACTCTGTCTATGAAAGGAACTCAGAGAATCTCTACCGCTCAATGTCAAATAGCCTTTTCGTTTGGTCAAACTACACCATGACTCCTCCGTAGGTACTCTCAAGGATTGGAAATTAATATCTAACTCATCGCCTTCAAACTTGCTTTTCTCATCGCTAGCGTCAAAAAGATAAGCAGGTAAATCAGGCGCTTCCGTTTCGAGTTGAGGTTGGTTATTGCCATGGCTCAATCTTGGCCATTCGCCTTCTGACCAATCAAACTTCTGAATAGCCGTTTCACGACCAAGAATACACCTTCCCCGTTCGACTATAGGTCTACCTACTAAAAACACTGCATACCAATCCCCATTTTGCGTTTGCACAAAATCTCCATGACCCGACTTTTGCAAAGGTAATTCAGGGTTGTGAGCTGCCGTCACAAACGGGTTATCAGGGTGCAGCTCATACGGACCCGTGATCTCCTTAGACCTCAGTACGGTCACCGCATGATTATACTCTGTACCTCCTTCGGCTAGCACCAAATAATAGTAGCCATCCTTTATATATAAATGAGGCCCCTCTGTACATCCTAACTCAGTACCCTCATGTATGTAATGTGACTCTCCTATTAATTTTTTTTGCACAGGGTCATACTCCTGCATGATGATTCCACCAAAGAACTTTGATTTCCGATGATCCACCAGCATACTCAAATACCACTTACGCCCATCGTCATCATGAAACATCGAGCCATCAAAACCCGAAGAATTAAGAAAAATAGGATCGGACCAATCTCCTAATATATCATCTGTAGTTACAACAAAATTAGGCGTGTCTTTCCAAGTACCTGCAAATGACTTGACATTGGAATACACCAGATAAAAGGTCCCCTTATCATAGCTCAAACAGGGCGCCCATACTCCACAAGAATCTGGCGCTCCTATCATATCAAGTTGGGACTTCCTCCTCAATGGCCTTGTAATTAATTGCCAATTGACCAAGTCTTTAGAATGATGAATTTGCACACCTGGAAACCACTCAAAAGTACTCGTAGCGATATAATAATCATCTCCTACTCTGAGTATAGATGGATCAGGGTTAAAGCCTTTGAGTATTGGATTTTTAATAGAGCTGATCATCTCTTTCTTATTAATTCTTTTTCCAATTCCTCTAATGATTTGCCTTTGGTCTCCGGTACTACTTTGATAATGAAAATCAAACAAATAATCATCGCAATTTCATAAATCAAATAAGTGTTAGCTGAGCCCAAATAATCTAACTCTAACGGAAATACAGTTGCAACTGTGAAACTGGTCACTCCATTAACAGCCCCAGCAAGAGAAATAGCTTTTGCCTTAAGATGAGTAGGGAATATTTCAGAAAACATCGCCCACATCACAGGGCCCAATGAAATAGAAAAACCAACTATAAATCCCAAAATCCCCAATAACACCATCATATTATTGATAGTTATAGATGACTTTAGTAAGGAAGGTTTATAGACTTCAGCAAAGCGTTGTGAAGCATACTTCTCTTTATCATTATCATATAACGATACAATTGAAGATTTTATCTCGCTAAAAAAATCCGTTTCACTATTGAATTTCAATCCAGACTTTTGTTTCAGAACGTCAGTAATAATTGCGATATCAACTTCACTTTGTCGAAATGCAATATCATTTCGATCTAATTTACCAATCAATCTTCCAGATTGGAAAAGGTGAATCACATTACCATTGGTTACTGTACTATCGGAAAAATAATCACTTGGATATTTTATTTTAGCTTGGTTGGAAATATCTACCTGTTCTACCTGTGCCACCAATGAGGCTATTCCATCATCATTCACCTCATATGTAGCTCCATAAAAAGCAATTGTTACTGAAGCAAATGAGACTATAATGATGGATACTCCTATAATCAAGAGGGGGCGCCTGCCTAATCTATCAATAAGGAACATGGATATCACAGTAGATATAGTGAATACTACTCCCACTACAATCGCCATCAAAAAAGCAGTGTCCATCTGACTACCAGCACTCTCAAAAATCATAGGTGCATAATACAAAACAGCATTAATTCCTGACAATTGCTGAAATAGTCCTAGACCTAATCCTATTATTAATACAAAATACATTTCTGGCCTAAACAAGTCTCTAAAGCTTGCTTTTTCAGTAGAATGATCCAAAGTACTTTTGATGCAATCAAACTCTTCTTGCGCTCCTTCTCCACAAGATTTTTTGAGTATTTTCAAACCTTCTTTTTCCTGACCATTTTGGATTAACCATCTTGGGCTTTCTGGCACAAAAAACAACAATATAAAATATACAACAGCAGGCAAAAAGCCGACACCTAGCATCCATCTCCAATTCATCTCAGGGTCCAATACCGTATTGAGAATATAATAATTGGATAACATGGCAATCGATAACCCTATGACAATATTAAGTTGATTGAATGTCACTAACCAACCACGCTGTTTTGGAGGTGCTATCTCTGCGATATACAATGGAGCACATAATATGGCTACTCCAACCCCTACCCCTGCTATTAATTTAAAAAAAATAAACATCTCAATAGTATCAGCAAGAGATGTCCCTGCAGCTCCAATCATGAATAAAACTGATGTGATCAATAATGAAGGTTTACGACCTATTTTATCTATCAGAAATGCAACCAGAAAATTACCTAGAATAGCTCCAAAAATAATGGCACTAGACGATAAACCAATCAGCAGTGGTTGATCTGAAATGCCAAATGACACTCTATAAAATGGAACAGCTCCACCATTAACTACTCCATCAAATCCTAACAAAAACCCTCCCAATGCAACGATCAGTGCTACGAAGACAGGGTATAAATTTCTTTGTTTCATATTAATTTATTTTATTATCTATTGGTGATGATCACTTTCTTTACCATTACTCCCTGACTATTCGATACTCTAACTATCACTAATCGATCTTCAACTAGGTGTAACCCAACATCAACTCTGTTCGACACGCCACTAGACTGGAATAATCTCTTACCGTCCAACCCCAATACCTCAACTTGATCCATCAGATCACCATTCTTCATTTGTAGAGATATTACCTCTCCAGATCTCCTTATAACTAGATTATTTGCAATTACTTTTTTCTCTACCACTAGTATCAATACAACAGAATCGACCCATGCATCATAGTCCAATTGATCAAACAACTCATCACTTGACAATAGCCAATCACTTTTGCTAATTTCATTCATCCAACTATTTGTGATTTCAGCATCAATCTCAACCCGAGAATCTCCCCAGCCTTGACCAGTCCACATAGACTGACTATCCCAATCTGCATTGATATAGGCAAGGGCTTTGATTTGATCATTTTCATAGATCGATTCGAACAACGGTTCAAACCAAGCCGCCCAATGACTTGATGGATTTCCATCATTGATATCTCTACGAGGGGTAGCCTCAGCTATCATTACAGGCTTATTGTGTGCTTCAGCAAAATCTCGAATACTCTGACCAGGATTAGGTCCATCAAAATGAGAATACCCAACCCAATTGACATACTCGTCACCAGGGTACCATCTTGATATATTAGATGTATTGATTCCTGCCGATTGCCAGACATATGCTACATTTCTAACATCTTGCTCGTCAAATAATTTGACGATATGAATCCATGCTGCTTTAAAGTCTGTTGTGCTGTAATTATTCCAAGAGCCATCAAACTCGTACCCTATTCTAAAGAACACTGGTCTATTTGAATCTTTGATCCATTGTGCTAGTGTTACCAGCTTAGTATCATGGACGCCATTGATAATATTTTTTAATTCATTGACGATATGAAAGCCAATCGCGATCGTTGTCTGATCAAAATCAGCATCCTCGGTATACTGACTAGCATTAACATCTCCAGCACCCCAATTGGCTGTCTGTGTCAAACCGCTCATACTAGGCAATCCTACATAGGTTGTCACGCCAGCAGGCATGTGTCCAACACCATCAATGTACCCATTGGCATAGCTATTCAACCCTCCAACAGAACCAAGATCCTGTCCGACAATCAACAATCTCTCTCCATCAATAGGAGCAAATTTCGGTGCTCCATTGAGACTACTTGTCTGTCCATGGGACATGTAAATGTTACAAAAATATAATATCAACAACAGAAATTTCTTCATCAAACTCGAATTGAAATGGAGTAAAAAAGGTAGCCCACCTGTAATAGGCAGACCTCCTAATTACTAAAACTAAAATATTAATTA
>JAOPTS010000052.1:0-5602 GCA_051531955.1 Reichenbachiella sp.
AAACTGTTTAGTTAGATCGTAGTAAGTCACTCGATTTCATATCCAAGGCTACCACCTAATCTATTCTATCGAGTACCATTGGGTAAGTGTTCATTATTGAATTATAATTGACCACTATCGAACGGTAAGGTTACATTGATTTCAATGAAAAGTGTCAAACAATAACTTGACGATATATTGATGATTTGGCATACTTCTTGAAAACCACGCTTTAAATTATTGGCGTTTATATGATTTACAACATGCTCAAGGTCGGATGGAGAATGGCCATTCGAAAAACTAATTTCACAATACTCAATGTAATTGGCCTTTCTATAGGAATTATGGTGTCCACGTTAGTTGGATTGTATATCCAGTACGAGTATGCTTTTGACTCATTCCATTCAAAATCAGATCGAATTTATCGAATCAATCAATCTATGATTTGGGGTGATTGGAATTCTCAGATGTCAACCACAGGTCCCAATGTAGCACTGGCATTAATGGCCGACGTACCTGAGATCGAAGCAGTTACTCGGGTATTGAGACCAGAAGGGTTTGTAGTCACATCGAAGGGTATCTCGAATAAAACCAATAGCTTTTTAGAAAGCAACCTACTGGTAGCCGACCCTGATTTTTTTAGGATATTTTCATTCAATATGATTGAGGGTAACCAAACAACTTCGCTATCACAACCCAATCAAATTGTCATCACTCAGAAAGTTGCCGCCAAATATTTCGGAAAGGAATCAGCCTTAGGTAAAACGCTTCAATTACGAGGAACCATACTTGAAGGCAATAGTGCGAAAGACAACACCCACTTGAGTTTCATAGTCAGTGGCATTATTGAAAATGTTCCAGATCAGTCACACATTCAATTCGACATGGTCGCTTCTACCAGCAGTTTTGTTGATATCAATCAAAACGAATCAACATGGAGCTGGACTGCATTCGCGAACTATGCGTTAATAAAAGAAAGTGTGGACATGCCTCAACTTGAACAGGTACTCAAAGCCATACCATCAAAATGGGCAGGAAGTACCTTGCAAAGAATTTTTGGGCTAACATTCGATGAATTGCATGCGGATGACAAATCATGGAACCTATTCCTACAACCGCTCGACGATGTGTATTTAGGATCTAATCAATTGGGAAATACACTAGGACCAATTGGCCAAGTGAGTACCATTCGTACATTCACAGCCATCGGACTACTAATCTTGTTGCTATCCAGTATCAATTTCATGAACCTCTCTACGGCACATTCTTCCAATCGAGCGCGTGAAGTTGGTATTCGTAAAGTGCTTGGAGCTCAACGAAAAACTCTTGTAGCACAATTTCTATTTGAGGCTTTCTTTCTTGTGATCATTTGTACACTGGTTGGACTTACTCTGACAGGCGTAGTATTGGATAGTTTTAATCACTTCTCTGGTAAATCAATTGATCTCATTCAGCAATTATCAAAACCTCTCGTGTTGCTCATCATCGCCGGATTCTGTGGTTTACTAGGACTTCTTGCTGGGAGTTACCCTGCATTTTACCTTTCATCTTTTCAACCTTCAAATAGTATGAAAGGTATCTTTAGTATGGGGATGAGTGCTAAAGCTATACGTAACACCTTGATCGTAATCCAATTCACGATTTCTATCGCACTAATTATTGGATCAGTTTTTATCAATAAGCAATTGAGTTATCTGTCTACATTCGATTTGGGATATGACAAGGAGCATGTCATTCAACTGCACAACATCGAACAATTCAGTGCGGGTTCCCAATTACTAAAAAACGTTTTTACCAGCCATCCAACTATCGACATAGTTGGAGAAGCGCATGAGACGCCACCAAATGTCATGCGAGGAGACATCATTAACACAAGACTGACAGACCAAGATAATCTGGAAGTAAGTCGAATGAAGATTGACGAATCCTATTTTGAGTTACTCAATATAGGATTAATTGCAGGCCGAAATTTTGACAAAAGTAAGGTTACTGATCTTCATCAAGCAGTTATTTTGAATGCTGAAGCTGTACAAATGCTTGGTTGGGGGACTCCAGAAACCTATATATTAGATTCTCCCATTGGGAAACATATTTATAGAGGTTCCCAGAAAATGAAGGTGATTGGAGTCACTTCAAATTTTTATTACAAGAGCCCAAAACACAAGGTTGATCCATTGGTTGTCTACCATATTGACAATAAAAACCTTCCTGATAGCGGCACAAGCCCTTCTCTTCTTTCTCTACGAATCAACTCCAATACGATACATTCGACCAATGAAATGCGTGAACTTATAGCTTCATTTAGACATGAGGTAAAAGAACTGGACTCTTACTTTCCATTTGAATACAGCTTTCTGGATCAGGAATTTGAAAACAGTTTTAGGATTGAACAACAAGTTCAAAGCATCATGAATGCCTTTACTATACTTGCATTAATCATCGCATGTATAGGACTATATGGTTTAGCGGTATTCTCAGCAGAAAAACGAACCAAAGAATTGGGCATTAGAAAACTACACGGTGCAAGCATCGTACAAATTGTGACGCTCTTTTCTAGAGACTTTACCAAATTGATAGTAGTGGGCTTTTTATTTGCAACGCCGATATCCTGGTATTTTGTGGATGCATGGTTATCAGAGTTTGCCTATAGAACATCGATAGACCTTTGGATTTTCGCTGTTGCTGGAATCACAGGATTACTAATCTCATGGTTAACCATTGGGCTTCAATCTATCAAAGTCGCCACAAAAAATCCAGTAGAGGCCTTGAGGGATGAGTAAGTTTGTGAAATGACTTAAAAACTGCCCCCCCTATTATGGAATCCCCCCTCGGTTACATTTGTATTGGGGTAGGTGGTATCAATTTAGGTTCAAGTATCAGGTCTATCAGGACCAAAAGCAAAAGTCTAACCAATGAATTTCAAGATTTGGCTAAAGTGGATTAGCGATAAATCAAACAACTTATTGTTTTGAAGACTCTCAACAATGAGGGTCTTCTTTATGCCTTGTTCAATTCACTTAAAATCAAACCTGTATATCTAGATCTTAGCAGTTTAATTCATTGAATTATCTATAAAATCCTTTTGCAGTTCTTGAAAAGATTATGCTCGTTTATGGAATACCGACCACTCCTGCATCTTATTAAAAAAAACACTATGAAATATTTTACAATTTTTGCTTTACTGATAGCTAGCCATGCTTATTCGCAGAATTTCACCGAACGAGAATTGAAGACTTCTATTAATGAAGTAACAATTTACCTTCAAGGTGGGCTTGTGACACGAACAGGAAAATTAGAAATACCGCAAGGGAAATCAACACTCAAAGTCAAGGCACTATCCCCTTACATAGATGATAAAAGCGTACAGGTGAAGGCAACTGGAGAATTCACCATTCTATCAGTAAACCATAAGCTCAATTATCTAAACCGTCTTAAAAAGAATGAGAAGCGAGATAGTTTAAATGAACAGATACAAGCACTCGATTTTCAACTCTCAACTAATGAATCTAGACTTCAAGTACTTTCAGAAAAACAAAGCCTGCTAGACGAAAATAAAAACCTCGGTGGTGAATCATCAGGTGCTTCCTTATCTCAGATCAAGCAAGCGATAGATTTCTATGACAAAGAGTTAACATCAATCAAATCAGAAGAAGTAAGTACAAAACTTAAAATCAAAGAATTAAATAAGAAGAAGGCCAGAATTAAGAAGGAAATCTCAGGTGTAAATGGTAAAGAGGAATTGCCAACAGGAGAAATCGAGATCAGAATTGAATCAAACCAAAAAACGAACGGAGAATTCAAAATAACCTACTTAGTAGCTAATACAGGATGGTATCCCAAATATGATGTTCGTGTAACAAACGTTGAACAACCATTAGAATTGAATTACAAAGCAGAGGTCTATCAAAACACAGGGGTGAATTGGTCTAATGTCAAACTCAA
Organism: Reichenbachiella sp.; assembly: GCA_051531955.1. Taxonomy (GTDB): domain Bacteria; phylum Bacteroidota; class Bacteroidia; order Cytophagales; family Cyclobacteriaceae; genus Reichenbachiella. Next base: position 3,922 of record JAOPTS010000052.1, read on the forward strand.
ATTATCAAACGGTGACCCCAACCAAAGTGGCGTAGCTCCTGAATTACAGACCTGGTATTTGAACTACGCCCGAAACACAGTAATTAACCGATCAAACTATGGGGTTATTTCGAATTCCGTAAGAATTATTTCTGGTAAAATTCTGGATGAAAATCAAAGGCCATTACCAGGTGCAGTTATTATTGTTAAAGGCACTACAGTAGGAACGGTGACTGACCTTGACGGGAATTACTCACTAACCCTACCAAATAGAGCCTCTTTCATTACAATTTCATTCATAGGATATTTAACAGAGGAACTTCCGATAACAAGCTCGAACATGAGCGCAATACTTGAACCTGATGTTAGTCAATTAGAGGAAGTTGTTGTTGTCGGGTACGGCACTTCCAATAGGTTACAAGGAAGAACTGCAGGTGTACAGACATATTCAGCACCAAAGAAAGCAGAAACAATTAGAACAACGACAATTGAAAACCAAACTACGGTTGAATTTGAAGTAGATGAACCATACTCCATCAAGTCAAATGGCGAAAAGCTATCTGTTAACTTAAACAGTTTCGAGATAGAGACAATTTACGAATACTATGCAGTACCTAAACTTGATAAAGATGCTTTTCTAATAGCTCGAATTATCAATTGGGATCAGTACAACCTTCTTGAAGGTGAAGCGAATCTTTACTTCGAAGAGGCTTATGTTGGCAGGACCATTCTTGACGCTCGATCTTTGGAAGACACATTGAACATATCACTTGGACGAGATAAAAACATTGTAATCGGTAGAGAAAAAATTGATGAATTTTCAAAGCGTAAAACAATTGGCAGCAATAAAATTGACAGCAGGTGTTTTAGGATTATTGCCAGAAATAAGAAATCTCAATCTCTGAAACTGACATTGTTTGACCAGATCCCTGTTGCAGCTATTAGTGATATAACTGTAACACCAACTGAGCTTTCGAATGGGAAACTGATCGAAATGACTGGGGAGGTAACTTGGGAACTAGAACTAAAACCTCAGCAGCAAACCGAGCTCAATTTGAATTATGAGGTGAAGTATCCTAAAAAGGAAAAAGTAAACCTAGAATAAGTAAAGAGATATAATATCCTGCATGGTCGTATTACAATTGCGACCATGCGATAAATCAAACTTGGTGTTTTAAAAACCAATCCTTTAGATTCGTGAATCGAAAAGCATAACACTCATGATCTCATTTTTACACACATCAAAGGTTCATATCGACAGATTTGAATCGCTAGTTAGATTACATGATCAAGAGGTAGTAACCAAGCATTATGTGAACGCTGCATTGTTAGACACCGCTTTATCGAGTGGGAAAACTGACTCGGTTTCGTTTGGCCATCAAATTGAAGAGATTAAAAAGGATAATCCTTCCCTAATCATATGTACCTGCTCTACCTATGGTGAGGAGTCTGACAAAGACATAGCCGTATATAGGATTGACAGGCCCATTGTGGAATACTTAGTCAAAAAATACGACAGAATTGGCTTAGCATTCACTGCAAATTCAACAAAAGAGATTAGTAAAAACTTACTACTGTCGACATCACAAAAATTGAAGAAAGAAATCAATATTATAGATTGTGATTGCTCTGCCTATTGGCCGCATTTTGAAGAAGGAAATATTGCAGCATATGAAAAGGGAATAGCAGCTAACATTGAAAT
>JAOPTS010000053.1:0-38912 GCA_051531955.1 Reichenbachiella sp.
GAGGTATACATCGAGAAAAAGAAACCTAGGATAACTATGGAGGATGTAGCCCCACTACAAGCCTCTGATGTTAGAGGTATACGTAAAGATATACTAGAAGTATTTGGAGTAAAGGTAGGGTATAGTCCTCAGGACCAAACTAAAGTAGCCCATCACTTCTACCCCTCTCACACTCTAGATGGAATACTACAAGGGTATGACCATAGGATAGTAGAACCTAAAGACTTCAATAAGGTAGGGGAAGTTAAGAACTCTATGTTATTTGGTCAGAGTACCTGTAGAACTAATAAGAAGTTATTTGTAACAGAAGGACACTGTGATGCTATGGCATTATACCAAGTGTTACTAGATCAAATGGCTCCTGCTATTAGAACTAAAGGGTATACTCCCTCAGTAGTATCTCTTACTAATGGTATAACTGGTGCTGTTAAAGAACTTACAGCTAATAGTAAATTTCTTAGTAAGTTTAAGGAAATCATATTAGTATTTGATACAGATGAACCCGGAAAGAAGGGGTCAGAAAAGGTAGCACAGGCTTTAGACCATAAGGTGCTAATCGCTGACCTCCCTCTTAAAGATGCTAATGACATGCTCCTACAAGGGCGTGAGAAGGAGCTACAAGAGGCTTGTCTATACAATGCTATACCTTATGAACCTGATGGTATAATGAACGCTGTAGACGCTTGGGATAGGTACAAGCTTAAGAAAGATACTAAGTGTTTCCCTTACCCTCAACAGTTTGAAGGATTAAACGATAAGACTTATGGATGGAGGAAAGGGAATGTTATAACTATCACGAGTGGTTCTGGCATGGGTGGACGAAAGTTTAGCCCCTTTATACAGCAATGTATATCGAATAACTTATTTAATTCAGGGGAACTCCTAGCAGCATAGGCTGTGGACAATCCTGAGCGAAGATTAATAATCTGGTTTATGGGGAACTTTTATGAACTTTTGTTGTCTAATATCCTAGACAATAGGAGAAAGTATGAATAACATAGAAGATTACCCTAACTACATGGTTACTAGAGAAGGTGAAGTAATAAACACTAACACTAGTAGAGTTTTGAAGCAAGAGGAGAACTCTTGTAGGTATCTAAGGGTTACAGTTTGTAAGAATAATAAACCTAAACGGTTCTTTGTTCATAGACTAGTAGCCATAGCTTACGTACCTAACCCTGATGGTTTACCACAAGTGAATCATTTAGATGGGGATAAGCAGAACAACAATGTAGAAAACCTAGAGTGGTGTACGCAAAGCATAAATCAATACCATGCGCACTCCAACAATTTACAGAAAAGATTTACCAAAGTTAATGAGTACCAAGTAAGGGTTATATGTGATTTTATTGTCAGCAATTATAAACCTAAAGATATCTCAGAACTTTGTGATGTATCCATACATATAGTATCTGATATTAAACGTGGTAAAACTTGGAAGCATATCTCGAAAGATTATTTTTAACGTGCAACGACTATCCCGTAAGGGAGTAGGGTTCAAATGGTGAACTCGAAAAGGTAAGAATCCTAGATGCTTATAGGATTATGATATAGTCTGTACTATATAGTAATATATAGAGGAAGCCTAACCTACTTCCGTAACATAATAGAAAACTCAGTTCCTTAGAGAACTTAAATACGATATCATAAAGAATACCGACTTTAAGGTAGCTGATATTGCCCTAGAGGAGGATATAGGAGATACGGTAGAAGGGCTAATGGCACTTGAACTTAACAAGAGGATAAGCTTACCAGATGTCAAAGTATCGGATGAAGAGGAAAAGGAGGCGTTTGAGACGTTATTCGGGAGTGGTAGAGTAGAACTATACGATCACTTTGGAGGTATGTCAGACCTATCTCTCTTTAGCCGTATGAGGTACTTCGCTACGTACTTACACTGTGATGTTATTATTCTAGATCACTTGTCTATAGTTATATCAGAGACAGCAGATGAAGGAGATGAAAGACGTAGGATAGATGCAGTTATGACTAAGTTAGCTGTAATGGCTAAGAGTCTTAACATAGCTATATTCCTAGTAGTACATCTACGTAAGGCAGGACAAGGTAAATCCTTTGAAGAAGGGTACGTACCTACTAGTGATGACCTAAGAGGTAGTGCATCTATTAAACAACTCTCAGCAGACATCATAGCCCTCTCTAGGAATCAACAAGAACAAGATGATATCAAGAGGAATACCTCAGGTATACACGTTCTTAAATGTAGGTTCTCAGGAGATACAGGACAGGCTGGGTTCAGTTACTTTGACCCATTAACAGGTAGAATGACTATCGGGGAAGACCCTGATGTGGAGGTGTTAGATGAAGACAACGAGTTCTAGTTTATTAGAGTTAAGATATGGGACTAAGTTTAAGCTCCTTGATGAAGCAACAGTACCCCCTGCTGCTCCAGAAGGTAGTTTAGATATGGTATTTACCTTTGGAAGTATAGATGGTATGTACTCTTGGAGCACAGGAGAGGATGGAGAGAGATACTACTTTGCTGCATGGACAGAAGTGGAGGTGATATCGTGAGAGGTGAGGATGGACGACGAGCCCTCTTCTATAAAAGTAACAATGAAGAGGAGGAGTGTAACTGTGATCAAGCCTTAGCTCTTAAGGAGGATAACAAACGTCTACGTAAACACATACGTAAACTAGAGTTTGAAATTCATAAGATAGGTAAGTGGGCTATAGAGTTAGGGGATGAGTAACCCTCTCATAACTGTATTTGATACTGAATCTAATGGACTCCTTGAAGAGGCTACTGTTATACACTGTGCAGTAACTAAAGACAATATGGGTATAGTACATAAATTCAGTAATGAATCCACTTACTCTCTTCTACATATACTAGACGACTCTGATATTATAGTATGCCATAATGCTCTAGCACATGACTTACCTCTATTAGAGAAGTTGTATGGGTATAAGCATAAAGGTATAGTATTAGATACATTAGTATTCTCTAGACTATTACAACCAGAGAGGGTAGGGAGACATAGCTTAGAGGCATGGGGAGAAAGGTTTGGAGTTCCTAAGGTACAACATGAGGACTGGACAACCTTTACTCCAGAGATGTTACACAGATGTGATGTAGATGTAGACATTAACTTTAAGGTTCTATATGCATTACTAGAAGAGGCAGAGATGTCTGAGGAGGATTTATGGATGCTGCCAACGTATTAGTAGTAGAAGTTATGGATATATGGGAGAGCATACCCGATGCTAAATGGATGAGCTTAAAGACCTTTGAAGAGAAGATCGCTTACAAAGAATCTAAGGTGAGTAGTAAGGCTAGTGTCAAACGTTTAAAAATTTCTTGTCAAAAATTTCTGGACCGATTAGAGGAGGAAGAAAATGAGAAAGAGAGTGGTTAGAGTCCCTACTACAGACAGATGGGGTCCTACTCATGAGGACGGTACAGTTGAGCTTACCCTAATGAAGTTAAGGGGGCAGAAGCCTGTTATGTACCGAGTATGTGTGTGGGGGGAGGATGATTTAGGTTTGGAGAAAGACTTCACAACACCAAATCCAGAGGAGGCTATTAAACTCTTTGATAAGATACAAAAGTTAAAGAATGTTACTATCAGTGGGGTAGAGTCTCTAGGATTAAGGAGGTTTTAATGAATGGCTAAGGCATGGCTACAGGCTCTCTCAATAGAGTTAAAGATTGCTAACATAATACATGAACAAGCACAGACAGGTTGGTTGTTTAATAAGAGTAAGTGTGTATCATACATAGAGGAGTTAACTTCTACTATGGATAACATATACTCTGAGCTTAAGACTTCCCTTCCTCTCAGTGTTAAGCAATACGGAGTTACAGTACTAGAACCTTTTAAACTAGATGGTAAGCCTAAAAAGATGGCGACGGACTGGATAGAAGAGGAGCTAATAAGTGGACCCTTTACTCGTATCTACTTCGAGGATATGAACCTAGGTAGTGACAAGCAAGTTAAGGCTTTCCTTCTTGCTCTAGGGTGGGAACCTACGTGGTGGAACTTCAGAAAGAAAGACTCTAAAGAAGGTAAGAAGGGGGATAGAATGTCTCCTAAACTATCCGACCAAGGAACCTTATGCCCTAACCTTGATAACCTTGACGGTAAACTAGGTAAGAGTATAGGTGTATACCTTAAGTGTAAGCACCGTAGGAGCCTCTTAGAGGGCTTATTAAAGGTACTTAGACCAGATGGAAGGATACCTGCTGAAGCTAATACTATAGGAGCTGCTACGCACCGTATGACTCATCGTAAGATTGTAAATATACCGGGATCTAATGCCTTCTTTGGGACAGAGATACGTTCTCTATTCATTAGTAGAGAAGGGTATTCAATAGTAGGGTGTGACTCTAAAAGTAATCAAGCACGTATGTTGTGTCACTATATGAAAGATGACAAGTATACTGATGCTGTTGTTAATGGAGACATACACAGTACTAATCAAGAAGCAGCTAAGTTAGATACAAGAGCTAACGCTAAGACTTTCTTCTATGGATTTATCTTTGGAGCAGGAGATACAAAGATAGGTAAAATAGTAGGAGGCTCTATGAAGGCAGGTAAGGCATTGAAGGCACAGTTCCTACGTAGCTTACCTAAGTTAGCATTGTTATTAAAGCAAGTGAAGAAGGCAGTAAGAGTAAGAGGATACCTGTACGGTCTAGATGGACGTAAGATATACTGTTCTAGTGAACATAAAGCTCTTAACTATCTTCTTCAATCAGCAGAGGCTATCTACATGAAGTATAGCCAAGCTTTCCTGTATAAAGCTATAGTTAGAGAAGGACTAGACGCTACCTTTGTAGCTACAGTCCATGATGAGTATAGCTTAGAAGTCAGAGATGATCATGTTGATCGTGTAAAGGAACTAACACTGTGGGCTATGGAGCATACTGGTGAGTACTTAAAATTATCTGTTCCAATGGAAGGTGATTCTAAAATTGGACAAAATTGGATGGAGGTACATTAATGAGAGAAGAGATAACAAGGGAGGCCTGTTTTAAACACTTTACATGTGTAGGAGGAATCTTATATTGGAAGGTAGCTGTAGGTGGTGTAAGTAGCCTCAACAAAAGAGCAGGTTCGGTTAATAGTAAAGGGTATCTGCAAGTAGGTTTAAAAGGAGAGAGGTATTATAACCATAGGATTATATTCTTTATGTATAATAAGTTCTTACCTAAGTTTATAGATCATATAGATGGAGACCCACTTAATAATCATCCTCATAACCTCAGAGCTTGTGATATGAGTACAAATCGATGTAATAGCAAGATGAACTCTAACAACACGTCAGGGATAAAAGGGGTTAGTTGGGACAAAGGTTATGGAAAATGGATGGCAGCGATTACTTTAAACAAAAGGAGGGTGTATTTAGAGTACTTCGATACTCTAGAAGAGGCTGGTTTAAAAATTAAGTTGGCAAGGCTTAACGTACATAAAGATTTTGCTAGGGATAAATAGGAGAAACACATGAGTAAAGTAACAGGAAGATTAGAAGATTGGTACAGGTCGCAGCCAGCCTCATACGAGGATGAGTTTATGATATGGGGAGATTGTTATGATGATATACATAAGAGGTTTCCAGATGGTATGGTAATACATACTTCAGGTATTAAGAATAGAGAAGTTAAAGAAGGTGATGTAGTAAAGACTCGTAACAGTACTTACCTACTGGGAAAGGAGTTAATTTTAAAATAAATAACTATTTAATTGAACTAATTAATAAGTAGAGTTGTCTAAGTATACGTAAAACAAATAAAGAGAGGAACTATGAACTATGAGCTATGAAGGCTATTATTGGGACGCGTTAGAATCTGAGTTAGATACCGATTACTACGATGCAATGGTTGAAGAAGAGAATTACTACGCAAATAATTACAGACAAGCAAGAAGAGGAAAGAGTATGATATTAAGAAATGTAAGATGTAAATGGGCAAGCATAGTAGAGCCAAACACTAAGTTTGAACCTGTCTATGAAATAGTAGCTATGTTAGATGATAAACAAGCTGCTGAACTTGCAGATAAAGGATTTAAATTAAAGACAGAAGACGATGGAAGCCTTTCTTATCGCTTTAAGATTAGAGTAGAAGGTACTAAGAAAGATGGCACTAAGTTTGAGAAACCTAAGCCTACATGCATTGATGCAGCTAAGCAACCATTCACTGAGTTAGTAGGTAATGGGTCATTAGTTAATATACAATATGAACTTAAGAAAGGGAACTTTGCAGGAGTACCATTCTGTAGAGGGGAGTTACAAGGAGTACAAGTATTAGAACACGTATCCTTTGGAGCAGATGAGTTCGACGATGAAGGTGAAACTAAAAGTATTGAAGGAGAAGATTCTGAATCAGTAGGAGATGATTCTCCTTTCTAAAGAACTCATAGTAGTGTCACCTGAGTACGTGTATAAACTACTCACTAATTCTAATAATAACTATAAGGATATACACATAAATGAAAATCTTATTTGACAACACTAACTATTCAGTACGACTAATTGATACACCTATCCCAGTAGAGAACAGTGGAGTTACTTTATACTTTCACTATGAAACCTACAATAAGGTAACTGATAGAGTGGAAGGGTTCTCACAATTCCTACCATCTGCTATAGATCAAGCAGAAGCTCTTAATTATGCACTAGAAGATACCTTAAATGAGGGAGGTGGGGAGTGTATCTCTGACACTGATGGTAATGTAGTTAAACTAAACTCATAGGAGACACATATGCACACAGGCATAGACGGAGATGTTTTATTATACCAGAGTGCCTTTGCTAGGGAAGCTAGGGGGTACATAGCATATGAAGATGATGTACCTGTTAGCTTTAATAAGTTTAAGAAGAACCTAACGGATTGGTCGGATGTAAGACCATATACTGCGGTGGAGTTTGAGGATATTGACTACGCTTGTAATATCTTTGACAGTAAGGTACGCTCTATAATAAGAAAAACAGGAGCTACCTCCCACACAGTATACCTCACAGGGAAAGGAAATTTTAGGGTGGAGTTATACGATGGATACAAAGCTTCTAGAAGTACTAAGCCATTACTATACAAGGTAGTTAGACAACACGCAGAAGAGCACTTAGAAACTGTAGTTGTGGATGGACAAGAAGCAGATGATGCACTGAGTATTGCACAATATAAGAACCCTGAGGGGCATATTATAGCAACCATAGATAAGGATCTTCTAATGGTTCCCGGTCATCACTATAACCCTAACAAGGATGTTACTTCTTACGTTACAAAGGAGGAAGGTTTAAGAGCCTTCTATCAACAAATATTAACAGGAGACTCCGTAGATGATATTCCCGGTATCAAGGGCATAGGCCCAGTGAAAGCTAAGAAGATACTGGAAGGAATGGATGAAGAGGAGATGTGGCTAGAAGTACTACGACAGTGGGCTGGTGTTCTACAACACGATTCAGTCTTAGAAACGGTAGTAAGGAATGCTAGGCTGTTATGGATGAGGGAATATGAAAATGAGTACTGGTCGCCGAGGAGTGAAGCGCTCTTATAAAGTTAGGACATTAGTAGGTCGATGGCCTCTGTTTAAAAGAGAGAAGCGTAATGAGGTACGATAGTAAATTTGAAGAAGACCTACACAAAGGTCCTCTAAAAGGATGTAAGTTTCATACAGAGTCTATACCATACTTAATTAAAAGGATGTATGAACCAGACTTTATTAAAGGTAAGTTCTACATAGAAGCTAAGGGTAGGTTTAGAGATAGGAATGAAAGTAATAAATACATATGGATAGCTAAGGCGTTGCCTAAAGGTAAAGAGCTAGTCTTTATATTTATGAATCATAAGACTCCTATGCCTAACGCTAAGAGAAGAAAGAAATGTGGAACTAAACAATCAGTAGGGGAATGGGCTACTAAGAATAACATTCGGTGGTATACCCCTAGAACTTGTCCGATAAGATGGAGTAAATAATGACATTAGCAGAATATATATTTTGGTTTGGAGTAGGTTGGACAATAGGAGCGCTCTTAACCCCCTTTTTCCAGTGGGTAGAATACGTTAACCGTTATAGAAAAGGGTACTGCTCAACACCTAACCATAGATTAAATAAAATTTTTAAGAAGCTAGGGATAGAAAATAAAGGAACCGATTATGGAACCAATGATTGAAATAAGTAAGGGAGAGCTATACGTAGTGAGAGATGCTCTCTTAGAACAAGAAGGAGAGGATGTACAGAATGCTTTAGCTATTGTAGAAGGTCTCTTGTATAATCCTACACAACCTTTGGACTTTGCAGATGAGTAGGGTAGGTATTATCGGAGATACGCATCTACCGTATGAACTAGAAGGTTACTTAGAGTTCTGTATACAGACCTTTAAGGATTGGAAAGTAGATACAGTAGTACACATAGGAGACTTGGTAGACCACCATGCTCTATCCTTTCATGACTCTGAGCCTACCCTAAAGGGTGCTAATGGAGAGCTTATGGATGCTAGAGAGAGGCTTAAGCCTTGGTATAAAGCATTCCCTAAGCTTATCCTCATCAATGGTAATCATGATCTTATACCTGCTAGACAGTTAACTAGGATAGGCATTGATGCAGAGATATGGATGAGACCTCTAGCAGATGTTTATAACTTCCCTAAGGGATGGAGTATTGAAGATGAGCTTACTATTGATAATGTTCTCTACCATCATGGGTATACTAGTAATGGGGTTAATGGATTTAGGAATGACGCGAAAGCGCGCATGGTTAGCACGGTCTCTGGGCATTGTCACGGGAACGCTGGTGTGTCTGCATCTGCATCTGACCATAGGTTAGTGTGGGGTATGGCAGTAGGATGTGGAGTAGATAATACTACTATGGCTATGGTGTATGGTAAACACTTTAAGAATAAACCTATAGTTAGTTGTGGTATTGTTATAGATGGTAAGTTACCAGTAGTAGAGTTTATGGATTTAGGAGAGAAGTAATGAGTAGACTTAATGATGCAACACCGGAGGACTGGGATAAGGCTAATCGTACTTGGCTTAAAGGTAACACACAACTCTGTCCTGCTAAAGCCCTAGACAAACAGGAGGGAGGTACTCACTATAAGAACTATAAGATACAACCTATGGAGTATATCCAAGCTAACAACCTAGGGTATGCAGAAGGTAACGTAGTTAAATATATTACTAGGTATCAAGATAAGAATGGTATAGAAGATTTACTTAAAGCTATCCACTACATAGATCTAATTATAGAAGATCTAAAGGAGAGGAAATAGATGAACAACACAATGCGTAATGTATTCGCTTGGTTAGGGGCAGGAGCCGTAGCAGGTATCTTGTATTGGTCAGGGTATATATATGGGTTAAAGGCAGAGACAGATTACTTTCATAGTAAATGTAAAGTAGTATCTGTACTTAAGTTTAGTGGAGATAAGACTCCTTACCTATGTATGCCACCACCTCAACAACAGAAGAAAGGGCCTACATATGATAAAGTTTAAGAAAGGTGTTAAGTTAGATGGTATAACTAAGGAGTGTATATGGGCTATGTCTGTAGTAGACAGACACTTCGACTTATACTTTGAAAGAGATATAGTTATTACATCTGTTAATGATGGTAGACATATGAAGACTAGTAAGCACTACGAAGGTAATGCATTTGATCTACGTACATGGACTACAGATACATCAGGGGTACAGATGTGTGCTGACCTTAAGCAAGGTATAGGTATCGCTTTATCAGATAGATTAGGTATAGAGTATGACTTAGTAGTAGAAAAAGACCATATACATATAGAATACGACCCATCGTGAAGATTAAAGATATTATATTTAAAGGATTAGAAGGGTGTGGAGACTCTTCTTGCCTAGTTAAAATCCCTAAGGGTATGGTTACAAATGGGGGTTGTAGGTGTATCCATAAGAGGAGCCTACAGGCGATTGTATGGGCTAGAGCTTCTCAGATAGATCAAATACTAGAGAGGATGGAAGATGAAGTTAGTATCTATAACAAAGAAACCTCAAGATGAGTGGATAGTTGATGTAGAGGCTGCTGTAATGATACTACTCAATCAACTTATAGTAGAACATGGAGTCAGTCACCTCGCAGTGATTGGCCTCCTTGAGAGTTGTAAGTTACAGTACCTACAAGCAGACGAGGAGGAAGAGTAGTTACTTCTTCTTCTTTCTTCCACCTGTACCACCATTGTTTGACCTATTCTTTTTCTTAGATTGAACATTGGTGTTACTCTTAGCATTAGAGCCTCCACTTCTGAGAGGCTTCTTATGATTCACATCCTTACCATCCCCCTTCTTAACTCTCCCTGCCTTAACAGCTTGTCTCCTAGCAGTGTTCCTTTTAACTCTATTCTTCTTCTGCTTAGTAGAGCTATTGTACTTACGCTGTTGCTTACTACGTTTAGTAGCACTGGCTTTTAGTTGTCCTTTCTTAGGCATATCCTATCTCCTTCCTTTCATTCCCTTACGAGGCTTCTCACCGAAGTCTTCCTTCGTAGCATCATTAATCTTATTCCTTCTATTCTTTAAAGCCTTAGCTGCATTCTTAGCTGCACCTTTACCTAAGTCACTAGGTTTTGCTTTATTCTTATCTTTCTTTTTACTCTTCTTAGACATTTGTCCTTCCTCTTGCTACGGCACTCATTAATGTAAACCCTGTAAGATCGTCTTGTACTCCAAAGGCGATATCATCCCCAAACTTTCCTTCTAAATGCACAGCAGGGCTAAACTCTATCTCTAATGAAAGAGTAGTCTGTGTTGCACCTTCTTCTGATACTATCTTATTAAACCCTACAGCATAGAACTCATATAGGTTAGCTATATTTCTACCAACGACTGTATTACTCCTACTAGTCCTAATAATAGTTAATCCATTAGCGAGTGTAACTCCTAGTAGCTCATTGTAATTGCTAGCAGCAGTGCCAGTTACATTGTTAACCATTGTTAGTCTAACAGCATCAATCCAGAAGTCTTTACCTTCATCAGGTATTAGAGTAAACTCTATAATCCCACCAGTCTCTTCTACTTGAAAGTTATCAATTCTAAAAGTAGGTTTACTTCCTCCAGCTCTAGTTGCAGTGAACGTAGCTTCATCGAAGGTCTCGTTCTCTACCCCTAAATCAGTTAAGGGGATAATTACTGCTTGATAACTCCCTAATATTGCTGTATCTATGTAATTATCAATAGACACTGGAACCCCCACAGGTGCTCCTGCTAAAGCGAACTCTAAAAGAATCTCATGGTTCACATCAACGTATGTATCTAATTGTATCTGTAAAGAGATAGCTGAGTAGTTAGCACCTACAACTGATGCTGCTCCTGTAAAGGTAGCGTTATCATTATTATTAGCACTAGTAAGAGATACACAGTTAGCTCCTGCAAAGGGGTCTGTAGTATCTGAGAAGTCCCACGTACCTGTCCCTGCTGCACCTGTCCAAGCTGCTGTGTCTGTACCGTTATGAATTAACACAGGTGTGCCACCAGCAGCAGCATTCTGATTCATAGCGTTACCCCACGTAGGGTTAAGGAAGGGCTTATTCCTAGGGATTCTTTCATCGTACTCCCTAGTGTAAGCTACTATCCCTCCTACCTCATCTTCAGGAGCATGGACACAAGCCCTTATAGGCTTACCTCCACCATCTTTTATCCTTACTTCATTAGCCATTATGCAGCGCCAATGTCTTCATACCAAAAGAATATATCGTGTGAGCACAGACCAGTTGTCCCTGTATCGTACTCAATAGCTATCGCCTTTCCGGGACCTAGTACTAAAGCTCCCTCAAAATGCATCTCGCTATCTGCTAGCGCTTCTGACCTATGAGAGCCAATCTGTTTACCAGCAGTTAACCCTGTTATAGCAGTATCCCCTGCCATTGCTGTAGCTTCAGCAGGTATACCGGAGGCTAAGTTAAGGTTAGCAGGAGTAACAACTTCCCCTGCTGCCGCTGTCCCTGTCACTTCCCAAAGCTTCCACTTAATTGCATTTACAGCATGAAACTCTATAACTCCTATGAACATATTTCTAGTAGAGCTATCGTTCTTTAAGTACATACTGTACTCCCCCGCTGCAACTGTCTCATTATCGTACACTGCATTAAATGCTAATCCAAAATCTCTACTTGCGTAGAAGTGCCTTGGAGCTGTCTTTGCGGAGACGTTAAGGCGTTGAACAGCACTAACTGAACAGTCCCCATTCTTCCCCTTACCATCACCTATTCTTATTGACATTATACCTTCCCCTTAGTTTAAATTATACCCATCATCTACATCATCTACAGTAAACTGAATATCAGTTGTTTGCTCTAAATGCATATTCATTATCTGTAATTCATTTAGTAGTGCTATTAGTAACTCGTTAGTTGTTAACTTGTTATCTTCATCGTCTACTATTATACTCATACTATTCTCCAGTAGTCTCCATCATAGAAGTACTCGAAGTGTAAGCTAGTCCCCTTCTGAGAGATAGTTACACTAGAGACTTCACTTCCCTCTACTTTTATATTCTTACCATTTCCTAGAACTACTACATTAGCCCCATGCTCGCTAGCAACTATAACCCCTTCATGCTCCTTAGGAGAGGAAGGTAAGTAGATAAGCCCTGTACTAGCCTCTACTAGGTCATACGCCTTAGCTGTATAAGTTGCTGTAACTTGTACAGAAGTAAAAGGTCTAACAGGGTTAAGTTCAAAGTATGAACCATTCCTACTGTACATAATTACTCCATCTCCTAAGAATGGTGGCAAGTTTATTACTCCTTCTACTGTAGTACTATATGTAGTTAATGCTAAAGAACCTGATGTTACATCTATGTTAAGAGCTACTGCTGTACTTACTGTAGTGTTAAAGCTAGAGAAGTTTAAAGTGTCTAGTGTAGCTACTATATTAGTATCTACTAGAGCTTCTACAGTAGGAGTTAAAGCTGTTAAACTTAAAGCCTCTAAGGTAGCTGCTACATTTACATTACTCCCTGCCTGTACTACGCTGTTAAAGCTAGTAAAGGTCAAAGTATCTAGTGTAGTACTTATATTACTATTTACTAATGCTTCAACTGTTGGGTTAAAGCCAGTGAATGTAAGTGTACCTAGTGTAGCACTAATGTTACTATCTACTAAAGCTTCTACAGTAGTATTAAATTTAGTAAAAGTTAAAGTGTCTAGTGTAGCATCTATACTTACATTAGTAAGAGCACTTACAGTTGTATTAAAACTAGTAAAGCTTAAACTTCCTAACGTAGCAGATAGGTTAGTATCTACTAAAGCCTCTACAGTAGTGTTAAAATCTGTAAAGGTCATTGACTCTAACGTAGCTGTTATATTAGCGTCTCTATTTATCGTAGGACTGAAGCCTGTGAAGGTTAGAGTATCTAACGTAGCTGTTACGTTTGTATTAACTAAAGCTTCTACAGTAGTATTAAATGTAGTGAAAGTTAATGTATCTAATGTAGCGTCTATCTCTGTTGCTAGAGGGTGGTCTACAGTAGTATTAAAATCTGTTAGTGTTAATGTTTCAAGAGTAGCATCTATCTCTACTGCTGAAGCTGGTGCTTGGAAAGTTACTACACCGATAAGTCCATCACCGCTAGCGTTAGCTGTTGGAGATACTGTTGCCGCTACTTCTGCACTTGATACCGCTTTATACCATATTGATATCTGACGTCTAGCAGGACTTGTTATTATATCGGTTTGACCTGCTTGGGTGAAACCTGTAGGACTAGTCCATGTTATAGCTCCAGCACTATTTGCATGAATTACCCAACAAACAACTACACTATCAACTGGTGCATCATAGCCAATACTAGGGCTAGCTGTACCTGTGTAGGTAGTCCCCTGTGACCCATTAGTAGGGTATACAGGAGTAGTTTGGTCTATCCCTGAGAGAGTCAAAGCTCTCCCGTTATCCTGTGCCCTGCTAGTCCCCCAAGTAACTGCTGTAGCTATAGGAGAGGTTCCGGGATTTACTAAGTGTGCAAGGAACCCTGAGGGGTCTCCATTACCAGTTAAATCTAGAGACTGATCTTGGTTGGCAGGTTCCGTCATTGACGTACCGCCTAGCGTCTGTCCAGATGCAGTAGACGTACCTGCACCTATTCCTCCGCCTACCCAGATAGCTATGGTGTCAGTACCAGACCCCGGAGTATAGTTAGCTCCTACATCTGCTGCTGCACTGCTTACAAATGCACCTGCCATGTCTTAGCCTACGCTAACGTAAATACGCCAGAGGCATTCCAAGTAACAGTTATATCTCCAGCTACTAAACTAATAGCAGTAGTACCTCCATCAGTAGTCATATCAATAAACCCTACAGCATCATTAGTACCTGCATGAGTGTTATTAACTAGGAGACCTCCTTTAATATCAGTAGGAGAGCCTGCTGAAGCTGTCCAAGAAGGGTTAGTAGTACTATCAAATGTAGCTGTACCTGCTGCCTCTGTATAGGAAGTGGTAAGAGAAATACCGCCTGTAGTGTAGCCTCCACCATTAGTAACTTCTGTGTAGTCAGCTCTATCTGGGGTTGCATCTGATGCTGTTGGTAAGGTAGTGATAAGAATAAGAGCGAATGTATCGCTATTCATATCGTGACTTCCATCAGCAATGTATAAACTATATTCTTCAAATAATGTGAAGTCGCCTTGTGCCATTGTTATGCCTCTCTTGAGATTGTTATATTACCACCACCTAATACAGCATCTTCTACCCACACAATGTAGTTAGGAGAAGCCATAGGCAACTGGACTGTTGAATCGGATACTGTTGCGTGTACTATATTTATCTTTGTATTATCTAAATCAGACTCTTCAAATATGTTTTCAGCTTGATTAGCCAAGAGTATATTAGTGATGGGACCGACTTCAGGTGCACCGCCGCCTGTACCGCTATGGTACGTAATCGCGTCTTGAACCTTTCGTAAAGCTTTATCCAAGTCTCTTTGAGTAACCAATCCTTCCAACTGTTCATCTGATATTTCCTCTCTTATTAATTCTACTTTAGGTCTTAAATCCTTATCCATCTCTGGAAGCTTAGCTTCTAACATAGCATCCATTAGCCCTTCTAACTCTCCAGAATCTATCTTCTGTACTATAGTCTTCTCTACCGTAGTCTGTTCTACTTTAGTCTCTGGTAGTAGAGGAGTAATAGCTGTAAGTATCTCAGACAGCTCAGGAGCGTCTCTACCATCCTTTCCCTTCTCAGGTGTAGGAATGGATACCATAGATAGTAACTGTTCAATGAGCGCCTTGTGAGAAGCTTCTTGAGCTTCCTTACGCTTACGTACAGCTACCTTAGCCTTAGCCTTAAGTTGTAACTTACTTGGCACGTGCTTCCCTCTGTAGCTTCTGGAACTCTTCAAACTCCTCATCTGTCATATCAGAGGTATCATCTGGATCATTACCATCAAGGATGTTCTGTACATTACGTAGAGCTTTATCAATTATCCCTTTAGGTAGGTTACTCTGTTGTACTCTCCTATCTATATCTGCAAAGGCTCCTGCTGCTTCTGTAGTAGTCTTAACTATATCAGTAGCCTCTTTTAACTCAACTACAGTAATACCCTTAGAAGAAGCTTCCTGCTGTTGAGGGGTGAACTCAGATAACTTACCTTTAATAGCACTAGGAGGTAAGCCTGAAGATCTTACGAAGAAATCTCTAGCCTCTCTCTCACTTAGAGAAGAGATAAACGGGTCATCTTGTCCGTAGATACGAGCTACATCTAATTGTTTATTAAGAGCCTCTACCTTAGCTTTCTGCTGTTTCTGTACAAAGTGTAACTGAGGATCTCCTGCAAAGGTAGTTCCAATATGTTCAAACTCTATTTCAAACTTACCAGAGGTTGCATTGTAAGACATAGTAGAGCCTAGCCCAGAACCTCCTGTATCTTTTAGTATTCTATTTACATTATTCTCTAAGGTATCTCTATTATATTGGATAACCTTTCTACCCATAGCTTCTCTTATCTCTGGAGGAGCTTTATCATATAACTTCTTAAACTGAGGAGAGTTAATAGTTTGTAAAGCTCTTTGCTTATCCTCTATTGTACCTCTCTCTTCTGCAAACTCCAGTACTTGTACAGCAGCTATAGACATAGACGTTATACCTTCTTGAGTAGAGTTCTCAATAGTGTTAGGGGTATTCATAAACCCTTGTACAGTGCTCCAGTACACATTAGAAGCCTGACTCTTATCTTGATCGTCGTAGTCTTGTATACTCTTACCTTTACCTATACCTGCCATTATAGCTACACCAGCAGCGAACTGATCATTCTGATCAAAGCCTTGGGTTTCAAAACCTACGTTCATTACACTCTTAAGTTGATTCCTAAAGGCAGGGTCTTTAGCCATACGTTCTATGACTAATGTGCCAAATGCTTGAGTACCTACTAAGTTTTTCATCTTAAGTAACTCAGGGGCATTCCTCATAAGATCTAAGTTATCCTTATCTTTAAGTAAAGCTGCGGTATCAAAGTAGTTCTTAAACTCATCTTCTTCTAAATCGTTTAGAAATTTGATTTGATCATCATAGAACTTCTCTCTATCGTCTACTAAGGACTTAACAAAAGCTCTGTCTTTAGCATCCGGTATTTTAATAAGATTGTCTCCACTAAACTTAGTTTGTAGATTCCTCTTCTGAGATTGCATCACTGACACAACACTCTCTTTCATTTGTTGTAAAGGTTCACCTACTAACTCTATCCCTTGTTGAGAAGCTAAGTTAAGCTGTTGAGAGTATAGGCTAGTCATTACTCCACCTACACTATTAAACTGATCCTTATCTGCTTTAAACCAAGCAGAGACAGTGTTTAAATTTCCATTCTCTATTGCTGTCTCAGTTGCTTGTTTATCTGAATCAGCTTTAATAGAGTCAGCTTTTAATTGCCTTGCACGCTCAATAGTAACTTCCATACTATCGTTATCTAACTCAGAGCTAGTAGTATTAGGAAACTTCTCCATAAGAGCTATGTCTCCAAAGTCCCCTAAGCCATTAAACTCTTGTTCTAGATCATTAGAGAACTTCTCAGATTCAGTCATGATGCCTTGGTTTAAAGTAGCAGCACCAAATTGATTAGCTACTATAGAACCTATCTGGGCTTGGTCTATAAGACTCCCACCACTCTCTCTAACTAACTTCTGTCCTAGAACGAATACCTTCTCATTAGACATCTGTCCTCTTGCACTCTCAAGCTGTTGAGCTATAGCCAACCCTTTAGTTACTGTAGCTTGTCTAGCCTCTTCTGCCTTTATAGCTTGATTCTTCTGTCTAACCTGTAACCCAAACGTAAGTAGCTGTGCTGCATTATGTGCAGGGGTAGCTCCCGGTTGTAGATTAACAGGCTGTGCTGCTGGTATCTCTATAGGGGTTGTAACATCTTTAGCAAAACCTGCCATTATTCTTGCTCCTGTTCTAACTCTTGTCTAAGTACATTTTGATTAACCCCTGTGCCTGAGTTACCATCTGGAGTTCTGTTGTAGAATCCTTGCATTTTAATTACTCTCTTCTCTAACATGGAGCTACTATTCTCTATGGAACGATACCCTTTAACTACTTCATCTGTGATACCTAAGTCCCTCGCTTTAGCTCCTAGGATATTTAACACTCCTATTAAGTTCTCTACCTTCTCAGTATCTCCCGCTATGAAGGCATCGTCTATCTGTCCATTAACTTTAACAAACATACCAGACAACTCTTTAATCATATCTGTACGTTCTTTACCTGCTATAAACGTAAGAGATAAGTTCTCATACGCTTGAGGTGGTATACCTCCTACCATTAAGAAGGTAGTCATATCATTTATCTTTGCGTACTTAACTCCACTCTTAGCAAAGAGGTGTCCAAATCGTAATGCCATCTGAGTCTTATCAGCTAACTTAAGAGAGCTTATCTCTGCTTTAAGTATAGCCCAAGAAGCTTCTCCTACAGAGCTTATATTAGGGTTATTAAATATACCGTACCCTTGTGTAGCTGAGTAGACTGTACCTAGTATACCAGATAATGTCTGTCCACCAGCTCCAGTAACGAACTCTCCTGCACTCTTATCTCTTATATCTCTTACTATATCTGTAAAGAATTGACCACCACCAGCTCTTCCTGCGAAGTTAGTATTAGCCTCCCCATCTGTTAGAGCATAGATAGCGGCATCAATAGCTCCATTAGTCATAGCCTTAGCAGCTAAAGGATCTAAATCCTCAGACTTAGCAGTCATGTTATTTACAATCATATCTGCTATAGGGATACCTGCACTTCCGTACAACAGCCCTTGAGCTAGAACTAATCTAGTTTTCTCTGCTGCACTAAACGCTGAACCTTCTGCTGTTAACCTTGCTCCTTTAAGATCAGGAAGCATAGCTCCCATTAATCGGAAAGGGTAAGACCAGAACTGTGTAGGTACACCAGCTAATCCTCTAAATCCTAATTGTACATCTTGTCTAGATAGTCCTAAAGATAGTCTATGTGATTCATTCTGTATCCACAGTCTGCCTTCTTTACTAGTAGCTTTTAACCCCTGTGGGTTGATAGCCGCATCCTCTAACCAACGTAGTCTAGCTGCTCCATATGAAGTTAAACGAGATATCTTCTCCCCTTCATTAAAGAATACTCTACCTGCTTCTGCTATAGAACCTAGTTTAGAAGTACCTAACTGTGCTCCATTAGCTCCAGCTATATCTGCTATGCCTCTATCTAAGTGTCCTAGCCCTAAGTTGTTAAACTCATCTATGTACTCAAAGAAGTCATCCTCTGATTTAAAACCTGCTGCCTTCCACCCTTTAGCTATCTGTTTACGCATAGGACCATCTACTCCACCAGTAAGAGCTAGTCTAGCAGGTAAGGAGTGCTTAGCTGCTCTAGCTCCATACCTAGGAGAGATGGCAACTATGTTGGTTATGTTCATAGCCTGTATAATAAAGGAAGGTATATTAAATAAACCTAACTTAGCATTAAATACTAAATTCTTAACTCTACCTGCTGGGTCTTTAGTAGCTACCTTTAAAGCTCCCTGACGTGCTGCACCTGTTTCAGTCCAGCCATCTTGTAAACCTTTTCTTACATTAGAACCTTTATCAAAGGCCCAGTTAACAGCACTTTCAGCTTTCTGTAGATACTCTTCTTCCCATCCTGTCCTCTTAGAGATCACCTCCTCGATGTATCGTTGGTGTGCCTGTATAGTTCTAACTAGTCCAGTATCCTTTCTAAACTGTTGATGTACTGGAGCTGAGAGTATCTCTATAGGATTAGCTCTAGGATCAAAGTTTAGTTTACTACCGAATCTCTCTCTCATGAAGGTAAGCATGTGATCTCTGTAACCTTGTACACTAGCAAATCTAGTAGTAGTGTCTAAAGAGTCCGCTAAGGCTGCTACAGGGTCTAAGATAAGGCTATCTTCCCCATCAAGATTCTTAAGCCTGTCTCCTCTCATACCATTCATTTGATTACGTATGTTAGTCATAATAGGTTCGTCAGTTTCATCTATTAAGTTAATAGCTTTACCTCCTCCCATTGTAACTACTTCTCTATCTCTTACTCCTGCAAAGTTAATATCGTCATAGGAATATAAATTATGAGATCTAAAGAATTCATCAGCTTGCTTAGCTGTAGTAATACCAATACCTTCTAAATTCTTACTAGCTACTAGCTCATCGAACCGACTCATAGCAGTAGCATCATCTAAACCTTTTAAAGATTTATATATCTCATTAAGAGACTCAGCAGTTTCTTTAGCTTTTCTCTTAGAGACTGAACCATGTGTAGCTATATCAGATACACGTACAGGAGACCCGTCTCCTCCATTCTTAATCCTACCGACTTTAAGGTAAGAAGGGGAGTTATTCACTCTACGACCTCCAGCCTTGTAAGCTAATTGGTGAGTAGAGACTCCTTTACCTTTAGAACCTTTAGGTACAAATACCCACTTAGTAGGTTCTGTTGTTATCCCATCATCGAAAAGTTGGGCTGTCCATCTAGGGTTAACCTCTAGCAAGTCATGTGTATCCCTCAAGGAGTTTAAACCTGCTTCATCTAAAGCTCCTTTACTTAATGTAACACTTTCACTTACTGCATCCTCAAGCACATGTACTGCTTGAGAGTTAGTGCCGCTATCTATAAGCCTGCTTACATCTCTTTGTCCAGCATTAAAGTTTAATTCCCCTCCAGCTATGTTGAAAGTATATGACTTCTCTCCTCTAGCTACAGAGTCTTCATATAGTATCTTATTCTTTAATTCATAATCAAAATCATTTAACTGTTTAAAACCGAAGTAAGCTTGTACTTCATCCTTTCTAGCATCTCTTCCTACTACCTTCCTGAACTCTCCTAGGAACTCATCGGGGGTTAACCACTTATCGTTATCTACTCCACGTTGTATTACACGTAAAGTATCCTTACCTCTTTTAGTACCTAGTACCTTTAAAGAGTTATCAAAGACCTGCCTAGCTGTTTGGAATACTTGGTTCTGTGCACCCTCTACAGACCTAGCTCCTGCTACTACACTCTTAGATATAATATTATCTATGTTACCAAAGTACTTACTAAACCATGATAAGTTAGTAACTGTAGAACTATCTATCCCACTTAGGGGACTCTTCATCTTAATGGAGAACCCCCCAGATGGATGTCGTATTACATTGCCATCTAGCTTATATTTACTAACTAAATTCTGTGCTGTCTTCTCAGACTTAAAGGGAGTACCTTTAGCAGTCCCTACGGAGAACTCTATGAATCCTGTATTATCTAAGGAGATGTTACTATTAAGGACCCTCTCTCCCCCATAACTAGAGTTAAACTCTTGTATTTTTCTAGCTGTAACTGAAGCTAAAGATTCTGGAGCTGTAAAGTTATCTAAAGTATTATTAAGTAGCCTAGCATTAAGATCTAAATTCTTAGAGACTTCTCCTAGCACTCCATCTGTTTGATCAAAGGGAGCTTTAAAAGTACTTATTGTATCCATTACATCTATATCAGATTTAACTATCTCTCTTTCAACAAGAGGTTTCATTAGATCATCTGCTAGGATCTTCTTATTGCCTAGTACCTTAGATACGTTTAATACCTTCAATGCTTGTAAGGCTTGTAAATCCATAGGCGCTGCAATAACTCCTATAGCTTGAAAGAACTTTAACCTATCTAGAGCCTTATCACTACCATCTGCTGCTGCACTCATTAAGTCTACATCAGATTGAGGATTGTTAGCTAGTATCTGTATATCATTCAGGAAGCTCTGTACGGGGCCTCTAAGGAACGCATCTTGTTGATCTATAGGAAGACCCTTAGCTTGAAATAAAGCTTGTCTAAGGGTATCGTTGATACCTCCTTCCCCTCCTTCAAATAACCTCTCTCCTACTTCAACAGGTAAGATTACTTTAAAAAAGTCAATAGTCTCTTGAAGGATATTCTCATCATCCTCTCTTTCTTGTCTTTCAGCTATAAAATTACGTAGCTTTAATTTAAAAGCTTGATCTTTAACTATGTCTGTTAGTACACTCTCATCTACTACATCCCTAATCTCCTCAGGCAATGTATCTGATAAAGTATCTACTGCTTTATTCTCTAGGGCAAACTCATCTTGCTGTTGCTGCACTATCGTTAACATCTGGCTTGCGAGTACGTCTGAAGCTTCAGTTTCTACAGCCGTAGCTATAGAGGATAATGAGGCTCGTTTAGACGCCTCAAACTCCGTTTCAGTAATTAATCCACGTACACCAGAGTACCCCTCAAAGACTGCTGTTTGAGAAGCTTTCTCTTTAAGAAGGGTTACATCTACATCCATTGATTGGGCAGATAAACCTACTTGAGACATTAACTCTCTGGACTCTTTCCTATCTACACCTACTGGAGGTGCTAGTGAAGTCTCAGGGATAATAGCTTCTTGTGTTACATCTGCTTGAAAGAGTTCTTCCATTAATTAAACTCCACCAGCGAAGGTTGTCGCTAAGTTAACAAAGCCTTGTGTCTCAGCCTGTTGTGTATTTATATCTGCTATCTCTGCTAACCTTTTACCTGCGGTTTCATTGGACCCTTGCAGTTGATTAATGAAACTAATATTACCTCCAGCTTGAGAAAGGACACTCCCCGCTCCTCCAGAGATAGCTGAGCTTCCTCCTACATTCTGATTCTCACCAGCTTGTATAATCTGTGCCCTAGCTATAATAGACTTACGTATCTGTTCTGCTACTTGTTTAGAGGATTGTAACCTAGCTCTCTTCTCTTCTATAATTCTTAGTTCTTTTCTACGCTTCTTCTTAGCCTTAGATGCTTGTGTTCCTGTAATATCTCCCGGATCAAAGAGAGCTGAGAAGATATCCCTCCCGCTCTTACTATCTCCACTAAAGGTTGAGAAAGAAGATAAGTCTCCAAACCCACTAACTACGTTACCTATGTTACTAAAAAATCCCATTACATCTTACCTTTAATACTAAACTGTGATGTGTATCCGAGTAGTTGCATATCTTTATTAGCCTCTTGTTCAAACCTAATACTCAATGCTTGTCCTCTCCCTAACATCTTATTCTTTGTAGTAATTACTTTCTCACCTGAATCGAATGTACCTAATCCAGTAGGTATGTATGTTCTTCTAAATCTATAAGCTTGTTGAGCTGGGCTCCATCTACCATTGTCTGTAGAGTTATTCCAATCCCATTTAGCTCTCATCTGACACCCAGACTGTAGGTCTAACTTAAAACCTCCTGCTCCGTCACTTACCCAATTCTCTTCTGTTTGTAAGAAGTGAGTTGAAATATAAGGCACAGTCTTCTTATTACTTGGTTTATCCAATGACTCATAACCTGTCTCCATATAAGCTGTAGGTATATTAACACTAAAGTCTTGGAAGTCAGTATCATTCTTAACTCCAAAGTCTATACTGTAATTCTGTGTAGAAGAGGGAGAACCTAAAGTTATAACTAACTTAACTGTATCGTAGTCCTCTGTACCTTGTGTAGTGTTAACTCCACCTGCTATGAACTGCCCTAGAGCTTCTGTAAGAGTAGCTTCATACTCCTGAGGCCATATACCTCCTTCTCTTAAATCTAAAAGGAATGACTTATCTGTAGCACATTTATACTCTGTAGCTCCAGTCTGTGTATCACTTCCGTAATGCCACTCTACTTGCTTCTTAATCTTGTTGTATACACCTGTAACCTTCTTCTTAGAGATTATAGCTATATCGTTATAGAAACTTTGCATAGACCCTTCTATAATACTTGTAGTCTCTGCTTCTCCAAACTGGTTAGTAGCTATAACATATATACCTTCTGAACTCCAGTAGTAGTGAGAATCCTCTACTTGTACTACAGATTGAGGAGAGATACATCCTGCATTAGATACCTGATCTAAACTAAAGTTAGTAGCGTTGAACCCCTTCTCAGGTCCACTTAGATACCATACTCCATTAGCACTGTATAACATTACTCCATTTCTAAACTTCTTTATCTGTATAATATCAGTAGCGTTATCTATTTGTATAGTCCCACCATCTGTCTCTAGTAAGTCAGAGAGTCTCTGAGAGGTTGGGTCATTCTGTTGATAACATCTACTTAACTTATCTATACTCTCTCCTTCCATTACTTGAGAGTAGTATACATTATTCTTAGCTCCATAGAACATCCTACCTGCTGCATACTCACAACACGTAGGTCTTTCATCTATAGTTTCTTGTGGATTAGTTAATGCCATTAATATTCCTTACGGTAGTACTACTGGAGGTTGGTTATCCCAATCTGCTCCACTTCCATCTGAGCTAGAACCACCTGAGGTAGCACCTGAATCAGAAGGAGTAGTTATAATAGCATCTCTATCTATATTAAAGATATCTACTACATAGTGCCCTCTAGGGGCTGGGGTACTACCAAATGATTGATCTCTTAGGTACTCAGCATCGAAGATTAAATCTCCTGAGCTATCTACCATTCCTACCCACACGATGTCTGCATTGGAAGGGTACTCTCCTGTCCATTGAGTTTCATACTCAGCTATAGGATCAGATTCAGTCTTACCACTCCCAGATAGTCTACGTTGTTTATACCAACCTTGATTAAGTAGGTTATAACTATGGTCATCAGTAAGAGTAGCAGGATGCTCATCTATCTTTAAACCATCGTCTATCCCTAGCATATCCCTTTGTTTAAGATTGATCTTATCAATGGTTATATTTGTACCATCATATTGTATGATTGTAGGATCTATAGGCTTAGAGGTAAACAGTAACTTACCTTTAATAACTGCGTAATCTAGTCTAGTGGATTCCGCTAATGCTATAGTCCCTGTAGCTGTACCACTAAGGACATCGTTAAGGTCTATCCTTTCACTGTGTACTGATGCAGTAGGATCATTAACACCTTCATCATCAAAGAAGTACACGTACCTACCTACTTGTACTACTACAAAATTCTTATCTGGATCATTACCTACAGCTTCCCATAGGTAAGAGGAGATAGCTACGTCATGAGCACTAGCGTTTCTAGTCTCTGCTAACCTTGGTAATCCTGAAGTGTTAATACCTTTACGAGGTCTAACTACTTGAGGGTTATAATCTATTTCCATATTCAATAAGTCAGGGGAGAACTCTTGAGGGAAATGTAATAAATTAGCCTCAGTGTTTAAACCTTTACTAGGGAGTGCGTACTCCTTATCTCCTCGACTTCTAGGCATCTACTTTTCCTTCTGCTTAAGTTTGTTAGGACGCCTCTTAGCTGCCTGTAGTCCAGTAATAGGCTTAGGAGCTTCTTGAGATAAGTAAGCTGCTACTCTACTCTCTATCTGTCTAGAGTCTGTCCAGCTACCTTGTAAAGCTCTAGGCACTTGACCTCCTCCTACAAAGTAAATCTCATATAGGGACTTACCCTCTGGTACTCTATAAGCTACTTGTTTCCCTGCTTTAGTTTTACCTACTACCTTCTGGTCGTACATACTCATCTTCCGTAATTCCTCTTCCTAGTTTCTAATCCTTTATTACCTATCTGCTCTTTCTTCCTAGCTTTAAGAATACCTATCCTAGCTTTTCTAGATATACTAAATATAGGTTCTTCTCTTAATACTTCACTTGCTTCTGATATAACCGCATTAAGATAAGTAGGATGGAACCATTCAGGGAAGTCTATAACATAGACATCTGATTGTGTGAAGGTTCTTTGAACTGAGGTAAGTATACCACTCTTGCTTGATTGTAGAACTGAGTCTACATCTGAATCAAATGAATCAAACACTAGGTGTTCATCATCAAAGTCAGTATAGAACTGAGGGGCTGTTTTATTCTTTATTACCATTTGATAGCCACTGTAATCAGTTACTATCTGTGTGTTTGTTTCATTAGTACTTCTTCTACCTACGTAGTCTAAGAAGTCTTCTGGTCTCATATACTCTATCTCTACAAAGTTGAGAGTAGAAGAACCAGCTTCTCCGTTAGTTATATTGTACATAACCTTAGAGTCATTAATCCTCATTGCTGTATCAGGAAGCCTTAAGTAATTAGGCTTAGCTGAGTCTGCTAAAGATTCTAGTTGTACTAAGTTCTCTGTTAAGCCACTACTAAATACATCATTAACAAGGTCATTGAAGACCTTTTCAGCGATAGAGGCTAACTGCTGTGCTTCGATAGTATCATCTATAGAGGAGACTCTGAATCCATCAGTAGCGTCCATATAAGAGTTCACTATAGAGAGTAAAGTTAATTTAGCCATTATACACCATTAGTTGTTTATAGTCAATAAGAAGCCCCCTAAGGGGCATTCTATTTAGTCAATATACTCTACAATCAGAGTAAACTCACCAGCCGTAACAGTACCACCAGTAACGACTACAACAGCAGATCTCTCTGCTAATACGATACCTCCACCAATCTGTGCACCATCACAAACAATAGTTGTGTTAGCTAACAGAACAGCTTGAGCTACTGCTACGTCGATGCCATCTAAATCAACAGCACCTCCGCCATCTGCTTGATACGTACCTATAGTCATAGTACCAGAAGTACCATCCATAGCTGTATCAACGATGAGGTGTGCTGATACAATCTGAGAACCAGCAGGTAATACTGCTACCATCTCATTATCTGCATCAACCGCAGGTAGGTCATCATAAGCAAAAGAATACTTCAATTCCTTTTTCTGACCAGAAGATTGCACTTCCCCACCAAATTTATTCTTGGTAGGTAATGCCCCGAAAAACGTTTGTCGTCCGCCGACACTTTCTAAAGACATATCATGCCCTCCTTATAGACTATCAATTAATAAACAAATTAAAGATTCAGGTCTATATAACGCGAACCCCCAATAAGCAGTAGATGACCATGCATCACGCTTCTTGCTAGACTGACGCTCGAATTCAGCAGTAGGTCGTTGACGGATAACACCCATCATTGGCTTACAATCTTCATCAGCTACGCACATAGCAATAGCAACTTCAGAGTTAGCACGTGCAACTACAGAGTCAACTGTTTCACTAGCAGTAGTCACTGGAAGTAGGTTAGATACAAAGATATCAAATCCATGTATGTTACGTACAAACCTATGTGACTTAGCAAAGCCAGATTCTAATAGCCCTTCAAAGCGAGGACTATCTGCTACAAGAACTGCACCAGTAGTTAGCTTATTAAGTATATTTTCAACCTTAGCATCAACGATTAAGATACGGCCACTTTCAGGCACGTTAGCTTTATCGAAAGATAACTTACAATCAGCAACTAGATCAACAAAGTTCTGAGCTGTGTAAGTAGTAGCTAGAGCGATACGATGAGGCTGTCCGTTAATAGCGTTAGTATTAGCAGCAGTCTGTGTGCTATTAGCTGCGGCATACAAATCAGCTTCCATACGTTTAGCAAACGCATAAGAGCTTTCTTTAGTACGAGTAGACCATAGTCTATCTGCTGCACCGCCTGCTGTTAGCTTTAGTTTATCTGTTACGTAGAAGCCATCTTGTACGTAGTCAGTTAGTGCTAGAGTGATACGAGATGTATCAATTGCACTGTAATCAATATCTGAATTCTCTGAGTAATCAGATAAAGACGCTTGACCGATTTGATCGACATTAAACGTGTCCCCGATAGGGAACTGCGAAGTTAAGTCGTTCATGCCAATCATACCTAACAGATTATCTTTGTAAGATTCTTGTAACATCTCACCATAGATTTGCTGCTTGATAATGTTGACACTATTGGCAGTAGTTTGTCCCATTGTAATTATTCCTTATTTAGTTGTATGTAGCGCCAGCTTTCTGTAACGCTTCCATAACTGAACTTGAAGTTACACCTTTACTGTAATCCACGAATTTGTCAGGAGCGGCATGTGGAATACCTGAGGTGTTAAATGAACCCGAAGGGGCTGCTTGGTTAACAGGGTTAGAAGCCTTCATAGAGGCAAGTAACATATTAGCTGTAGCTGGATTCTTAGCCATCTCAAATATCTGAGTTGTACTAATACCTAATTCAACTGCTTTAGCTGCCATAGCTTCATCAGTTTTATCTCCATATATAGCTGTTAGTTTCTCTCCTGTTTCTTGGAAGGTTTTCTGGGCTAACTCTAAAGCTGAAGCTTGATTCTGCTCTACTCTTTGATTAGCTAAGAAATCTTCTATCTGTTTAGTAGCAATTGCTCCGATCTGTTCCTCACTTACCGAAGGGGTAACTTCTGGTGTTTGGCTCTCTTGAGACTGTTGCTGTGTATTTAACTTGGCTAAAGCTTCATCAATCTTAGTACCTTGGGCTACCTGAGCTTCTAGAGCTGCAATGGTATCCTTATAACCTTGATTTTCTGATTCAATAGTTGTAATGTGATTATCTGCTGCTGCTATCTTAGTAGCTGCTGATTCTGCATCAAAACTTCTATCGCCTACGTTAAATGTCAACTTGTCAGTTGTTTGATCTGGCTTTGTGTCAAAGCTCATGTGTTGCTCCTGAGACTTACTCTAAGTCTTTAATTAGTTGTCGGAGTTGCTCACGTTTACCTAAACGCTTCGCTTTACTCCAACGGGTTTGAAACCATGTAGAAAATGAATCCTTCTCATCTTCTAATATGAGTTGGTCTAACTCACTTTGTAAATGTGCTTTCAATAACTCACAGACTTCCCAAGACTTCCAGCTCTTGAACTGCTTCATTATCTCTTGCTTCTTCTCCTTGTCGAGAGAAGTTAAAAAACTAGGTATCCTTACCAACATTACTCTAATCCTTCTAATTCGTTAGTTATAACTTGTTCTTCTAAACTTGGTTGAGATGCTTGTATAGCATTACTCTGTTCAACTTGGTTAGCTACTTGTTGAGCTTCACCTTGTTCTATAATCTGAGCAAACTCTTCAAACATTCCTGTATCTTGTATTTCTAGTAACTCTGCTACTAAGGTAGCTGTAGCCTTCCCTGACATATGAGGAGCTGCAAACTGTAGTAAAGGAGTAGCTGATAACTGAGTTAAAGAGCTAAGCATCTGATTCTTTCTAGCGAATCTTCTAGAACCTTTAGGTATCAATATACCATTAACTGCTAAGTCTTCTTTAGTAACATTAAGCATCTCAATGAATCCACTCTCGGATTGATTGGGTACTTGGAATGCATTACCAAAGTTATCGTATGCTAATTCTACACTAGCTTTAAGGTGATTCTCTAATGAACTTCTCTCAAAGTCTGCTGCCTTATCTACAAAGCCTCTCATACCTCCCTCAGTCAACGCTGTGACTTCCCCTAGGGTTTTCTCACCTTGTGATCTAAAGCCTGTTAGATCGCTTGGTAGACGTGCTGCTGAGCGTGCTGAGTGTGTTAATCTATCTATGTGTAAGTCAAAGCTAAAGAATTGAGTATTAATAGCTAGTTCATTTACTCCTCCACCTTCTGGTGCTAGGTAAGTAACTTGGCCTGTTTCATCATCATACATCTCTTCTACATCACCTACATACACTTTATCTGGGTATATAAGTCTGTCTAAAGCTTCGCTCTTAGCATTCTCTCTATGGTTAACTTGGTAGTTAAGCCCTATGATATTCTCTAAAGGACCCATGCCCCATAGGTTATCAGGGAGTCTTTGCCATACACTTTGAAAGATATGTGGATTACCTGTAACAGTATCTATCTCTTTCTGTAGTAATACTTCTGAAGAATCAGCTACTACTACTACTTGAGCTTCATGTAACTCTTGATTCTGTTCATCGTATACATCTCCATAGAACCATAGTAACTCTATAAATCCACTAGTTATGTACTGTTGATATGTACCAAAACCTAATGGTATATATTGTTCATTCTTATCTTCTCCAGCATCAGAGTTAGCAAAGTTACCTCTATCTGTAAGTAGTTTATCTACTATCGTACTATCTAAAAGGTTACTATTGCCTCTACGCTTTAACTCTCCTAGTGTAATTATCTCTCTAATTACTTTAGGGCTAGAAGCGAAGTCTGTAGCTGTAGGGTCAAAAGCTATATCGTATGGACTGATTCTACGAATCTTAGGCCCTATATAACCTGCCTTATCCCCTCTAGTTTCGTTAGCATGGAATACCTGAGAGAAGCAGTTACCATAAGTAACTAAGTCACTACGTAGTTTAGCTACTTCTTCTACGTATCCATTAAGGGCTAACCTATTCTTTAAGTAAGATACTATAACCTTACGTTGTTCTAACCTAGCTGCTTGAGCATCCATAGGTTCAAAGGTAAACCAATCATCGTGAGGCATCACTACTTGTAGTAGGATAGCCTCTAAATCTTGAGCAATAGCTGATACTACTGGGGTATGCGTACTATGTGAGAAAGCTCCTTTAGCGTTAGGAAGAGAGTTAGTATCTGTAGCATATCTGTATGCTTCAATCTCCCTCCACTTCTGTATAGCAGGGTCTCTATCTGCATCCCATTCTGTCCATAGCCTTGTAACAAATGCTGCTTTATCTGCATCTGATACAAATGAACCTAGTGCTGTAGCTGTTTCTCCGCTCATCTGTGTCCTCTTCTGCCTCCGCCAAATCTACTTAAAGATATAACATTGCTGTTTTGTTTATCCAAGCCACGTCTCTTGAGAGGGGCTACACACTCTGCTACTGCTATAGCTAGTGTATCTTTTAAATCATCATGCGGTGGTTTAGCTAACTTAAGTTCTTCTTCTAGTAACTTAGTCAGTCCACCTTTAGTATGGTAGATAGTACCATTACGGTATCTATGATGTAGAGCTGTAGCTACACGTTCTTCTTTCTTTCCAGAGTGAGATACGTGGGGCTTACCTTCTACTTCTAATCTTCCACCTTGTCTTCTTATTTCATCTGTAAGGAAATTCTTAATGATATGACCAGCAGCATTTGTTTCTACTGTTATCTTCTTAAACTCCCAATACTCGTATAACTCTATAATTCTTTCGTAGTACACTTCAGGCTTATCTGTCTGAAATCTCTCTAAGGCTAATACATATATAAAACCTTCTGAGTCTATACCTACTACTGAGAGAGCTGTAAAATCTCTTCTCTTAGCGTTAAGAGAGCTACTGTCTGTCCATGCTAAATCTGCTGCTGCGTATAACTTAAGTTTCTTACCTAAGTAGTACCAATCTCTTCCTTGTTGATCTAAGTGTCTTGTATCTAAATATTTAAAGTCACTCTGTTTAATTACATGAGTAGATTCATCAGAAGGGTCATTGTAGTACTGTCCGTAGAATAAACCTAAGTCTCCATCAATCAAAGCATCTGCTTTCTTAATAGCTAGTTCTTCTTCATCAAATCCGTACCATTCTCCATTAGGCATCTGAGCCTTAGGCCATAGGAAACTTCCATCTCCTGTACGTCTATAAGAGTCTTCTGCTACTCTTTCAAATACATTCCATCTCTTAAACTTCTTTCCAGCTACAGTGTACTCAATGTCTAACATTTTAGTGTATAGGTCATCTTCACTATACTTAGTACCTACTGCAACGAAGTGTCCACCACTAGAGTTAATCTTAGCAAAGGACTTATAACATTTTAATACGTCAGTCTTACCTGACTCTGTATCCCAGTTCTCATCTGTTACTAGATCATCAAAGATTGTAACATCTGAGTGCATCCCTGTATTACCAGACTTAGCTGTTGTAGCTCTTACACTAGGATCTCGTACCATGCGTTCTTTACGTGAAGGGTGGTCTAGATAGAAGTTCATCTTATTCCAACCTTCTGTGGGTTTATGTACCCATGTATTCTTTCTTGTATCTCTTTCAAAGTTTAAATGTGTAGGCCAAAGCTCTCTATGTGGCTCTGAGTATAATAAGGATTGTATAGAAGCCATCTGTGCCAATACTAAGCTCTCTGACCATGACACATAGTTTATACGTGCCCAAGGTTTCACAGTTAAAACCCAAGACACATACACCGCAGCACACCAACTCTTTTGATGGTCTCTGGGAATAAGGGCTAGTTTACATTTAGCTTCCCCATATTGGAAGTAATCAAATAAGTCAAAGTGTACATCTCCGTAGTATCTATCTGGAGATACCCACTGAGCGTAAGCCTTTAGGCTTCCTTCACACTCTTTCTTTATGGCTAATAATTCTTTATTCATATTTTTAAGAGTTATTTATGATTGCGCCTGCTTGATACCAATTAGTCCCGTTATACATCAACGGTGCAAACTCAACAGTTGAAGAATACGTAAAGTCTAGCGCGCCTGATAGTCGAATATTGCCAGCCCCGTGATCGATAGTGATAACTCTACCGCTATTTGTTTGTTGTAAATATATAACATCTCCAACTATCCCCCCGTTAATAGTGGTTAAAGTATCTGTACTAGCAGCTCCTTCCGTATCAATCTTGTAGTATCCTTGCTTAGTTACTGTTATTTCTCCGCTAGCTATAGTGAGGGTCGAACCTATCGCGTGCAAGCCTTCTAACGTAGTTTCAGTAAAGTCTTCGGTATGATTATGGTAAACCGTTTTATTTTCATCAATATCATGTAATAAAATATCGTTATTTGTAGCTGATACTGTTAAATCTGTTATAGGGTTTGCCCCATCGTGCTCTACCCTTACTATACGAACCCCGTCTGGACCGCTAGCTAAACTAGCAAAATCTGCTGGAGCTGTTGCGCCTGTCGTAGAGCTTGTTCCGCCGTCTATCTTTAAGTTTTTAGTAGTGAATCCGCTTTGCTGTCTAATAACTACGTAATTTGTTTGACAGTTGATAAAACGCGAATCAATCAAGGACACATCTCTACCGCCTACCTCAACACCTTCATGGTCTGGTGTATTACCTGTTGTCGTGCCAGCCCATGCACAATTAGTAAACGTACTGTTTTGAGCTACAATAAAATTACCTGATGTTCCGTGCCTTTCGCCTGAATCTGTGGCAAGCCTATAACCTTCTCTATTAGTTCCTGTTATTCTATACGGAAATTGCGAGGATGAAGGATGGCCTATTGCCATACCATGACCACCGCAATCAAAAGATTTACCTTTATTAATTACAATAATGCCGGGTGGAGTAGTATTAGTTCTTCCGCCAATGTCTCCCTCGGTGATTGTTATACCATGTCTTCCAGTTGTCGCAGTGTATACATTGTCTAACGTAACATTTGTTACATCCCCTTCTATTAATACGCCGTCTGCTGGTTGCTTAACTATTCTAATATTTTTAAGTATGGCATTTTGAATTATATCTGTTCCATCATCTAAAGGTTCTATTAATACCCCTGAATTCGATCCTCTAACGCCTGTAGTGATTGTTGTAGCGCTTCTAGTTGCACTACCTTCAATTGTAAATCCTTCCATCTCGGCGGCGCCGTCTGATACTAGCATTACTGGGCCGCTGGTAAAGTCGGCATATATAACGGAATTATCGCCTGCTGCAACTGTATCATTAAAGATATTTTTAATACCAACGCCTAAATACTTCACCCCCCCGCCATTATGATTAAATGTAGCTGTTATTCTATATGCCTTTGGCAGATTTAATATCCCTCCACCAATACCATCTAAATAATCTCTGCAAACATCTAATACCGCTAAATCATCAGTCGTTTTGTCACCAGCCGCCCCTAAAACTTCAGGATTCAACTCGGCATTAGCCAGATAAGCGGGGAGGACTAAAGCCCACTGATTGCCGCTAGCATCATTTAAAAGTGCGTCTGTTAGCTGCACAGGGCTCTGGCTAGCCGTTTGATTTGTGGTTCCATTGAGTATCCAAATTCCATCACCTCCATCACCTACTGAGGTATACCCATCAACTTTAGCTGGGCTAGATGCTCCTAAGCTAGATATTAACCCAACCGTAGTACTTACCTCAGACTCTTGGAAGGTAGCATTGTTTAATTGACTTAAGTTAACTGCACCTTTAGCTGTAACTGCATCTGCAACATTTAATACTTCGTTAGAGTTTAAATCTAAATCTCCAGTAAGGGTCCCTCCACTCTTATCTAACTTAGAGTTATTGGAAGTCTCTATGGCAGAGAACTCTGTGTTTATATTAGCATTGCTATTATATCCAGAACCTATAGGTGTATGTGTGTAATCGCTCATTATCTACCTTTTCTGTCTTTAAATTCTTGCATACGGGTAACTGTAGGGGCATCTACTTCTGTAGCTTTCTTAGTCTTTCTGCCTACTGGTGCTTTAGTTTTACTCTCTGCTAAAAGTGCTCTTGCTGCTGTAGTGTTACCTTCTCTTGTTTGTTCTAGTAGGAGCTTCTTAGCTAATGAGGCATCCCTAGCCTTCATGTGCTGTCTCCATACTTTTAATCCATCGTGTGCGTGTCTAGGCTCTCCTTCTCTAAACCAATTACACTCTACTAGAGCATCCCATACTTTCATATTAGGAGCTAGCTTCTGTGCTGCATCATACTCATCTATACTGTCCATATAGATTTGATATGCTGATGGTAAGTCTTTATGAGCCTCCATCTTTAAAGTAAATATAGGAGGTAAAACCTTTCTTGATTCAGGAGAACCCATCTCCCAGAACATCTTATTAAAAGAGAATGTTCCATTAGGATTGTATAGTTTTTTAAAATCTTCTTTAGAAGGGAGCTTCATATTTTATTGGTATATAATTCCAGTAGCAGCTAATGTATTTATTGTCTGCCCTACTCCACCTGTAGCGCCGTCATAAACTAAGTGTCCTCCAAAGATAACAGATCCATCTGCTGTTGAAGTACTGCCTCCTAACTGGCAGTTAGCATCTTTAGCATTTATAGTGGAACCTTCTGAGGCTCTTACTCCTAAGGGAGCTGTAGAGGTGTTGATGTCCCCATCTTGGAAATTAATCCTACTTGTTCTTTGTGCTAAAATTACTGCTGTTGTAGCAGTTGAAGATGTAGCCGTAGCTCCATCAGCATCAATCGTTGACCCTCTAAAAGCCCAAATAGAGGCGATTCCCGCGCATGTATTAGCGTTCCCATCTCTAAATCCCACCTCTGCACCGTCATGAGCGAAAACTCCTTCTTCTGTAGAACCTGACACATTAGCTCTTAATGCTTGAACTTTAGAAGTTAGTACGTATAAACCTGCTTCTGTTGAACCTGTACCAACGCCATCCTCCCACGATACCGAGCTTCCTCTAATAGCTCTAACAGCATTAATACTACAATTGTTAAATTGCGCAGAGTTTGCGCTAGCTACCGATGCTCTATTAACATAAAGACCATACTGTCCACAACTGTCTGCAACAGCGGATTGGCAGTTAATACTTGAACCTTTAAAAGCAAAGAATCCGTAAACTGAACACCCTGTGCATATAGCCCCTTCTGCTTGTATACTAGCTCCTGAGTTAGCGTATATACCTACCTCCGCACAGTTTTTAAAACCTGCGCCACTTCTAACGATACCCTTCCCATTCTCTATAAATAAGCCATCTTGCCTACCTAAAAGAGATCCACTAGTATCCATAGTAAATAGGCAATTGATGATTGGCATGATTGAACCTACTCCACCAAAGGCAGGTCTAGAGGTATCCCCTCCTCCTCCTAGTACTTTTAATAGAGAAGCTCTAGAGATAGTAACCTCTGCATCTGTTGAAGTTATCTCTATCCATCCAAGATTATATCCGTGTATTAGGACTTGCTCCTCCATAATGAACCCTGTCATCAAATTAAGAATAACAGGAGTAACTTCGGAAAGGTTTGGTAAAGGTAGTCTACTTTTTACTAAGGAGGTTATCGCTGCATTGATAGTAGTGAAGTCCCCTCCTGCTCCTATTTGATAAGTAGTTCCATTAACTAAAGGGTCTGGATTTAGATCTACAGTTATACCAGTTAAAGTTTGAGCCTGTCTTAAAGTTATAGGCTCTGAACTAGTTGTTGCATCAGGTAAGTTAAGGATCTGATTAGAATTCATATCTAAATCAGACTCCATAGCGTTTGGACTCTCTGGAGATCTAGCTAGTGTATTAGCTATAGCAGTCTCTATAAGACCTAGCTGTACATTGATATCGGACTTAACCGTATCTCCTGTAGTTACATCTGTTTTAGTGTATCTAGACATTCTTTTTCCTAAATATATCTACTACTAGAGAAGTTATACATCCTAAGTAGAGCCATTCCATCGTAGTAACGTAACTACCGTAGAATGTAGAGTTCCTTTGCAAGTAGCCTTCTAAGTTAAGAAGGTTGACTACTGCGCTTATTGTTAGTAAGAGTACTAACTCTATGTTTCCTGTTAAGTACATAGTACAGAGAACAAGAGTGACATCCATGAAAAAGTATATTATGTAGTACCATTCATCTAATGTCTTCGGTAGAGCTAAGTGACTAGTCGTTACTATTAGTATTAAAAGTAATAAGTTCTTTTTCAGGAAGTCCCGGGAGATCTTCGTGAACTGGTGGATTCGTTGGGTAATCTGTTGGTGGAGCTGGTGGATCATTTGGGTTAGGCATTGCATCATCTCATTCGTGTGGTTTACGTAAAGTATCCATACTGGCTATGTCTATCCTTAGTTGCGTTAAGAGAATAGTTAACTCTTTAGTCGCTTCTGTATTCTCTTGGAGAGTTTCTTTAGTTTGCTCTCCCTTAGTCTCTAAGACAGTTAACCTCTCCCCTGCCTTCCTTTGCTGATTAAACAAGTAAGCCCCCGCTGGGACGAATACAACTGCCCATAAGTACTTCAGTAAAGCGGTAATAGATGCAACTTCTGCTGACATGTTTATCCTTCGTTTCCATTTAGCTCTTGCTCGATAGCATCATACCACTCTCTTAGCTTACGCTTATCAGTATTACTTAGCTTATTAAGTTCGATAAGGTCGAAAGTGTACATCTGTAAATCATTCACTGTGGACCCCTGAAAGGCAGGGATAGAACGTTCATCCGTAAGCTCAAGAGGAGGCCTCTTAAGTACGTATCTAGTCTCTACTGTCGTTAAGCAACTTGATAAACTCAGGATCAAGAAGATCGTCATTAGTAACCGTTTCATTCTTTACCTTCTCCTTAGTTGCTTCTATGCTAGCCTTTATGGAGGCTTCTTCTATGATGTGTTCTTTGTGGATAGTATTAGATACCTTATCGGATACCTCTACTACCCTGAGGGACTCTGATTGAGTCTTGTTGACTTGTTTAAGGAGCTTGTTCTCTTTACGAGTAGATGTGAATACTGCGTAGAAGATAGCTACAGCAGCAGCTCCGGCTGCGTATAACCATATCTGTAATGACTTAAACACTACTTAGCCTCAATAGCTGAAGTAGTCTTAAATACTCTAATAAATACATTCCCTACTATGATTATCCAGAATAACCCTTTAGTACTTAAGTAAGTAGTTAACTCAGGGTAGGATAGGAGAGACTGTAGTGCTACAGCTCCCACAGCATTAAACCAGTTAGTGAATGATTTATGTAAAGAGAGTAATTTAAGCTTTAGGGTATTTAACATATATAATCCTTTAGTTGTAATACTAATCACAGTACTTCGTCGCTACGCTCCTCAGTTACTATTCATTAGTTATCTTACTAATTATTCTATTTACTTAATCTTATCATTTATATTCTTCTAATATATTAGACAACAATAATTCAATAAAGTTCAATAATTAGTTAAAATAATTAGAAATCTACTAAAATCAAGCTAACAAACGCTGAATAGTGACTACGTCTAACAAGCGTTAACAAGATTCGCTACAATTTCTTTCGACTAAGGGATTCCGCTCGTTACACTCACGACTAATCTCTTCCGAAACGCACATAAGGGACGGGAATACTATGGGTGGGTATATATACTAAGGAGTACAGAGACATCGACTACACCTGAGACGCGAAACCACAACTTCCGAAAGTTCTACAATTATTGTAAAATATTCCTAGGTGTCTAGAATTATTGTAAGATTTTTCCCAGTGTCTTGCACTACTACAAAGAAGGCCCCCAACCCCCCTGTACCCCTTCATTCATGCACCTTGACACATTTATTGCATTCATTCACACTTGGCACAACAATTGCAGTGGTTATCAATGTAAAGTCTACTTGACACGTGTATTACTTGACCAACACACCTAATGTCACGACTTGTCGAACCCCTTAGCCATCCTAACCACATACTTAGCCACACTAACTACATCAACCTTATCAACTACTTACCCTAGCTAACCATCTCATGCGACTAGCATACTACTAGTGTCATTGTCAACTATGCATGCATACACATCTATATACTATGCGTCACACAGTACTAGTAGCTATCGTAGCGAGTGGCATGGTCTTTGCATGAATGTGACGTAGATTGTCACAAGTGCCCGCGTAGGCCGTCACATTGGGGGTTTTATGCAAGGA
The DNA here is from genome assembly GCA_051531955.1 of Reichenbachiella sp. Classification (GTDB taxonomy): domain Bacteria; phylum Bacteroidota; class Bacteroidia; order Cytophagales; family Cyclobacteriaceae; genus Reichenbachiella. Next base: position 37,626 of record JAOPTS010000053.1, read on the forward strand.
CTATGCCAAGTGCCATATCTAGTGTAAGCTATTGATAGACGGCTGTTAAGCCGTTGATTCCAAACGAGTTTCTCGTTCTTCTGTATTGAATAAAGTATACTATCACGATTGTTGGCACACCAGTTGCATCTACCCTAGTATCGGACGAGTACCCCATGAGCCGATTTACCACACATGCATTAGTCCGTAATGGGTATGATGTGGCACTGTCAGGAATAAGACCGTTAGGTCTGGAGGCACACGCTTAATAGCGTGCTCCCTGAACACTGGTTGAAAGTATCTGTTACACTTGTAGTAGATAATTAGTAAGCAGTTAGTAGGATAGCTAGACAGGCACATAAGAGCCTTGTAACAGGTGCTTATAGTGCGGGACAGCCGGTACGAGTCGGCCTACCAAGATACTAACCTAGTGTATCGGCAAGGGTGCAAGGGAGACTATAACGTTTAGACTCTCTTGAATAATTTTATCCCTTGATGTGTATGTGATGCACATCTTAATTCAATTTGACTCCACTTACATAACTACACTATGACCTTATAAATAGGTTGTATCGTGAGGCTTTAGCCAAGCGGTTACGACTGAACTTGTGAGGGAGTAGGACACATACATACTGACAATATGTATCTGTTGGTAAGTGAATAGACTATAAGGCACTTAAAGCCCTATGAGATCCTGATCTTTATAGTCTATTCTATTACTAACCGAAGGTTTGTAACCTTCTATCAATACATATACCTAAAAGGTGAACAACTATGAATAACTTACATATCGAAGAAGGGACGAAAGTAACCTTTCAACAACTAAAAGAAATAGCTAGGCTAGCTAGCAAATATCAAAGTAGGTTGAGTATTCAAGAGAGTACATGCGAAGGTGACATCCTACTTCACCCTGAAAACTCTGACTTTGTATACCGTATCTTTGAGAATGGGCTAGGTGAAATAGAGTACTTCACTTATTAAATAAGCCAAAGCCTACTTAATCGAGTAGGTTTTAACGTGTTTAATACTGAATGCGATACTATACCTAAAAGGATACACAATCATGAAACTTACAAACAAGAATACATTCGCTAAGAACCTCACTACTATTAAGAAGAACCATACCATCCGTGACGCTGTACAGAATGCATGTATACAAGCTATAGCATTCTATGCTGATAATGGTAAAGGTGGCAATGGGGATACAGGTTACTTAACGCAGCTTATGCAAGCAGCTAAGAGTAACAGAGGAATAAGAACTAAGTGCCTGCTAGGCTTCATTAAAGAACATGCTAATGTTAAGTACAC
>JAOPTS010000054.1:0-22306 GCA_051531955.1 Reichenbachiella sp.
CCGAAGGAGAAAGTAATGTGTTGAGTAGTTTTCCCAAGAGCATGGGAGACTTCAACAAAGACTACAAGCGTAGTGATGGGGTCAACATAGACAAGAACAGCTTCTACCTCTTCTTGCTACCCGGTACAGGAGATGGTCGATCAGGCTTCATGCCCTTCAAACGTCAGTTTGGTTATATCTGGACGGGCAACACAGGCAGCAATGCGGCACAGACGATCGCCCATGAGTTGGGGCACGGTGCGTTCAGACTGAGACACACCTTCAGTACATCTGGCAGTGCTTTCGTAGCAGGGGAGGGTACAACCGACAACCTGATGGACTATAGCAACGGTGATGCCCTCTACAAACACCAGTGGGATTTCGTCCACGATCCAGAAAGCATGAACGGCTGGATGCAGGAGGATGCGGAAAGTGCGGATATATTATACACATATGACCATGTAGTAAGTAAGGAAGATGCTTGGTTGAGAGAAGAAATAATTCCGTATAGTTTTATTTCACCAACAGAGGTTGTTCTTCCTGCTTTGCAAGTGGCCTTGATGGAGGTTATTGAAGTGAATGAGAGTGCCTCCGTTGCTAAAATTAAAATAAAGGAGAGTGGTGATATTGTTTATACTACTTATTCAAACCTGGAAAAAGTAACTAGTGTAGAAGATGAAACATTCAAGTTCAAGGGTGCTTATATCGCACTTGCAACACCTTATGGTATTGAGGCTACAGAAGAAAAATACGAGTTATGTAAAGGGAGGTAGTGTTGTTGTGAATAAGGTTTGTGGCGACTACTTGAAAATAAAAGGTGTGGATAGTGATGATATAGATGGTGTGGAAGGTCATTGGGTCTTAGCATCTAAACTAATGACTCCTTTGTCAGAAGGAGAACTAGCTTTGGTAGAAGGTTATAAAACGGTGATGTCTAGTGATGTGGCTGATGATTATGAAGGTTTTGTAGCCGATTTTAGAGAGGGAGGTTATTTTACAGGAAATAATGAACCACTCACGTGGATGGAAGAACAAGGACTTCAGGAAAATGAAATTACTTTTCTTGGTATGGCGGTTAGTAAAATTATCACCCCCTTTAAAGAAGTACTGGAAGAAACGGAGAAGAATCTACAGAATGATTATCCAGCTGCCTACGCTGAGATTGTAGCTCAATATACCGGAGCTGCATCCTTGATAGGTCAGGCTCAGATTCGATATATTGCTAATACTTGTAAATGCAACCCTAGTAACCATTCATTAGGCGCTGCTATTGATATCCGTCCTGCATTAAATCCTCAAATTACATCTGATCATAAGGCGTATATTAGTTTAATAAAGTATTTAACAGGGCTTGACCTTACAAAATCAAAAACCGCTCAGCAGGTGATAGATGCTCAAGAGATTTTTATGATGAAGTTACATGAACAGAAAATAAAGCAATATTCATTGAAGCAAATCATTGATGATTACAAACTTGTCAAAGCTCTTATGAGTGAATTTGACCTATTGGATAAACTAAAAAGTCAAGATATTGAGATTAATAATTTTCAAGAGATGAAGAAAGATTTGATTGACGTGTTAAATGCTCATAAAAACAGAGTAGTTTTTGAGACAGGTTCGAAGGCTGCTATTGATGCTATGGTGACTTATTTGCAAGGTATAAACTCAGGTAATACGATTGATGAAAATACGATAACTAACTGGGATCAGGTAGTCATAGAGAGAACGGCTTTCCTTGAGATGGTGAAGAATGCTGGCTTTACTGGGTTGGATAAGTTTATTGAATACTTTGAAGTTGAAACTGGTAAGCCGCAAAAGAATAGCCTTCTTTTGAATGGGTTTGGAGAAACTAGACTTGAGTTAGTTAATTCATTTCACAAGGCACATCAAACTATTTCCCAGAAATATAGCAGTACAACTGAAAATGGAGAATGGGGTGGTTCATACAGTTATAAGTATGATGGCATGCATTTTGGATTGAAAACCTCCTTTATCAAATCATTAACCAATAAGTAATGAGACAGATTTTAACAATATTAATACTAGTAACATCAATAGTTGTGAGAGCTCAGACTGTTGAAGAAATTGATCAACTGAGAACTGAAGTTATTAAAAATATAGATCGATATAAGTGTTTGGAGTATATCGATGATAAGATTTTAACTGAAGATTCTCATCAATATGATACTGCAGAATTTTATCAAAATGAAGAAGGGGTATTAGTTTACATAAAATGGGTTTCAAATTTTCATTATTTTCATATTACAGGAGATGATTATGGTATAACTGAATTATTCTTTATTGATAATCATGTAGTTTTTAGGCGAAATTATGGTTACTCATTTGAAAATCCTCAGTGGCACAGAGAGTCAAACTTAGATGAAACAAAAGTATTGGTATCAGAGTCAATTCGACGCTATTATAAAAAAAATGGGGCAGCTTTGATGGATTACGAAAGCAGAAAGGTCGAAGGTAAATATAAAGATAGGTTTACCATGTTGGATAGGGTTACTCTTGAAGAAGTACGGCGATTGATCTGGACAGATCGTTGTGATGCCTGTATAGAACGAGATTATATGATTATTTATCAGGATTTGTTAAGAGAGGATAAACGTGAATAATGAGCTGCTATGTATGGTTTGTTCCCTCAATGGCGCAAGCCCCCACTAGTCCTCGTTTGTAACGAGGGTTGATGAGTTGAGCATTTGTAATGCGGTGATGATAGCAGCGTCACCACCCGTGTGCCAAATAAAATTAAGAATGGATCAGATATGCTCAAATAGAGTAGGGCATTACAACTGCCATGAAGATGAGGTCGCAATACAATTGCGACCTAGCCGGTACTGCTCAATTGATTGGGTTTTTACAAAAGGTTGAGACGTGTATTTATGGCATTGCAGCCCACATCATTACTGGTACAGTTCGGCACGAGATTATTCAGGGTATGTTGGATTATTGAAGATAGTAGCTGTAGGTTAGTCACGCGTTACGCTGAAAAGGCTAAACGTGGGGGTACATTTGCAAATTGATGGCTATGGATGGAAGGTTTTTGATTTATGAAGGTTTTGGGGATGATATAGAAGATCTATTTAGGGTTTTGATAAAGACGTTTCATTTTGAAGTGAAAAATAAAAATGATTCAGGTGTGATTTTTGAAAATGCTAAGGTAGTACTAGATTTTTCTTATGAGACAGTTCCAGTCTTTTGGATTACTGATAAACCTTCGTCTCGGGACAGGCTTTTAAATCATATTGTGAGAGAGTCTAAAAAACACTTAAAAGATGAATTAAAGTCCATTCTAGGTGAGGATTTTTATTTAGACCGAAAAGGTTCACTAGAGCGACCCCCAATGGCGCAAGCGTCCGCTTGTGCTACTTTCCACAGATCGGTACAGTAAACAAGTAGGCGAGGTGAGTCCAAGCGGACGCTTGAACTATTTTTGATTGATGATTTGTGCTTTATAGCCAATATGAGCTAGATTAAGCGGAGAAAGCGAAGGTATTGATTAGTAGGAACAAGAAAGAAGCTTGCACTATGATGAGTTGATTGCCAAGGTATATTCATTATATTTATAGTGTCATCTTATGAGTCGAAAATATAAAATACGCGATCAGGAGCAATTACATTTTGTCACTTTTACAGTAGTAAATTGGATTGACGTCTTTATTAGAAGAGAGTATAAAGATTTGTTTTTGGATAGTGTGCGTCATTGTCAGCAAAACAAAGGACTGGAAGTATATGCATGGTGTATCATGACCAGTCATGTACACATGATTCTACGAGCAGAAGAAGGGCGTAACCTTGAAGATGTAATTAGAGATTTGAAAAGTTTTACTTCACGTAGTATTAGAAAGTTGCTCGAAGATAAGGAGTCACTGGGAGAAAGTAGAAGAGAATGGATGTATTGGATGATGCAACGTGCAGGTCATAAAAATTGTAATAACAGTGAATTTCAATTTTGGCAACAGCATAATCACCCGATTGAATTATCGTCTAACAAATTACGGGATCAAAAAAGAACATATATTCATAACAACCCAGTAGAGGCGGGTTTTGTGCAAACTATGGAAATGTGGCAATATAGTAGTGCTCAAGATTATACAGATGGAGGCAAAGGCTTACTTGATATTTTGTACATAGAATGATAAGTATATGCGAGATGCTTGCACAGGTAGGTAAAGCAAGACAAGAAGCGTCTAAGTGAATCAAAATAAAAAGTTAAATCGTTCCCCCACTAGTCCTCGTTTGTAACGAGGATTCATGAGTTGAGCATTTGTAGTGCGATCCTGATGCACGAGGTTATAAAAAGGAAATTGAAGTAAAACCAGACCATTACTTATACAGTAGTGCCATTGATTATAATGGTAGGAGAGGAATGGTAAAAGTGGTGGTGATATGATGATGTCTGTTCCCAAACAGTCTTCTCATACATCCTCGTTGCAAACGAGGACGAGGAGGTGTAGATTTTAGGATCTTTGCGTGTGCATTGCAAATAGGGAGTAAGTAGGGAATTTTAATCCTTCGAATGAACGATAAAACATTAAAAGCCGTAATTTTAAGTATGGATTTACATGCAAAGAAACTTCATTTTATCCAAGAGATATTATCTGTTAGCAATGAAAGGGTTATTGATAAACTGGAAAAAGTTCTTAAAAAAGAGAGAGAAAACCTTGATCCGATTTTGAAAGAAAAACTTACTACTAGGGCATTAAAAGCAGAGGAAGATATTGCAAAAGGTCATACCATGACAAGGGAACAGATGGAAAAAAAGCTTAATGATCGATTAGGTGGACTATGAAAGTAATTTAGACTGACCAGTGTTTCAGGAGTTTGTACGAATCCCAATATTTTCTATTAGAAGAACAAGGTCTACCCTTAGAAAGGGTACTAGAATTAAGAGTAAAATTATTAGATAAGGCAGACAATCTTGCGACAACCCACGATCATTATCAAGAAGAAGAATATCTGAAACATTTGGTTAAAAATCATCGAAGAGCCATTGAAGGTTATTTTAAGATTGTTTATAGAGTTTACGGAGACGTGATTTACATCACTGATTTTTTTGATGCCAGACAAGACCCATCAAAAATGAGAGGTTGATTCCCACTAGGTGTAGTTTGAACTACGTTTTCCTGTTTTTTATTGAATAATACAGCAGCATTTTCTGGCTTCAGCGGACAGGTGTAAAAGTGGTTTTTTACAAAATAAGTTGTCTAGTACGAACGTGCTACAATGCTATGGATCGTGTACATAAAATTCCCCCACTAGTCCTCGTTTGTGATGAGGATTCCTGAGTTGAGCATTTGTAATGCGGTGATGATAGCAGCGTCACCACCCGTGTGCCAAATAAAATTAAGAATGGATCAGATATGCTCAAATAGAGTAGGGCATTACAACTGACATGAAGATGAGGTCGCCATACAATTGCGACCTAGCAGGTACTGCTCAATTGATTGGGTTTTTACAAAAGGTTGCGACGTGTATTTATGGCATTGTAGCACCGTTACCTGACATGTCGGCAGTAAAGTATGACACTGTGGCATGACCAAGTGCAATTGCATCGCTACCTTACCCCATTGCATCGCTACCTTACCCCATTGCATCGTGTAACTATGTGATTGCATCATCATTACCTGACATGTCGGCAGTATTGTGTGACATTGTGGCATGGATAAGAGTCATTGCAGCACCATACAAGGTGATTGCGGCGCTGCAATCGCAAAATATAGTGCCGCAACAGCATATAGTTGCGCCGCAATGAGAAAATTAGCGCCTACGACGAGGGTTTGATCGGAGCAAGTCCTCTATATTGATCTTTTAGCCGATTCTAATCACTACAACCTAACAAATAACCGCTACACCCACATAATACGGGACTTACTTTAAAGATAATCGGCTGCATGCGTAACTAGAAGTCCTGTTGCCGCGAGCGACTAATGAACATGGATACAATTAAATCAAGATCGAGGGAATATTTGGGATGGACAAGGAGCCGCTCGCTATACCAGTATTGATTATATGATTGCATGATACTTGGATGATGCCTGGATGGTATGTTTACTTCGAACAAAAGGAGTAGAGTATGTCTGAATAAATGGTAGGATGCCTGAGAAAGACAGGTTTGCTGACCCATCAGAGATCTGTTATGTCACCACCACTGTTGTACATTGGATTGTAATAGCAAATGCTACTTATCAATTGGGGTCACGCGTTACGTCGAAAGGCTAAATGCACGCCATTGGGGGCAATCTGGTGTGTCACTGTGACATGTATAAGTGCAGTTTCATGCGTTAAATAGATCATAATATGAATTTTATCCATTACTTTGTAGTAAATAAAATGCTTATGGGAGCTGCACAAATCAAAGAAGAACTGTATCATTTTATAGAGTCAGGTGATCCTAAACTGATCAAAATGCTTTATGCGGTAGCAAAAGAGTATTCTAGTGAGGATGATGAGTTAAGTGACGCACAGAAAGAAGAACTTGAAATAAGATTAGGGAAATACGAATCAGGTCAGATGAATTTTTCATCTTGGGATACAGTAAAAGACAGAATAAGAAATCGTGCAAAAAGCACCTTATAATTATCAGTTATCTGAGGAAGCTGAACTAGATATCGAAGAAAGTTATGTATGGTATGAAAGCCAAAGAGAAGGACTAGGGGAAGGGTTTTTTGCTAGATTAGATCAAGCAAAAGTAGCAATAATCAACAATCCAAAAACTTACAAAATACGTTACAAGAAAAAAGTATGATCATTTGTGGTGGGTTATTTTCCATACCTAATATTCTATGTGGTTGATAAAAAAAATATAGATGTGATATCAGTATTTAATACAAATCAGCATCCGAAAAATTGGAAAAGTAGAGTATAGTCTCAGGTTGAAGCTTTTTCAGTTGGCCTCCCTCTGGATCGCCAAAGAAGCGATAGTGGTCGCCGAAATGTTAGTAGGGAAAGAGGTGTGAGTCCGTGTCCCAATAGTGCTCAGTTCCCTGAGTGCTTAATCTATTGTGAGTTGTAAAAATTAGAGACTTGTAGTCTCGGAGATGATTGTAGAAAGCTTGGGAAAAATTGGTTGGTTTGATAGCGTCGTATCGTAGATCAGCTCACGCGTTACGCCGAAAAGGCTAAACGCGCGCCATTGGGGACATATTTCTGACTGTTTGGATGAGTTAAGGAAAGTGCCTGATCGATTTATTTCTAATCAAAGAGTTTTTAGTGGAAAGACATTTTCGAAAGCAGAGTACGAGACTAAATTTGTTGGAGGAACTGGGAAAGAGATTCCTTATAAAAGTTTTGTTTCATCTTCTTTGGATCGAGAAGTAGCAGAGGGGTTTATAGAGTTGACTGCAAAGCATGCAGACGATGTGATTATGCATTGTGAAAGCGAAGCAAAATCAAAGGAAGTATTAGAGTCCATAAAAGCACGTTTACAGAAATGTAAATTGGGTCTTCATGAAGGTAAAACAAAGATTGTTTACTGCCAGAATTATCGAAGAGAGAAGAAGCATATTAGAAGAAGTTTGATTTTCTAGGCTTTAGCTTTCAGCCAAGGTCATGTAAATCAAAAGGAGCAGAAGGAGGGTTGTTTCTAGGTTACGGTTGTGCAATAAGTGCTTCATCCAAAAAGAGAATATTGTCAGAAATAAGATCGACAAATTTTCATAGATGGAGCACTGCTACAATTGAAGACCTATCTCGCACACTCAATCCGAAACTTACAGGTTGGGTAAACTATTTTGGTAAATTTGGTAGAAGGGAATTATTAAGAGTATTCCGAGTATTTCATCAACGATTGGTGAGATGGGTACTTAATCGTTACAAGAGTTTGAAAGGAAGTATTAAGCGTGCTTATACCTACTTGAAGCAACTGCATCAAGGTAATTCCCGATTGTTTTATCATTGGAGGAAAGGGTGTCTGAATTTATGATCTGTATAACAAGAGCCGTATGACGGGAGGCTGTCACGTACGGTTCTGTTAGAGGTTTGGGGCTGAAATCCCCCTTACCTACTCGACTTTGAGTGTTACGGAAATACATGTGGAAGAAACACTAAAGCACTCTTTTCAAAAACAACCTTTACCAAAACACAAACATTACTTTGGGTGTTGGTTGCTTTACCATTTGAAAAGGTAAGCTTACCTTTTTGACAAGTGAGGATTCATGAGTATCGATCTTTTTCATCTTGCGAAGAGTGTGATCATTTCTTTTGGAGTAGGAGCGCTAATGTTCAAGGAAAATAATATCTTGAGCAAGTTTTTATTAGTACTATGGATCATAGTTGGAATCATCAACATGATTGAAAGCTAATAGGTTTTAAATTAAAAAATACACATGGCTAACGTCCAATTATACATTGCTACTTCGATAGATGGTTACATCGCTAGGGAAGATAATTCTCTGGATTGGCTCACCGAATTCCCAAACCCTGATCAATTGGATTATGGTTATGCCACATTTTTAGAAGGTATTGATACTGTGATTATGGGCAGAAAAACCTATGAGGAAATTTTAGGTTTTGGTGTGGATTGGCCGTATCCCAATTGTGACTCATATGTCGTCACAACCAACCCTGACTATAAAATCAAGATGGATCGAACTTTCTTACTCAATGACATTACCGAGGAGGTGATCAGTAAACTGAGATCAAAAAGTAAGAAAAACGTCTGGTTATTAGGAGGAGGAGGTTTGAATTCTACCTTTCTGAATTTGGCTGGTATAGATGAAATTATGTTATGTGTTATCCCCGTGATACTTGGTGCAGGCAAGTCGTTGTTTCCAAATGCTCCCAAAGAAACTGGATTTGAGTTGGTCAATTCAGAAGCTTTTTCGACAGGAGCCATTATGATGACTTATCGTAAGAAGTAGTTGTGTAAGGTTTAATTATTGAAGACTATTAAAGTTTAATATTATTCTTTTGTTTCCATATTGACGTATATTTGGCGTAATTAATAGGGCAATTTAGATTAATGTAAAATGTATTTGTTAGGCTGTGAAGTAGGGAGTACGACTATTAAGGTCGCTTTGGTAGAGGTAGCGACCAATACTGTCTTGGATGTGCAACGACATCCAGAGCATGATTTTACCATAGTCTCAAGGCAACATGGATGGGCCGAACAACAGCCCGAAATGTGGTGGCAAGACTTGTGTTTGGGCATCAAAAAAATCTTATCTAAAAACGCCATCAACCCACGAGATATTAAAGGAATCGGTATTGCCTATCAGATGCATGGTTTGGTGATGGTGGATAAGGAACAAAAGGTATTACGACCTTCCATTATATGGAGTGATAGTAGAGCGGTACCGATTGGCAACAAGGCATTTCATGATTTGGGTGAGACCGAATGCTTGCAAAACTATCTCAATTCCCCTGGTAATTTCACCGCATCAAAATTGCGATGGGTGAGGGATAACGAGCCTCATATTTATGAACAGATTTATAAAGTGATGTTGCCGGGTGATTATATCTCAATGAAGCTGACTGGTGATATTTGTACTACAGTGAGTGGTTTATCAGAAGCGATATTATGGGACTTTAAACATAAGTGTATTGCGGAGAAGATTTTGGAATACTACGATATTGACAAGGCGCTAATTCCTGATGTTGTCTCTACGTTTTCTGAGCAAGGTAAGCTGAATTTGGAGGCTGCCGAAGCGACAGGCTTGGTTCCTGGTATACCTGTGACTTATCGTGCGGGAGATCAACCCAACCTTGCCTTATCCTTGAATGTCTTGAATCCAGGAGAAATTGCTGCAACCAGTGCGGAATCGGGTGTGGTGTATGGGATAGTAGATAGACCCAAGTACGATGTGCGCTCAAGGGTTAATTCATTTGCTCACGTCAATTACGAAGAAAATACTGATCGAATCGGTGTACTGTTGTGTCTGAATGGTGCAGGTAATCAGTATGGTTGGATGAAGGATCAGATTGCCTTGAGCGGCCGACACTATGAGGATATGGAGCGGATGGCTTACACCATTCCGGTCGGGTCTGATGGACTTTGTGTGATCCCATTTGGAAATGGGGCCGAAAGGATGTTGGATAACAAAAACATTAACTCTCACATTTATAACCTAGAGTTCAGCCGACATACACGAGGGCACTTGTACAGAGCAGCACTGGAGGGTGTGGCATTCTCGTTTGTCTATGGTGTCAACTTGTTGAAAGGGATGGGTTTGGAAGTAGATGTATTGAGAGTGTCAACAGGTAACATGTTTGACTCTGAGGTGTTTTCTATGACCATTGCTACACTGCTAGATTGTCATATCGAGGTAGTGGATACGGATGGTTCGATAGGAGCAGCAAGAGGTGCTGGGGTAGCTAATGGTGAATTCAGCTCTCTAGAGGATGCTATGTCTGGTGTAACTCCTGATGTGGTGTATGAGCCAAGATTGAATCACTCGATGATCAATCAAGCTTATGATCATTGGGTTGCATTCCTAGACAAGACTTTGTATGAAATCCCATCAAAGGCCAATCGGCCTGAAGCGCTAAGAGATAAAAATACCGAACTCAAGAAGACCATAGAGGAAAAGAATAAGGAATTAGCAGCTAGTGCGATGCAGTTGCACAGCAAAGATGAGTTTATCCTGGAACTTAAAAAAACCATTGACGAGTTGACAAAGTCCAATGATGGGAGTGAGTCGCAAAAGAAGACTTTGAACAAGATGGTGTCTAAGATTGAGGAGAAAATGAGTGGTAATAAGGACTGGGAAATATTTGAGGATCAGTTTGACTTATTGCATTCAGACTTCTTTAAAAAATTGAAAAGTGACTTCCCCAAGCTGTCAGTGTCAGAGGCAAAACTATGCATGCTTCTGAAAATGAAATTGACAACCAAAGAGATTGCCAATCAGTTGAATTTGTCGGTACGTGGTGTTGAGACGAGGCGTTATCGCCTTAGGAAAAAGCTACAGTTAAGTAAAGAATTAGATTTGGAAACTTTTTTAGAAAGAGTGTAGTCGTTTTTTAGGACGGGTCAGTATTGTGGCTAACGTTAATGTATGCAACATCCGTTTTGTGAATATAAAATATCGTCTACTAAATAGCCAAGACTGTGTATTGGACAAATACTTTTTTGATTCAGAATAAAAAATGCAGTTTTGATGGGGCTTACAGAAAGTAGTGAGATTGACTCTAGCGGTGATCACCATGTATGAACAGGTGATGTTAGCGATTTGTTTGGATCAACCCGTATTTCTGGGGGGAAGAAAGAAAAATGAGAAGTTAAAAAACATTTATAGGAATATTACACCACACATTTAACCGTAGCGTTAAGTAAAAACATGCATTAACAAAGAATCAAGATAACTTTTTGTCCCATTCCAGTCATAATTGAAAAAGAGGGATGAATTATTACTTTTCACTCTGAAAGGTAAAATATTATCTCCTCCCCAACTTTACAGACTGATCCGAAATTTTCAATGCATTTATGAGGTGTTAAATTCCGGTTTGTGTTTGTAAATGAAAAAAGCACTTACAATGTTTACATCGTAAGTGCTTTATATTCAGTGCGGAACGGACGGGACTCGAACCCGCGACCTCCTGCGTGACAGGCAGGCATTCTAACCAGCTGAACTACCGCTCCAGTTGTTTTTTGTGCCATTCCTTGTGAATCGCGATGCAAAAGTAGGTGCATTATTTATATTATGCAACACTCTTGAGATAATATGTGCGAAATAAAAATGTTCAGTTCAAAATTCTTTGTGTGAAAATTGTATCCTTCAGATATACAGGGTGTTTCAAAATGAAATAATATTGAAACAGAACCGATTAGATATAAAAAAAGGAGTTACTAAAAGTAACTCCTTTAAACAATTTGCGGAACGGACGGGACTCGAACCCGCGACCTCCTGCGTGACAGGCAGGCATTCTAACCAGCTGAACTACCGCTCCAGTTGTTTTTGTGTGCCATTCCTTGTGAATCGCGATGCAAAAGTAGACGCATTAATTGTACTATGCAACACTCTGGGGAGAATGTTTTTTAGGAAATTGGAAGGACGACTAATTTGGTGATTTTACTATCTGAATATTAGCCGATTAGCTTTCTTATTTTTTTTTTTTTTTTAAGTCCGAGAGTATTCATATTTATTATTTGATAAAAAAAATGAAACTAGAAATAGGTCATTATTATCATCATTAGCTATCTTGATACAATAATTAAAATGTATTGAATTAATGAGTGAGTTCTATTCAAGAAGGAATATTGACTTCTTATTGTCAGAAGTTTTTGACTTAAAGGAAATTCTAAGATTAGAGAAGTATAAAAAACATGATCTAGACAGTGTGAAAATGGTGTTGGATAGTGCCGAGCAATTGGCGCATCAAAAATTAGCGCCTTTGTTTTCTGATATGGATAGAATGGAACCTCAGCTGAAAGATGGCAAGGTTAAGGTTCATCCAGAGGTTAGGACACTTATGAAACTGTTTGGAGAAGGGGGCTGGATTTCTGCGTCTGCTTCTGAGGAATATGGTGGTATGGACCTGCCCAGTATGGTTTCATATTGCAATCAGTACATTTTTGGAGCAGCCAATTTTTCGGCTAGTGTATATCCCTATTTGTCAGCAGGTGTTGCACGTATCATTAGTGAAATAGCGGAGGAACATCTCAAAGATGAATACCTGCCTAAATTATATAGCGGCTCATGGCAAGGGACGATGGCGATGACAGAGCCAGATGCTGGAAGCTCAGTTTCTGATATTCGAACAAAGGCTGAAGTATTAGACGAAGAAGAGCGAATCTACCGGATCAAAGGTCAAAAGATATTTATCTCTGCAGGCGATCATGATGGAGTTGGAAATATAGTTCATCTTGTTTTAGCTCGTATTGAGGGAGCGCCTGCTGGTGCTAAAGGTTTGTCTTTGTTCTTGGTTCCTCAAAATAGACTAAATGAAGAGGATAAGTTGGTACGTAATGATGTCGTGACGACAGGATTGTTTCATAAGATGGGCTACAAAGGAACGCCTATCGTTCAGCTTAATTTTGGAGATAAAGAAAAATGTTTTGGTCATCTATTAGGAGAGGCGAATCAAGGACTGAAGCATATGTTTCAATTAATGAATGAAGCTAGATTGGCTGTAGGGGTTAGTGCTACATCTATTTCGTCTGCGGCCTATTATGCATCATTAAATTATTCCAAAGAAAGGAAGCAGGGCAGATTGCCGGATGCGAAGAATGGAAATAGTGAGCCTGTAGCTTTGATTGAACATGCGGATGTTAAACGAATGTTACTTCATCAAAAAGCAATATCAGAAGGCTCACTTTCCCTTTTGGTGAATTGCGCGTACTATGAGGACATGTCTAAGGCTGCAAAAGTAGAGGTAAGGGAGATATATCGATTAACATTAGATCTGCTGACTCCAGTTGCGAAAACCTACCCTAGTGAGTTTGGTCAATCCGCAGTTTCCAGTGCTATTCAAATTTTGGGTGGAGCAGGATATTGCAAAGACTTTCCTGTCGAACAGCATTTTCGTGATATACGTATACATCCAATTCATGAAGGAACGAGTGGTATACACGGTTTGGATCTCTTAGGAAGGAAGATTATCATGGGAGGAGGTATTGCCTTTAGAGCTTATACTGAAGAGGTCTCTAAGACGATTAAAAAGGTTAAAATGGAAGTGACTGAGCTTTTGGTATATAGCGAAAAGCTGAATGATGTTTTGTTTAGATTACAAAACGTGACTATGCGATTGTCGACAATGGCGATGAAAGAAAAGAAGGAAGTATTTCTAATGGATGCCACACTCTATTTGGAGCTGTTTGGAATTGTGACTATCGGTTGGCAGTGGTTGGTGCAAGCAATACCTTGTCAAATAGCTATTAACGATAATAGGGGTGATGCTTTTTATGAAAGTAAATTACATACTATGCGATATTACTATGAGTATGAATTGACAAAGGCTGAGGGTTTAATTACTCGTTTGAATAGTAACGATAAGACCTTAGTAGAAATTAATAATGAGCACCTGATGTAGTTGAATAGGGGGGGGTATTGCTTTAGGAAGTAATTGTTTATTGAAATTTCTCCATTACTTCCTTCGGGAAGGAGATATTATATATGGTAGTCAAAGCTTCCGCAAACATCTTGAACTCTCCATCTTCAAAAATTCTATCAGGTGCAGGGTTTTCTAGCTCATCGAGTTCAAAACCTTTCTCTCTTAATTGAGGCAGGATCTTAATGATGATTCTTTGCCATGCCAGTGGTGTAATGTTTTTATTACACCACGCTTGTAACGTTACTACCTTTATCTTCATTCTCCCTCAGCTTCTAGTTTACAAATCTCATTAAACTTTGATCCCCATGACCATAATGTCATCGGTTTGCTTTTCCTCACCCATCCAATCTTTTAAAGTCCTCTCCAGAATTTCCTTTTGTTCAGACATTGATTTGTCTAAAGTATTTTCTATTACATCTAATAATTTGTTAGAACCGAATTTTTTGTTGTTTGGTCCTCCGAATTGATCAGGGTAACCATCCGAGAACATGAAAAAACATGTTTCACCATCAACAAACTGAATCAAGTGTCTGACATAAGCTCTATCGGTTTCTGTAAATCCACCAATAGACATTCTCTCTCCCTTTATATTTACGATTTTCCCGTTTTCAGAATAAAGTAAATTTTGCTTAGCTCCTGCGAAGTATGCGATTGATTTTTCTCTGTCAAGAACCAGAATACTTGCATCCATTCCATTGTGATTTTGATTCTCGGATTGGTTCAAGATTTCTTGTACTCCTATGTTCAAATTCTCAAGTATTTCAGCAGCATCAGTAATTTCATGCTCATGTACTATTTGGTTGAGCAGTGATTCACCGATCATACTCATCAGAGCTCCTGCTACACCATGACCAGTACAGTCTACATTTGCAATACATGTCAAAGCATTGCCGTCTTCATCTTCAGTTTCTGCCAACCAGTAAAAGTCACCACTTACCACATCCAATGGCTTGAAGACCAAGAAAAAATCTGTAAACGCTTCTTTGATATTCTCTGGAGACATCAACATGGCATTTTGAATGGTCAAAGCATACCTGATACTGTCCATCAAACGCTTGTTCACTTCTGCCAATTCTTTGGTTCTTATCTCAACCTTTTCTTCCAAACTAGAATTTGCTTTTTCCAATTCGTCAATTAGGTTCATTTTATCACTTTTAAGCTCGTAAGTCTCTAGAGCCTTGTCTATGGTGAGTTTCATCTCTCCCTTGTCCCAAGGCTTAGTTATGTACTTATAGATACCACATTTGTTAACAGCTTTCACAATAGCTTCAATATCAGCAAATCCAGTTAAGATCATACGAATCACATCCGGAAATTCAGGCAATACCCTTTCGAGTAATTCTGTACCCGTCATTTCTGGCATTTTCTGATCGGTAATCAAGCATTGAATGTCATTGTTACGTAGCATTTCAATTGCTTCATGACCACCCATAGCAGTCATGACATTGTATTCCCTTTTGAATGCCATACGGAAAATTCGAAGATTACTCTCTTCATCATCTACATATAGTATTGTATACTTGTCATCTCTTCTTTTTGCAGGTTTTGGTTCTGCCGATATATTTTGATTATCCTCCATTGTAGTCTATACAGATATTAGGCTTTTTGTGATTCGGATATATTATTGTCTTTTTTCTTGTCTACTACGTGTTTTGGAATCAGAATAGAGAACTCCGTCCCTTTTCCTTCTTCACTATTCACGTAGATATTTCCACCATGTTTTTCAATGATCCCGAACGTAATGGACATACCTAAACCTGTTCCGATTCCAACTGGTTTAGTGGTGAAGAAAGGTTCAAAGATTCTTCGTTTAACTTGTTCAGACATTCCTCCACCATTATCCTTTATTTTGATCATGACA
Organism: Reichenbachiella sp.; assembly: GCA_051531955.1. GTDB lineage: Bacteria > Bacteroidota > Bacteroidia > Cytophagales > Cyclobacteriaceae > Reichenbachiella. Next base: position 15,839 of record JAOPTS010000054.1, read on the forward strand.
TGTTGTTCTTGATTTTCTGTGTAAAGCTGAACCTCTCCATCTTTTCTATCTTCAGGTATTGCTTGTATCGCATTACTCAAAATATTCATAAAGACTTGATTCAGCTGACCAGGGAAACAATTGATTTCCTCGATGTCTTCATCATAGAATTTCTTGATGTCAATAATGTTTTTTGTCTTATTCTTTAAGAGAACCAAAGTGGCATCAAGCGCTTCGTTCATGTTGGCTGGCTTCATCTCTTCCTCATCGAGTCTAGAGAATACTCTTAAACCTTTTACGATTTCAATTGTTCTGATGGCTCCCTTTTTAACATCTGATACCAAATCTTGTATATCACCCAAAAGATCCTCATAGCCATACTCGTCTTTGAGTTCTGTGATTTCTTCGAGTGTTTGTTTGTAGTCCTCTGTAGTTGCTAGTTCGTCATATTTACTAACGATGATCATTAGGTCATCAAGCGAGATCTTTAAGGTGTCAATACCATTGTAAACGAAGTTAATCGGGTTGTTGATTTCATGCGCAATACCAGCCGTTAACTGGCCTAGTGAGGCCATTTTTTCAGACTGCACTAATTGAGACTGTGTGCTTTTTAAGTTATTAAGTGTGTTTTTAAGCTCATCTTTGCCACTTCTTTCATGTTCAAGCGCACTTTTTAGTTGATTCTCTGTAATCATCAACTTTTCTGTTGCTTCTAATTGTTCTTCGGCAATACTTCTCATACGTTCTTCTGAGTACTTTACTCTGTCGTATGCTTTTCTTACCTCTTCTTGAACTTTAATTAGCTTTTCATTGACTTCAATTTGCTTACGTGAGCTTCTTAGTATTTCTTGCTCAGAAAGTTTTAATTTTTTGTTTCGCTGCTCTAAAACTCTTTGAGATAAGATTAATTTCTCATTTGCTTCTAATTGTCTTTCTGCACTTTTTCTAAGGTGTTCTTCGGATCGTTGAAGTTTGGTGAAGGCCTCATTGGCTGTTAGGAAGTTTTTGTAGGCTAAATTGACTGCAGGTCTAAAGACGAAAGTAGCTTGTAAAAGAAGAATTCCTATTATGATTGCTGTAAGGATGTATTCGGCGGCTGATGAACCACTTTTTTTAACCTGCGTTTCTACTTCGTAGTTATCAGCTATTTCACTTGCTAATCTAGAGAAATCTCTTTGTTGAGCTGTAATGTTATTAATGGCTCTATTGATGATTAAGGTTTTGTCTTTTTTACTGTCCTCAAAACTCACATTCGTTATCTCTTTAGCAGCCTCTCTAACTTCTTTGAAAGGAGTCTGTGCTAGAGCAAGCAGTTCTATTGTTTTTTCTGAGTTCTCAATAGTGCCAATACCTAAGGATTTATCACCTTTATTTAGTCCTTTTTGAATCTTGTCAAATTTTTCGATGGATTCTTTTAATCGATTCTTAACTAATGAAAAGTTGCGTTCACTATTTTGAATCCTATCGGTACTGATTAGCAGTGCGTTCTTTGCTATGTCTTCACTAAGTGTTGCCTGTTTTTGGGCAAGCTTTACTAATCGAGCATCATTTTTATTAACCCTAAGTGTGTTTTGAACTAAAAACTGACCTACGATTAATCCTATTACTGTCAGTAGGAGGGTTAAAATGTACGATCTAATCAGGTTATCCTTTTTCATGTGGTAGGGGCTTAAATCGTCTGTTATGCTACTCCTTTACTTTTTGAAAAAGAGAGGCTACTGGAATTTTCCATACCAGAATCTGTATTGCCTGGATTCTTATTCATGATTTTATTTTTGATCTTCTTAAGAAGATATTGTTCCACTCCTGATTCAAGAAACTTCAATAAAATAGCTAGAATCAGCATGATCCCTATACCGAGGAATGGGATATCAATCATCTCCTCGATAATTGGTTCTATGAAAAGCTGTTCTGTGATAAATAATGCTATAAAGACACCAAACAGCATTCTAGAGGCTTTCTTGCCCACAGTCATTTTATCAAGTGAGTCTATAGTGACTTCTAACTCAACATTTTTCTTTTGAATTTCAGAATTTTGACTTTTAATCTTTTGATTGGCATGGTCTAATTTCTTCTGTAGCCTATCACTAATCCTCGTAATCACTTTACTCTGGTCCAACAAGTCTTTGTAATGAACTGCAATTCCCACAGCGTCATCCATATTCAAATCCTTGTTCTTCACCTTGCCGACATAGTCTGACAGTATCTTTTGCTCCTCGTGGTAAAGTTCTTTCATTTTTATTCTATAAAATGCCTCTCTTAACTAATTATGCTTCAGCCATTTTTGGTTGAAGCACCCTTGCTACTCTTATTTGAAAAGTGAAATATGAGTATTCATCATTCACATGGTTGAATTCATAAGATAGTTTTTGACCTGTCTTTCTTGCTATTTCAACAAACCCCAACCCTGCAGTACCTCTATCCGAAAATTCACCATTATATAGTATTTCTTTATACAGTTTTTTTAACCCTTCCTTCTCTAACGAATTGATATTATCAAGTTTTGATTTTATCGTATTAATTTTTTCGTTGGGTATAAAATTACCTGTCATTATATTGAAAAAGTTCTTTCTAGCAGTCACCATTATTAATCCTGATTTAGAATCATAGGTGCTGATATTTTCATTTGAAACTTCATCCATGTGATGGTAGAGGTTCTGAATACATTCTGTTGCAGCACCATAAAACTTTTTTTTAATGGTTTTGTTAGTTTCTATCTCACTTATCCGAGCTTCCAAAGTCTCGATAATTGAGGTGACCAAATCAAAAGTAACTTCACCTTTATACATTAGTAAAAGGTTGGTATCGTATACGTTCTTGTTTTTTAATATCTCCATCACAAAAATCAGCAGCTCATTTGGCTGTTAATACTATTAAAAGAGCTTAGTCAGTTAAGATAAAATAAATGTCAGATTGCCCAATAACCATACTTTAATTCAAAATACAAACATAATTTGTATTATTCAAAGAAAAGCCATTGGAATTAAATCTTGAAACACTCGGTGGATGGTCTCGATAGTGCTCGTTTTTATGATTTTAATCTTCAATCTTTCCTAAATATCCTTAGCTGATTCTATTGCTTTCTCAATCAATGGGGAATTTTAAAGATAATAAGTTAAACATCCAAAGAATGTGGTTTATTTTGAGGTTAATTAGGAATTATCCTAGTTAGAATAGGGGATTCTCTTAATGAATATTGATCATATACGAAGAAGATTTAACCTCTAAAATTTTAAATACTTTCATAAGTAGCCTCAGTTTGGGACTGTTGGATAAGATGTATTTTAAAATGTATTTTTGTCGATATATAAATAATCATTGAAAAGGAAGTTGAACAATCTTAAAATAATATTAGTCCTATTGATACTAGCCTGTTGTAATGGAGCTACGGATAATCAATATAGTATACCCGATCAAGAACTTGAAAATCCTAAAACTAATCTTCTAAAGGAGATCCCAAGTAACGGTCGTTTAGGTGAGCAAGAAGCATTGTTGCTGTTGGAATATTATAAAACACATACATGGAAAAGTTTTGAACCAAGTTTGATACGTCTTGATTCTTTATCTCCCTTGACTAGTTATTTGTTGATAGCTGAATATTATTATTTCCAACGAGATTTTCAGAATGCATTGTCTTGCATTGAAAAATCTGAAGTAGTTGGATATAGTGATGTTGACTTGTATGCCTTAAAAGCGAAGGTTTATACTATGTTGAAAATGAACGATTCTGCAATCGATCAAATTAATAGGGCAATACTGATCAATAGGTATGATGCCGATTTATACCTTGAAAAGGGACTACTTTATTTGGTGTTTGGAGATACCTTATCTGGAATAAATTATATAGAAAAGTCATTTGATTTAGACAGTGCTAGGGTTGATGTTGTTATTAAGTTAGCAACGCTGAATAGTTTAATTGGTGAAATGGCAGCAGCCAATGAATGGTTGCTGAGAGGGATAGAAGGCAATCCTGAAAGTACAGAGTTGTTATACGTACAGGTTGCAATCTTTAGAGATCAATTATTCCATGGGCAAGCTAACGGTATATTATCGGGGCTCTTGCAACAAGGGGAAGTGAAAGCGGGAATACAGTTGATTGATTGGTTTACGGAGCAAGGATTTGCTGATTCATTACTGTTTTATTCCAATTCAATTTTGGAGATAGACTCCATGAATGTCGAAGCGTTATTGACTAAAGGAGATGCTTTTGATGTTAAAGGCTATTTTAGTAGTTCGAAAAAATATTATGAGCAAGTAATAACAATTGATTCCTTAAATGAAGAAGCCATTGAAGGAGTACAAAAAGTAGATAGAAAAATTGCATATTTGCGCAAATTAAAGGAGCGCAAAGAATCATTACCAACATTTGATTTTTTGACACCTAGTAACACGAAAACATTGAATGAATGAGTGCGATGATTAAGGTCACGTTACCAGACGGGACGGTTAAAGAATTTAACAGTGGAGCTACTAGTTACGATGTAGCGATGAGTATCAGTGAAGGTTTGGCTAGAAATGTCTTGGCTGCAGAAGTGAATGGAGAAGTGTGGGATTCTAACCGTTCAATTACATCAGATGCAACAGTTAAGTTGTTGACATGGCAAAATGATGAAGGTAGAGCTGTGTTTTGGCACTCATCTGCTCATTTGATGGCAGAAGCTTTAGAAGCGTTGTATCCTGGTATAAAACTGGGTATAGGACCAGCTATCGAAGGTGGCTTCTATTATGATATTGATTTTGGTGAGCAGAAGTTCGATTCTGAAAACCTAAAAGCAATAGAAGATAAAATGCTTGAGTTGGCTCGTCAGAAGAATGAGTTTGTGAGAGAAGAAATAAGTAAAGCAGATGCGATAGCTTATTTCACCGAAAAAGATGACGAGTACAAGTTGGATTTGTTAGAGGGATTGACTGATGGAGATATCACGTTCTATAAACAAGGGAACTTTACAGATCTATGTAAAGGACCACATATTCCCAATACAGGAACTATCAAGGCTGCTAAAGTATTGAGTGTAGCTGGAGCATATTGGAGAGGGGATGAAAAGAATAAGCAGCTAACAAGATTGTATGCTATTACTTTTCCAAAGCAAAAGGAGCTAAAAGAGCATTTGGAATTGCTTGAAGAAGCAAAGAAACGTGACCATAGAAAGTTAGGTAAGGAATTAGAGTTGTTTACTTTCTCTCAAAAAGTAGGTCAAGGTCTGCCACTTTGGTTGCCGAAAGGGGCGATGTTGAGAGAGAGATTGGAGAACTTCTTGAAAAGAGCCCAAACTAAGGCGGGTTATTTACCTGTAATTACTCCGCATATTGGGAACAAAGAATTGTATGTGACTTCTGGTCACTATGAAAAGTACGGTGAAGATTCATTTCAACCAATCAAAACTCCCAATGAAGGTGAAGAGTTTTTCTTGAAACCAATGAACTGCCCTCATCATTGTGAGATTTATAAGTCCAAGCCAAGATCATATAAGGATCTACCTGTAAGGTTTGCTGAGTTTGGAACTGTATATCGATACGAACAAAGTGGTGAATTGCATGGGTTAACTAGAGTAAGAGGATTTACCCAAGATGATGCACATATCTTCTGTACTCCAAATCAAGTAAAAGAAGAGTTCTTGAAAGTGATTGATTTGGTGTTGTACGTTTTCAAAGCATTAGGCTTTGATGAATATACGGCTCAGATTTCACTAAGAGATCCTGAAGACAAGCAAAAATATATTGGCTCTGATGAAAATTGGGAAAAGGCTGAAAGTGCAATTGTAGAAGCTGCAGCTGAAAAAGGGCTGAAAACGGTGACTGAATATGGCGAAGCGGCATTTTACGGCCCTAAGCTTGACTTCATGGTGAAAGATGCTTTGAAAAGAAAATGGCAGCTGGGGACGATACAAGTTGATTACAACTTACCAGAGCGGTTTGAATTGGAGTATACAGGTTCGGATAATGAAAAGCATAGACCAGTGATGTTGCATAGAGCCCCATTTGGATCTTTGGAAAGGTTTGTAGCGGTATTGACGGAGCATTGTGGTGGTAACTACCCGTTATGGTTGACACCAGATCAGATTGCTGTATTACCGATCTCTGAGAAGTATGCGGATTATGCACAAGAAGTTTATTCGTTGATGGAAGAAAATGATATTAGAGGTTTTATCGATCATAGAGATGAAAAAATAGGTCGTAAAATTCGAGATGCGGAGACCAAGAAAGTCCCTTTCATGTTGATCGTTGGAGAGAAAGAAGCCGAAGAAGGATTGGTGTCTGCAAGACGTCATGGTGAAGGAGATTTAGGGAGTTTTACGAAGCAAGAATTTATTGACTTGTTCAAGAAAGCGGCAGCTATTTAGAATTAAGAATAAAAATACATAAATAGCGAGGGACATTTCTCTCGCTATTTTTTTAGCGAATTAGCTCTTTTAGACTGAAACTATTATGAGGAAGTTTATTCTTGTTGAATTATTTCAGGACTAATCAAAATCAGGTAATAAAAAAGGG
>JAOPTS010000054.1:22322-23402 GCA_051531955.1 Reichenbachiella sp.
CCCTTTTTTATTACCTGATTTTATGTCAATTACTTAATGAGAATGATCTTTTTAAGAATTTGACTTTGATCCATCATTTGTACTTTGATATAGTATACCCCTGCTTCTAAGTTACTAAGGTCCATTTCAATTGAATCTTGACTGTTGTTGATAGGTACTGTTATTAAATGACCAAGTAAGTCAATTATTCCATACTCTTTTACCAATGAAGAATTGACTTCTAAATTAATTATCCCCAACGTAGGGTTAGGGTAGAGTGATATTACTCCATTCGTATATAAAGTAGAAGATAGTGGTATAATTGGGATGCTTGTTTGTGTTAAGCTGAATTGAGCACTATCTAAATCGTGACCTAATTGAATAATGCCAACTCTATCTTCACCTATATTGTTTTCTAGATATTCTATTTTGATTAGGCTACCATCTTGATTTAACGAAATCCAATAGCTTGAATTGGTAATAGAATAATCTTCCAAGTTAGTATTCACTAATATGTAAAAATCTCCTGATGAATGATCAACAGTTAATTCATTAGGAGTTATTTCAATGTAAGTACTATCTTTTGCTAATTGCGAAATTGATATTCTCGTTGAAACATTGTCTCCAAAAATTATTACTTCACCAACTCTATTTTCTTCTAATAGATTTTGGTCATAAGTAATAACCAACAAACTATCAATAATCTCTGATTGAACCCAGTCCACATTGTTTGAAGTTTTGATGTTTTGATCATTTGTCAAAAAATCAATATTAACGGATCCTGATTTAGAGGATAATTCTAATGACTCTTCCTCTAATTGAATAAAAATGGAATCAAGAGAATTTTGTGTAACACTAACTGTTATGGACAAACCTTCACCGAAAATTACTAATTCTGATTCTCTGTCTTCATAAGTAGAATTTGCATCTACATTGATTTTCAAAAAATTATTGGTAATACTAGCTTGTAACCAATTATCCCTGGATGTAACATTTAGGCTCGTAATATTCGAATTGAGTTCAAATAAAATAGAATCAAATTGATAATTGAAGTCAAAATTAGTTTGGTCTATTGAAAGGAACAATGAATCTGCAGCACTT
>JAOPTS010000055.1:0-72004 GCA_051531955.1 Reichenbachiella sp.
AACAAGCTGCGGATTTAAGGGACTAGTATCAATCGTCCAATTCCTTATTGATTTTTTTAGTTATCCCGTCTAATTCGAGTGCAGATTTCTCGATATTATCATTTACATATTTGAGCTCATCGTCGGTTAGTTGTCCAGTACTGTATAACCGAACGAGCCCTAATATTCTCACTAATGGAGCGCGGACTTTATGAGAATTTAAAAATGCATATTCTTTAATTTTTTGATTTTGTAGATCAAGTTTTTGTGTTCTGATAGCAACTTTTTCTTCCAAATTGGAATTGGCTTCTTGTAAGAGATCATGGGATGTACGGATTTCTTCTTCAGCTTGGGTGAGTTTGTGGTTTTGTTCTTTCAATTTGTTGTTTTGTCCATCTATGATTTCCGTGCGTTCTTGCACCAAGCTATCCAATCGGCGACTTTGTTGGATCAATATTTTCACCCTAAAGAAGTGAATTCCCCAAAGCATCATTGCAATGAAAGACAAGAGTGTAACTTGAAACCAGGCAGTTTTCCAAAACGGTGGAATGATGACTATAGTCAAAGAGGTTTCATCAGGATTGTAATCGCCATTGGCATTGGCCGCTTTGACTCTAAAAGTATAGGTGCCTGGAGAGAGATTCGTATAGGTAGCTAATCTTGTAGATCCAACCTCATTCCAGTTATCCTCAAAACCTTCCATGGTATAACTGTAGTGAGTCTTTGCTTGGTCAAAATAATCTGCTGCGGTATATCCGATTGACAACACGTTTTGGTCATAGTTGAGTACCAAAGTGTCTAAATAGCGTAGATTTTTTTTAATGATAGAATGATTACCAGGTTCTATTTCTTGATTGAATAATAGAAGGTCGGTAAAAACCGTTTTGAGCAGAGAAGAATCTTCATGAATCTCTGTTGGGTCGAATTTATTGAAACCATTGATTCCTCCAAAAATAAAATCACCATCCTCACAAGCCAGACAAGCACCATCACGAAAAGCACTACTTTGTAGATTGTTGGATTGGTCAAATATTTTAATTTTTTTATTGACTTGGTTGAACATGGCAAGACCTTTGGAAGTGCTCAACCATAGATTATTGTTAGCATCAACGAGCATGCATAGTACCATGTTGGATGGTAGCCCATCACTAATGTCATAGTTGGTGAATGACTGGTCTTCAGGATGGTATTGACTGATGCCTCCATATGAAGCTACCCATATTTGACCATTATTATCTTTTGTGAAGTAGGTGATATGGTTACTAGGAAGACTTCTTTTATCTCCTTTTATATGAAGAAGAACTTTTCCAAAATGTTTTTTATTTTTATAAAAAATTTGAATGCCTGTTTCGCTAGCCACCCAGATTTCATTATCCACTTCTATCATGTCCCTGAGGGTATGTTCAACCCACTGTTCAGCGATTGGATATTGATATTCTTCAAATTCGTCTAGGTCAGCTATGTATTGGTAAATAGCATTCCATGAACCAACCCAGAATTGGCCAGTTTGGTCTTCTAAAAATACAGCGCCAGTGCTATTATTTTTGTCAATTTGTTCAGTTGCTTTAGGAGCACTTTTTCTGTAAAAGAAGGGTTCCAGTGTTTCGGGGTCTATTTTTATTAATCCGTTAAACAATGTGCCCAGCCAAAGCTGTTCGTTTCGGTCATAAAACATATGACGAATATTCTTATCTGTGATAGCATGTTGATATGTTTGATTTTTTTCGTCCCAAATATTTAGTCCCCCTCTACTGGTTGCGATGAATATTTTTCCATTTGGGCCTTCTATAAATTCATTAATAATGTTTGAATTAAGGCTGGAAGGAGATTCTAACGAGTGTCTGTGCAACTCGAATGCTTTTTTGTAGGGGGAATAATAGTTGAGTCCTCCAGAATAAGTTCCGACCCACCGATCTCCTTGATCAGTAACTAACATGGAATGAACTGAATTGTCTGATAAACTGAAATTATCATTAGGGTCATGGTGGATATTTTGAACGTATTTTTTTTGTGCCACATCAAATACAAAAACACCTTTGTAACTGGCAATCCAAAATGTATTATCTACACCATTCACAAATGACCTATTTTCAAAGGGTATATCCTTCCTTCCCATTGAATAAATATTAGGATAAGCGGCTGCAGATTCTGTATTGGGTGAATATTCCCACAAATGACTTATGGAACCTATCCATATTTTTCCTTGGTCGGTTGTGTGCAACCCGGTCACTTCTTTAAGTGATTGATTTTTATGATTAATCTCCCTTTTTTTAATAACCAAGGTCCCTTTTGAATGGATGATTTTGAAAAAACCGGAATAGCCACCGAGCCATATTTCGTTATCATTATCACACACTACATGTTGAATACTTGGGGATTGATTCTCATTAGGTACAGGACGTACATGCGTAAAATTATTGCTGCCTTCATATAAAATGAAAATACCCAAATTGGAGACGATCCATAGGTTTCCATTTTTGTCAATTTCTAATTCCTTGATTTGCCAAGCTATTTTTGAATTTGTTTGGAGTCGGTATGGTTTGAAAACCCCAGTCTCGAAATCTAATCTGCATAGACCGCCATTGGTACCAATCCAAAGGCCATTGTCTTTGTCACCTTCCAGCACCTCGACATGATTGTGCATCAGAGAGGTGCTATCCCATGGAGAGTGATAGTAGTTTTTAAAATTGTACCCGTCAAAACTATTAAGTCCATTACGCGTGCCAATCCAAAGCATGCCATCTTGGTCCTGATGAAGCGCCAAGATGGTGATTTGGGTCAAGCCATGATCAGAAGTATATTGTTTGAAATCAAAACTGTCGGCAAAGATATTGCTGATAGTTGTTCCAAACATTACTCCGATGAATAGGAAAAAAGCCTTTATGTATAGTCTCACTTTATAAATTCGAATAGCTGCAGTGTTACAATATAATGTGCAAGCTGTTGATTTAAAAGGAAATAATGTAAACTCTCTTTTGGTAGTTAAATGTGGTCATGGAAAGCGGAAAAAACAGCTGTTCTGGTTTTTCAGTCACTACAACTAGTGACACTACTACTAGTGATTTTACTGAGAAACTGAGCTTCTTACTTGATTTATTGTTTGGAATGATTCTACATTAGCAATATTATTTAGAATCATTAAAAATAGTCATGAGAATAATTCAACTACTTATCACAATCAGTTTTGCTGTACAATTCAGTTCATGCAACAAGAAACAAGACAATACAGTAACCACGGAGGTGATGAACACTACTGAAGAAAAAGTGGGAGTATTGCTGGTTAATCATGGGTCGCATTCGGAAGGTTGGAGACAGATGCTCAAGGATATTGAGATTGATATCAAGGATGATATCATGAAGAGTGGTGAGATCAGAGCCGTCAGAACAGCTTTTATGGAATATTCCGAGCCATCTATCGCTACTCAAATGAAGCAATTCGATGAGGAAGGTTATGACAGGGTAATTGTAGTTCCTATTTTCTTAACTATCTCCTCTCATACAAGCAATGACATACCAAATATTGTAGGGTTGTCTAATGACCCCAAAGTAAAGGCCAATTTGAAAGAGGAGGGAATAGAAACCTATACTCCAAAAGCAAGAGTAACCTTGACGCCATTATTGGATTACCCCACCGTATTGAAAAAGAACATTACCCGCAGAGCCAAAGCATTGTCAAATGGCAGTGGTGATGAAGGAGTTGCCTTGATTGCCTATGGTGATGCTGACTTTAACCAGCAATGGGAAGAGATGATAGAAGATATCGGACGGTACTTGAAGGCACAAACTGGGATTGGTTCTATATCATATGGCTGGTGTGGCCACTTGGTGAGGTATTCTTCTGAGCCAACTAAAAAGGCAATTGATCAGATTTTGGATTTAGAAGAGCGAGCGATTGTAATTCCAATATTGGTGGCCAATGACGAACACTTCCAAGGTGAGATTATTCAGAATGGTGTAGATATGATTGAAGACCAAAAAAGAGTGGTCTATAAACAAGATGCAATTCTGCCAGATGCCAATATTAATAATTGGGTAATCAAGATCGTAGCAGAGACCGTAGTTGGGCTAAACGGGGATGAAACCGTTGCAAGTAAATAAAACTATCTAGTGCACTGTTGTCAGAGTTTCGATAGTGCCATGCTGATGGGAATGAAAACACTAAGCCTGATTCTAGGGCTGAAATTAAAGAGGACGATTTATAAACTTCTCCATGAAGCAGTTAAAAATTGATTATCAAAAGTCATTCCTGACACTTTTGGTACTAGGTATTTTTATGTTTTTCTCGATTCACGGTCCCTTGGATGGCAATAGTGTGTTGGGGCATGTTCAGACCTTGGAGAATGAGTTTTTTGCTCCACAGCTGATTAGAGACCAAAGTGCTGTACGGGTACATGAAGCTGGTTTGATTTCTCAAGGCGATCATTATTCATTAGGCGAATTTGGAATGGTTCGTCCAGTAGCTAAGAGTCAAGTAAAGGCCGCAGGGATGTTGTCTTTTCAAGAAGACTTGGGCACCTCAATGCATGATGAAGAATGGGCAGAGGAAATGACCAATCGTCTCCATGCTAAGTATGGAGATGAGGCAGAGGTTGTTGTGAAAATGAAGGGAGAATTGTGCTATGCTGAAATCTATCAACGAGGAAAGTTGAAGAGTTTGTATTTTGAAAACTTGACACACAATAATGTTCAAGGTTATTCTGGGCCTATTTATTTGGGGATGGAAACGAGTCTTGCCGGTGAGTTACAAGAAGTGTCTTACATCACGTCCAAAGAAACAGAGAGCTACTTAAGGAAAATTCTAAGAAGTACTTACTTGAGTCAGTACCGAGGATTGAGCCTTAGTGGTGAGGAGCATCAAATTGATGCTATATCTGGTGCCACCATCACGACAAGAGCCATGGCTCAAGGTGTCACAGAGGCTTTTGAGGTCATAGCTCCACATTTGTTGTCCACTTACTATGATTTTGATGTGGAGCAGTTTCATGTCAGCGCCTCTTTGACGTTTTGGTGGATACTGCATATCGTAGTGATTGCATCCCTGTTTCTCTATGCGATATTGCCACAGATCAAGAAGACGAAAAGGTCACGTGTCATTCTTTCGTTATTGACTTTACTGTATGTTGGTTTCGGTTTAAATGGTTCGTTTACATATATCACTTTTTTGATGCCGTTTATGGGTACAGAGCTGTCGTTGTTTTTGACACTGTACGCACTCTTTACCTTACTCGGTGCAATCTGGGGAAAGAACGCTTACTGTTCATACGTATGCCCGTTTGGTGCAGCACAGATGATTTTATTGAAGTATTCTCCATTTAAATCCAAGAAGCTTTTTATCACTAACAAACAGGCGGAGTATGTCAGGTATGTGCTGACAGTGGTGTTAATCGGCGGCTTTATCCTGGGGTATAAAACCTTTGGAAACTATGAATTGTTTCCAGACTTGTTCAGCACAGAAATATCCTCATACTGGTTTTACATAGCGGGTCTATTTGTGATAGTATCCATGCGTTACCCGATGCTGTGGTGTCGGATGGCTTGCCCGACTGGCTGTGTATTAGATAGTCTCAAAGACTTATCTAATACTAAGAATTTTCCAATTATTAACTCACCCAAAATAGCTGTCAAATGAAGAATGTATTCATGTTAGTATTGGCCATTATCATAGGGCGGCAAAGTTATGGGCAAGTGCAAACCTCACTCAAAGTGATAGAAGCCAATGACCGGTCCGCAATGATTGGTGCGCATGTGTGTTTGATAGATACAAGTGGCAAGAAGAGCTATTATGCCACAGATATGGATGGTAACGTACGTGTGCCGTATCAAAAAAACTTACTGGCTACTATTTCATATGCTGGGTATAAGACAATAGAAGTTTTATTGAATGGTGGAGATCAAACAGTTAAAATAAAAGCTGATCTATTGATGCTAGACCAAGTGGTCATGACAGCAAGTGTCGAGACACAACGAGTGGATGAGTCCATCTATAATGTTGGTGTGATCAATGCCAAGACTCTAGAAAAACAAGGTGCTCAAAATGTACGAGACGCACTGAGATTTCAATCTAATATCAATCTTCTAGAAGATGGCGTGTTGGGGTCGCAAATAGTCATGCAAGGTCTAGATGGTCAGAATGTAAAAATACTAGTAGATGGTGTGCCCGTGATAGGTCGTCAAGATGGCAACATTGATTTATCTCAAATTGACATGACGCAAGTTGACCATATCGAAATCATAGAAGGCCCAATGTCGGTGGTGTATGGTTCAAATGCATTGGCCGGTACGATTAACATCATTACCAAAGAGAATAAATACTATACTTTGAATGCCTCCGCCTTGGCGTATGCTGAGTCGATAGGTCAACTCAATGGTAGTGGTAATGTATCAGGTATAGTAGGTAAGCACAAATATGGCGTTGGAGGTGGTTATCGGTTCTTTAATGGTCATGATCAAAATGAGGAGGACCGTAACATGAATTGGAATCCTAAAAATCAAAGGAATGTCGATGCTTATTACGGTTATAAAAATAAGGGTTGGGATAGCAAATTCGGTCTCAGACTGGGACATGAATTATTGACTATCAAAGGAGATATGATATCGGCGGTCAATGCTTTTGATAGTGAGTACAAGACCAACCGATCAACTTTCTATGGTCAAGCGAGCAAACGCTTGTCGGAAAAATCATTGATCAAATCCATGTTGTCTTACAGTATCTACGATCGTAGTGCGCAGCAGTACTTCTTGAACTTGGCAACTGGTGATCGTAATGAAACCAATGAGCAGTCAGAAGATTTATTTACTGCTTGGAACGGAAGGGTGTCCTATGCGAAAAGTTTTTCAGAGCGATTAAAATGGCAGGTAGGATATGAATTGACACAAGAGTCAGGTGAAGGTGTAAAGATGGAAGAAAACAATGGCCTCACGGAAAATGCGCTTTGGTCTGATTTGAAAATTGGAATAACTGAGCAATTATCTATTCAACCCGGTGTACGCTTGGTGCATCACAATGTGTACGGTGCACCTTTGATCTACTCTGCGCATCTAAAGTGGAATCAGAATTCATGGGGAGCAAAGATGTCTTTTGCTAGAGGCTTTCGTGCACCAAGTATGAAAGAGTTATATATGGATTTTGTAGATACCAATCATCAGATATTCGGTAACACTGATTTGACCCCAGAGACGTCATATAATGTGTCGGTAGCTGTGTCTAACTACATCGAAATGGATGAGCAATCCATTTTGAAACTTGAATTGTCTTCTTTTTACAACCATTTGTTTGAGGTCATTCAATTGGTGCAAGGAACTGATGGGGTGTCTTATTTCTATCAAAATATATCAGAAAAAAAAACGCAAGGAGGCACTGCTAATGTTAGCTATAATTGGAATAATCGTATACAGTCGAGTGTAGGTTTTACGCTCACGGGTATAGGTTATGATCCCTTTGAGACAGGTGATTATGATTTTCAATATGCCAAAGATGTGGTCGCGAATATTTCCTATTACCTACCGAATATTGACTTGTCTACACAATTGGATTATAAATATACTGGCGAGCGTGTACAGCTGTATGCGACCAGTTCGGATAGCGAAATCATACAAGGGACAGTTGCCGCATATGATATGCTCAATTTCTCAATGACCAAGGGCTTCAAAAACAAACGATATGTAGTGACGGCTGGCGCAAAGAACTTGTTGGATATCACGGATGTCAATAATACAACACAAGGAGGTGCTCATTCAAGTACTTCTGGGTTGATGATAGGCTGGGGTAGGAGCTATTTCTTGTCCTGTAAAATCAACCTCAAAAAGATTTAAAAACTAAAAACACAATAAATAATTATAGATATGATCAAAAATAAATTAGTCATAGGCATACTAAGTGCAACGATATTTGTCGCATGTGAAGAAGAAAAAGTAACACCACCGTTGAGTACCGAAGAAAACGAAATGCAAGTACCATTACATGGTTCACCTGAAGTATTTGCAGAAGGATTTAATCATGCTACACAACAGATTGAACAAATCCCTCTTTCTTACAATAGACAAGTATTCATTGACTTGGATGCAGTATCCGAAACGAGCAATGCGGACACTTTAGGCTTGCATTACAATGATGATGCTTACACTGCATTTGACATATGGGAAGATGGACAAGATGTAGCTGATGGAATGGTAGGTTGGGATATTGTTTTGGCGCACTACAATGGCAGGACAGAAGATCCAGGGACAGGAGAAGATGTGCCATACATGGTTACAGGTGCATTGATTAATAAAGGCGTTGTTAAAGCATTGAAGATTACTACTGATAGCGAAGGGTTTGTGTCTTATGCTACGTTGACATACCAAGATGCAGTGTCTTTGACATTGAGTGAAGAAGTAGATGTGATTGGTTCTGATTGGAAAGTGTTTGATTTTGCTACCTATCTCTATCAAATTGTCGAAGATCAATATTATGTGATTGAGACAACTGATGGTGTGTTTTTCAAATTGGTATTTACTAGTTTTTATTGTGATGTGGATGGAAGTAAAGGTTTTCCGAAGTTCAAGTTTGAGCGTTTGATCGCAGAATAAAGATATATTTTTGGAATGGAAAAGTCTGATTCACTAGTATAGTGGATTGGGCTTTCTCTAGTTTAATAAAACCTATTGCAGTTGATTATATTGAAAATGAAAAAAGTCTATTTAATCCTTCTATTGGTATCAGTAATGATGCCGGCCAAAGGCCAGAACCCTGTTGCTTACAAGATTTTTGATAATCAAGGAGCTGAAGTTTCTTTTCAATCCATGTCGGATTCATTGGTGAATCAAGATGTAGTTTTCTTTGGTGAGCATCATACCAATCCGATTGCGCACTGGTTGCAATTAGAATTGACCAAAGCGCTATTTGAAAAAAGAGGGGAGCGTTTGATGTTAGGTGCAGAGATGTTTGAGAGAGATGCTCAACTCGTATTGGATGAATATTTGGCTGGTCAAATTAAAGAGTCATATCTGATCAAAGAAGTGAAGGCTTGGGATAATTATCAAACAGACTATGCTCCTTTGGTGAATTTTGCAAAGAATGAAGGGTTGTCGTTTTATGCAACGAATGTACCTCGTCGATATGCTAGTTTGGTGTCCAAAAAAGGGATTGATTCATTGCAGGAATTGAGTAAAAAAGCACATAAGGAATTGTTGCCTCCTTTGCCAATAGAATTGCCTTATGATTTGCCATCTTATAAGCAGATGAATGATATGATGGGAGCACACGGTATGCATGGCAATGCCCAATGGTTTGTCGAGGCACAAGCGATCAAGGATGCAACCATGGGGTATACAATCGCAACAGCTTTAAAAGATAATAAAGGAAAAATGATGCTTCACTTCAATGGCAATTTCCACTCTAAAGATCATGAAGGGACAGTTTGGTACGTTAGTCACTACAATAGCAAACTGCAGACAGCTGTCATTTCATTTGTCGAGCAAAAGGACTTGTCTCGGTTGGATGAAGCCAACAAAGGCAACAATGAGTTTACAATCGTTTGTCCAAGTAACATGACAAAGACGAATCGTTGAGTGAAATACTTGGTTTAGGTTTTAGTTAACCTTTCTTCTATTTCTGATTGATCAATTGTGTGAATTCTTCTTTGTAGGCTCTGCCAGTTGGGATTTCTAAGTCATTATTGAATAAGGTTATACCATTAAATTTTTTGAATTGATTTTATCTTAAAACCCAAGAGGACTGATATTATTGACCAATCAATTTTTACTTAAAATTTAGGATCACATGTCATAGAGTCAAAGTAACATTCCTATTGGAAAGTGATTTATTTATTAACTTGTCTGCTCGATGAGATTTGGAAAGATTAATGTAGGACTGTTATTGCTATTAATGACAATGAATTCACACGCCCTAGTTGCGCAAAGTGATATTTACATACTTGATAGCGTATTGAATAGTAAGGAGAATCACCTAACGGTCAAACTAGCGAAAATTGAAAAGCTTAATAAAAGGTTAAAGGCGAATGAAGGAGCATCCTTAGAGAGTCAATTCAAAATAACCAACAGCTTATATCATGAATACAAAAGCTTTGTTTTTGATTCAGCCTTTCAATATGGTAATCGGTTATTGGGCTTAAGTCTACTCATGGAAGACTCGGTTCTCGAGGGGTATTCTAAAACCAATTTAGGCTTCACATTACTATCTGCAGGTATGTTTACAGAGGCAAATGAAACGCTCAATTCTGTATCTGTCAATACACTACATGATTCAACTAAGATCGCGTATTACGCTTTGATGGTTCGGATGTATTATGATTTGATGGAGCATAATAGAGATAGCTACTATACACCTAGATACGGCAAAAATGCAGACACATATGTAGATTTTGTACTGAATATGGCGGACCCCAAATCCTATCATTATATATACCTTTCAGGATTGCGGGACTTAAGAGAGAATCGTACGGATCAGGCTGTTGAAACCTTAAATAAACTGATGGTACCAGGGTATACTGACAGTCATCAATTTGCCATTACAGCCTCAACTTTAAGTTATTTGCATCTTAAATTGGGAGATACAGCGAGAGCAGTCACATTACTAGTAGATGCTTCGGTATCAGATATACAGAATGGTGTCAAGGAAACATCTGCTTTGACAAGTCTTGCACAATTATTATATCATACAGGAGATATTGAGTCCGCTTACAAATACATTAATATCTCAATGGAAGATGCACAATACTATGGTGCGATTCAACGCATGAGTCAAGTAGGCCATATACTGCCGATTATTTCTTCGTCCAAATTGTTGAATGTGGAAGGCCAGAGGAAAAAGTTGATCGCCTATTCAATTGGCTTAACCTTGTTGACCATCTCTACTTTCTTGTTTGCAATATTGATGATTAGACAAAGGAAAAAGGTGTCTAAAAAGGATGTTATTATTAAACGAAACAATGATATCCTAAGAACGACGAATGAGGAGTTGTCAGAAACAAATATCATAAAAGATGAGTATTTGGGCTTCTTCTTTAGTCTGAACTCAAAGTATTTGGAACAAATGGCAGCTGCTAAAAAATCAATTGAAAGTAAGCTCTTAGAGAACAAACATGATGACATCAGGTATCTGCTGAAGAAGATGAATCTGAAAAAAGAAAAAGCTGATTTGTTTACTCATTTTGATGAGTCGTTTGTTAAGATATTCCCCTCTTTTATTTTCCAGTTCAATGAGCTTTTTGAAGAACCTAACAAGTTCATCCCTGTCAAAGGAGAGATTCTGAATACTGAACTCAGATTGTTTGCCTTAATAAGAATTGGTATCAAAGACAGTGATCGTTTGGCGAGTATTTTAGGGTATTCGGTTAATACCATATATGCCTATAAAAACAGGATCAAAAATCAATCACTCATTTCGAACAATGAGTTTGAAAAAAATGTAATGGATATTCAATCCAAATAATTAATGCCTCCCTCATTATGATTGACTTGGCTGTTTAATCACCTTTTTATATCCTATATAATATTTATACTTTTTTCTTAAGTGTATTCTTGTAACTAATTGTATATCAGTTATTAGCGGGTTTTTACTTTGGTTTAATTTCTATATCTAGATCTTGTTTTTTGAAATTCGATGTTGTCTTCTCTTGATTTATAAATTATTAGAAGGGATTAATTGTTGTTGTTTCACTTTTTTGATAAGTGTATAATCATCGAAACAGCTGCATGATTTTGTACTGAATAAGGACTTAATCATCAGGTTATTCTCTTCTGATTCTAGAACTAAATTTTCAATCATTTTTTAACCAATTAATGTTGTTATGAAAGACAAAAACATTACTATGAAAAAATACCAAAGGTGGTTAGCATTTAAGATCACGATGATCGTCATGCTATTATCAGTGAGCTTTGTTGTCAAAGCGCAAGACCCAGCTCAATATGGCGTACCCTTTCAGAGTGTGCCAAATAGGATGGACGCTAATATTTATCAACTAAACCTGCGAGAGTATAGTGTAAGTAGAGACATTGCTGGAGCTAGACAAAAACTGCAACGAATAAAAGATTTGGGTATCAATGTACTGTATCTAATGCCAGTGTATCCAATTGGGATTACAGAAAATCCTGCGGGCTCTCCCTATGCCAATAGTGATTTGAAGGCTGTAGCAACAGACTTAGGAACACTTTCTGATCTGAGAGGATTGGTGGAGGATGCACATAATCTTGGAATAGCCGTGATTTTGGACATTGTCGTTAATCAGACTTCTTGGGATCATCCTTGGGTGAGTCAACATCCAGATTGGTACCTACAAGATGGGAATGGAAATATTCTACCTCCATGTCCAGCTCCTGATTACTGTTTCAATGATGTAGCGGCAATTGATCTAGACAATGCCGCAGCAGCCGATGCTATGATAGATGTAATGCGTTATTGGATCTTTGCTGCAAATATCGATGGATATAGAGTGGATTGGGCGGATCAAGCCCCACAAGCATTTTGGTCTAATGCAATATCTAACCTAAGAGGAATTAGTTCACACGATTTGTTGATGTTGGCAGAGGGGTCAAATGAAGGGTCAGAATCAGGGTGTACAACTTGTGGCGAAAATCAACCAGGGGCACATTATGACCAGGGTTTTGATTACATTTTTGGAACGAATTTTTACTGGAATGTGATTAAAAAAATATGGAACTCTGGTGATCCAGTTACGACATTGGATGGCGTCACGGCTGGTGAATACTTTGGTGCAAGTGACACCCAATTGGTCGCTCGATACCTCAGTAATCATGATGATTATAATGCAGAAGGGTCCCCCTTTTCATTTTTGAATGGAGGTAGAGGGGCTACTTTGTCTTCTTTTGCAGTGGCTACATTTCATAGAGGAGTGCCTTTTATTTATAATGGAATAGAAGTGGGAAATACCAACCCATTGCCTTACCCGTGGAATTCTGGGAATATTAATTGGTCGGAGGATATCTCTGTCTATACAGAAATGCAAAAAATACTCAATGTTAGAAATGCAAGTACAGCGTTAAGACGAGCATTGCCAGTGTCCTATATAGATCAGGCCAATACTAATTCTGATATCATCGCCTTTACCAAAACTGCAGGGATCGAAAAGGTGGCTGTATTGGTAAATGTAAGGAGTGCAACGCGATCATTTACTATTCCTGGTGGCATGGCCGGTAGCTATAAAAATGCCTTCACTGGAGATAATGTCAACTTAATCAGTGGTCAGTCGGTCATGCTGTCTCCCTATGAATATTTGGTTTGTACCAATGCAAATGTCCCTGTTGTGGACGTGACGGGTGTATCTATTACACCTGACAATATCAGTATAGCAGTAGGGTTATCGTCAACTTTAAGTGCATCGGTTAGTCCCAACAATGCCACTAATCAAAATGTAACTTGGACTAGTAGCAACCCTTTTGTCGCAACGGTGAACGGGTCAGGATTTGTAAAAGGTCTCTCTGAGGGCACGGCAACTATCACCGTTACCACGGAGGATCAAGGTTGGACAGACAGTATTGTGGTGAATGTAGACCCAGCGAGTTCTTATACTGTAAATTTTTATAAACCAGTAGAGTGGGCCAATGAGATCAATGTTTATTATTGGGATGCACTACCGCTAGGCGCACTAGACGATAGTGTTTGGCCTGGTGCTGTAATGACAAATGAGGGAGATAATTGGTATAGTTATTCATTTACAAATGTCGAGTTTACGAACTTGATCTTCAATGACGGTAGTTCTCAATCTGATGATTTAGAAAGGTCAACCACAGGTTGGTATCAAAATGAAACTTGGTACAATTCTAACCCTGGTGTTGCAGATTATTTGACAGGTTTGCCAGCATCTGTTTCTTTCAACTCTCAGGCAGGTAATAGTGTTTTGAGTATTAACTCTAATGTAGATTGGACAGTAAGTGATGATAGCGATTGGATTAGTGTAACGCCAACTAGTGGAAGTGGTAATGGAGATTTTCAAATAAGTGTGAATGAAAACAATGGAAGTGCTAGATCGGCCAATGTAACCGTTATAGGCAATACTTTAATTGTTCGAACCATCAATATCTCGCAAGAGGAGCAAAGTACAGTAGATCAGGAGCCATATGGTGGATCACCAAGTGCTATTCCAGGGATTATCGAATTGGAGAATTTCGATACAGGTGGTCAAGATGTGGCATATAATGATGCAGACGTTTCAAACAATGGAGGGCAATTTAGAACTGGTGATGCTGTGGACTTAGAAGTCGCTGCTGATGGAGGCTACAATATTGGATGGACATCAGCTGGAGAGTGGACAGAATACACAGTGAACATCAGTACTACCGGTAGCTATCAAATCGAATCACGTGTAGCTTCTAATTCTTCAGGATCCTTTCATATCGAAATCAACGGTTTAAATGTATCTGGAGATATCAATGTCACGAATACTGGAGGTTGGCAAAACTGGGAGTCTGTATTGTCAGAAAACATAGAGTTGAATCAAGGAACTGCGGTATTAAGATTGGTCATGAATAGTGGTGGATTTAATATTGATAAACTCATATTGACTACTGAAATGACATGTGCGCCTTCTATCATTATACCATATGTTCAAATTAATGGTGGTGGTTGGAATACAACAACTATAGCAACTGTTGATGAAAATAGTAATGTTGTTTTTGGTCCACAGCCTACTTCTGGGACATGGAATTGGACAGGGCCGAGTGGTTTTACCTCCAATGCGAGAGAGCTTGCTTTATCCAATTTACAAATGAATCAAACAGGTGACTATTTGGCGACATATACTAATGAGGAAGGTTGTGTCAGTACACAGGTTTTTGATCTTGTCGTAAATGGCACTGGAGGTGATTTAGATGGATTTCTTATCATTAATAGATGGCAGGGAACCTATTTGTATGACGGAGGTAGTGAAGTAGCCTATGGATCATTCGATAATAGTGATGATTATAGATGGAAAATGATTGATATCGATGGTCATATTGTAATTCAAAATATTGGGACAGGTGACTTGATGAATATTGAAAGTCAAAATGGTGCTATCCAATGTGATGCTGCAGCATCTAGTTATTGGAGTGCGCAGTGGGCTTTAGAGAGCTTTGATGGTCATACTAGAATTAGAAATCGATGGCAAGGAAGTGATTATGTCCATGTTGAAAACCAAAATGGACTCGCTCAACACGGTAATGTATATGATGGGGCGCATTCTGGACATTGGTCTATTGTATCAACTGCTAATGCAAGGATACAAACAGGCTTTGTGGAGGATATAACAATAGGCTTATATCCAAACCCATTACAAGATCAATTGGCGGTTAATTTCTTTAGTGAGGAGAGTAGTATTGTCAAATTAAATATCATCGATACAAGTGGAAAGACCATCAAGCATTTTGATTACTCAGTACCTGCTGGTAAAGTGGTTTTGGATTTAGATTTACGAGACCTAGAACCCGGTGTTTATATCCTATCAATTGAAAAATCAGGTAGTTCGTCTGTTCATAGACTGATTAAAGAGTAGGAATTTTATTAGGTATATTTTATAGAAACCCTGAGGATTACCCTCAGGGTTTTTTTGTGATTTTCCTATTATATCAACTGTATTGATTGGGTTGTGTGATTCATGATTCTTAATAGTACATGTTTGAAAGAAACCCTCTAAGGCTTATTACTTAATTTATCAGCTGTGCTTTTAATTGACTCCAAGACAATCTGAATTAAATGAAAGCCTAGTAGGGTTTGCATAATAATTATAACCAACAATGTAACGCATTCTTATTTTGTCTTTTAGCAGGATACCCTGCTACCATTCGTTTGACAGGATCTGATTCATACAACTCAGTTCTTAGAAGTTACCAAACAACCTGAATCAATATAATTCAACTGTTTCACCTCATTTGTATAGAATTTCCGGTTAATATTCTGTTATATAATGTCTATACTGTTAAAACTACAAGATGCTTAATATCAATTAGTTGAAATGATTTTGTGCGATATTTTCTATACAAAAAGTATGCTTTTTGTTAATCTTTTTGAAACACGTTTTTTTTGTGATAGTCAATTATTCTGAAGCCCAGGGAATTGGCTTTACTAACTAAATAATAAAGATTATGCTAAGATTAGGGGGATTGATTGCTGTACTAAGTTTGATGGTGGTGTTCACTTCATGCAAGGATAACTATACGGTTGAATCACCAAATGGAAAGATATCCGTACTGCTGATGATGGAGAGCGGTGTTCCATATTATCAAGTAAATAAAAATGGACAGCCTATCATTTCTGCATCTCGATTGGGGCTGCTTTTGAAAGGCCAAATAGATCTCGCTAAAGATTTTGAAGTTGAGAACGTAGATTATCAAAGGGTCAGTAAGACATGGTCTCAACCTTGGGGTGAAGTTAAAAATGTAAAAGAGAATTACAACGAATTGAAAATTACATTATCTCAAGACCAAGAAGGTGTTGAACGTGTAATGAATATAGTATTCAAAGTATTTGATGATGGTATTGGGTTCAGATATGAGTTTCCTCAACAAGAGAACTTAACAGAGTTTGTAATCATCAATGAACTTACAGAATTCAATATTGTACATGATATGGATGTCTGGTGGATTCCTGCTTATAGTGAAGCTACAGATTACGAAGTACTTTATTCAAAAAGTAAAATATCAGAATTGGATCAAAATCTTCATACGCCGGTTACTATGGAAATGAATGATTCCTTGTTCATCAGTATTCATGAAGCTTCGTTGGTGGATTATGCAGCAATGACCTTGATGCCAAATGATGTTGGTGGGTTTGATTGTGATTTGGTTCCTTGGTCGACTGGAGAAAAAGTAATTACTAAAGCACCCACGCAAAGTCCTTGGAGAACAATTATTATCGGTGATAATGCGGGAGAGCTCTTGACTTCCAATTTGATTTTGAATCTCAATGAACCATCTAAAATTGATGACACATCATGGATTACTACTGGTAAGTATGCTGGTATTTGGTGGGGTATGCACGTCAATACGCAGACATGGGGACAAGGGCCAATTCATGGTGCTTCAACATCTAATGTAAAAGAATTAATAGATTTTGCTGCTGAGAGCGGTTTGAAAGCGGTCCTAGTAGAAGGTTGGAATATTGGATGGGATAATGACTGGACCATTGGTGATTTTGATTTTGATCAACCTTATGAGGATTTTGATATTGAAGAATTATCTCGTTACTCAAAAGAAAAAGGTGTGAGTATCATAGGTCATCATGAAACGGGAGGGAATATTGCCAATTATGAATCTCAGATTATTGATGCTTTTGAGTTTTTGAAGAGGTATGATATTCCTGCAGTCAAAACGGGATATGTAACTGATAAAATCAACAACAAGGAATATCACCAAAGTCAATTTTCTGTAAATCATTACAACTATGTGACAGAACTGGCCATGGAGTATCGGGTAATGTTGGATATGCATGAGCCCGTTAAGGCTACAGGGTTAAGGAGAACCTATCCACACTTGATGACTAGAGAAGGGGCAAGAGGTACAGAATATGAGGCTTGGAGTGAAGGTAATCCTCCAGAGCATACTTTGATTTTACCTTTTACAAGATGTTTGGGTGGTCCTTTGGATTACACCCCAGGGATATTTGATATCAATATTAAAACCAGACCTGATAATAGAATTCATACGACACTAGCTAAACAGTTGGCACTATATGTTACGATATATAGTCCATGGCAAATGGCTGCTGATTTACCAGAAAACTACAAAGGCCAACCAGCTTTTCAGTTTATTAAGGATGTACCTACTAACTGGGAAGATACCAAAATATTGAATGCCAAAATAGGGAACTATTTGACAATGGTAAGAAAAGATAGGTTAAGTGATGACTGGTATTTGGGAAGTGTAACTGACGAAGAAAGTCGCTCTTTTGATGTGAGTTTGGACTTTTTACTACCAGGTAAAAATTACAGGGCCTATGTATATGCCGATGGCAAGAGTGCTGATTTGCTTACAAATCCAGTGGATGTAGATATACATGAACTGATAGTGTCTGCAGATCAGAATCTAAATATAAAATTAGCAACAGGGGGAGGACAGGCCATCCGTTTTCAATTGCTGGATTGATAATTTTAGAAATAACTATTTATGAATTGATGATTTACTAACAGCAGGAAATCTGGTAGATAAGACTACTGGTTCAGCCATGTTATAGGGAGTTCTTATTACATCTGATACTGCACAAAAGCATGACTAATGAAAAAAGATAAATACAAATTTTCGTTGCTGACCATAGTGATTGGGTTGTCGTTATTGATAAGTCAAAATATATACGGGCAGCAAGTAGAGAATATTCGAGAGATAAAGGGATCGGTTACGGGAGATGACCTGAATAGCCCTTTGCCAGGTGCTACTGTACTACTGGGAGGTAGTAAAATAGGGGCGGTGACAGATTATGAAGGAAATTTCACACTAAAAATATCAGGAGATGACCCAGTGTTGAAAGTTTCATTTATTGGGTACAAAACCCAAGAAGTGAAAGTTGGGAATAGAGCGGTGATCAATGTCAACTTAGAGTTGGATGCTGCTGCTCTTGAGGAAGTCGTGGTGATTGGATACGGTTCAGTGAAAAAATCCGATGCGACAGGATCTTTGGCTTTGGTGAGTAGTGACAAGTTCAATAAAGGAGCGGTGAATTCACCAGCAGAATTGATCGTTGGTAAAGTAGCAGGTGTGACTGTCACACCAATTAGTGGTGCTCCTGGCAACAGTTCTACGATTAGGATTAGAGGTGGTGCATCTTTGTCTGCAAGTAACGATCCTTTGATCGTGATTGACAATGTACCAATTGATAATGCACCTACTGGTGGAGCACCGAATATTTTGTCAACCTTGAATCCAAATGATATTGCAAGTTTTACTGTGTTGAAAGACGCATCGGCGACTGCTATATATGGTTCTAGAGCATCCAATGGCGTGATTTTGATTACGACCAAAAGAGGTGCAAAAGGATTCAAAGTAGATTATTCATTTACAGGCTCGTTTTATACAGTTCCGAAAAAGCTAGATGTTTATACTGGTGATGAGTTTAGAACTTTGATCAATGAGCAATATTCGGAACAATCCAATATAACGGCTTTGCTTGGTGATGATAACACGGATTGGCAAGATGAGATCTATCAAAATTCTTTCGGACAGGATCATAACATAAGTGTATCTGGTGCAAGTGACCACTTGAAATATAGAGTGTCATTAGGTTATAATAACACAGATGGTGTTTTGAAAACGTACAATTTTGAGAGAACGACGCTAGCAGTTGGTTTAGATCCTTCTTTTTTTGGAGGCAAATTGAAAGGGCAAATTAATCTCAAGGGAATGTTGAATAAAAACAATTTCGCTGAGCAAGGCGCTATCGGGAATGCTATTTCTTATGACCCCACTCAATCTGTATTCAATGACAATACGAGGTACAGAGGGTATAATACTTGGACGTTAGAAAATAGTGGTATCAATGGTGATGCGATCAATTTGGCACCAGCAAACCCTGTGGCTCAGTTGGCATTGACTGACAACACCTCTCAAGTACTGAGAAGTATTGGTAACATGAAATGGGATTATCAATTGATCGATGGATTGACAGCAAGTATCAACTTGGGGTACGACTACATGGATTCTGATGGACACAACAATGCACTGGACAGTACGCAATGGACCAACAATCCAACAGTGAATGGTGGTAGATATAACACCTATGTTGAAACACGTCAAAACGAGCTTTTGGATGCTTACCTGAGTTACAATAAAGGTTTGGAATCAATAGATAGTAAGATTGATGTGATGGGTGGATATTCTTGGGCACATTTCAAGAAAGGTTCTGAAAGCCAGACTTATAACTATGCTAAAACAGATTCATTATCTCCTCAAGACAATCCTACAGAATATTACTTATTGTCATATTTTGGTAGATTAAACTACACTTTGAAAGATAGATATTTGTTGACTTTATCGCTGAGAAGTGATGGGACTTCTAGATTTTCATCTGACAATAGATGGGGGATGTTCCCTGCAGCAGCATTTGCTTGGCATGCATCCAAAGAAAGCTTCTTGACAAATAGTGAGGTTGTATCTGATCTGAAGTTAAGATTAGGATATGGTCAAACTGGTCAGCAGGATGTGAACAGTGGTGATTACCCCTATTTGGCTACTTATACTGTTAGTGACAATGCTTCTAGATATGCATTAGGAGCGAATTACTACAATACCTTGAGGCCAGATGGCTATGATGCTAATATTCAATGGGAGACAACCAAGACATTCAATGCAGGTATTGATTTTGGGTTTGTTAAAAATAGATTGACAGGTAGTTTGGATGTATACCACAAGGAAACTGAAGATATGATCAGTACGGTAGATGTGCCAGTTGGTACCAACTTTACTGCTAGTCTTTTGACCAATGTCGGTAGCATGGTTAATAAAGGAGTTGAATTCAACTTGGATTGGATCGCGATTGAAACGGATGATTTACAATGGACTTTGAATGCCAATGTATTCTATAATCAAAATGAGATCACTAAGTTGAACTTAACAGACGATCCAGATTATTCTGTATTGGTAGGTAATATTGGTAACACGACCGATGGTACGATTCAGGTTCATAGAGTGGGAAGTCCAGCTAATTCCTTTTTAGTATATGAGCAGGTCTATAACACAGATGGAACACCCGTTTATGGCGCTTATGTAGACAGAAATGATGACGGTATCATCAATGATGAGGATCTGTATGTACACCATAACCCTAGTCCGGAATTTAGTTTTGGGTTCAACTCATGGCTGTCTTACAAAAAGTTTGACTTGTCGATCAATGCAAGAGCGAATGTGAACAACTACGTGTACAACAATGTACAATCACGTAACAACTACAACTCATTGCATGATTCTATGGGGTTCCTAAGAAACATGGCTAAATCAGATTTTCCAATTGATAGTCGTCATTCTGATCACTTCATTGAAAATGCTTCATTCTTTAGAATTGACAACATCAACTTGGCTTACAACTTTGATGAAGTATTTAATGGTCTTGGCAATATTCAAGTATCAGTAGGGGTTCAAAATGCATTTGTATGGACCAGCTATAGTGGTTTAGATCCAGAAATAAGTGGCGGATTGGATAACAACTTTTATCCAAGAACGAGAACATTCATAGCTGGACTTAGGGCTTCATTCTAACTATAAAAAGTAAGTATTATGAAAAAGATTTTAAACATTATAGTCTTGGGTGGACTGCTTTCAATGGTTGGCACTTCGTGTGTTGATGATTTGAATACTGAGCCTCTCAATGAGCAAATTATAAACTCTTCAACTGTATTTGATACGGAGGAAGGTTATAAGCAGTTTTTAGCAAAGTTGTATGGCAGTATGACACTGACAGGTCAACGTGGTGAATATGGTATGCCTGAGATTGAAGCGAGTGATGAAGGGACGACCTCATTTTTAAGAATGTACTTCAGTGCACAAGAGATATCTACAGATGAGGCGATTAGTGCCTGGGATGATCCAGGATTGTCGGATTATCAAAACCATAACTGGTCTGCAACTAATGGTTACATCAAATTACTTTACCAACGTGTATTTATCAACATTGCCTATTGCAATGAGTATTTGAGAGAGATTGATAGCAGAGTAGATGGGTTATCTGGTGATTTCAAAGAAGAGGTAATTACCTACAGAGCAGAGGCGCAGATGCTCCGTGCTATGTATTACTATTTCGCCATGGATTTATGGGGCAATGTTCCATTCGTTCTGCCTGAGGATGGTGTTGGAGCATTTTTGCCCATGCAGATCAATAGAACGGACTTGTTTGACCACATTGAAGAAGAAATCAATGAAGCACTTCCTAATCTAAAAGGTGCTAGACAAAATGAATATGGTAGAATTGATCAAGCAATGGCTTGGACCTTGTTGGCCAAAATGTATTTGAATGCTGAAGTATATACTGGAGAAGACAGATATACAGAAGCAGTTGAGTATAGCAGTTTGGTCATCAACTCCGGTGAATTTTCTTTGGTGCAAGATTACAGCTCATTGTTCCTAGCGGACAATCATAGATACAGGCAAGAGATCATTTTTCCGATAGCTGAGGATGGTGATAATACCAGGAGTTATGGCGGAATGACCTTTGTGATTCATGCGCAAGTAGGAGGTACGATGGATGCAGGTGCTGATTATGGTATCGCATCAGGTGGCTGGTTTGGCAACCGCCCGACGAGTGCATTTGTTGAAAATGCTTTTGCAGATGTAACAGGTGCAACAGACACTAGAGCGATTTTCCATACTGATGGACAGACAAGTTTTGAGATTACAGATCCATTTCAATTTACGCAGGGTTATTTAACTGGTAAATACAAAAATATCAGTTCTACAGGCGTGGAAGGCAAGAATGTAACTTTCGTAGATACAGATTTCCCAATGTTTAGGTTGTCCGATGTGTATTTGATGTATGCCGAAGCAGTACTTCGTGGTGGCACAGGTGGTAGTATGGCAACAGCGCTAGACTATGTCAATCAAATTAGAACTAGAGCGTATGGTGATGCATCTGGCGATATTTCCAATGCGGAATTGACTTTGGAATTCATTTTGGACGAAAGAGGCCGTGAGTTGTTTTGGGAAGGTCACAGACGTTCTGATCTGGTTCGTTTCGGTGAGTTTACTGACGGTAGAAAAGTGTGGGACTGGAAAGGTGGCGTGATGGAAGGTGTACCTACCTCAGCGCATAGAGATCTATTCCCGATTCCAGCGTTTGATTTAGGACTCAATCCGAACCTTTTACAAAACCCTAATTATTAATCATTAAATAAGAACATTATGAAACTATATAAATATTTATCTATTATTCTATTTGTGTTCTTCATATCGTGTGAAGAAGAATCAGATACTGTTGTAAGTGGAAATGTGATAGCTCCAATAGTAACAGCACCATCTGAAGGGGAGTCTGTAGTAGTTACAGAGGACAACATGGCAAGTGAAATTACTATTAGTTGGGATGAAGCTGATTATGGTGTGGATCTTGAGGTTACTTACATTGTCCAATTGGATGTAAAAGATAATCTGTTCGCTACTGCCGCAGTATTGAGTTCAACACAAGAGAGTAGTGTTACTTTGACCCACTCGCAGTTAAATGATATTGTGATTGGTGACTTGAACCAAGATGCAAATGCTGCTGCTGACTTAGAAGTAAGAGTGGTCGCTAAATCAACAGGTTTTAATGATTTGAATTCAGACTTGATACCGCTAGGAGTAACAACATTTTTGGCTTCAGGAGTACCTCCCGTTGTTACAGCTAGTGATGTTGCCATTACTTCTGACATATTGGGTAACATGTATGAGCTTACTTGGACAGCAGCTGATTTCGGTTCTAGTTCTGAGGTAACTTATGAAGTAAGCTTAACTGTTGATGGTGAGACATCAGCGGTGTTGGGATCAACTATGGAGAGTTCATTGTCATTAAATCATGAAGCATTGAATTTTTACTTGGTAGGTAATTTGGACCAGGCTAATAACACAGCAGTACAGGCACAATTTGTTGTAACAGCAATAACCGCAACCAACGAGTTGATTTCAGAGCCAGTAACAGCTAGTATTACTACTTTGAATGCTACAGTGCCAGGTATGTTGTGGGTGCCTGGAGGTTACCAAGATTGGGATCCTTCTCAGGCTCCAACTTTGATTCAAACAGGTGATCATAGTTTTGACGGTTTTGTATATATGGCATTAGAGACAGGCTTTAAGTTTACAAGCCATCCAGATTGGGATCATACCAATTTTGGTTTCGAATCTGATGGGATATTAACTAAAGATGGTAATGCTGGAGGACTAACATATGGACCTGGGTTCATGAGATATCAAGTTGATACTTCTGCCTTGACTTATACTGCTACTTTTGTGGAGTCATTTGGATTGATTGGTACAGCAACAGCAGGTGGATGGGATTTATCTACACCAATGACTTATGATGAGACACTAAATGCGTGGGTGGCAACTGCGGATTTGATAGCTGGAGCAATGAAGTTTAGAGCTGATGATGAATGGGCCATCAATTATGGTGTTGGTGATATCAATTCTAGAAGAGGTCAATTGTATTTTGATGGAGCATCGTATGATGTGAAAGAAGATGGTAGTTATACCGTGACGTTGAGTTTTGATACGAAGACGACACCTTATCAATTCAATTACGAAATAATTAAAAATTAATTTAATTTCTATCAGAGTCAGATGTATCTGACTCTGATTATTTCAATAACTATATTATGAAAGAGTCATTATTAATAATTCTCCTCCTTTCTTTCTTTACTTCCTGTAGTGATGACAATGGTTTGTCACAGCCGGGTAGTGGTGGACCTACCGAAGAAATTGAAGTAGATCCATTTGATAAAATCCCAAGTTTGACAGATATGGTCGTTTATGAAGTGAACATTGGAGCGATGAGTCAGTCAGGGTCTTTTAGTGGTGTTGAAAGTAAGTTGGATCACTTGGAGAGTCTAGGTGTGAATGTTGTTTGGCTGATGCCAATATATCCAATAGGTGTTCTCAATGGAGTAGGTTCTCCTTATGCGGTACAAGATTATGTTGGGATCAGATCTTCTTTTGGGACAAAGAATGATTTGATATCCTTGATCAATGAAGCGCATAGCCGTGACATGGCTGTGGTTTTGGATTGGGTGGCCAACCATACTGCTTGGGACCATGCTTGGATCAATAATGAAGGTTGGTATTCTACGGATACTAATGGGGATATTATTGAGCCACCAGGGACGGGGTGGACAGATGTCGCTGAACTCAATTTTGATAATCAGGACATGCGTACAGAAATGATTACATCTATGAACTATTGGATCAGCACCTTGGGAATTGATGGATTCCGTTGTGATGCAGTTGATTTTGTGCCGGATGATTTTTGGGAACAGGCTATTACAGCTGTCAATTCCACAACAAATAAAGATTTGATTTGGTTGGCTGAGGGAGGTCACAATACCAACTTCGATGTTGGGTTTGAATTTAACTACTCTTGGGATTACTATAACAAAATCAAAGATGTATATGCGGAAAATGCTTCTGCATCAGGTTTATTCACTGTTCATCAACAAGAGATGGGAGGCGTCCCTGCTGGTATGACCAAACTACGATACATCACTAATCATGATGTTTATGCTTGGGACGAATCTGTGACAGATGTATACAAAACAGATGGAAGTGTTGGAGCATTTGTATCTACTGTATTCATGGGTGGTATTCCATTGATATACAATGGACAAGAAGTGGCGGAACCAAATTTGATTTCATTTTTTAATAATGATCCTATTGACTGGTCTCAAAACCCAGAAGTATTCCGTCAGTATCAACAAATAATGGGTATTAGATCTGATTTAACAACTTTACTTAAAGGTGAATTAATGAGCTATATACATAAAGATGCCTTGATCTATAAAAGAAAGGGTAACAACGATGAAGTATTGATCATTATCAATACAAGGGAAAATGAGATTAAAATTGATTTAGACCAAGACTTGCAGAATAGCAATTGGACTGACTTAATGTCAAACGATGCTATTGATTTAAGCGAACAACTTGCAATGTCCGGTTATGAATATAAGATTCTAAAGAAGCGTTAACTAGTTTTTCATGGCGCAAATAGTTAATTAAAACCTGCCCTGCTTAGGCAGGTTTTTTTATGTCGAAATGTTTGAGTGATGATCTTGAAAACTAGAATTGGGGACTTTGTAATCAAGGAAAATATCACTCTCCTCCTAGTCGTCATTCCCCGACCCTTGAAACCTATTCACAGATAGGAAATAAGGGAGTCCCTGTAATTAAAAATCACACCTATGAAGATTACCGGCCAGGAGCTAACAATTGAGATGTTCTACAGGGTAAAAATGATTACGTGCTTTTTGGTGACAATTATGTGTGGTTAGAATAGCAAAACTAAAATCAGCTGTCATTTCATTTGTCGAGCAAAAGGACTTGTCTCGGTTGGATGAAGCCAACAAAGGCAACAATGAGTTTACAATCGTTTGTCCAAGTAACATGACAAAGACGAACCGGTAAAGAAGATAAATATCCTTACAGATATTTATTATTTCAACTGTAGAAGTAAACCCTGATTTTAACCTGACAATTACGCTAGGTTGAAGTCGGGATTTTTTATGTTTTGAGGTACTTAATTTCATTAACCTTTGACTTTCTTAAAATATTAAATGTTTAATCAATTTATCAGGGTGCCATCATTGTGCTATAGTCCACACTTCTAAGACATTAGTCCACTCTACTACGTAGTGAAAGCTCTAGTTTGTATATGGAAATTAATTAAGGAATTATGAACAAATTACAAATTTGGTTGTCAATGACTGTATTGGTAATCACTACTTTATCGTGCACAAACATGCACGCAGAGCCTATCAAGACTGAAAATGAGCAACCGGCTGAAGTCTGGTCTCATTCTGAAAATACAATGTCTAATGATCCGAGCCTTATCAAAGAAGCCAATGGATTGTGGAGGGCATTTATGACGAAGACTGGATTCAAAATCCAGAAGCATTCAGTCAGTATCAACAAATAATGGGTGTTGGATTTGATTAACAATTTTACTTAAAGGTGAATTAATGAGCTACATACATAAAGATGCCTTAATCTATAAAAGAAAGGATAACAACGATGATCTATTGATAATTATCAATACAAGAGAAAGCGAGATTAAAATTGATTTAGACCAAGACTTGCAGAATAGCACTTGGACTGATTTAATGTCAAGCGATGCTATTGATCTAAGTGAACAACTAGCAATGGCCGGTTATGAATATAAGATTCTAAAGAAGCGTTAACCACTTTTTTGCTCTGGTCAAGGAGCGTATATGAGGTTTGGCTAGTATGATTTTTATTTTACAATTACTAAAATATTGAATGTCATATGTTTTGCATTTAATTTTCTCCCAGCCATTGAGAAATACCAGATGAGAAGATTTTTACTCTCTTTCAAATCATCATTTAGCCTACCCTTGAGGCCTATTTCAGATTAGAAGTAAGGGAGCCCCCATAATCAAAAAACACACCGAAGAAGATTACCAAGCAGGAACTAACAATTGTGCTATACTCCACTATTCTAGGGTGTTAGCCCGGTCTTCTAAGACATGAGTCCACTCATCCAAGACATTAGTCCACTCTTCTGCGAAGTGAAAACTCTAGTTTAGATTCTGAAATTAACTAAACTATTATGAACAAATTACAAATTTGGTTGTCAATGACTGTATTGGCAATCACTACTTTATCGTGCACAGACATGCACGAAGCGCCTATCAAACCTGAAAATGAGCAACCGGCTGGATTCTGGTCTCTTTCTGGAAATACAGTGTCTCATGATCCGAGCCTTATCAAGGAAGCCAATGGATTGTGGTGGACATTTATGACGGGGACTGGTATAGGTGTGAAATATTCTAGTGATGGGAAAAATTGGACACAAGGAGGTCAAGTGTTTGGAAATGAACTTTCGTGGTGGAGAGACTATGCGCCTAACATGGGGGCGAATGATGTTTGGGCACCTGATTGTTATTATTACAGAGGTAGGTATTGGTTGTACTATGCTGTTTCTGAGTTTGGGACTAACAATTCTGCAATAGGTCTTACTTCATGTACTAGCATTGTGGCTGGAGATTGGAGAGATGACGGTAGAGTAGTGAGCACTTCGTCTGGCAGCAATTCTACAAATGCAATTGATCCTAATGTGTTCCAAGATGCGAGTGGTAAACCTTGGTTGGTATACGGTTCATGGTTTGATGGGATCAAGGTGGTAAGATTGAAAGATTCTGACATGAAGCCTTCTGGTACTACGCACACAATTGCAAGAGCAAGTGGAGGTATAGAAAATCCTGATATTGTTTACAATAATGGATATTACTATTTATTTGTTTCTAAGGGCGTTTGTTGTAACGGTACAAATAGTACGTATAACATTGCTTATGGTAGATCCACGAGTCTAGCAGGACCATATTATGATAAAAATGGAGTGAATATGCTCAATGGTGGAGGTACTGTTCTAGACGCAGGCAACAGTGTGTGGGTAGGTCCTGGTGCATCGGATGTATACAGACGTAGTGGTAACTATATGATGATTCGACATGCATATGATGCCACTGACAATGGTACGCCTAAGATGTTGATCAATGATTTATATTTCTCTAACGGGTGGCCTACTTACTAATTAATTACTAGCATGATTTCAAAGAGGTTGTTTCAGCGTTGTGTCTTAGACAACCTCTTTATTCTATTTTTTTAATGAAATACTTACTCATCATCATTTGCTTGGTAACCACACTGCATGTCTTTGCGCAGAAAAAGGATTTTCGGCTTAACTTATCCGCAGGAGTAGGATGTTTTACCAGCTATGATCCATTGATCAATAGCTATCATTATTCGGGTGCATCACCCAAAATAGTGCAGTTGAAGGGGAGATTGCAGCAAAGGGTTAATCTATTTCAATTACAGGTACTGATTTTTAGTAGTGAAGGTAATCCTCAAGATTATAACGAGCTATTATACGAATACAATTACAATGAATTTCAAGCATATTCATTTGATTTAACTTTTTTGAGAGAAGTAATCTCTAGGTCTAAAATGAAGTTTTTGGTTGGAGGTGTATATCAATCAAGTCTTAGTTTACAAAAGCAGTATTACAAAAACATGCTCTATAGTGCGGCGGAAGGTTATCGGGAGTCGTATTATTTTTCGATTGCCAGTATTGCACTTCAATTGCAAGTCAATTATCAACCTAACTTAAAAAATGGATTCGAACTATTTGTTGAGTATGGTTTGCTGAGTTACGCAGCTAGGCCAACTGACAGTTATGTTAAACAATTGGGAATTGAGCAATCACCAGTTTGGAAAATGTATTGGGGGCAAGATTATGGGTCCTATCATCTGGGGTTGGCCTATACAAGGAATATATCTGAGACAATCGACATCTCATTGGAAGCATTAAGCCGATACAAGGAGTATGGTAGTCATGATAATTACGCACAAATAGTCAACTCACTTTTGTTGGGGGTAACCAAATATTTTTAGATGATAAAGTATCTATACATTTTTAGTTGCGTAGCACTTTTGAGTTGTGATTCACTCTTATTAGAAGAACATTCGGATGACGCTGTGGTAGTATTTGATCAACTCTGGGAGGAGGTAGATAGACATTATTCCTATTTCGATAATAGTAATTTGGATTGGGACTCGGTATACAGTAATTATCGACCCGAGATCAATACCCATACAACTGATCAAGAGTTATTTGAGATAGCAAGTAAAATGTTGTCGACACTCAATGACCCACATACCAATTTATATACTAACAAAGGAGTAGGAGGTAATGTTAATTATTTTTCCAGATTCCCGATTAATGAATTGGACGATATTAGTACTTATTTCTCCTATTACGAACAAGTCAATAACGCTTTGGAATATGGTGTAATCAAAGACCAAACAATCGGCTATATCAAAATAAGATCCTTTGATGGGGAACCAGAAGAATTCGAAGCATTTGAAAAAGTGATTGATTCGTTATTCTATATCAAAGGTTTGGTGATTGATGTACGTTCAAATCGTGGTGGACTTATTTCCAATGCTGAGATCATCTTACAAAATTTCTTTAAATCAGATCAAATTGTTAGCCAATACAGATTCAGGGATGGTGTTGGTCACGATAATTTTTCGGAATGGTCGAGTTTTGAAATTGACGGAAATGATAAAATAAACCATCTTGAATTTCCGATAATTGTGCTGACCAATCGACAGACCTTTAGTGCGTGCGAATGGTTTGTGATGGGAGCCAATGTTCTACCTCAATTTCAAATATTGGGTGATACAACTGGTGGAGGGAGTGGAATACCGCTTTTAAGAGAATTGCCAAATGGGTGGATATTACGTGTATCTAACTCTCAAATGAGACGGTTTGACGGTACAGATTTTCAATTTAGTGGTATTTATCCTGATTATCCTGTTCATATCAGTGCTTCTGATGCGCTTGCTAAAGTTGATACGATTTTGGAATCAGCTATTCAATTATTGGATTAATAAAAAGTGCTGTTTTAGGAAAGTGAAATTGTTCTTTATGAGGTGATTTAAAAACTCCTCTAAATTATCAGACTCTAGGAGTGTGTCGGACTTTCAATAATCAGGATACTAAGGAATCCAATTTTCTGTTTTGAAAATTGGGTTTTGAACATCCATTTTTCGAATACTTTTCCCGTTTTGTGCTTATTTCTGTTTTTGTTCTAAATCAGGCCGATTTTACCCATTTTTAGGCGGTTTTCAGGTTAAACATCCGTTTCAAATTGTAAGAAAGACACACCAATCCCCATTCATTATCTATGTCGTCTTTTCCTCTAAAGGAAAATCGTCTAAAGCCTAATACCTCTTTTATTATTCCAAAAACAGGTTCTACCGTATGCTTCCTCTTTCGATAAATCTCTTTATCCTTCTCATTTTCATTTGTTGGGTTTAGAAGTTGTTCAATATAGCTGTTGTGTTTTTCTTTAGATTTGGCAATTATTGGAATGATGTTTTTAGGGCAATTCTCGATGTTGTTCTCAGAAAAATAACCCGTATCGGCAACCGCAGAGGTGATTTTAGATTTTAATTCATCGGGAACAGATTCAATGGTAGGTAAGAATTCTTGCTTGTCGTTGTGATGTGCGTTGGCATAATTGCTAATAATCAACATATCTTCATTGACCGCTATTTGTGCATTGTAACATTGATCAAACCCCTTACTGGTCTTCATTATCCGAGATTCAGGATCAGTGAAATTGTATTGATCCTTTTCTGCTGGTTCGCTTGATGGCTCTTTTGGTACTCTGCCGCGTGGCTTCTTGCCAGTTTCCTTTTCATATTTCTTGCGAGCTTCCTGCTTCTTATCAAATTCCGCTTTCTCCTCTTGGTAGGCTTCTTTGCTACGTTGTTCAATAACCTTTTTGGCTGTATTGATTTTAGTGAGGCGGCCTTCTCTACGTTTTATTTCATCAGGTATATCAACTATAGATTGCTCATCTTTTTCATCTTGTTCTTGGCCAAGTGCCATTAATTGTTCGATTTCGCAATCTAATTGCTTCTCCAATTGCTTAAGCCTTTTGTAACTCATTGCTTTATGTCTGGAGGCGTCAGCTTGTACTTTAGTCCCGTCAATGAAAAAATTGCCCAATTTGAGCAGTCCAAGTTCATTTCCTATCAAAAGAATTTCCTTAAACCATCCTTTCAACTGGGGAAGATGCTTTTTGCGAAAACTCGCAATGGTGTCATGGTCAGGGTGATGATTTCCTGCAATAAAGCGAAAAGCAACAGAATCGTAGGTTGATGCTTCTATCTTTCGGGAACTAAAAACGCCTGTAGAATAGCCATAAAAAATAAGGGAGAGTAGTAATTTAGGATCGTAAGGGGGGCTTCCTTTGCCAGAATAGCTTGAATAAACCTGACATAAATCCATTTTACTTACTATCTCAACTACAAATCTTGCCAAGTGATCTTCGGCTAGCCAATCGTTAAGGTCATATGGCATAAAAGAAACTTGGTCTCTATCTGCGCCGATAAATGATATCATACCCCAAGATATGAGTTTTTAGTCAGTCAACTTCATTAAGTCCGACAGGCTCCTAGAACTGACTCTATCGTCTGGTAGTATTCTTTGGGTGTATGGTTAACCTATCAATCATGTGAAAGTGGAATTAATTGTGCTTCCAAGTTTGGTGTTGCCATGTCCTTGTCCAAGGGGTACATAGGTCTGATGATGTGTTGGTGGTTGAGTCGCTCTATGTCTTGGTCAACTCCTCCAGGGGTGAGCGCCATGACCCATCCTTTACGCATATCATATAGTTCTGGTACTAGGTAGCCGATCTTTACTACCAAGATGTCTGTGTTTTTAGGCTCCAAGTTTAGATTAGTGAAGTCAGTTTCTTTATGGTATGGTTTGCGCTTTTTGGTAACGATTACTTTCGTGTTGCCAACGCTGACGACTATTTCAGTCTCTGCGCGATAATCACCATGTTTAATAGTTTCTATTGTGCCAGAGATAAGTACTGGTGGCGCAAATCGATCATCTATATCTGCTCCTGCAAAGGCCGATATTTCTCCTCCTTCACCTATTTCTAACGCTTTTTTCACAAATTCAGGGCCTGGAATCGAGGCGTATATTAGGGTAGGCGAATTGCTTGTGTTGAGTCTCTCGTCAGATAGTATTTTCTCCAAAGTCCATGTGACATCTCCAGCACCACCTGCCGTAGGGTTGTCGCCCATGTCACTGATGATAAATGGCGATGCTTCACTATTGATCGCCATAGCTATGCTCTCGTCTAATGTGGCAACAGGTGCTACAAATTCAAATTGCTCTCTAACATCCCAAAACTGCTGTGCTAATTGCTCAGCTGAAGTGGTAACTGCTTTTTCGTCATCCCCTGTGACCATTACTACTGCATGGTTACGCTTCTCATCGGCCCAAGCATACCCTATCCAAATAGCAGCATCTATGACGCCATCCAAATTTGCTTTTTTGGCTACTTCAGCGTACAGGCTTTTTCCAGGTTCGATTCGTGTACTAGTTTTTTCTCCAGGAAGTAAAATTGGTACTGGTACCCAAGCTTTATATTTTGGTTTTCCTTTATTGTTTTCTAGTCTTTTAAGTAGGTTGTTTACGGCTCTTTTCTTGGATTCAATGGCATCTTCATGTGGGGCCATTCTGAAACATGTGATTAAGTCTGAGTGATGTGCCAACGTGGGGGATACATTTCCATGAAGGTCCATGGAGGTGGATATGATGGTCTTGGTGCCCACTACCGCACGGACTTTTGAAATGAAGTCACCTTCTGCATCTTCTAACCCTACGACACTCATGGCGCCATGAATATCGAAAAATAAGCCGTCGTAGGGCCCGTTTTCCTTTAGCCCTTTCAAGGTCTTGTTTATCAAAGAATCATAGGCTTCTCGGGTTACTGCACCTCCAGGTAATGCATGACCATTCAATATTGGGATCCATTCTGCTCGTTGACGGAACAGTGAGTCTGGAGATAAAAATGGGTAAAAGGAGAATACATTTTCGCCTTCTTTGATGTTGAATGCCGCTGCTTCTGTCAGTGCCGGGGAGAATGTACTAGATTCAATAGCCAACCCTGTGATTGCTACTCTAGGAAGATTAGGCGTGTTTTTAATTTTTTTGACTTGGCCACATCCTATTACAAATAATAGAAGAATGAGGTATGGGGAATATTTTACCATGAGTTACTTGTCTAGAGATTAATGATGCCTGTGATAAGTCATTTTATATGTGAATATACCATTTCAATAATTAATAATCTACTGCGGTCGTCACTCGGTGTGAATTGACTTTTGGGTGTCTGTTTGTATTGAAGTATTTCAGTAGAGAAGGACAAAAAGATGTTCTGTTATTTCAAATAATAATCGTCAAAAAGTATAAATTACCGCATGAATAATATTGCAAAAAACATTGTTTTTATACTTCTTTCAATCACTATCTATTCCTGTGTCGATAATGGCACACCTACGGATCCGTTGGTTGGTTCATGGGTACATAGTGCAGTTATTAATCATTATTTGGATGGCACATCGGTGCGTAAAGACTTTGATGACTCTTGTTCGGTTCAGGTAAGGTCTGTCTTTAATGAAGATGGAAGTTTTTTTCGTTTGCCTTCAAATTGTAGGGACGATAGAAAGTCAGGAGGGACGTGGGAGAATCTTGAGAATGGTCAATATTTATTTGTTATTATGGATACAGTTGGGTTTAGGACACAATCTCTAGAGAGAACTACAGGGGTAACTGATTTCTCTAGAGAAGGCTATCTATTAATACATAATGAAGCGAATGAATACAAAGAGACTACTTACAAGTTGGATTACTATATAGATGAGTATGTCCGTATGGATGAGGAGGACTATGAATAAGCTAGCATCCGGTAGTATTGAGTTCCGTGTTGACTCCTGAGGTTTAATTTTAATGCTGCTTCTGTGCCTTGATCATTAGAGGAGCAAGTGTTTAATGTCATGAACAGGTTCTTAAGACGGGTGCGGATATTAGCGAACCTAGACTTTCATCGAATTCCTCATTGATCTCCGTGCCTTTATCTCTTACAATAATGGTTGATTGATTGTTAATCATCACCGATGATTTCAATAATAATTTACCTGGTGGACCCGTGTTTGATGGTATTGTGTGTCAATTCTTGCACGTTTCTAAAGTTAGTTTGGGCTCAAGGGTATTATTATTGTAATCAATTTGAAGCATCTATTACTTTATCACCTCAACAACTCTTTGAATCGCTCCTTGTAAGCTCTGCCAATTGGAATTTCCACCCCGTCATTCAGCAAGATTTTACTACTAGATATTTTTGATATTTTATCGAGATTTACCAAATAGGATTTGTGGACCCTTACGATTTTGTCTTCTTTCAATTGTTCACTCCAATACTTCAGTGACTCTGACGATAGGTGTCGCTTTTGATTACTAACTATCTCTGTATAGTCAGAGTCAGCCATAATATAAGAGATGTCGGCTATTAGAATTTTGATTCGATCATGTCCTGATTTGATAAATATAGAAGGAGTTTTTACAGGTGTTTTATGATCGTCCAATGCTTTTTGAACTGCAGATTCAAAACGACTAAATGAAAATGGTTTGAGTAAGTAATCCAAAACATTCAATTCATATCCTTCCAGTGCATATTCACTAAATGCAGTGGTTAAAATAACCTTTGGCTGGATGTGCAATCGCTTTAAGAACTCTATGCCAGAGACTCGAGGCAGATGAATGTCCAAAAACAATAAATCCACTTGGTTTGTCTTCATGAAATCATTAGCGGAAGCGGTCTCTCCAAAAACTCCAAGGAGTTTTAGTTGTCCATTTTGCTGCATATACGCTTTTAATATACGTTGCGCTGGGGGTTGATCTTCTATGATTATGCAAGTCATCATATTGTGTTGCCAATGTTTAATTCCAGATCGATGTGAAACAAATTGGGTTCTTGATTAATGGTCAAGCGATGTGTTCCGGGATAGAGGTACTCCAATCTCTTTTTAACATTCTCCAG
This sequence comes from Reichenbachiella sp., assembly GCA_051531955.1. Taxonomy (GTDB): domain Bacteria; phylum Bacteroidota; class Bacteroidia; order Cytophagales; family Cyclobacteriaceae; genus Reichenbachiella. Next base: position 35,052 of record JAOPTS010000055.1, read on the forward strand.
TCCAATTCCTCCTTTGATTTCTGATTGAGCCAACTGGTCCAAGTAACTATTGCTGCATTTGAGTTTTAATAGGCCATCATCTGATAGTGTGATCGAAATGTCTATCATGATACCACTGGATTGACTCATGGTACTGTGCTTGAAAGCATTTTCAACAAATACGATCAAAATCAAGGGGGCAATTTTAAAAGAAGAATTAAAAGATTCCGGTACCGTTAAAATTACTTTTCCTCGTTCTTCTATTTGCAATTCATTGAGCTTAGAGAAGTTTTCTAGGTGACTGATTTCATTAGCGACAGGTACATATTTTTCCTTGCAATCATAGAGCATGTACCGCAATACCGAAGATAACTCTAGTATGATCAGCGGCGTTTTGGGAGAATTCTCTAGCGCATAAGCATATAGGTTATTGAGATTGTTAAACAAAAAATGAGGGTTGACTTGAGATTTGAGATACTTCAATTCATTTTCCACTAAACTGACTTTTATTTCTTCCAATTCTCCCAATTTTCTGATCGTATCCCAAGCGTATTTAAAACTAGATAGGATCAGAATGACAGGCATCACATCTAGAAGGCTATAAAAGATGCCTGGGAATCGTTTACCTCTAGTCTCTGGGAAGTAGATTTTTTCAATAACCAGTTCTTCAATACCTATGGTGACAGCCAAGAGTAGGCCAAAACTGACAAAGAAGAGCAGGTATTTGTTTTTGTATAAGAGATTAGGGAACAAGAGATAGTCAATCACCATGACGGTGAAGACGTAATTGGCAAAGAAAGCTATTTGATAATCTTCTATTTGAGGATTGTGTCGATCAAAAGAGTAGAATTTGAAGACCACAATGAGGATTCCAAATTGAAATATGGTTTCCCAGATTGGCGTATTAATTCTGAATTTTGATATTCTCACGCTTCAATTTCTATATAAAAGCACAGACTAGCAATAGATCGGAAGGTCAACAACCTATTAAATAGGACAAACGACCAATCAATATTGACTTGAAATAATATTTGTCGTTTGTCCATAAAAAAACACCGTTCAAGGATTGGGAAGTGGGGCCTGTGACTTTTGTATTTAGCTTACATAACTATAATACTTTTGGTGTTTTACTACACCACTATCTATAAAAATGAAATGACTATGCATCAAAAAATGAGATTGATTCACCGCTACCTAGGATTCTTTTTAGCAGGGATTATGGCAGTTTATGCCATTAGCGGTATTGTGTTGGTTTTTCGTAATACTGATTTATTGAAAAGGGAAACTACAATCAATACAACTGTAGGGCGTGAGTTGTCCCCAGTAGCGCTAGGAAAAGAACTACGGATCAAAAACTTGAAAGTAATCAATAAAGAGGGAGAATGGATGCAGTTCGAACAAGGAATCTATAATAGTCAAACTGGAGAAGTGAAGTATGCGAAAATGGAGTTGCCGTATGTCTTGGACAAAATGACGCACATGCACAAGGCTACAACTAAGAGCCCTTTGTTTTATCTCAATATAGGTTTTGGGTTGTCCTTACTGTTCTTTGTTATTTCTTCTTTTTGGATGTTTGTGTCTAGTTCTTCGGTCTTCAAAAAAGGGCTCTATTTCGCTCTAGGAGGAATCGTTTTAACCATGATTATCTTATTTGTCTAATTAATATAAATCCATCACCATGAAAAAGCTTAACCCCAAAGACTTAAATCCAGAGATATTCGAATTGTATGATCAATATGCCCACAATCAAATTGATCGCAGGGTATTTGTCAAACGTCTATCCGTGTACGCTGTAGGAGGGTTGACATTGGGGAGTTTGATGAGTTTTATGATGCCAGATTATATTCATAAAATTCAGGTGAAGGGAGATGATAAAAGATTGAATTCGGAGTTCATTATCTATAATTCTGAAAAAGGAGGAGGGGAGATAAAAGGGTTGCTGTCCAGTCCTAAGAAAATCAAAGACAAGTTGCCAGGTGTCATTGTGGTTCATGAGAACAGGGGGCTAAACCCACATATCGAAGATGTCGGAAGACGTACCGCCTTGGAAGGGTTTATTTCATTGGCTCCAGACGCACTTTCGCCATTGGGTGGATATCCAGGTAACGATGATGATGGTCGCGAACTGCAGCGAAAAAGAGATAAGAATGAGATGTTGGAGGACTTTATTGCTGCATATGAGTACTTGCTGGGACACCCTGATTGTAATGGTAAGGTTGGAGTAGTAGGTTTTTGTTTTGGAGGATGGATATCCAATATGATGGCAGTTCGAATTCCTGGTTTGTCAGCGGCTGTACCGTTCTATGGTAGTAAACCAACGCTTGAGTTGGTAGATCAAATTCAATCACCATTGATGTTGCAATTTGCAGGTTTGGACAAGCGTGTGAATGCAGGTTGGCCAGATTATGAAAAGGCGCTGAAGAGTAATAATAAAAAGTATGAGGCATTTGTATATCCCGAAGTACAGCATGGGTTTCATAACGATACGACTCCTCGATATAGTGAGGAAGCCGCCAAATTAGCATGGGATAGAACGATTGAATTTTTTAAATCTCAATTAGTCTGAATCATAAAACAGATATAAGAAAATGAGAAAGTTTCATCTAATAATTCTACTTTCCTGTCTTCATTTGTCTCTCTATGCACAGCAAGAGATTCTGATCGTTGGACAAGTTGTAGACACAAAGAACCAACCCATTGACTTTGCAGTAGTCAGAGCGATGGACAAGACCTCTAATAAAGTCTTGACTGGAGCAACTGCATCGGTAGATGGAGAATTCTCTTTTACTATTGCTCAATCCAACTTCTATTTAGAGGTTGGTTTTATTGGTTATGTTTCGAAGCGAATTGATCAGGTTAATTATAGTCAAAACAGTATTGATTTGGGGACTGTGGTCTTGGCAATGGATAGTAAGCAACTAGAAGAAGTAGTTGTTCGTGCTGAAAAATCACAAACGGAATTCAAATTGGATAAGCGAGTCTTTAACGTGGGGTCAGACATCACGAGTGCAGGTATGAATGCGCTTGAGGTATTGAATAATGTGCCGTCTGTCAATGTAGATATCGAAGGTACGATTAGTCTCAGAGGGAGTACAGGTGTCCAAGTATTGATCAATGGTAAGCCGTCGGTGTTGACAGCTGATGGGAGCAATGCCTTAGGAACTATTACAGCAGATATGATTGATAAAATCGAGGTGATTACCAACCCGTCAGCCAAATATGATGCGGAGGGGACAGCTGGTATCATCAATATTATCATCAAGAAGGATGAGCGAAAAGGAACTAATGGGTCAATTAGTTTGAATACCGGTTTGCCACACAACCATAGTCTTGGTTTTAGTTTAAACCGTCGCACGGAGCATTTTAACTTATTCACACAAATAGGGGTAGGCTACAGAGAGTTGCCCAATGATATTGAGAACATCAATATGGATAAAACTACAGGCTCTACAATCAAATCTGTAGGGGAAGAATTTCGGAATGAAAATTTTTATAACTTTATCTTGGGTGCAGACTACCATATCAATGATTACAATGTGTTGACGGTCACAGGTAACTATGCCTATGAAATTGAAGACCAGCCTTCGACCACATTGTTTTCTTCAATTGAGAATGATGCCATCGTTTCGGAGTGGAGGCGGACAGAAGAAACTAGTGCGACTAATCCTAAATATCATTATGAATTGAATTACAAGAAGGAGTTTAAAGATGATACCGAAAACCACACGCTGTTGTTTAGTGCCTTGGGTAATTTTTTCGGAAAGGATTTAAGCTCGGAGTTTACTAATGAGACAGTTTCGGGTGTCGAAGATCAAGACAGTGAGCAAAGAACGGAGACGGAGTTTCAGCAAGGGAACTACACCTTCAAATTGGATTATGCCAAGCCAATCAATGATGAATGGTCGTTGGAGACTGGTGGTCAATACTTGATCACGGATGTGAGTAATGATTATGCCGTTAGTGATTGGATAGAGGGAGGTTGGCTTTTAGATACAACATTAACGAATGTCTTTAACTATGACTTGAAAGTCTTAGGACTGTATGCCACTGCTGCCTATGAAGGTAATAGTTGGGGTTTGAAAGGAGGCCTAAGAATGGAAAATACAGATTTGACCACTTATTTGGAAAATACAGATGAGACGAATTATCAGAAGTTTACTAATTTTTTTCCAAGTGCGCACGCTTCATTTAAAGTGAAAAAAAATCTGTCAGTACAAGCTGGGTATTCTAGAAGGATATTTAGGCCGAGGTTGTGGGATTTGAATCCGTTTTTTAACGTGAGAAATAACTATAGTATCAGAATGGGTAACCCTGAATTGATGCCTGAGTTTACAGACTCGTATGAGCTGTCTAGTATATCAGATTTTGACAAAGTATCCTTGAACGTGACGGTTTTTCATCGATACACTACAGATGTGATCGAACGTGTATCCACTGTTGAAGATAATGTCAATACGGTCAAACCATATAACATTGGATCGGAAAGATCAACGGGGTTAGAGATTAACGCCAAATATGATGCACTGAAATGGTTGACTATAAATGGAGATTTTAATTATTCTTATTTTATAAGAGATGGGTTGTTTGAATATATGAAAGAAGATCAATTGGTTTCTCAATCCTTTGATTTTGATGCTACCAGATGGTCAACCAAGATTAATACGAAATTTAAGTTGCCAGCGAAAATTGACATTGAGGTCACAGGAAGGTATCAGTCCGAATACCAAACTGTACAGTCAGTCATGTCAGATGTGTTTTACATAGACTTTGGAATTAGAAAAAAGGTCATGAATGGAAAAGGTGTAATCAGCGGAAGTGTTCGGGATGTATTTGCATCGCGTAAGAGAGAGTCGGTTACTGATCAAGAAGATTTTTACCTATACAATAGCAGGTTGAGAGGCCGGTTTATAACACTGGGCTTTAGCTATGGATTTGGCAAAGGAGAGGCTATGCAGTACTCAGGAGGTAGGAGATAGTTTTATTGATTGGAGTCAGTTAGTATATTGGTGGTGTGTTTTAGTTGTTCGTTAGCGAAAACTACTTTTAGTATCTTTTTAGTATCTTTGAGTATGGATATTCAAACCTCTAAAATTGAACTTGCGAAGTTGATTCTGAACCTTGACAATCCTTCAATTCTTACTAAGATTAAAGAGTTGATATCAAGTCAACAAGAAGATTTTGGTACTTCCCTGACCGTGGCTGAAAAAGAAGAAATAGAAATAGCTTTGTCCCAACTGAATAAGGGCAATAGAACTTCTTTTGATACTTTTCTGGCTAAAGTTTCATGAGCAAACACACAGTTTATCTTTCTCCCATTGCTGAATTAAAATTAGAAGCGTTGGTCGAATATCTTAATACTGAATGGGGTTTAAAATCTAAAACAAAGTTTCTGAAAGAAATGAAAAAATCGATTTCTAAAATTGAGAACTTTCCAGAATCATGTCCTAAATCAGAGTTGTATAATGGAATTTATAAATGTGTTGTATCAAAATTAACTTCGTTTTACTATCGAATCGAAAACCAAGAAGTAGAAATTCTTACTATTACTGATAATCGACAGAACCCTATTGAGCTACTTGAGGAGGTAAGAAAATTTCGCTAACATCAGATATGAGACGTATGGCAGTTTAGCGAAAAAGGAAGCTGGAGGTTTTTTCAAGCCCCGCCGATTCTGCACCGCGACTCATCAGAATCAAAAAGTTATGAGCCGAATCACAGATTCGGCTGTTTCGGTATCCGAAACAAAGAAAACATAAAACGCCACGACACCATATCATGGCATTACAGATAACGAGTCTTCGAAATGGATATAAAGAACCAAGATTTGATAAGCCATTGTATATTTGACCCTCTGTTCTTTTAATTCTGCAGCCTTAAAAGAACAGATGAAAAAGTAATGTTTCGGATACGCTGAATTAATTGGCCAATTATTATTTCCATTGTTTGTTGGAAGCAAATGCTATTTCCATTGAACTTATTGAGTGTCAACTATGGCAGAGATTTATTCGATCGGAGGGTACTAGAGTTCATTATGAAATCTCATCAGAAGCAGAAAAGCAAACGCCACCTCATCTTTTTGTTTAGATGAGGTGGCGTTATTTGTTGTTGCAGTTAGTTTTAATGCGCCTATTGACGAATTAATTTCAATGTCTTTGATTGACTTGGACCTTGGAGTCTTACCATGTATATGCCCCTTGGTAGTGTAACTATTGAGATGTTTGTCTTGTTGCTGCTGGTTGTTTGAAGACTAACATTGATTACTTCTTTCCCACTGAATGATATAATGCTCAAAGTGTTATAGGAATCAATATTTCCATGGAGCATCAATTCGTTTTGGGTCGATGGGTTAGGGTAAATAGTGATTGGGTCTATGTCAGAGTTCTTGGTTGATAATACTTCAGATAACTCCACAATAATATCACTGACGTTGAAACTCGGACCATTGAAGGTAATAGTCATTTGAGTTACAGTCTCATCTAGTATTACTTTTCCAAGCGAGATCTCAACAAAACTTGTCCAGCCTCCTGTACTTCCAATGTTTTCTGATGTTACACTTGTTCCGTTATTGAAAGACACTGTGAAAGATCCCGCATCTGAAGCTTGTGTAGCTACTCTTGCTTTCACATCATAGGTGTTACTAGAGGATACTTCTACAGTGTATTCTAGCCACTCACCATTTTCTACCCACCCCACATTACCTTTGCCACCATCTCCTTTTTCAGTATCTACAGCTTCATCCATTCTGTCGCCAGTACCTACATTGGTAGGATCCGTGTCACTATATGATACACCTTCTCCTCCTTGATCATAATCTACGCTGTTGATAATGCCAGGGATAACATGAGCTTGTTCACTGTCAGGATATGGAGACTGTACGATAAAGTCTACTGTGATGTCAGCAGTTTGTGCCTCACAATCACTGGTGATATTTACAGAAACATTACCGCTTTCAGTACCCCAATCTACTTCGATTTCGTTGCTTCCTTGACCTTCAGAAATGCTTGCTGTGGCAGGCACGGTCCAAGTGTAAGTTGCATTAGTCACTTCAGGCGCTGCGAATGACAAAGACCGATCTTGCTCGTTGGCACTGTCATCACCTGAGATGCTTAGTGCTTCGAAGCTCACGTCCAATGTCAAATCATAGGTGCTACATTCGGTAATGTATTGGCAAGTGACTGCTCCTGCGGTACAACCCCAGTTGACCATGATTTCATTGCTCGATTCACCAGCCGTGATGGTTGCCCCAGAGGGTACAGACCAGTTGTAGCTTGATTCCTCAGTAGCAGGAATGGTGTATTTAATAGAAGACTCCCCTTCAATAACGGATTCCTTTCCATCGATTTTCAAATGGTCAGATGTTTGATATACACGAACGTAATCCACGTACATTTTCACACCATCCTCTTGTTCGAACATGGCGTCATCTATACCTTGTGCACCACCCCAGTCTCCACCGATAGCGATATTTAGCAATAGGTGGAATCTTTTATCGAAAGGCCATACTGCATAGCCACCTTCCTCTTTGTCAAAGCTGAAGTATAGCGAATCGTCTAGATAAACCTGAATATTGTCATTTTGCCAATCCAAAATGTAGTTATGGTATTCATCTTGGATGTTATCATCAAAAATACTCTTACCAACTTGTGTACCTATTGAGTGGTTGTAAGCCTCCGTGTGGACGGTTGCGTGTACTTTGCCTTGGTCATAGCCCACATGCTCCATGATATCTATCTCTCCACTTTCTGGCCATCCACCATATTCCCAGTCCGTAGGGAGCATCCAAATCGCTGGCCAAGAGCCTCTGCCTGTAGGTAATTTGGCGCGTATTTCTATTCGTCCATATAGCCAATCTCCTTGGTCTCTAGATACCAATCGTGCGGAGGAATATTTTGTTCCTTCAAAGTTATCCAATAACGCTTCGATGACAAGGCTGCCATCTTCGACACGTCCATTTTCTAATCTGTCTTCTGTGTAGTTCTGTAGTTCGTTGTTGCCATAGCCACCAGCACCTACATCATAACCCCATTTTTCTGGATCCGGAAGTCCCGTATAATTAAATTCATCTGACCAAACCAGTTCAGTACATTGTGATTTTGCTTTTTGGGTGAAGAGTATTAACCCACAAAGTACAGGGAGTAGTAAAAGTTTTTTTATCATAATTTCATGCTTTAGTAGCTAGTTTGAATCAGGAGTAGTGGTCAATTTAAGTGGAAGGAATTTGGATCGCACAGTACTCTTAAACAATGATAAATAAAATTGTCAGGTACGAAAAGTTGTAAACTTACGTTTTCGCTCTTTGATGTATTTTTGATGTACTTTTTGAGATGTTTTGTTATGTATCTATGGGCTTACTGAGCATTTACCCTGCTTCGGTGCAGTTTGACCGTGTCAGAGACACTTATGGATTATTAGATATTTCAAGACCTCTGAAAGAGAATTATGGCAATCGGATTATCAACAGAAGTGTTCGTGATCTATTTGCATTTCTTAAGAGAGACGGTTACTGATCAAGAAGAATTTACTTTTACAATAGTAGATTGAGAGATCGTTTTATACTAATGGATTTTAGCGATGGATTCGAGAAAGGTGAGGAGATGCATTTTGCAATATGTAGGAGATAATTTTAATATTTAGAGTCTGTTAGCAAGTCAGAGTAATAGTGTGTCTTGATTGGAGTTAACTGTAAGTGTTTATTATGAAGTATTTATGTTTGTTTCTGAGCCTATTGCCTACATTTTTATATTCACAAGGATTTGGTGAATATGTTAGCAAAAATGCAGTTGAAGTCCATAGCCTCATTAATTTAAATAATGAGGTCTATGATTTGATTATGGATTATCAGCTAATTATGATTGGAGAAATGCATGGGACACAAGAGCCAGCCAAATTGGTTTCAGGTATTGCCAAAGTGGTGGTTGAAAACGAAGGGCAAGTATCTGTTGGCTTAGAAATACCACAAAACGAAGTTGCCAAGTTTGTGCAATCCCCAACTGATTCTGTTTTGAGGATTACTGAATTTTTCTCAAAAGAAAATATTGATGGAAGAAATGGGGAGTCTTGGTTTGATTTAATAATTTATTGTAATACCAACCCCAATATTAATTTGTTTTTCTACGATAATTTTAAAGAATATCACATGGTAAACCGTGACAGTGCGATGTATTTAACAATTGTTCAACAAGTGAAAAAATATCCAAGTTCAAAAGTAATTACACTTTCTGGGAATATTCATAACTGGTTAATACCATATAAAGAGAGTCTTACTATGGGTTATTATTGTGTGAATGATACAGTGAATTTTTCTCGCGCTAAGGTTTGTTCTATTAATCATATCTATTCTGAGGGGACCATGCTGAACAATACCGGGAACGGAATCGAATTAAGTGATATTGATTTTTCAGAAAGTATTTATTCTGAATCCGTCGATTTCAATAATTACTTATTGTTCTACGAATCAAGTAAACCGTATCAATACAGCGGGGTCTTATATACACGAAAAGTGAACCACTCGAAAAAGTTAAGAAAGCAGGTGAATGATAAATATATATAGGGCTCTCCCACTAGCATCTATTTGTGCCTATTCGTTTGGTTATTGACTTGACTTATGACGCCAGCTCCTAATGACCGCTGAGTGTGTTGAGCTCTGTCGAGTCAACATTAACTCTTGAGACTTTAGCAACAAGTATTAGATGTATAACAATAAGTATTGAAAAGTAAACAATAAGCCCTTTTGATCTAACAATGACCGTTGGAAGTTTAGCAATGTGTACTGCAACCTTAGCATAAACCATTGGAGTCTTAGCAATAAGCGTTGTAACCTTAGCAACAAGCATTGGGACCTTAGCAATGACTATTATCAACCTAGCAACGCATACTGTAACCTTAGCACGATGGTTTCCTAATTAAGTTGACAGGTTTTACAATAGTACAGTGGGTAGTACAAAATCACATGGTATTAATCCATCATGCTTTCAAATCGTTCGGTTCCAAATTTGATGTCATCTTCGCCTATTTGATCAAAAGGATTCTCTAGATGATTTTGAATATTGTCTAGACTCACTAAGATGAAACTGAATATAATTGGCATCATGTATTCCAAGCCATGGCTATAATGTTCTGATATTTCCTGGAAATAGGGTCCGTATATTACAGGGAAACTGTAGATGAATATTTTGCTGTAGGCTCTCAAGGTGATAGGTGTTCTGTACTTAAGAACTACTTTCATACTTTCAACAGCACCTCCTATTTTACTCAAATACTGACTAATTCTAGACATTTCGCCTACTTGCAAACCATGAGATCTCATTTGTTGCATGAAAATGGATAGATCAGATAACCTGACCATCATTTTCTTTTCATTTTCTCTGATAGACTCGTCGGTTTCACTAGTGAAAAGGGTTTTGAGTTGATCAAAAGTTTTGACCATTTCATTTTTTACCTCTTGTTGAAACTCCGGTTGTTTGGGGTCGAGCCAATCACGTGATGCATGGTAGATGGCAATGAGGTGATTTTTGAAATCACCTAAATTCCCGAGTGCATTTTCTCGTCGGGTATAGGCACTGTTGATAGAAAAGACTACAGGAAAGACAATAGCGATACCTATGAGTGTCAAAGGGAAATTGGCTGCAATGCTATAATAGCCGCATAACCAGGTGGAGACCAATGACAGTATGGTAACAATGAAAGTCTTGTAGTTGATGATTAGAAATATGCTGCGTAGTATTTTCATGTTTTGCTCGGATATTCGGCAAACATAATGAAATCAAAAAATTGTGTTAAGCTAATGTCAATAAAAAAGATGATGCGATTTTGTTTCAAAGGCCCATTTTCTTTTTGCTATAGACTTTGAGTATATGGATAAACCAGTATAGATAATTCTTCATCCAAGTCATCATTTTGAAATTTGACTGGCCAGCCGCACGATCTCTATTGATAGTAGGCACTTCAGTCATTTTCATGTTTTTTTCATAGGATTTAGCTATGATTTCCATCGTGATTTCAAATCCTCCTGTGCTTTCTATTTGGATAGTCTTGATGACTTCTTTTTTGTACATGATGAAAGCGTTGGTGATGTCGTGTAGCGGTAGGTCTGTTAGGTTATAGAGTAAAGAATTGGATAATCTTGAGAGGTAGTACTTGATTCTTGGACCGCCAATTTTTCGGCCGCCTTTCATGTATCGAGATGCAACCACCAAATCATACCCCTCCTGAATTTTGGCATACATGCTATTAATGGATTCGGGCATGTCTGATAGATCAGCCATGATCGGGACAATATATTTGGAGTCTGCAGCATCAAATCCAGTTTTGAAAGCGCCTATTACGCCTGGGCCATAAGTGTTTTTGATGAAATTAATGTTTTCAAACTTATCATGAATTTCCATGCGTCGTGTCAAGGTAGAATCATCGTCATGATCAAATATGATAAAGGCGTTGTAACTGGAAGATACTTTTTCTTCAAGCTCGTCCAATAGTTCTACAATAGTCTGATGCTCATTGTAGACTGGAATGATTAGGCTAATTTCTTTATTCAAGTTATTTACTGGTTATGATCTTATTCAACGTCAAACCATTGATATTAATATATTCATGTTCATATCTCAGATTTAAAGAATCCAAATGATAAGAAAATGAAGTGTTCCCAACGATATGAAAGCTTTTATTCGCAATAAGAAAAGTATTTAAATCTTGTAAGTTGAGGTCGGGTTTTAATTCTTTGAGCTTGTGCAAACTGATGTCCCCAGATATCTTTTCGTACTTGAAATCTAAAGAGTAATCAATGAGGTAAATCAGTCTATCTCTAAGCTGAGGGTTGCTATAATGGTAATACAGCAGGTAATCTAAATAGTGCGCAAACACGACGGGACCTGAAACATTAGACTCGAAAGTTGTAAGGTTCTTTTCAATGATGTGTTGTTCTTTAGCAGGAGATGTAATGATTTCAGCAGTATATATGTATGTTCCAATCACAATTGAACATAACAAAGTGAGGATTTTTTGAGTGTTATTCAAATAATAAAAGATCATGGCTCCCAAAGTAACAGATCCTAATAGTGTCGCGAATACGTAGCGGTTATGAAAGGCACCAGAGATGAGGCTGAATAGAAAGCCATATAACATCAAAGTCACCAGTAGCAGTACGGCTTGAAGTTCTTTTGAACTTTTTATTTTGTCAGTTGCAGAAATTAATAATGCTTTGAAATTCCATAATCCAATGATTCCTAAAATGGCTATAAACCAGTGAAAGTGTAACCCAGCGGCTAAAAAGTCATAGAGGGAAGGGGCCGCCCAATTGTTTTTGGATAATACAGTAATGCTCTGAAGAATAGGTAGGGTAGTCAAAAGTAGGCCAGAGCCAAGACCGATACTGATCAGTAGAGGCCATGCACCTTTCTCCTTTTTAGCGACAGAGATCAGTTGATAGAGATAGAGAGGGAGAAACCCCAGAACAGCATAAAAATGTGTAAGTACGGTCAATCCGCTAAACAGTCCTGCTAAAATTATAGGAAATACTTTTTTAGATTCTCGGGCCTTAATCCAATACCAGTAAGTGAGAGCCGTAAACCCTATTACAATTGCATAAGGCCTTGCTTCATAACCATATTTAAGGCTAACAGACAAAATGATTAGAAGTACCGCAAATAATGCGGATTGATTGTTTAAGTATTTCCGTGCAAGGGCATAGCACACAGTCATAAATACACCTAGCATGACAAGTGCAGGAAGCCGGGTTGTCAATTCATTCACTCCAAACAGCTGGTGACTGATCATCACCAAAACATACTGGACGGGAGGGTGTGGATCCATAGGACCCAATAGCTCCAGTACTTGGGTCAACGATTGGGTTTGAGAAATGTATAAAGTAAATAGTTCGTCAAACCAAAATGGTCTGATAGTCGCCAAGTAGCCTATTCCTACAAAATAAATGAGCATCAGAATTAGAAAATACTGATGCTTTTTTAACTGCTCTATCACAAAAAGTCAATTAGGTGGTATTGAAATGCGAAGGTAGCAAGTAATCATTATTTTGTATCATACTTATATTGTTTTGTATAATATCATGTTTGCTACTGCTTCACTATTTATTGACTTTTCCAATTCGCTTTTCTACTGATTCTGTTTTGGATTTGATGAGATTCGATTTGTTCTTTTTGTAGTCCATATTCATGACACAATACACTCTGTTTGATATGGGGTCTAATATTTCATAGGACTTTTCTACTATTTTCAATACCTCGGCAACAGTTTCACCTTCGACAATAGTACCCATTGGGGTAAATTGATAGGTCATGCCACTGTCCTTGATGTAGTTGATTACTTTGCTAACATACTCGCTTATATGATCTCCCTTGTCTACAGGAAAGATGGCGAAATTCATGATTGCTCCCATTGATTGTTTTTTGTGGCAAACATAAGATCAATTTATGGTGATGAAGGCTTATACTGTCATCATTTTTTGTATTGGAAAAACCAGTCATAAATGCTCATCTCAAAAGCGTCATACTCCGAGTTTTCTGTACCCATTCCTGAATCGTCATAGGTTTTGGACCATGAGTTATGTCCTACTCCAGGGTAGATTGTTAACTTGGCTTGATAGACCAATCCGGAATCAATCGCATTGATTGCTTCCACCATGTCGATGCTATTGTTGACGTTGACCGTGTTGTCGGCATCTCCATGGAATGCCCATAATGGAATATTCCTAAAGCTAGTCGCTTTGTTACGGTTGCCACCTCCACAAATTGGTATTGCAGCAGCTATAAAACTAGAGTCTCCATAATTACCGATATAGGAGAACGTGCCATAGCCTCCCATACTGAGCCCTGTGAGGTATATGCGAGCAGGGTTGATTTGATAGTTGTCCACTAGATGTTCCATGAATGAGTGGATTTCAGAAGGATTCCACCAACCTTGAGATTGTGGAGAAGCAACGATCATAGGAAACGTAGGGTTCCAAACATCTTTTTCAATGAGTTTTGGAGGTCCGTTTCTCAGTACCAAGTCTAATTTGGACGGGTCTTCCTGGCTATTGCCTTTTTCACCACTACCATGTAAAAATACAAGTAAGGGATATTCTGAATTGGTGTCTTCATATCCCGAAGGTAAGTATAGGTAGTGGCCTAATTCGGATTGTGTAGATCCTAGTGGATAGGCAGTGTGTATGCCACCTGTGTCTAAAGGAAGTGATCCTAAATCGTTACTATCAGTGGTCTCATCATCACAACTCCAGGTTATAGCAATGAGGAAAATTAAGATAAGTACAGGGTAGGTTTTATTGAATTTCATGTTGGATAGATTGTTTGCCGAAGATAGGCGTGATGGTTTAGAAGTGAAAATATTTTCTAGGGGATTTAAAAATCTAGGTGAAATACCCATTCTATGGTTTGAATAAGGTCTTGGATTAATTGTTGTTTAAGTCAAGTAAATACTAAACAATACGAACATGGGAAATGCAATAGCGAAAATGGAAGAGCAACAACAAATATTTTCTGATTTAGATTCAGTAAGATCTATTATTAAAGGAATGTGCCGAATTATTAAACTTAAGGCGTCTGGGCAAATCACTCCTTTAGAATTTGAAAGGAAATTCGAGCTTTTGGAAAGAATTGGTGCTAGAGTATTGAACTAATGATGTTGGATCCTAAGGTAGTTTTTCATTTAGAATGGTCTGTATATGCCAAAGCTGATTTGAAATAATAGCTGGCTATCAGGTAGACTTCTCTACATTTGTATTATGATCGGAAATAGGCCACTTGAAGATTGGATACCCATAACCAAGAAGGAAGTCACAGGTAGAGGATGGGAAGAGTTAGATGTGATTCTCGTATCTGGTGATGCATATGTAGATCACCCTTCTTTTGGGGGAGCTGTTATTGGACGAATTATTGAAAGTGAAGGCTTTAGAGTAGGAATTATTCCTCAGCCCAGTTGGCAAGATGACCTGAGAGACTTTAAGAAGTTTGGTAAGCCAAAATTGTTCTTTGGAGTTACCTCTGGATGTATGGACTCTATGGTCAACCATTATACAGCCAATAAAAGGAGACGGTCTAATGATGCCTATACGCCTGGTGGAGATGCTGGGTTCAGACCCGATTATGCAACCATTACTTATTCCAAAATACTAAAAGAGTTATATCCTGATGTTCCGATTCTGATCGGTGGAGTAGAAGCTAGTCTGAGACGAGTGACACACTATGATTATTGGTCGGACAAATTGATGCCATCGATATTGGTGGATAGTCAAGCAGACCTATTGGTCTATGGAATGGGGGAGCAACCACTTCGTCAAATATTAAGGTTGATGGGTAAGGGAGTACCTTTTCATCAACTGACCGATATAGCACAGACCAGTTATAAGATACCAAGGGAAGGTGAATTATCAGAGCACAAGAATTGGAAGACTATTGAGTTAAATAGTCATGAAAAGTGCTTGAGAGATAAAAAGGCTTATGCGGGCAATTTTAAACATGTCGAGCAAGAATCTAACAAATTGAAAGCCAATCGAATTGTTCAAGAAGCTGGAGATTATAATGTAGTGATCAATCCGCCATATTATACCATGACGGAAACAGAGATAGATAAATCATTTGATTTACCCTATACAAGGTTGCCACATCCAAAGTATAAAAAGAGAGGGCCGATTCCTGCGTACGAAATGATTAAGTTTTCTATCAATATGCATCGTGGATGTTTTGGTGGATGTAGTTTTTGTACGATTTCAGCACATCAAGGGAAGTTTATAGCGAGTCGAAGCAAGGACTCGATTATGAAGGAAGTAGATCAGGTGACTCAGATGCCTGATTTTAAAGGGTATATTTCAGATTTAGGTGGGCCGTCAGCGAATATGTATGGCCTCAAAGGCAAGGTGCAAGATATATGTGATCGATGTGTGAGTCCATCTTGTATACACCCTGTGATATGTAGTAACCTAGATACGGATCATACTTCTATGACCGAATTGTATCGTAAAGTAGACGAGCATCCTAGGGTTAAAAAAGCATTTGTTGGTAGTGGAATTCGTTATGACCTTTTGGTAGATAGTTATAATAAGAATGCCAATGATAGTATCGATGTATATATGGATCAACTAGTTACCCGTCATATCTCGGGAAGATTGAAAGTGGCTCCTGAGCATACAGCTGATGATACTTTACGTGTGATGAGAAAGCCATCGTTCAAGCATTTTCATAATTTCAAAAGGAAATACGACCAAGTAAATAAAAAGCACAATCTTAATCAACCTTTAATTCCATACTTCATATCCAGTCACCCAGGATGTAAGGAGGAGGATATGGCAAATCTAGCTGCCGAGACCAAAGATATGGGGTTCATGTTGGAGCAGGTACAAGATTTTACTCCTACTCCGATGACGGTTGCTACAGTGATCTATTACTCTGGGCATCATCCATATACGATGGAGAAGATGTTTACACCTAAAACGGAGAAGGAAAAACGTGCGCAACACATGTTCTTCTTTTGGCACAAGAAAGAATATCAGCAAAGGATCAAGGATAAATTACTGAACAAAAATCGTAGAGATCTTGTTGAGAAATTGTTGGGTAATACTAAGATAGTTCGTGAGGTGTTGGAGGAGCAACCTTTTGTAAAATCTAAGATTCAGAAAAAAAAGCAAGGATTTGCGAATCCTAAATCAAAAGGATTCCGCAAAGGAAAAAGCAGAAGGGACTAGAACTGTTCTCCAGCGTATCCATTTTCTACAGCGTACTTTACCAAACTGGCAATGTTCTTTTTATCGAGTTTGTTGAGCAGGTTTTTTCTATGTGTATCAATTGTATGCGGGCTGAGAGTGAGTTTGTAAGCGATATCTATTGTCGTATTTCCATCAGCCAATAGCTTGAGAATGAGCCTTTCTCTATCTGTCAGGTAAGCTGCGCCTATGTGATCTTTGGTTTTTAGGGTGTGCATCATGGTGTCCTTGACCTCTGGGCTATAATACTCGCCCCCTGCATGTACTTTTTTGACAGCAGAGACCAATTCGGGTTGAGAAGCATTTTTGATCAAGAAGCCGTTGGCACCTGCTTCTATTAATGTTCTAATTAACTCAGGTCTATTATACATAGAGAGAATCAGAATCTTGACATTAGGGTGTTCTTTGTTGATAATTTTTGTGGCCTCTAATCCTCCCATTTTGGGCATGTTGATATCCATGAGGATCACATCAATTTTGCTTAATTTTAGTTGTTTGATGGCTTCAATACCATTTTTAGCTTGACTTACTATATTAAAACTTTCTTCTCTAGAAAGTAAGCTTTTTAAGCCTTCAATAATGATTTGCTGGTCGTCTGTAATTAGAATGTTGATCATGCGGCTAGAGGTATTTCGATGGTAACTGTGGTGCCATGTCCTGGGCTTGAGTCAATGAACATCTTGCCATTGAATGAATCCAATTTACTTTCTAATTCTTTGAACCCAACATTTGAATTACTTTTTTTTATATTGAGAGGATCAAACCCAATGCCGTTATCCTCTAACATGACGATGAATTCTTCTTCTCTTCTAAAGAGTTGGATATTGATTTCTGTAGCATTGGCGTAGGTCAGTGTATTGGTGATCAATGATTGAATGACTCTATAGAGTTGTAGGTTAAGTTCACTAGAGACATTTTGCACTAGGCCATGAAAGTAAACACCAAACTGGATGGTTTTATCTCTTTCTATGGAGTATTTGATTTCTTGCAGGGCAGAAATCATATCAAAACTTTTGTGAATATGATCAGACATGGAATACGCCAATCTTCTGACGTCTGTAATTGCATCGTCCAAGATCATATTGACTTGGTTATATATCTTGATGTCTTTTTCTTGTAGGGCATCCATGCTACACATTTGAAACTTCATGGCGACCAATTTACTGCCCAAAGTTTCATGTAAGTCGTCCACAACTTGCTCCCTCTCAACTTCACTGTCCTTCAACAATGACGTAATAGAGTTGTACTCAAGGTCCTTCAGTTTTTTGTTGATATTGTATTTGTTGACTTTAGAACTCAGCTTATGCATCTCAAATTTATTTTTCTTCCACAGCCGGAGAGAAAATAAAAGTGTTGCTGCAATGCATAAAAAAATTAAAACTGTAATCATTGTGACGCTTAGTATATATTCTGACTACAAAAATATTGATCTCAATACTTATATCATATACCTATATTTGGGGATATTTTAATTTCTGATAGTCAGGATGATTTTTTATCAATTTTTGATATTAATGTTAAGAAATTTTCAATTGCGTCCACTCGATTGGATTGATGTCAACTGGTTGAAAATATGAGCTTTGTATGGGGAATATTTTTTTCCTTTCTATCTCCTTGGAATCATCATCTTTTAATTACTTGTTAATTTATTAACAAATTATCTACGTAGAGTTTTGTCTAAAAACTTATCTTCGCGGTGTAAACAATGAGTCAAGAAACCCAAGCTTGATAGTTAGTCATAAGACTATTTTTAGAAACAATAATTTGAATCAGTAATGATAATAGGGGTATTAAAATGTACTGAGGAAAATCTAGTTGCAGTGGTGCCAAAGGTGGTGTCAAAATATGCAAAAGGAGATTTCGAGGTAATCATTGAAAGTGGTGCTGGAGCAGCATCTAACTATTCAGACCAAGCGTATGAGGAATCAGGTGCAAAGGTTGTAAAAAGAGAAGAGGTATTGGCCACAGCAGACATTGTATTGACTGGGTCGGGTATCAATTTGGAAGAGATTTCAAAAATCAATAAAGAAGCATTATTAGTTGGCAGGTTCAACGGTCGTGTTGAGTCAGATCTATTGACAGCTTTGAAAGAAGCGGAATTAAAATCATTCAGTCTAGATTTATTACCAAGATCTTCTATCGCACAGTCGATGGATGTATTGTCGTCTTTGGCTTCCTTGTCTGGTTACAAGGCAGTGGTTCAAGCTGCAGATAATTTTGGCGGATATCTACCGATGATGACCACTTCAGCAGGGACTATTCCTCCTGCAAAAGTGATGATCTTAGGCGCTGGGGTGGCAGGCTTACAAGCTATCGCTACAGCACGTAGATTAGGTGCTATAGTTGAAGTTTTTGATGTGAGGTCTGCTGTCAAAGAAGAAGTGCAAAGTTTGGGTGCTAAATTCATTGAAGTAGAAGGAGCACAAGAAAGTGCCGCTGCAGGTGGATACGCCATCGAACAGTCAGCAGAATATATTGCAAAACAAAAGGAATTGATTCATGATACCGCTGTCAAGTCTAATATCGTGATAACAACTGCCAACATCCCTGGGCGAAAAGCTCCAGTGTTGATTGAGCAACGTACAGTTGAAGCTATGAAAGCTGGTAGTGTCATCATGGACATGGCATCTGCAAGTGGTGGGAATGTTGAGTTGTCTAAAGACAATGAAACAGTAGAAGTCAATGGAGTGAAAATCATTGGTGATACCCAGTTGTACAACCACATGGGTAGCCAGTCAAGTTTTGTTTATAGCAATAACATCTTCAACTTTTTGACTTTCATATTGAAAGAAGGATTCGATAAGCTTCCTTTTGATAATGAAATCGTATCCAATACTTTATTGAAAGTAGCGGAAAAAGAAGTTGCAGCTATAGCTTAATCCTCAATCTTAAGAATTAGTAAAAATGTTAGAAATATTAGATTATCTAAAAGATAATGTAGTGACCATTAACCTATGGATCATTACGATATATCTGGGGTTCGAAGTAATCTCAAAAGTACCTACAGTGCTGCATACACCACTTATGTCGGGTTCCAATGCAATTTCTGGAATTGTGATCATCGGTGCTATTATCCTAGTGAGACAATCACCAAGTGACGATTATTTGTCATTGGCGATCGGCTCAGTTGGAATTGTATTGGGTATGATCAATGTAGTTGGCGGTCATGCAGTGACCAACCGTATGTTGGAAATGTTTAAGAAGAAATAAGATGCAGTACATAAATTTATTATACGTGCTCTCGACGGTATTTTTGATTACCGGTTTGAGAAGGTTGAGTAGCCCAGCTACTGCAGCTAAAGGAAATTTAATCGCTGCAGGCGGTATGGGATTAGCTATTTTGGTTGCCATGTTTGATCCGATCGAAGGAGATCAAGGCAACTATGCATTCATCATCATTGCTTTGGCAATAGGATCGGTGATCGGTTTGGTTTATTCCAAAAAAGTAGAAATGACAGGTATTCCTGAGTTGGTGTCTTTGTTCAATGGTTTTGGTGGAGCCTGTGCAGTAGCCATTTCGATTATTGAGGTGTATAACTTTGATGTAACATCTGAGATAGGGGCAAAAGCAACTACTTATATGGCCTTGTTCATAGGTGCAGTAGCTTTTACTGGTTCCTTGATCGCTTGGGGTAAGTTGTCTGGAAAAGTGAAAGACTGGAAGAGTTCGATCTCCTCTTATTTTAACTTGATCTGGGTGGCATTATGTATTGGTTTGATTGTATTTGAGGTGATCAGTACAGGGCAAGTTCAGTATATGCCTTTGATCATTCTGACTGTTTCATTGATATACGGATTCACTTTTGTATTGCCAATAGGTGGTGCAGATATGCCAGTAGTTATTTCATTGCTCAATGCACTGACAGGAGTTGCCGCAGCATTAGCAGGCATAGTTTATGGTAATATGGTGATGTTGCTTGGAGGGATCTTGGTTGGTTCTTCTGGTACGATATTGACGGTGCTGATGTGTAACGCCATGAATCGATCATTGATCAGTGTGATTGTGGGTGGATTCGGTGGTTCATCAGCATCTGCCGCAGGAGGCGATCAAGGTGATGTCAAAGAAGCGACAGCTAACGATACTGCTATCTTGATGAGGTACGCAACCAATGTCATGATTATTCCGGGTTACGGAATGGCGGTAGCGCAAGCGCAAAAGGCATGTAAGGAATTAGATAAGAGTTTGACCGAACGTGGTGTGAACGTGAGTTATGCTATTCACCCAGTGGCAGGTCGTATGCCAGGTCATATGAACGTCCTATTGGCCGAGGCTGATGTGTCGTATGACAAATTGATGGATTTGGAGGATGCCAATGGCAAGATGTCAGATACAGATCTTTGTTTGGTAGTAGGAGCCAATGATGTGGTGAACCCATCAGCGTTGGATGATCCAGGAAGCCCAATATACGGAATGCCAGTATTGGAAATCTTGAATAGTAAGAACGTAGTGGTCATGAAGAGAAGTATGAACAAAGGGTATTCTGGAATAGAGAATCCATTGTTCTTCCATGACAAAACCAAGATGTTGTTCGGAGACGCCAAGGCAACTATCGAGACCTTGAATAATGAAGTGAAAACTATGGATTAAGATCTATTGAAAATACATTAAAAAAGCTCTCCCATAAATGGAAGGGCTTTTTTAATGTGAAATTTCATTAACTTACTTTTAACCAAATGGGGTTTTTATTATCAATGTCCCATAAAATTAAACCAACCAACCAATGCTATCTAGAGCTGACTTCTTCATTATTGCTATTATTTCACTTTTCTCATTTTTAATCAGTTGTGGTGATGTCCTTTTTGGTGAGTCATGTCCTGATGATGTGGATTTAGGATCTGTTCCCCTAACTAGGGAAGCGATAAATTTCATTCCTTATAATGAAGATGAAGCTTTACGATTTGTTAATTCTGTTTCGGATACGCTAACGTTATATCAGACATTGGCTACCATTTCCGACCCGGATGCCAGAACAACAGCGGCTGAGTTTTGCAGAGAAGGAACAGGTTTATTCTCTTATGTGCAAAAAGGGTATTTCCAATCAGAAGAGTATCGTTTCAATTTTGTTAGTTTTGATCATGAAAGTGAAATAGATATTTCATTGAGGACTCAGAATTTGATATATGAATCAACTGATGAAGAGAGTTTTGTGATACAGGATACGCTATTGATAGATGTATTGAATATTAGTGGAAGGGTAAATGATCAATATATTCAAAGCAGTGATATATTAGCCTCACCAAGAGGGATCACAGACGTAGATCGTTTGAGAGATTTAGAATATGGGTATGATGATTTTCAAAGGGATTCTGTAATCCGAAATGAAAAAGTTGAGAATTTTTATTACACACCTTCATTTTATTACACACCTTCACATTATGACTCAACTTCTTTCTTTGTGTCTCCTACAAAAGGAATAATTGGTTTGTATAATGGAGAGTATTGGAAATTACTAGAAGACTAGTTTGATAAAATTTCCAACATAGGAATCACCTTCTCAATAGATACATGTTCCATGACCACTATCTTATACCAACTAGGGTTATTGTGCTTGTCGGGTACTAGTCCATATTTTTTGGCAACTTCGTACTTGATACAATTGGCTCTAATTGTGATTATGTTGGAGCTAGGGTTGCGATAGAATGAAATTTTTTGTTTTTCTAATTCTTTGCAAATCCATTCACTTCTTTTTTGTAAGATGAATATTTTTTCTTGCCAGCCAAAAAAGCCGTATTTCACTAATATCATCCAGACCGCCACCGCATTTGCACCTGATCGACTACCTATTAATGTACAGTCTTCACCTTCTACATAGCTAGCTTCTTTTGTGTTGGTGTGATTAATATAACCTTTTCTACAGATGAATATTCCAGTTCCGTAAGGTGCTTGTGCCATCTTGTGTGCATCTAGCGTGAAGGAGGTGACTTTTGGGTTCTCAAATGTCAAAGCACGATCAGGCTCATCAGTAAAGGGGTAATAAAACCCACCATAAGCCCCGTCTACATGAATTCGGTATTGGCTGTTCTTTTCTGCCAGTGCTTGTGTGTAAATGTTTACATCATCGATTGATCCAAACATGGTGGTCATCATATTGCAGATGACAATGAAATGCTTTTTGCCTTGCTCTATGGCCAAATCCAATTGGTGATTAAGGTGGGTGCTGTCAACCTGTCTAGTGTTCGGATCTACATTTACCTTATAGAAATCCAAAGCCAATAGGTTGGCCGCTTTGTCCATCGAGTAGTGAGTGTCTTCACTGGCTAAAATGCATACTTCCTCAGCTTTAGCACCATCTTCATTTATGAAGTAATTTCTATACATCCATATAGCTTGAATATTGGCCTCTGTACCTCCAGACGCTACATATCCATCATAGCTGTCAATTGGAGCTTTTAGGATGTCAACGGCACATATATCGATGACTTCCTTCTCAATCAATTGAGTCCCCTGAAAATAGGATTCAGATTCTCCTAAGGTATGGCACCCTATGTGATTGGGGTTTTGTACCATGGTGGATATGAATGGGGCATTTTTTAGAAAGGATTCGTCTTGCGAAAATACCTTGCTGTCTAAATGGGAAGCAGGTATGCCAAGGGCATTGCTATCCGTATAACTTATGTTTTGACTGAGAGCACCAAATATGCGTTCTTCAATCTCTTTTTGGGTTTTCTTTTGCCAGATCATTTTATTGGGTTAATGTTAAATGTTAGGCTAGGACGGTAATATAGATATTGTCTAGGAATTAATTCATAGACCTATCTCATCCAAGCATTCCCCATTGTGATGTACCAACCCCAATCTTGGTCACCACTCATCGCGATATCAATACCTGCATAGAGGTTCAATGCTCTGGCCATTTTGTATCTGAAACCTGTTCCTAAATTCCACACTTTGTATTTGAGATCAAACTTGTCTGGGTCATTGTTAGTGAAACCAGCACCACCAAAAGCCACAAGTGACCATCTGAAATTAAGATCAATTCGCTCCTCATTTTCTACTACGAGAACATCTCTTCCTTGATATTTGATGAAGGGTACTCCTCTCAGCATAATGAACGGCTTGAAAAAAGTAGCATAAGTGCCAAATGAGTAGTTGCCTTCATAGCGAAAACCAAGGATGGGGTTCTTTAGTGTATTCGTATAATAGATGGCAGAAGTGTTGAGGATTTGATAGGAGTAGTCACTTAAGGTCCAATTATCATGCATTTCTAATTCTGCGGATAGATATAGACCTTTGTTTGGTGAGAATCGATTGTCTCTAGTTTCATAATAAGCTTTGAGACTAGTAGAACCATTTGCAATTTGTTTGTCTAGTAGATTTTCTATTTCATCATATATCGGCCCCTCCAGATTTGTGTTTAGGCTGAAATCTGTATTGAGATAAAAGTACCCTGTCCCAACGAAAAAATTGGATTCCTTTATTCTTGTTTCCAATTTCACCATGCCAATATAATTGGTGAGGTTAATATCGAGAGGAGTAGAAAGTTCTGTATTGTTGACTTGATAGATACTGGTATTGATACTGGCCTTGCCACCTAGGGCAGACACTCGAATTCTATCTCCGTTAATAGTTCTGTACAATCCTGCAATAAGTGTGTAAGTCTTACTCTCGGTATACATCCCAAAACCAAAATATGCGTTGGGAAGAGAATAGACCCCTCTACTTTCACTGACGCTCTTCTTTTTTGGTTGTTCTAGATATACTAAGGCCATGCCAACACCATAGCCAATGGCAGGTTCTGTGATGATCGCTGGCACAGGTAAAACACCATGGTAATTCATCAACCAGTCAGAAATATCCATATTATTGTCCAGCGTGTCTCTAAACATCTGCATTTTCTTAGGCTTTTTATCTTGGCCAGAGACAGTATTCGCAACTAATAGCAGCGTTAGGACAAGAAAGGGAAGTCTCATAGAAGGGGTTTAAACTTAAATTTACTGATTGTAGTTGAAATTTTGAACACCTGCTTTGACTTTAAAAGGGAGATCATTTTCTTTTGGAGGAATAGGACAGGAATACTTAGAATTATAAGCACAGTAAGGGTTATAGGCTTTATTGAAATCAATGGTGATCGTTTCTTTATCTGGAATTCTTAGATCTAAATACCTGCCGCCACCATAGCTCTCCTCTCCAGAAGTCAAATCGGTAAAAGGAATAAATAAATAGTCTTTGTATGCTTCTTGTACCCTTAGCCCATGATTTTGATAGATGTTTAGTTGGTATTGTTTTCCTTCATACTCGAATAGCGCTTCGCCATACTTTTCATATGTTGGTAGTCTATCTGTTGTCGTCTTCATTTGAAAAGGTAGTTCGCCAGTAGTTCGGATAAATATGGCTTCAAATCTTAAATCAGGATTAATGACAAAAAAGTCTAGTCCCTTGAATTTTTTCAAATCCTTTTTCTCTAATGGTGATTCTTTTCGACTCTTGAATTCAGCATCCATTTCTTTTTGAAAATCCATGATGGAATCCTCATAAGGCTGAGCAAGGCTAGGTATTGAGATATTGGTTAGTAAGATTACGATCAGGTAGACAATACGTATAGTGTACTTCATAATGGATGGTAAGAAAGTTTAGGGAGACTCAGCTCCCTAATTATTATTTTGATTCTACTAGATTTAAAATGAAGGCGTATTCTAATGCGACTTCTTTGTATTTCTGATACCTGCCAGATGCACCACCATGACCAGCATCCATATTAGTAGACAACAGTAGCGTGTTGTTATCTGTTTTATTCGCTCTAAGTTTTGCGGCCCATTTTGCTGGTTCAAAATATTGAACTTGTGAATCGTGAAGGCCTGTAGTGATCAATAAGTTAGGATAGTTTTGTGCTGCTACATTGTCATAGGGGGAATAGGATAGCATGTAGTCATAATACTCTTTAATATTAGGGTTTCCCCACTCGTCATACTCTCCAGTAGTCAAAGGGATCGAAGTATCCAGCATAGTAGTCACAACGTCAACGAAAGGCACTGCAGCGAGTACTCCCTTGAATAGGTCTGGCTCCATGTTGATCACTGCCCCCACGAGTAGCCCTCCTGCGCTTCCTCCTGATGCATACATGTTGTCTGCAGAACAGATGTTGTTTGCTGTTAAATATTTACCACAATCTATAAAGTCATTGAAGGTGTTTTTCTTTTTTAAGAGTTTTCCATCTTCATACCATTGGCGTCCCATCATTTGCCCTCCTCTGACATGGGCAATGGCAAAAATGAAACCTCTATCCAAAAGACTCAATCTGGATATGCTAAAGTAGGGGTCGATAGTGCTTCCATAAGATCCATATCCATATAGTAGCAATGGGCTCGTGCCATTAATTGGAGTATCTTTTTTATATACCATTGATATCGGAACCATTGTACCATCTCTGGCACCCGCAAAAATCCTCTTAGTTTCATACTGCGAGGGGTCGTGTCCTCCAAGTACAGGGTCTGTCTTTTTTAACTGCTTTTGTTTGTTCTCTAAATTGTAATCGAAAATTGACCCAGGAGTGGTCATGGATTGATATTTATACCTCAATTCAATACTCTCATAATCGTAATTGGCTGTAGTATATGCGAGGTAGGTTTCTTCTTCAAATGGCAAATAGCTCACTTCATTATTTTCAGTGTTCCAAATCTTAATTTGATTGAGTCCATTAGTTCTTTCTTCAACAATTAGATAATTTTTGAGCGCGAAGATTGTTTCGATCAGTGTGTCTTCTGAATGGGCCGTTACCTCTTGCCAATTCTCGATACCTGTACTTTGGTCGTCGGTCATCATGATTCTAAAATTGATTGCATTTAGATTGCTTCTGATGTAGAATTTATCATCTTGATGGGTAAAATCATATTTGTGATCTCGTACTCTTGGAGAAAAAACTCTTGGTTCTCTGTTAGGATCGTCTGCATCGATAAGCTGAAAGCTATTAGTTAAACTGCTACTGGACGCAATCACAATATATTTGCGAGACAAAGTTTTGTAACAATAGGTTTCAAACGTGTCGTCACTCTCGAAATACACTTCTTGTGCAGCAGTAGAATCTCCCAAAGTGTATTTTTGGATTTTGTCAGATCTCAACGTGGTTTTATCGATTGTAGAAAAGAATAAAGTTTTGTTGTCATTGGCCCACGTAGAAGATCCAGAGGTGGTGCTGATAACGTCAGAATACATTTTACCCGTTTCAAGATTCTTGAAATAGATATCATATTTTCTTCGCCCTATTGTATCGGTTGAGTAGGCTATTTTTTTGTTGTCAGGGCTTACTTCCCAATCCCCAATTCTAAAGAATGAGCATCCTTTGGCTAGTTCATTGCCATCTATGATGATTTCCTCATCGGCATCCAATGTTTGTTTTTTTCGGCATTTGAGTGGGTACTCTCCACTCTCTACATACCTCGTGTAATACCAATATCCATTATTGAAAAATGGGACAGTCTCTTCATCTTTTTGAATACGACCTGTGATTTCATTGTGAATTTCTTCTTGCAATGCTTCGGTAGGAACCATTATTTTTTTGAGGTAATCATTCTCGTCATTGAGGTAGTTTAGGACAGTACTGTCTTCTTTTTTATTTAACCAATAGTATGGATCAACTCTTTCCATACCGTGTTCTTTAAACACGGTATCCTTGATCATGGCAATAGGGGCTTTTGGCATTTCTGATGTGTTTTGAGGGGTGCAAGAGTAGAGACACACAAGTGTCAATAAGCTACAAACAAGTTTTGGGTAAGTCATTGGTTTTAGGTGGTTTCAGTTGATACATACTTCCGTTCATTAAGTTAGATGTTTTTTTTTCAGACTTAAAAAAAACGAGATGATAGGGTTTGATTTAATATTTGATTGGTAAAATATTAGGAAGAACGGTTGTACTAAATATGGCTTGTCTTACTTTTTAGATTTGTTCATATTCTCATGTATGATTTCCTGAGTGATGATAATTATTGGTTTTTCCGCGGAGTAATTGGCCTTAGATTTTTGAATATTATTATCTTGAAAGTATGAAAGTAGTATCTACAAATCTAGCAGAAGTGAAAACTATCATTTGGAATGGTAAGGAAGAACAAACAGGTATTTATAAAGTGCCTGTTGATGAGCCAATTTACTTAGGGTCAACCGATGTGAAGGGGGACGCTGTAATAGATAGGAGATATCACGGTGGAGTTAATCAGGCCTGCTATCTGTATGCGGCCAAACATTATTCTTTTTGGAAGAATGAATATCCAGAAATGGAATTGCCATATGGGATGTTCGGTGAGAACTTGACTATCGAAGGGCTTGATGAAACAGTGATCATGGTTGGAGCCATTTATCAAATTGGTGGAGCTAAAGTTCAAGTGACAGAACCTCGCCAGCCTTGCTACAAATTAGGTGTGAGGTTTGATGATCCGTATGTGGTGAAGAAGTTTTTGGGTACTACGTTTTCAGGGGTTTATTTGAGAGTGCTAGAAAACGGAGAAGTTAAAACTGGAGACGAAATGATACTTGTCGAAGAACCAAAAGAAGGTTTGACGATAGCCAATTTGTATGAGCTGATATTTGCTAAAACTGCTGACCCAGAACTTTTACGCTTGCTAATAGCAGGCGACCATGTGCCCCAAAGAAGAAAGGAAAAGATACTAGCCAAGCACGGCTTGTTATAGATTTGGATTCTGGTCAGGACCAGATAAAACTTTGAAGTATTTTTTGCCCTTCTCCCAAAAAGTATCTTCTTTTTGATTGAGAAAATCAGCCAGAATACTTGCCATCTCAGGAGATCTTAAGTACCCAAATGACTTGTGAGCATTGTTGGTGACCCAGTCTTTATAGTCATTGTTGACAAGAACATCTGTAGGGCCAATTCCTTTGCTGTTAGGGCCGTAATAATTGTGTAGGTCATGATAGACAGCAAAAGGGTCTTCCAAATCTGATAAGTTATACCACTTGTTGATATTCTCTGGAGCGGGGAGTAGGTCCTCGTCCTCTTCGAAAGGAAATCCATGCTCTTCGGCGATACTTTCACGTAACAGTGGAAGACCTAAAGGAGATCCCATACTTACAAAAACGTCTATGTCGTATACTTTATGAAGCTTTGACAATACGTCAAAGCTGACAATTGACCCCATAGAATGGGCAATGATGATGATCTTCTTTTTTCTATGTTTGTACAGAAACCTTCTGAGACGATCTCTTATTTTTTTCTTGACAGGTTCTTGTTCTATTCTTTCTTCATCAGTTTGGTCCAGTTGGTAGTACTCTGCTAGATCTTTGAATTCCCTTTTGACAACAAAATTGAAAGGACCTCTATAGTTTGATAAGCCACTTTTGCTTAAGAAAATGATTTGCTTGAACCTTTCTAGGGATAGTTTGAGTAGGTGCCAAAAAGTATGTCTGATAGCTGGAGAGGGGATGGGCTCTGGTATGTAGGGTTCTTCAATGTGAAGGTCGTGATCCGGATTTTTTACTCTTGGGTTAAGCGGGTATTTGTACATGATGTCCGCCCAATAGACCATCCTGAAGTCAAAGTTTGTTGGAGCTCCATCAATTTTTTTAAGCCCTTCGATAAGTGCCATTTTCCACCAAGACTTGAGTAGCCCATGAGAAGGTTTATTACCAAGACCATGAACACCCAGGACTATGGTTGTAGCTTTTTTTCTCTTGAACAGTCCTCGTAATTTCATATCAGGTTTTTATATTCTTACGAATCTTATCCACTAAATATTGTTTACCAAGTATTTCACCACATGTCACAACTGCACTGATAGTAGCTCCCAATACCCCATGAAGTATGATGTTTTGCCCTGTGAAAAACAGATTTTTCATCTTGGTTTTGGTGTTAATTTGTGATTGCAAAGGAGCATTGTGATCTCTTGAAATACCATAGAGTCCACCATCTACTATGTTGAGGTAGTCACGCTGTGTCAATGGGGTTGACGTATGATAACTTTGAGTGGCCGCTTTTAATCCTGGGATTATTCTACTCGCACTTTCGATTAGTTTTTGAGCTTTCTTTTCCTTGAATTCATCATATGATTCACCTCTTTCATTCTCTTCTGTGGTAGTATTGAAAGTCTTGATCCAAGGATCCATTTCTTCAATTCGCATATAAGCCATGATGGATAATATGCCTGTACATTCAGGGTTTTTAGGGTCCGGCATGCCAAATATAGCCAAATCGTGACCCCAAGTTTCTTCTGTATATTTACCGATATTCCATACGTCCCATTGGTTGAAATGATAGCGGTTATAATTGAATGATTTGAGCATACCAGGTTTCAATACGATATACAGGGTAAAAACTGATATAGTATTGTTCAAACTCATGATTCGATTGACATACGATTTGCGCATGAGCGACTTATTCATCATCTCCAATGTCTGGGTAGGGTGTGCATTAGATATGAAAATATCAGCTTTTATTTCCCTTCCATCCTTTAGGGTTACACTAGAGACATTACTTTTATCATGATTGATTGACGTAACTTC
Organism: Reichenbachiella sp.; assembly: GCA_051531955.1. Classification (GTDB taxonomy): domain Bacteria; phylum Bacteroidota; class Bacteroidia; order Cytophagales; family Cyclobacteriaceae; genus Reichenbachiella. Next base: position 65,180 of record JAOPTS010000055.1, read on the forward strand.
TACATTTCGAACAATAGTTCCTCCTAGATCACGAAGGGTGTAATTCAGCGACCTAGAGATTTGACTTCCACCTTTTACAAACTTGTATGAACTGAGAATATAAGAGTTGACTACAAGTGCATGTACATAGTAAGGCGTTTTGTTCTCCTCACCAGCGTATAGTAGGTTAGACCCACTGAGTACTTGTTGTAGTTTTTTATTATTGGTATAGCTGTTTATTTTTTGTGTAGCACCTTCATACATCAGATCCAGTTCACTGATATTAGAGTTGTCCTTGTAGATATTGTAGAGTCCAAAGTTGTTACACAACTCTCGCATGTCCTTGATGTAATTGTCAAGGGCTTTTTCCTCATCAGGGAAGTGTTTTAGTAATTGATTCTTGAAGTTGTCATAACCTTGGGCATGAGGGTATAAAGTGTCATCTCCTGCAAAGGATATTCTATCATATCCATCTATGTCAAGTTTCTTTATTTCAACATCCTTCATGATGTCCAAATATTGAAAGTATGGGTACAAGGGTTGCCCTTCTTCCAGTCCTCCTACATAGTGTACGCCAGTATCGAACTTGCCACCATCTCTTTTGAAAGTCTGTAGTGTACCGCCAATCTGTGCGTTTTTTTCTAAGATGCAGACCTTCTTTCCTTCCTTAGCGAGCATAACGCCACAGGCCAAGCCACCCATGCCAGAACCAATGATTACTATGTCGTATTTTTCTTCTATCTCTTTCAAAACTTATGCCGTTCTTTTATCTACAAAACGTCTAGGTTTTCTACTGCCCTTGGGCAAAACCTGACTCATAATATAGCCGATTTCTTTTTGAGAAGTATGAGGTAGCACTCTCAATTTCTGCTGTAGTTCTAATTTAATATCTGAGATGATGTCGTTGCTCATGGTGTCAGGAAAAACCACATTAAGAGAATCTAGTCCTAATTCATCCAAACTCAATTCCATGATGTAAGTGTCCAGTCCTTCAAAACTGTTGAGAATGTTCTCTATTTGTTGAGGGAACAGGGTAGTGCCCTTAAATTTAATCATTTGATCTTTACGACCTTCGATAGGCCCTAGCCTTGGTGTGAGTCTGCCACACGCGCAAGGTTCGGTATGCAACCTTGCTAAATCACCGGTTTTGTATCGGATCAAAGGTGTGCCTTCAATACCGAAGGGTGTCACTACGATTTCCCCTACTTCTCCATCTGCGACAGATTGATTCTGTTCATCTAATATCTCTATGTGAATTAACTCTGGTATAAGATGTCCTCCCTGTCCTTGATCACATTCTGTAAAGGCGGTAGCCATTTCGGTTGAGGCATAGGTAGAGTATAATTTTACACCCCATACTTCTGACAGCTTTTGATTCAGTGTATTGGAACTGAAATCTGTATTTCTAATCGGTTCTCCAATACAAATGATTTTCTCTATCGAAGTTGTCTTTGGGTCTATGCCTTTAGACTGAAGAAAAGAACCTAGTTTGTATGCAAATGAAGGAACAGCTATAAGCACTGTGGGATTAAATCTTTGGATGTTGTCCAATTGAAAAGAGGGGTCTCCAATACCCGAACGAATCACTGCTGCCCCTAGTTTTGTAGCGCCAAGGTAATAGGCCATTCCAGCCATGAAGCGCTTGTCTAATGTGGTCGTGATCTGGACTACATCATCAGGCGTCACACCACATAATGACAATGAAATGTATTCATTGAATGCCAGTCTTTCTTGATCCGCCTTGGTTAAGATAGTACTGATTGGATTGCCTAATGTTCCAGAAGTAGTCACGAACTCAATGATTTCCCTTGGCGTGACTGCTATGAATTCATCATTATGTTTTTCAACCTCGTTTTTGGAAGTTACTGGGATTTGGTTCAAGTCATCCAAAGAGTTAATTTGATCAAAACTGATACCAAGTTCTGCAAATCTCTTCTGATAGAATGTGGAGTGATTTTTAATGAAATCAAGATGTTTTTTGAATGCCTCATCTTGAATCGGTCTAAAATCTTGTCGTTGTGATAATTCTATTGATGTTTCTTGCACTTTTGACTACTTTGTGATGATAACCTGAGCTACCGCATGTGTTGTGGTGTGACTAAGAGATACAAATATCTCTTTCAGGCCTAATTTTTCAAAATATCTTTTACCTTCTCCATAGAGCACAATAAATGGGGCGCCACTTTTTTTGTTTTGTACCTCGATTTCATTGAAGTTGGCCTCTTTGCTCCAGCCTGATCCAATCGCTTTCATATAAGACTCCTTTGCCGCAAACCTAGCTGCAAGGTGTTGTTGCACATGATTTTTTTTGAATGAATAATCCAATTCATGTTGGGTGAAAATGGTGTCAAGAAATAATTTGTCTCCCAATTTACGCTCAAATCGTGTGGTGTCAACTATGTCTGTACCTATGCCCTGTATCATTGATTCACTAGTTCTATTTGGCCCTTTATGAAATCTCGATCCGCTTCATAAGCAATGTTTTTCATCAATGCTTCTTCATAATAAATCCGTGCCCTATCGTTATTCTTTAATTCGAAGTAATAGTTCCCAACTAATCGGTAAGCTTCGTAAAAAGAAGGATTGGTCTCAATAAAATCATCAATGAAAGTGTCTTCGAGTTCATCATGATTGTTGGTCGCCTGTATCACTTGCGCTTTCATAGATTTGAATAGCTCAAATGTTTGATACCCTTCAGATAAGTAAAACGGATCAGCCGCTATTTCCAAACTGTCAATACTAATAGGGAAAGTGAAGTCACTGGCCCATTTATCGAAATCATTCAGGTTATAAGCATTAAATACATTCTCTTGATAAGGGTAGTTAGATACCCAAGTGATCTGATTGACATTGTCAAATATGACCGCATGATGTGCCAATAACTGGTTGATACATTTTGGGTTTCCAACTCCAATGTCTTCACCATAAATTCCAGATTGATCTCTTAAAACTGTTGAAATACTGTTCTGATCTATTTTATTCAATTCCATGGTTAACTCTTCTGTTCGGCTATAGCGTTCAACAGATTCAGAGGTCTCCATATGATCTAAATTGATGGGGAGGAATTTCATATCACCACTTTGATAATGGTTGGCTACTATCAAGGTGTCTGTCTCAGGAAAGTAGACGCCAGTTTGTGTAGGTGACTTTTCTATGACAACCATTGTTTTGTCCACCAAAGAACTGATGGTAAACATCTCCGATACAAAACTATTGTAACGGTTGGCTATCTCTATTGACTCATCTATGGTAGCTGCGTATTGCAAGATGTCCCGAGCGATGATAGAGACAGGAGTTCCTGAGTCTGTTGGGATCTCAGATATAGCAGAGTTCAAAGTAATACTAAGCCCTTTCTCATTCATGCCGGACACTACGCCCATAAAGCCACCCCAAGTAACCGAAAGGAATTTATAACCTTTTTCAGGGTTCATCAATAGTATTATTTTTTCTTTTGCAAAGTCATCACCAAAGTAGAAATCGAAATTCCGGCCAGACATCATCATTTGGCTGGTGTCAGAGAAATTCCAAACGCCCAATGAAGTACATCCTACCAAGTGCATGTTTTGCACTGCATGCCCAATGTCATGTGCTGCATGATAATTGATAATACGATTGTATTTTGGGCCTATATAATCATAGTCGTCTGAGAAGGATTGTGAGATGCCATAGATTTCTAACCTATATTCCAATGGAATGTATTGATCAAGATTGCGATTGAACCAAGCGATACCGAATGTTAAAAAACGTCTAAAAAACGCAGAAGGTACGTTTTTTTCTATTTCGTTGACAAAGACTACTTCTTGATCTCTAAGGAGCTGCTGGTGTAATATGCCAATGGTAATTCCGCGATCGTAAGGCGATCCTTCTATGTAGCTCTCCCAGTTCCCGTCTTTGTTTTTTTTGAGCCAGCTATTGCCTAGTCTGTAATGGTCATCTCCAAGTACTTCTAGGTTGTTAGCTGTGATTTGAGTCTCAGGAGCATCTGGCGAACTATAAACGACCGAATAGGTAAACCATGAAAACCCAATTATAATAATCAGTACAATTGAAATGAGGAGGATGTATCTTTTTTTCAAATCAGATATTTATTAGCCTAGGATTAATGGAATTCACGGCCTATCAATTCTATAAAGAAGAAATGATAGGAGCAAAGGTAATGCTTATTGAAACTAAACAATAGGAGACCATGGGTCTTTGAACTCACCTTGGTAAGTTCGATTGTTTGGTTGATATAAAAAGTAAGATAAGCCTCCCCTTATTTTTTCTTGCATTTCAATATAGTGTGGTAACTATCGCCAACCAATGGATACTCTTCTACGATTTTCAATCCAGCGGCATCAATCAATTCTCTGAAAACTTCACATTTGTACATCTTACTATTGCCGTTGGCAATACATGTGAAGTATAGCGAAGTGGCGACCAATGAATAGGCTGCTGCTGGGAAAGGTTGATTGTCAATGAATGGCTCCATGATGAAAATGTTGGTTTCATCTGTGGCGGCCTGCTCACAATTCTTTAAAATATTGATGATCTCATCCTCTGAAAAACAATCAAGGAATTGACTCATCCAAATTGTGTTGGCTCCTTGAGGTATCTTTTGTTCAGTATCGAGAAGGTTGATTGGGTGGAATTCCAATCTGTCAATGAATCCTTTCTCAGTGATATTCTTTTTAGCCATTTCGATTTGGCCAGGGAGATCCAATATTTTGATCTTAACGTTTTTATTAAACTCACAACATTTGATGGACCATTTGCCCGTGTTACCTCCAATGTCAAACAACTGGTTTGGCTCATCAGCAAATACGATTTTTAGTGCTGCATCAAAAGCATCTTGTGAATAGAAATGATCAAATTCTAACCATGATTTTCTAACACCGTCATCTAATTTCGATAAGCCTTCATAAACTGTTGGCCAATCTCCAAAAACTTTAAGGCCAGCAGGTCTAGTTTCTTTTAATGACTCTTTTAGATACTTGGCGCCATCATAACAAACATCATTCGTGAAATTCATATTCACTCTTGTCAACTCATCACGAGACAAGAAGAAGCCAACTTTGGTTAGCGCTATTTTTTTGTCTGTGATCTCCACTACATCCATCACTTCTGCTGCTTCGAGCATACAGTCAGCTGCATATTTGGTTAGATCCAAATCTTGCATAATACTTTCTCTCGTCGCTTTGCCACGTTTTTTTTGTATGTGCTCCATGACACCTAAATCTCTCATTGAGATAATAGCTTGGAACATAAGTGGTGCAAAGGCAATTTTTTGAGCTTCGTATTTTGCTTCTACCGCTGTTAAAGTCATTAGAGACGTGTTTTATAAGTGATTCATTTTTGGAGCGCTAAAATGTGAATAATTATTATCATATAAAAATGTGGAGGAAATCATTATCTAGATTCCGAGAGGAGGTTGATAATTATTTTTAAATTGAGAGTATATTTTGAGAAGGGATAACTTGGTTAAGTGGCTATTGTATAATTTTGTCGCAGATAGACTTTTCTCTCTCAAAAAGAAATAACTGAAAGTACTTATATGAAGGATGTATTGGTAATTGGCGCTGGACCTGCAGGTAGTGTAGCAGCATCTCATTTTGTGAATCAAGGTTTGGACGTTATGGTTGTTGAGAAATCAGCCTTTCCAAGATATACTATAGGAGAGAGTTTGTTGCCTTTGAGTATGGAGCATTTCGAAGAGACAGGGCTGTTAGAGGTTTTGGAGGCTGCTAAATTTGAAGTGAAGTCAGGTGCGTTATTTATAACTAAGACTGCAGAATGTGATATTTCTTTTGCAGAAAATCATACGCCTGGTAAAACTTGGACGTGGCAGGTGCCTCGTGATGAGTTTGATCATATTCTGATCAAAGAAACAGAGCGCAAAGGCGCTGAGGTGAAGTTTGAAACGATGATTACTTCAATCGACTTTCAAGAAGATAAAGTCGTTGCTGTAATCAATGAAAAAGGTGTAGAGAGCACGCATGAATTCAAATATGTTTTGGATACAAGTGGTAACGCAGGTGTGTTGTCAAAGATGTTATCATTGGATATTACTTATCACAAGACGGGTAGAAGGTCACTGTTTACTCAGGTAACAGAGACGGAGAGAGAGAAGTATAAACGTCCACTTCGAATTACTTTTGAAGTACTCGCGCAAGATTTATGGTATTGGGTGATTCCTTTCTCTAATGGTAATACTTCATTGGGCTTTGTTGGAGATCAAAAATGGTTTGACTTACCTGCAAAGGATACCAATGAGTTATTTAGAAAAATGATGACTAGATCGGACCATTTTATAGAGCGGTTCGAAGGGAAAGAATTTTTGTTTGATGTCAAAGGGGCAGATGATTATACCAACACAGCCAGTCAACTCTATGGACATAGATTTGCATTGGCAGGTAATACAACAGGGTTTATTGATCCTGTCTTTTCATCGGGAGTAGCGATTGCGACAGAGTCAGCTTTGCTAAGTGCCAAACTAATCATCAAGGAACTGAAAGGAGAGTCTGTAGATTGGGAAGACGAGTATGTTGCGCATATGAAGCAAGCAAATGAAGTATTCTCAGCAGTAGTAGATACTTGGTATAATGGCGATTTGCAAAAGGTCTTTTTTCATGATAACATCAAAATTGAAATCAAAAAGCAAATCACTTCAATTTTAGCCGGCTATGTTTGGGATAAGAGTAACCCGTTTGTTAAGAGAAATAAAAAGCTTATCACAACTGTCGCTCACGTAGTGAGGATGGAAGAAGATAGGGCGAAGAAGGAAGGGGTTTAAATGAAGAACTAAACTTCTGTCAAGTCAACATTAACTCTTGATTCTTTAGCAAGAAGCCTTGAAAACAAAACAAT
>JAOPTS010000055.1:72030-98447 GCA_051531955.1 Reichenbachiella sp.
TCATTCTAAAGCCAAGATTCACTATTTAACTTTCAACCTTGAACTTGCCACTTTAAACTTTCATACCCTTTCTTAAAACAAATAGTGTGTTAGATGAGCTTTCAGATTGCTGGTCAACCTCTACTGAATAGTCATGATCAGTTGCCCAGTCAATGATGAACTCTTTGGTGAAGAAATGAAGATCTCCCTCTGTTTTATTGAACTTGACCAATTTAGTAGACCACTTTTCTGATTTTTCTGTCCATTGGTGCTTTTTATCCGAATCTACCACGCCATCTCGAATCAATAATACTCCTCCGGGATTCAACCCTTTATCACAGTTGTTCAAAGTCTGTAATTGTTTTTCTTCACTGAGGTAGTGGAGTACATCCGCAAGGATGATCGCATCGGCATCTTTTACTTCTATCTGTTCTACATGAGCCTGAGAAAAGTTGATTTGCTCGTTTTTTAAATAGCAGGCTGCTGCCAAATCAACTTTTTCTTGATCATAGTCATAACCATTGATAGTTCTTTGTTGGTCTCTCATCCAAAAGAAATAGGATAGATAGCCATAGCCACATCCTAAATCATAGATGGTTTTTTTTCCTTGACCAATAATCTGACTGTAGTTTTCATAATTGGCCTTTTCGAAACGCCATTTGATACGAAAATACCAAATGAGAATAGGGCTCTTGAATAAGTAGGCTCGTTCTAATGGCGAAAAAGCATGCGCTGTTCCCTGACTGCTAAATTGATATTCAGTAAATGCAGTCTTGAAATGTTTGCTAATCTTTTTTGTACGTTCTCGGTAGCCTTCTCCAAAACTCTTGTCATTCCAACCTATACGAGGCAATACAACCGTATCAATAGGACCGTTTTTGTGATAGAAGTCGTTTTTAGACATCACATGACCATGTCCATGGAGTATGATAGGTGTGATGTCTAATTGAAGTTCTTCCGCAAGGAAAAAAGCGCCTTTATGGAACCTGCCAATTTTTCCGTCCGCGGATCTTTTCCCTTCCGGATAGATGGCAATAGAATACCCTTTCGCAACCAGTGCTTTGATTTTTGGTAGCTCTTCTTCCATGTTCTTAAATGAAGGAATGAAATCAGCATAGCGAATAGCAGATCCGAAAAGTGGTGAGGTATAGACCCATTCATTGACTACTAAGACGATTTTAGGGTTCAATTGTAGTAGTGCCAGTATGTCGAAAAATGAATTGTGGTTGGCAATGATGACGGATGGTTTGTCAAAGTTTAAATGCTCCATTCCAACGTAACGACTTTTTGCGATGTACAAAACGCCTAATTGAATAGCACTAACCTTTTGCAGCACATGATGGGTAAGTAATTTTTTCTTGTCAATGGACAAAAATGGAATTACACTAATAAACAAGGAAAGGGCAACTGCAATCAAACTGCCTGAGATGAAGAATGAAAAACCTATTACGCTAAAAAACAGATTGTGAATAGTGTATGGTTCTTTGCCTTTTTCTGTTCTATTGAGAATAAAGAATCTAAAAAGTAGAGGCTGGACAAAAAATGTGATGAATACGATCACCAAAATGCCAATGACACTGAGCGCGGCAATCGATCTGAGTGCAGGGTGCTGTGCGAAAAATAATACACCAGTCCCCACTATGGTAGAAATCGAGGACAATACGATTCCTGCTTTGTAATGGCCGAGCACTTCTTTTTTGTACTTGTAGCGATGTAATAAGCCGTCTGTGACGAAAATACTAAAGTCATCTCCCAACCCAAAGATGAAAGTGGTAAGGATGATGTTAATAAAATTGAATTTGATGCCCAACAATGAAGCGATACCCAAAACCCAAATCCAACTAATGACCATAGGTATAAATGAAACCAAGGTTAATTCTAAGTTGCCATAGATCAAGAGGAATGCAATGAAGACGGCCAAACTCGCATAGATAAGGAGGAAGTTAAAATCTGATTTGACTGCCTCCATTACTTTGGCTGCCATGCTGGATCCATCGATTACAGTCGCTCCCTTTATGTTGTTAATTTGAGATTTGATGTCTTCTACCATGTTCTTGTTGCAGACAAAAGTCGTGAGTAATCTCTCATCATTTTGAGTGTTGAGCACCAATTCGCTGAGTGTGTTGCTCTCAGTGATAAATTGAGTTAGTTCTGAAGTGGGTTCGTATGACTTATTGATTACCGTATAGAATTCTTTAAAGTACTTTGTCTTCCATTTTTGTTTTTCTGCTTCCGAGGTGAATTCTTGTAGGAATACTTCTTTTTTACCTTCCCAATATTGATTCCATAGCTGAATTCTTTTTAGTTGTGTCTCCTGTGGTATGAGAATAGGTGCTACAGTGCCGAGTTCTTTGATAGAGTGGTCACTCGATAGTTTTTTTATAACCTTGAAGACTTCTGCATTTGCGAATTCAGCAGTGCTTCCTTCTTCATTTGACGCTACAACAGATAACCTTGTTTCTGTATTAGGATCAATATTTTGCAGCGCAACTTCTCTTGCTTTCAGTTCTTCTGGGTAGAAGTTTATCTTTTGTAAATCATCTTCGAATTGTATGTCAAATCCAGAATAGAGGAATATTCCTGTTAAAAGGAAGATGCTCAATAAGAGTGTCTTACTAGGAGATGTTTCTCCAATCTTGATCTTTTCTAGCCATTCATCCAGCTTGTTTGATTTTGAAAAAGTAATGTTCTTTTCAAAAATGGAAAGAAGAATGGGTAGACCCGTGAGTACAAAGAATAAGGTCCCCGCTAAACTGATGGAGGTGAACAATCCAAAGTCCTGTAATGTTTTGGATTCAGCAAAGACCAATGAAAAGAAGGCGACAATAGTTGTGGTGCCACTGATCAGTAATGGAAAAAATATTTCCTTTCGAGTCTGGTAAGCATTTTTGTTTTGTTTGAAATTGGTAAAGAAATGAAAAGAGTAATCGGCCACTATGCCAAATACGATAGCACTTGCTGCTAACGCTAACCCAGAAATCCCACCTTGATACCAGTAAATAAAACTGATAGCAGATAATATCCCAAATATCCCAGGTACTAAAAAGAAACCTAAGATAACCGGTTTTCTATAATAGTAGATGAGCAGTAGTAAGATGGCAGATACTGCAATTGAGACTGTTATTTTTACATCTTTGGCGATTTGCACAGCATTGATGTCTGCTATGAGGAATGTTCCGAAGAATGAAACTTTGTTATCGATATTGTTGTCATTCCATTCAGCAGCAAGTGTTTCTAAAGCGACGACTGAATTATGATTGTAAGCGCTATTAGATCCGTCATGCGGGAGTTGCGCTTTAATAAAGAGTTTGTCTCTTTTGGCGGACAAGAATAAACCTTCGTTTTTAATAAGGTCTTCAGTAGAACCCAGGCTAGCAAAAGATTGGAGCGCTAGAGTACCAACTCCTAATGGATCTCTCAATAATTGTTTCCTTTGACCTATGCCTTCTGGAGATAGAAGTTTCTTTTTGTTGTCTTTCAGTTTTTTAGAAATGGCACTTTGATTATTTAATTGATCAAGGGATTTGTAATCATTCTCTGATAAGTAGATCGGTAAGTTGTTGTATACTAAGTCTATAAAATTTTGAGGGTCAATATCATTCCTGTAGCTAGGGTCAATTGCTATACTTTCTGTGGCTAATCTGTTGGTCAATCCTTCAGCTAATTTACTGACCTCATTAAATGATTGGTCAGGCTGAATTTCGATAGTGATAATTAGCCGTTGTTTTTGGCTGTCAATCCAATCTTGGAGTTGTTGGTTGTCTGCAAGGTTCGGCAGGGTGTCATTTAGATTTTCTTTAATTTCTAAATGAAGAAAGGCGTATATTCCTGAGGAAACGCACAATGCAATGATAAAAAGAAGGAAGCCATTGGCACGACGCATATTGATATTAGTTATATTTACAGACCTTTCAAAATGAGTGCAATATTACATTATACAGGCTTATTTATTTATAATTAAAATGAAATTAGGTCGTCGATTATAAATAATTACTTTTGTGGGTACGGAATTTTTAGAACGTAACTAATTAGGATATTGGAGAAGCTTACGCTAAAACGAATAGAGGGGATATTTTCAGGGAAAGAGGACTACACTTTGGATAGTGAGCAAAAGGTCAAGATCGAAGAGTCATATGATTTTTTGGTAGATTTTGCCAAAGACAAAGTGATATATGGGATCAATACTGGATTTGGCCCGATGGCACAATACAGAATACCTGATGATAAACTGGAAGGGCTTCAGTACAATTTGATTCATAGTCATAGCAATGGAGCTGGTGCATATATAGACAGAGAGTATGCTAAAATTGTCATGGTTTGTCGACTCAATACTTTGGCTTTAGGTTATTCAGGGATTAGTCTTCAGTACTTAGAGACATTAGACAACTTCCTTAAAAACGACATTATATCATGTATACCACAACATGGTGGAGTGGGTGCAAGTGGCGATCTAGTTCAATTGGCACATATTGCCTATAACTTAATCGGTTTTGGGGAGGTCTATTATAAAGGTGAGGTAGTTGATGTCAAAGTAGCATTGAAAGACGCTGGTTTTGAACCTGCCAAATTGAAATTGAGAGATGGGTTGGGGACAATCAATGGAACCTCTTGTATGACTGGTATAGCAGCCATTAACTTGGTGTTGGCTAAAAGGTTGATCAGTTGGGGTATTCATACCTCATCGATCATGAATGAGTTGACGGCATCTTATGATGATTCGTTTTCTGCAGAATTAAACAACTCTAAACTTCATAAAGGTCAGCAGAAAGTTGCTGGGATTATGAGGGATTTGATGAAGGATGGTAGTGTTCTTAAACAAAGAAATGCACACCTTTTCAATGAAGAAAGAATAAAAGGACAAGAATATTTTTCCGAAAAAGTACAAGAATATTATTCTTTAAGATGTGTACCTCAAGTGATTGGGCCCGTTTTGGAGACTTGGGAAAATTGTCAGCAGATAGTGGAAGACGAAGTGAACTCTGCCAATGACAACCCTATCATTGATGTTAAAACTAAGAACGTTTATCATGGAGGTAACTTCCATGGTGATTACATCTCATTTGAGATGGATAAATTGAAAATTGCGATTACGAAATTGAGTATGCTCATGGAGCGTCAAGTCAATTTCTTGATGAATTCTAAATTGAATCAAATATTTCCTCCATTCCTTAACATGGGAAAATTGGGTTTCAATTTTGGATTACAAGGGATGCAATTCACAGCTGTGTCTACAACTGCAGAGAATCAAACATTATCCAACCCAATGTATGTGCACAGTATTCCTAACAATGGGGATAATCAGGATATCGTGAGTATGGGTACTAATTCGGCATTGATGACTCAAAAAGTTATTGACAATGCTTTTGAAGTGTTGACCATTCATATGATTTCTATTGCTCAAGCTTTAGACATTGCGGATAAGTTGGACAAGAAGTCTTCGTCTACAAGAGAATTCTATGCTTTTGTGAGAGAAATAGTGCCAACTTTGAAAGAGGATATCTCTTTGAAAGAGCATCAGGTTGCATTAAAGAAAAAATTACTAAATACTGAAAAAGATCTATTTTGAGAAAGTGTGCTTTAGTAACTGGGGCCTCTAGAGGCCTTGGTAGAGCTGTTGCTATTACATTGGCAGCAGATTTGGGTGTTCATGTTATCATTAATTATGCTTCTAACGATGTGGCTGCTGAGGTGACCAAAACAACGATAGAAGAAGCAGGAGGAACTGCTGAATTGATGAAATTCTCAGTTGAGATACATGAAGATGCACGAACTAACATTGAAAAATGGATAGCGGATAACAAAGAGTCGAAAATCGAGATTCTGGTGAATAATGCCGGTATTACCCGTGATAACCTGATGGTTTTCATGGAAGAGAAAGATTTTGATGATGTAGTCAACGTGAGCTTGAAAGGGATGTACAATGTGACAAGACATGTCATCCAACATATGGTTAGAAATAGATCTGGCCGTGTAATCAATATGGCTTCTTTGTCAGGGCTGAAAGGAGTCCCAGGACAAGTGAATTATAGTGCTGCCAAAGGCGGAATGATTGCTGCAACTAAGGCATTGGCCCAAGAAGTAGCCAAAAGAAAAATAACAGTCAATGCTGTGGCGCCAGGTTTCATTACCAGTGACATGACCAATGATTTGAATGAAGATGAATTGAAGCAAATGGTACCAATGAATAGGTTTGGTAGCGCTGAAGAAGTAGCTAATTTGGTTTCTTTCTTAGCTTCAAATAAAGCAGCTTACATCACAGGCGAAGTAATTAATATTAACGGAGGTTTGTATTCATAAAATAGCATTATTATGAGACGAGTAGTTATTTCCGGAATGGGAGTTTATTCCTGCATTGGACAAAATGTAGGAGAAGTAGCCGAATCACTAAGAGCCGGTAAAAGTGGGATAGGGATTGATGAAGAAAGAAGGGAGTTCGGCTATAGATCTTCTTTGACAGGAATCGTTGAAAGGCCTGATTTAAAAAAGCTGCTTTCTAGGCGTCAGAGAATGGGGTTGTCCGAGGAAGCGGAGTACGCTTATGTGTCCACAATAGAGGCCTTAGGAATGGCTGGTGTTGATCAAGAATATTTAGATAAAAATAGAGTTGGAATAATATTTGGTAATGATTCAACCGCTGCGGCAGTTATAGAGGCAGTAGACCTAATTAGAGAAAAAAAGGACACTATGTTGGTCGGGTCTGGTTCTATTTTTAAATCTATGAACAGCACGGTCAATATGAATTTGGCTACCATCTTTAAGTTGAGAGGAGTCAATTTTACAATTAGTGCAGCATGTGCTTCTGGGTCTCACTCAATTGGGATTGGTTATCACTTGATCAAATCTGGATTAGAAGAGATGATCATTTGTGGAGGAGCACAAGAAGTGAATAAGTATGCCTTTGGTAGTTTTGATGGTCTGGGTGTATTTTCCACTCTTGAAGAAGATCCTACAAAAGCATCAAAACCTTTTGATAAAAATCGTGACGGCTTGATAACCAGTGGGGGAGCTGCTACTGTTGTGGTTGAGACATTAGAGTCCGCATTAAAAAGAGGCGCTAATATACTGGGTGAAATTACTGGGTATGGATTTTCATCTAATGGTGATCATATATCGAACCCTAATAAGCAAGGTCAGGTTGAATCTATCAGTATGGCGTTGAAAATGGCAGGTATTGAACCTAGCGCAATTGATTATGTAAATGCACACGCAACCTCTACTCCTAAAGGGGATATGTTTGAAGCGGAGGCTATTCATGAGGTGTTTGGCGCTAAGACTCCAGTCAGTTCTACCAAGTCTATGACAGGTCACGAATGTTGGATGGCAGGGGCTAGTGAAATCGTTTATTCATTGATTATGATGAGAGATGGCTTTGTCGCTCCCAATATCAATTTCGAGAATCCTGACGAAATTTCAGAAAAACTTAATATCATTGCAGAATCAACCGATTTAGAATTGAATACAATAGCGTCAAATTCATTCGGATTTGGGGGGACAAATTCAACATTGATAGTAAAGAAATATGACTAGAGAAGAAGTAGTAAAAACTATAAATGGTTTTTTAGAGGAGGAGTTTGAGGTAGAAGTAGCGTCATTAGACCCTAATGGTGCTCTACAGGATACTTTAGAATTAGACAGCTTGGATTATGTGGATCTAGTGGTAGTTATAGAAAGTAACTTTGGGTTTAAAGTTACAGGGGAGGATTTTAAAACGATTGTTACCTTGAATGATTTTTATGACTTCCTTACCAAAAAGGTGCAACAGAGTGCGTAATGGCAAAATGGACTGGGCGTACCGAGGGTAGTCTTCTAGGGTACAAAATAGTAATAGGGGTATTGAAGGTTTTTGGCCTGAAAGCAACTTATTTTATTCTACGCTTTATTTCATTTTATTACTATTTGTTTGCCAGCACACCGCGCAATCATCTCATTAAATTTTATCAAGAGTGCTTATTGTTTTCTAAAAAGAAGGCAAAGAAAGTCGCGCGTGCTAATTTCTATCTTTTGGCTCAATCTCTAATTGATAAATTTGCCTTCACAATGGGTAAAGGGGATGCTTATCATTTCACCTACAAAAACGAGGATAAGTTGCAAGAGTTGGCGGCCGAGAACAATGGATTAATATTGATTTCAGCTCATTTTGGTAATTGGGACATAGCAGGTCAAATGCTCACGAGAGTAAAAAATAAGATCAATGTGCTCATGTATGAAAATGAGCATGAGAAAATAAAAGGTTATGTAGAGAAGTTGGGTAAGCAGAATTATTCAATTATTCCTCAAAAGCAGGACATGAGTCACTTGATCAAGATGTATCAAGCGGTGAAAAAAGGAGAGATCCTATGTATGCATGCCGATAGATATGTCGGTGATGCACCTACACTAGAAGTGGACTTCTGTGGACAAAAGGCTTATTTGCCTGCTGGCCCATTCCAGATTATGTCTAAACTCAAAGTGCCCTTTGCTTTCACCTTTATTCAGAAAGAAGGAGATTATAATTATCATTATAGCGCACATATTCCTAATTTTAAAGAATTGACTAAACCACAGGAGATGGCGCAAAGTTTTGCGGATATTTTTGAAGAACGCGTGAAGGAAAGTCCTGATCACTGGTTTAATTATTTTGAATTTCACCACCGTCCATGAGTCCCATAGTAGGTAAAGAAGAGATACAGAATTATATTCCTCAGCACCCTCCAATTATGATGATTGACAATATCATGATGTGTGATGAGCAGAGAGTTGAAACAGGCTTTTTGGTTCGAGAGGATGAATTGTTTCTACTTGGTGGGAAGCTGTCAGAATCTGGTTTGCTAGAAAACATTGCACAATCTGCCGCTGCTAAGGTGGGGTATGAGTGTCATCAAAGAAACGTTCCAGTACCTCTTGGTTTTATTGGTGGAATATCAAAAGTGAAAGTAAACGCACTTCCAAGTGTGGGGTCGACTATCAAAACAGTGGTCAATATTGATAAAGAGATATTTGGCGTGACCATTATAAAAGGAGAGAGTTTTCTTGAGGACGAATCTCTGGTGTCATGCGAGATGAAAATTATTATAGCTGAAGTGCCTGCATGAAATTCATAGAAGACAAGGTGGAAGTAAGAGTTAGATTTTCAGAAGTGGATGCCATGGGAGTGGTATGGCATGGGAACTATCTCAAGTATTTTGAAGACGGAAGAGAACAGTTAGGAGAACGCTATGGCATGTCTTATTTGGATATGGCAAATCATGGATTTGTGGTACCCATCGTACATGCAGACGTGAACTTTAAGTCACCAATTACTTTTGGGCAAACGATAGAGATCACTTGTCGTTTATACAATTCTAAAGCAGCAAAAATTATTCATGAGTACGAAGTTTTGAACTTGGACAGTGGACAAATAAGTTGTGTAGGTAAGACGCAACAAGTCTTTTTGAACAATGATTCAAGAGAATTGGAATTACTATATCCTGATTTTTATAGTGAATGGAAGGATAAACAAGAGTGGCTTGAAAAATGATATATATAGGTAATGAACATATTATCTCTCCTATAGGGTTGACGGCTGCTGAAAATTTTGAAGCGGCTCAACAGGGTGAATCTGCCCTCAAAATGCATAAGGAATTTAAAGGTAATGAAGTGTCCTTCCCTTTTGGGTGGATGGCTGATTACACGCCTAATTCTGGCTTGACCAAATTAGAATCCTTAGTATTGGACGCTGTTTTGGCATGTTTGAATGGCAAGCAGTTGGAGAACTGCTTATTGATACTGTCTACTACCAAAGGAGATATTGATCATCTTCAATCATTGGATATTGAAAAGGCTAAGCCTTCCTACTTGGCGAAAAGAGTAGTGAGTCAATTGTCATTTGAAATGGATTGGACGATCGTATCCAACGCATGTATTTCAGGGATTTCAGCCATTGTTTTGGGGCATGATATGATTCAGTCCAAACAATATGATCATGTAGTTGTTGTGGGTGCTGATTTATTCTCAGAGTTTACTTTAAAAGGATTTGACTCATTTTTCGCATTAAGTGATACAGCTTGTCAGCCATTTGATAGCAATAGAAAAGGGTTGTCTTTGGGCGAAGTTTGTGCAAGTGTATTGATTAGCAATAATCGAAATTGTTATGAGCAAGTGCCAATGGAATTGTTAGGAGGAGCATCATCTAATGATGCCAATCATATCTCTGGGCCTTCACGGAATGGAGAAGGTCTATATAGAGCGATTCAAAAATGCCTGGAATTTACAGGAGTGAAAGCGGAGGATATTGATGTGGTGTCTGGGCATGGTACAGCCACTCGGTACAATGATGATATGGAATCGATAGCTTTTAACAGGTGTGGATTGGGAGATAAACCTTTGAATAGTTTGAAAGGGTATTTTGGGCATACGTTAGGAGCAGCAGGGGTTTTGGAAGTTTCAATGTTCATGCAGAGTGCTCGCCAAAACGTGATGTTAAAAACCTTGGGGTGTTCAGAACCAGGGACTACTGAGCAATTGAATATTCAATTAGAAAATAAAGAAATGCCAATCCAGACAGTTTTGAAAACTGCTTCTGGTTTTGGAGGATGTAACGGAGCTTTGATTTTTAGAAAGATAGATGAGTGAGGTTAAAAGTCATATCGTGATTAATGCCGATGGAGTTTGGGTCAATGATCAAGCGATTCAGGTATCGGGGTTTGAAGGCGATGCATCTGCTAAATTGAAATCGATTTATAAGCATTTAGCGCTAGATTATCCTAAAGTATTTAAAATGGATAACCTGTGTAAGCTTGGTTTCTTAGGGATAGAGTTGATGAAAACGGAGATGAATTTTGAGGACTATCAAGATGATGAGATAGCCGTGCATTTTCAAAATACTTCTAGTAGTTTGGAGACAGATGCCAAACATCAAGGAAAGATCAATGCCAAACAACCAAGTAGCCCAGCGATATTTGTGTATACATTACCCAATATTGTCATGGGAGAAATCGCCATAAGAAATCGTTGGTTTGGTGAGAACTTATTTATTTTGGCGGATCAATTTGATTATCCAAATTGGGAGAAAACCAATGAGGTGTATTTTGAATCGAAGAAAGCAAAAGCTGTAGTAGGCGGATGGGTAGAATTGTTTGAACAAGATTTTATGCTCGACTTGTATTTTATATCGGGCAAGGAATAGATATATAGAGAAATGGAATTAAAAGAAGAATTAAAAGCAAAGTTGATTGAACAACTAAACTTGGAAGATATGAGCCCTGCTGATATCGCAAATGACGAATCGTTATTTGGAGAGGGATTAGGACTGGACTCTATTGACGCATTAGAAATTATTGTGATTTTGGATAACCATTACGGTATCAAAATCGAAAATCCAGAGGCGGCAAGAGAAGTGTTTCATTCAATTGATACTTTGGCAGCTTATATAGAAAAGAATAAGTAAATGGATGTTTTTGTTTCTGGTCTTGGTGTTGTCTCAGCAATGGGATGTGGGGTAGAGCGTCAACTGCAAGCGCTGAAGAGTGGAAAGACTGGCATAGCTCCCTATGAGTTTTCTAATGGGAAAATAAAATACCAAGGGAAGTTGAAGTTGTCCAATACTCAATTAAAAGAGAAACTGGGGATTTCATTGGGAACAAAAATGCCACGAACTGCACTGTTAGGAATGGTGGCTGCTCAAGAAGCCATATCGCTTTTACCAGCAGAGGCACTTCCAGATACAGGTTTTATCAATGGATCTACTACTGGTGGTATGGACCTCAGTGAAGATTATTTTATCGATAAAATCAATAATGACAGTAGCGAAAACATAAACAACCTTTTGACGCATGACCTAGGTACGGTCAATGTTGCGATAAGGAATTTTCTAGGGTTAAAAGGGTATACCAATACAATATCGACAGCCTGTTCGTCTGCCGCCAATGCAGTCATGCTAGGTAGTAGGATGATACAAGCAGGAATGATTGATCGCGTATTAGTAGGAGGTACAGATGCATTGACAGATTTCACGATCAATGGTTTTACTTCTCTGATGATCTATGATACTGAATTTTGTCGACCATTTGATGAAGAAAGAGTTGGGCTTAACCTTGGTGAAGGTGCGGGCTATATTTTGTTGGAAAATGCAAAGAGTCTAGAAGAGACGGGTAGCAAGCCATTAGCGAGAGTAACGGGTTGGGCTAATGCCAACGATTCCTTTCACCAAACAGGGACATCTCCTGATGGTATTGGAGCTAAGAAAGCAATGTATGAGGCGTTGGAGGTTGCCAAGTTATCAATTGGTGATATTGATTACCTCAATGCGCACGGTACTGCAACTAAGAATAATGATAATTCTGAGATAGCAGCGATTGATGGTGTTTTTGAAGGTAGTACGTTGGATTTTAGCTCTACCAAAGGATTTACAGGACATACGTTGGCCGCCGCTGGTGGTATAGAGGCAGTTTTTTCTATTCTGTCAATGACTGAATCTATTGTTTTTCCTAATATCAATTGGAAGAATCAAATGGCACAAAGCGAACGAGCGCCTGTGCTAAAAGAATTTAACAAAACCATCAACCATGTGATGTCCAATTCATTTGGCTTTGGTGGTAATAGTACCTCACTTATATTTTCTAAGGCATGACAGGCGTATCTATCAAGGCAGCATCTTCTATTACTACTTTGGATACATTTAAAACATCTAAAGTGCATGAGTTACTGAACGATAAGTTTGAATCAGATGAATTGATTCAACCTAATTATAAAGAATACTTGCCACCAGCTTCTTTACGAAGAGCCTCGAAGATGACCAAAATGGGTATTGCTACGGCTATGGATTGTATCAAGCAAACTGGTCAAGAGGATTTGGGAGCTATTGTTGTGGGGACGGGATTAGGGTGTTTGGAAGACACACTTAAGTATTTGAATGTGTCTATCACATCAGGTCCTGATTCATTGATTCCTCCTATATCATTTATCCAATCAGGTCACAATTCAATATCTGGTCAGATTGCTTTGATGCTCAAGTGTAAGAATTATAACATGACCCATGTTCAAAGAGGCTTATCTTTTGAGCACTCAATGATCGATGGGATGTTGAATGTTATAGAAGGAAAGAGGAACGTGTTAGTAGGTGGGGTGGATGAAAAGATCACTCTAATTGATGAGTTGGCTGTTAACCTTGGTCTTGAGGAAAAAGTTGCGACTCAACTGTCACAAGGAGCTTCATTTTTCATGTTAGATCCATCTACTAAGGAAGGTATAGAAGTTGTTTCTATAGATATTGTGGATACAGTCAATTGGGAGAATCAATTGACAAAAGTACTGACTAAGGCAGGTACTACATTAGATGAATTAGGAAAGTCATTTATTGGCTATGGGCTTTGTGACGCAAAGAGTATCTCTATGGAGTATGTTAGTTATACAGATTTTGTAGGGCGATATTGGAGTAGTTCAGCTTTTGGTTTTCATTTGGCTCATGACTATTTGATAGATAATCCAGAAGAAAAGTTTTCAGTGGTTATCAATTTTGACGATAACGAATTTACAGGTATAACTTTATTGAAACGTGTCTAAGTTTCATTGGTCGATTATAGCATTCGCTATTTTCATGGCTATTTATTTCTTTTTATTGACCGAATACGCTTACCTATTTTGGGGAGTGACATTTGCTTTCATTGGTTTGGTCATGGGGATGTCTATGTCAATCCGTTCCAATTTCTTTGTTTCGGCGATTCATCAACTCCCTGCTGAAGAGGTGCTGTTGACTTTTGATGATGGTCCTCACCCGGAGCAAACACCAAGAGTCTTGGATGTACTAAAAGAGAAGAATGTGAAGGCCATGTTTTTTTTAATTGGTCAGAATATCAAGGCGTATCCTGAGCTTGTAGAAAGAATAATTAAAGAGGGGCATGCCATTGGAGGTCATTCGTTCTCGCATGAAATATCCTTTGGATTCGCGGTAGGGAAGAAGTTGAAAGGTGAAATTATGAAGCCCCAGCAGCTATTAAGTGATTTTACGGGAAAGGATGAAAAGCTTTTTCGTCCACCATTTGGTGTAACCAACCCAAATATAGCTAGGGTAATAAAATTTAATAATCTCACAACTATTGGGTGGTCGGTCAGATCATTTGATACGATTGCCAAGGATAAAGAGGAGATTCTAAATAAGGTATTAGGAGAAGTGGGTCAGGGCGATATAGTTTTGCTGCACGACCGTGTTGAATTAACTGCTGATGTCTTAGGTGAACTCATTGAAGGGATTCAGGAAAAAGGCATGGAAATTGGGTTACCGAAAAATATATGAGATTAGTTCTAATAATATTAATGTTGCTCCCATTGATAGGAGTTGCTCAAGAGAATGAGTTAGCACGTTTTGTGTCTTTGTTGTCTACTAAAAATGCCTCGTTGCAGTCTTTGGAAAGTGACTTTAGCCAAGTACAATCCTTTTCATTTTTAGATGAGGTGTTGAAATCTTCTGGTAAGTTCTACTTCAAAAAACCTGGATCTTTAAAATGGGATCAAACCAGCCCGGAAGCTTATGCATTTGTGATCACGCCAGTAGCAGCTTATAGCTTTGATGGTAAGCAAAAGAAAAGTATGCCTGCAAACAGTCCGCAGTTAGTCGGGTTTAAGAAATTTATCATGGGGACGATTGATGGTTCTGTATTTGTGGGGGATGATTTTAAAAATGAGGTCACTTTTATAAACGGGACAGTCAAAGTTGTGATGCTACCCCAAAAGAAGGCCTTGAAAAAAATATTTGAAAGAGTGGAAATGGAGTTTGATGAACAAACTTTGTATCTAAAAGAGTTGAAATTTTTCGAGTCAGAAGAGGATATCCGTACGATGACTTTTACTGATCAAGAGATTAATACTTTGACCAATTCAACCTTATTTGACTAAAGAGAATGAATAAAGATAGCTTTGATGATTTGGTGATATTTGGAGAGTTTGTAGCGGAAGAGAAAGACTACAGAGTTGCCTTAGATCTAAATCCAGAACATAATATTTTTGAAGGACATTTTCCAGAGCGCTCTATTTTGCCAGGCGTGATCATGGCGGAGATTATCCGACGTGCAGTTTCTTATGTCACTGAGAAAGATCTAAGGCTCAAGTCTGCCCATAATATTAAGTTTCTGAAAATGGTGGAGCCTGACGTGATCTCTTCTTTGGTATTACAGTTTTCTGTTACTAAGGTGGAGGAAGATTTTAAAGTGAAGGCAAGCTTGAGCGTGGCAGAAGATATCTTTTTCAAAGAACAAGCAGTGTTTCAATTGGCTTAGTATGTCTACTCATCAATTAAAAGTCAGGCATTGTGTACTTATGCCCACCTACAATAATGCGGAGAAGATTGAGCCTGTGTTGCAAAAGCTTATTGAATTGGGTCATGATGTCATTGTGATCAACGATGGCGCAACAGATGGTACAACTAATATATTGGCTAACTACCCAGACTTGACCATCATAAACCATGATGGGAATCAAGGTAAAGGTGTGGCGCTAAGAAACGGATTTGCTAAAGCCATAGACTTGGGGTATGACTATGCTGTAACGATTGATAGTGATGGGCAGCATGATCCAGATGATATGGCGGGGATGTTCGATTTGATAAATGAACATCCTGGATGTATGGTTATGGGGTCTCGTAATATGGAGCAAGAAGGTGTTCCGACTAAAAGTAGTTTTGGGAACAAGTTCTCAAATTTCTGGTTTATGGTGGAGACGGGAATTAAGCTACCAGATACACAGACTGGCTTCAGAGCCTATCCATTGGCACCCATGAAAGGGAAAAAGTGGTTCACAAAAAAGTTTGAATTTGAGATAGAGGTAATCGTTAGACTGGCCTGGTCCAATGTTAAGTTCTTTCCACATCCTATCAGCGTGTTGTATGAGGATGATAGGATCACACACTTTCGCCCTTTTAAAGATTTTACAAGAATCAGCATACTCAATACGGTCTTGGTGACTTTGGCCTTATTGTTTTACTTGCCAAGATTAATTGTTTGGAACTTCTCTCTCAAAGAGACTTGGGGAAGACTAAAAGTTGAGTTTAAGAAGAATAGTGATGAGCCAGCTAAGCTCGCTTTCGCAGTAGGTTTGGGTTTCTTTTTTGGCGTGTTCCCTGTTTGGGGATTTCAAATGTTGATTGCTTTTGCGATTGCCAGTTATTTTGGTCTCAATCGCTTTGTGGTATTGTTTTGCAGTAATATCAGCATTCCCCCTATGGTGCCGCTCATTATCTTTTTTAGTTTTTTGTGTGGGGTGCCATTTGTGTCAGAGCCTGTGCAATTTTCAGATTTTACTAATTTGACTTTAGAATCTATCTACCAGCAGTTGATTCAATATTTAGTTGGGTCAACGGTTTTGTCCTTGGGGTTGGGACTAGTGACAGGTCTTGTCGCCTATGTGATTGCACGCTTTTTTAAAAGCAGGGGAGCTATTTAAAAAGTGCAGTCGATTAGGGGTGATTTTTACTGGAATCAATAGGTATAGTGCAATTCATTCTTACTATTTGTCAATAAATGTTTTAGGATTCATTTATTGCGATTAAATTGGGGACTGATTCGAATTGTTAATTCACCTGTACACCTATATGAAGCAGTTACCTAAGCTTATAATATTAGCGTTTCTAATACTAATAATTTCTCCTGCTATCGCCCAAACAACGATAGATAGAGCTTCTTCACATAAGGCTTTCAAAAAGGGGGAACGCTTATTTAATAACGGTAATTATGTTGAGGCGGAAGGCCAGTTTCAAATTTTATTAGATTCTGGTTATAAGGGCAATGATTTAATCGCTTATCAAGCTCAGATCCATTTAGAGCTACATGAACCTCATGCCGCCAAGGACGTACTTTCACTTTCTAAACATAGAAATGAAGACTTAGATTTCTTATTGGCCATTGCACATTATTATTTGGAAGAATTTGACGATGCTTATCGTGAATTACAATTAGTTAAAGACACAGCATCTTTTGATGTGAAGGGTATGCATGATCGAATTGATTATGCAAGAAAACATTATAGTGATCCAAAAGGCTATGTGGTCCAGAATTTTGGTCCAGAGGTCAATACACAATACAGAGAGTATGCTGCAGTAATGTATGATGGGTTTAATGAATTGCTTTTTACGTCGAGAAATGATTCAAGTGAATATACGGCTCATGATGGAATGGCTTTTGAAATGATTCACGATACTTCTATAGACAGTCTTAATAATTGGCATGTAGCAGACCCTTTTGAATTTCATTCTGGTCACGAAAAGAGACACGATGCTACAGTACAAGTATATGACGGAGGAAAAAAGTTAATCACTTTTCATGATGGTAAGTTGTTTCAATCTCATCTAGAAGATAGTGTTTGGGAAGAGGATGGTCAATTGAAATTACATCAATTTGATGATGGAATAGAGTCGCATTGCTTTATCTCTGACGATGAATCATATATTATTTTTGCATCGGACTACCATTCTTTGGGACACAATTTGGACTTGTATGCCTCGAATAAATTAAGTGACGGCACATGGGGAGAGCCTAGGGCAATAACTGAATTGAATACAGAATTTGATGAAGATGCTCCATTTATGTCTACTGATGGTACCTTGTATTTTAGTTCTAGGGGACATGGGTCTTTAGGTGGATATGATGTTTTTAGTTCTACTTATGATTCCTTTAGAAAGGAATGGACAACACCAGTGAATTTGGATTACCCTATCAATACAGTTTCAGAAGATATTTATTATTCAACTTATGGCCAAATAGGGTTCTTGAGTTCTACAAGAGTAGGAGGGCATGGTTCTCTAGATTTGTATAGAGTATTGTTATTCAATACTGTAAAAATTAAGGGGGTAGTGTTGGATAAAGAGACCAATGAACCCATTCCGTATGCTCAGATAGATTTGACCTACGATTCAATGTATATCAGTAGTCATGCTGATAGTGCCGGTAATTATGAATTGTTTGTACCAGTAAACAAAGATATGAACCTGATTTTTCTTGAAGACGGTAACAAACTGCATGAGGAAGCTTATTACGTAGATGTGTTTTTTAGAGACGAAGACAATGTTGCACATAACTTTATCATCCCAAAAGGTAGTGATGAGCTTTCACCAGAGGATCAAAAGTTGGTACATGTTGAGATGAAAAATAGTTATAAGAATGATCCTAATTTCGCATCTGTTAATCATGACGAAGTTGATCATTGGGCGGATAGCTTGAACAATCACTATGAACAAATAAGAATAGCTAATCTGCCTCCTGAAGAGCCAGGTGAAGTGTTTACTTACTTTGACTACAAGAGCGATGACCCGGGTATCTCAGGTAGAGAAGAGCTGAAAGAACTTTACAATGACATATTGAAAGAAAGTGACTTTACTGTAGCAGTTAACGGGCACACTGATACTAGAGGTGGTCAGGCTTATAACAAAAGGCTTTCTCATCGTAGAGCGCAAAATGTAGCGGACTATTTGATTGAACTGGGTGTTAGCGACGAAAATATAATTGTTGAAGGTCATGGAGAAACCAAATTACTCCATGAGGATGATAGCGAAGTTTCTCATGCCAAAAACAGAAGGGTAGAGGTAGTATACAATTGAGTTAGCCGTAGGTTTCTCTAGGGTATCGTTGTGTTTTGAATCCCTCTTTAGAAAATTCTCGCAGTGCATCTTTGGCAATCCAATGTGCTGACTTATGATTTTGTGTTAATAGATTTTCACAAGTAGCTACAGCTAGTCTGGTCAAGTCGGGGTTGCGTTTTCCAATTGTTCTGAGTGCCCAATTGACTGCTTTCTTGACAAAATTTCGGTCATCAAAAGCGTATTGCTCAATTAAGGGAATGAATTTCTCAAAGTCTGTATTTAGAGCTTGTTTATGTCCAAAATGATAGCCCACCATCAGGACAAACCCAGCACGCCTTCTGAACTCACCTTCCTGATCAACCCATTCAAATACTTTGTCATATGCAAAATCAGTTTGACCTAGAAAGCTCATACAGTAGCTGTCACAGATTTCCCATGTGGAAAATGATGCGACCCACTTCTCCATAAGTTGGGGTGTGACATTCTTAGGGCTAAATATTTTTGAGCATAAAATTTGTGCTTCATATATACCACTATCAAAAAGGGCAAGTGCGAGTTCGTCGCTTTTGTTTATTTGCTTGATTAGTTCCTTTAAGTCACTATGATAAATCCCTAATGAATGGGGTATGTCAATATTGTATTTGGCCTTCTTAAATGTTTTTATATCAGGGTTAGCGATAGATCTGAGATAGTCAATGATTAGCGCAGGAGTGTCCATTTTGTCAAATTGTTAAGCAGGTATTATGTACTAAAATATTGCATGGTTGATTGGCTTATGTTTCTTAGTGATTACCTAACATAGGTGCCTAAGTTTAATGCAAATGTAATTCCCTAAAAATTGTCGAGTAACATCTCCGATCCAAATTTGTAAAAAGACGAGCAAGGATTATTCCTTAAACCAGTTTGGTTCCAATTCGATATTGTCCCCTTTTTGCTGCGAATTTTGTAGGTACTCTGAAGCCCCCGTTCAAGACCAACTAGCATAACGGAATTCAAAGAAGAGAAACGAAAAGTGGACATCCACGTATTGTCCGATATTCATTTGGGTATCTATGGGTGTAGAGCAAAAGAGTTGCTGAAATACCTAAGAGTATCGTGCCTAGCCAAGTGATTCTCAATGGGGGTATTTATAGATGTCTGGTAGCACAAGTTATTGTTACAGACCATTCGTGAACATGTGATGAGGTATTAGAATAAAGAAATACTGCTTTCGAAGAACGCTGAAAGAAGAGTTTTAAAAGAAAATAATTGTAGTTTTGGCCTTCAAAATACATTCAAACCATATGTCTAAAACTGTTTTAATCTTAGGGGCTAATTCTGATGTGGCCAAGCAAACTATTCTCCAATATGTAGCCAAGGGATATAAGGTCTTAGCGGCTTCTAGAAGTACTGATCAAATCGCTCAGTTTGTTGCTGATCAAGGGATCAAAGCAGGGGCAGTTGAAGTGTTGTTTTTTGATGCGGTGGATTTTGATAGTCACCAGAGCTTCTATGATGGTCTTTCTGCCAAACCGAATATCGTCCTGTATGCCGCTGGGTTCTTGGTGGATAATCTGGATGCAATCAAAGATTGGAAGGGTAGTTACCAGATGATGAATGTGCACTATGCTGGTGCAGTGTCAATCATCAATATCATCGTATCTGATGAAGCGCACACTAGTCTAGAGCGTATCGTAGGACTGTCTTCTTTGTCAGGAGTAAGAGGAAGGAAAAGTAATTTTATTTATGGAAGCACCAAATCAGCTTTTACACAGTATTTGGCTGGAATGAGACAGCACTTATCTGACCGTAATGTGAAGGTCAATGTGATCGTAGCAGGGTATATCCGTAGCAAAATGACCGAAGGTTTGGACTTAGAAGAATCACTAATGTTGGAACCATCCTTTGTTGCAACTGCTGTCGTAGAAGCAGGAAGCTCACTTGTGATCGTACCAGGGTTTAAATGGAAGATCATCTATCATATCTTGAGTATGTTACCTGAGTTTTTGGTAGCTAAGCTACCTTGATGCAATAGACAAAGCAAAACCTAGCTTTGTGCCAAATACTTCATACAATAGCTATTCTTGATAGATTGAAACGATTTCAATGGGTGGAGAATTGCATGTGAAAAATATTGAAAAAAATAGCACCAAATAATTCTTTGGTGCTATTAAATTTTGTGGAAGTAAAAAGGAAAGTCAAAGGCTTATGCTTTAATCGCAGGGCGATAGCCTATTGGGTTAATTCCTCGATCCTTGGATCGAAATAATTAGCCGATTCAAAAGTTAATACACCGTCAGCTTGCTGCGGGGATTATTTATTTAGAATTCAGAAGCCAACGCTTCTAGAACACCATCCCATTCTCCTTCGTGAACATTTTTGGACATGTCGCTGATGACTACTGATAATCGATCATAGAAGATGGCTCTATCTTTATCCCAGTCAGCGTAGACCGCTTTGACATCAGTAGTCGTACTTACTCTAGAACTTAGTATAGGGTTGTCAATGAAATTGATCTTATTTGAGGCTTTGTAAAAATCATGAAACACGACGATGGCAGTATCTAGACTGGCGACCACTATCTCTTGTCTCTTACTATCATCTATACTTGCGATCATCGATTTTTTCACCTTATTGATCTCATCAACTAACAATTGATTTCGCTTTTCTCTAGCGTCTAAAATCATCCCATGGTTGGTCTGATAGATCTTAACCAGCTCGTTCCATTCTCGATCACTAAAAAGTGCTTTGATAGCCAATTGATCGTCTATTCCTTCTTTATAGTATTCTGAATAGATGAATTTAACATTTTCAAAATACTCTTCTAACCCTTCTTTGGAAACCAGGTCTTCATCATACATGTCTTGGAAATTCCCAACCTGCTTCTCTATTTTCTTATTAAAGGCTTTTTGCTCTTTTTCAAATTTAGCCGCCGCTTTTAATATCTTCTTCATTTGAGCTTTGTCTTTGACCACTTTTTTAGTTGCCTTTTCAAACTCCGCATCTACGTACATGTTCGCAGATCCTAAATACAGAAGGGATAAAATGATTACTCTTAACATATGCTGATAATTATTAGATTATTAAAATGCCTCATTAAAGTTAAAGTAGAATCCGTAAGTTTCCCTACCAAAACCAAAATCAAGTCTTAAATTCATTCGAGGTTGGACCTCTAGCCGATAGCCCAACCCAACACTTGGTAACATCTTTTCCAATTCGGTGATGTCAGTTCCCATCGAACCAACTCCTGTCCATGCGATGACCCCATGCTTGGTGATTTCACCAGAACTCTTGTAAAACATGTGTCGATACTCTGCTATACCGTACATCATGGTGTTGTTTCGGTATCTACCCCAAGTATAACCCCTCAAATCAAAAGGTGTTCCCAGTTGAGACATCTCACCATAAGGAACATCACCGAGCCCAAACCTTGCGCGTCCTTGGAGTGCTAGAGTTCTTCCATCCTTCTCATTTAGCGTCCAGTATTTTCGGATATCGGCATTATAAATGGCGTAATCATTATCTCCTCCCAAACCTGTTGTATAGAGAGTAGAGGACAATTCGATAAACATCCCTGACCAAGCGTTGACAGGAACGTCTCGGCTGTCATATTGAAAGATGATTCCCAAACCACTGTTCAGGGGTCTGTCTTTGTATTTTTGGTAAGTAGGGTCGCTTGCTACTCCTTCGCTTGGGGCATGGCCGTCCGTATAATTGTAATCAACTATTAATCCTCCGAAGTAATTCTCTTTAAACTGGTACAAAAATTTGGGGAATATCTGCCACCAGGTCCTATCGTATGCCGTGGTACTATCTGACTTCTCTGTGCTGTAACCAGCGTTATAACCGACACCCCAATAGTTGTCGGGCATGTCTTTGAAGTTGAAATCCCCATATATTCTCAACTTGTCTTGGAACCAAAATGAGGTAAGCTTGGTCCCGATGAAATATGCACCTGTACTACTGACACCCAACATGATAGGAGCGGATGATCGTTGGATCAAACTATCCTGGCGATTGGTTTTGAAAGAAGTCATGATTCCTCCTGCCACTGTGAATCCCAACTCAGGGGTATACGCTGGCCCGGCCAAAGGCATAACCAACAACCTTCCTTCTGCTACTTTTTTGGCTTTCTTCTCTTTCCTATAGGTCTTAGACTCTTCCGAAAATACCCCTTGACCCTGAACATCTACCAGATGTAAACAGTATAAAATTGAGAAAAGAAGTACAATACGAATCATAATTCAACAATATTTCGTGTAATAGGAAGGTATTGATACAAAAAAAACCCTGACTGAATAGCCAGGGTTTTATATAATTATTTTTATTCGCCAAATACGTATCTCACATTGAAACCAAATCCGTTTCCAAATTTAGTGTCTTCAATGATCCAAAATGTAGGACGGTAATCGAAACTTAATGACATAGGAAAGTCAAAAGTGTATTCCATTCCAACTTCACCACTAACTCCTAATAAGAAAGGGTCACCAATGAAAAGAGAAGGACCTGCACCTACATACCAATCAAAAGGTGTGTCACTTACTGGTTTGTATAAAAAGTCCCATAATAAATCGATACCAACACCGCTTCCAAAAGAAACGTCAGCATGAATTCTACTAAATTCTCCAATACCTATTAATCCATCAACTGCAATGTTGTTTCCAGCCGCATCGCCAAATCTAATTCCTATTTCATTTGCTGACTGTGCTTGAGCACCTACAACGCCTAGACAAACGAATAACATTAGTAAAATTACTCTCTTCATAATTATAAATTTAAATTGGATATTTAAAGTATGCATGCACAATACTTTCTTTAACAAATTAACATCATTTAACATTATTGCCAAAGAAGTGTTTTATTTTTTTATTAAAATACTGAACATAATTCATGCTGAATTTAGCGCTTCGATTTACCGTTCATTTTCATGTCGTGTCTCCCCCGATTTGTGTACAAGGTAACAGTTCTAAAATCAGCGAGTAATACCTTACTCAGTTAATTTCAGGAAAGTCCAAATTGATACTAGAACCCGAACCGATAAGAAACCATAAACATCAATTGCTGCTTAGATTTCAAAAAACCATACTCTGTTCTGATTTGTAATTTGTCACTATGCTGATAATTGACACCTAAGAGCATATTCCATTTATATTCCAGTCGTTTGTCAAACTTATAGTAAACGTCATCATCAGCGATACCTCTTACTAGATCGTGAGTGTTTTGTCTTATATCTTGTTCTGTCTGGGTCAAATCACTCCAATAAACAGGTCTGCCTAGGACGTCTTCTCTAATCACTACTTCATCGTTTTGTACATTGATCCAATGGTCATCATAGGCGTCTTTGTCTTCCTCTGATATCCCTAAAGCCTCATCTAGTGCAATGTTTCCTGAAGTTCTATTGTCGAGGTTCTGAAACTGAGCCCCCCCCCAAACAGCAAAGAATCTACCCTCTTTTTTAGTCATGATTCGTCGGACAACTCTCATGCCACTCACCTTTACAAGTACCGGTTCATCCAAATTTTCGTTGGTAGTCCATGACCAAGAATAATCCGCCATCAAAACAACAGGGCCTAACGGAACCAGTCCGAGGAGATTTAACCCATAATATTGCCCCACTATGTCAGTCGTACTTTCAAAGAAATCACTACCCATGAAACTAAAGCTAATGGTTTGCTCTCCCCAAATTTTACCATAATAAGCACCCACTGATAAAAATGGAAACACCCATGCATCTGCTCGAAAGTTCAAAGTGTTGATACGCCCTTCGGAGGGACCAAAATCAAGTGTTCCATTCAAATTGATATAATCAATGTCGGAAGTAGGGGTTCCGGGGTCCGCTATTGCCATTTCGAAATCCTCCAATATCAATCCTTGTTTGTTGAATATAGTACCTACACTCATTCCAAGGGGTTTTTGAAGCTTATACCCTTTGGCATATGCTTTTTTCCCTAAGATGGGTAGGAGGTGGGGGTACTCTTTGCCAATTTGAGTGCTATCTACATTTTGAGCAAAAAGTGAGAAAGACAGAATAGAAATTAATAGCAGTAGGTTAAGTTTTTTCATAATTAAATGATTGAGTAATGACAATTCACTTTTTCAATTGATGCGGTGTGAAATGGTATTGACATATTAGAATTATACTAATCCAAATAATTCGTAAATGTAATATATACTCCTATATCCCTCAATCAAAAAGGCACCTATTTATTAAAATGTGAGCTCACCGTTAGATTAAGTGCATAAAAAAGCTCCTGTGAATTCATTTTCACAGGAGCTTAATCCTTTTTTCGACCTTATTATTATTATTATTATTATTATTATTATTATTCGTTGCTTTTATACTTTATTTTTTGACCTCCAGCAGATGCTTCGGCCATCAAACCTCCTTTGATATTCGTGTAAATCTTGACACCATCTTTATACGGGACTGTTATTCCTGTACCTGCTGTCGCGGCAACTGCAGACACCTGAGCGGATGCTTCTAATTTGTTTTCTTTGAAACGATTCATTGCTGCTTCATCTTCAAAAAATATGACTTGGCTATATGCCTGGCCACCTACTGTTGCTCCAAATGTTACTTGCTTCATTTTGGCGAAACCTATTTGCTCTCCTTGCTCATATACCACGCCTTTGCCACCTGCAAAACCAATTAAATGTGCTCCTTTACCTACTGTCTCGAATATTACATAACCATATGCATAATCAAAATCTCTTCTTAAAGTAGCATTCTTATCTTTGAACTCACCCTCGGTTTTTTCTGCTCCCTTGATCGCTTCTTCTTTATTGATTTCTTTTGCAAATACCGTTGACATACTGAATATCATAAGTGCGAGAAGGATGTTCATTGTCTTTTTCATATCTATTGTTTTTGGTTAAATCACTATTCAAAATGTTATAATAGTGAGTTTACAAATAGCTTGCCAAAAAAAAATAGATAAGAGGATTTTATCAAATGAATCTCTAACAAGAATCTTTGAAATGGATAGTGATGATGGTCAGAATCTTCTTGCATTATCTTGAGAATACGGACCTCAATCAATTCATGTAGGCATTGCGTGATTTTAGTTGTTAGTTACGATCATTTGGTTGAATACTTGAATAGATATCTCGCAGAAAATTGAAGTCTATAAAAGCCATCTCCAATTTCGTCTTCCAAGCCACGATAACCATACATCAGCTCACCTCCAAAGTATAATTGGGGTACCGGACTGTAGATCAGGTTGGCAGAAGCACTCCATGCGGTTTTATTTGCGCCTACTCCTGTAAATTCAACAGGATTCTGTGCTTCCATAAATGAATAATTGACACTTGATTTCCAATTATCATTCCAATAATGCAAATAAGAAACAAAGCCATTCAGGGAATTGATGGTCTCTAAGTCTCCATTATCATTGATTACAGCGCTATTCAAAAAGGCCAATGCCAAGTACCTACCCAGACCATTGCCGTAGGTGGCAGACACTCTGATATCATCTCTAGCTCCTACCTTGATTTTTGCTCCACCAGTCACTCCAAAGCCCATTGCTGTTCTTCTGTCACCAACAGGGTCATAGTACCTCAAGTTACGAGCGATCGCTGACAATCCTGCATGGCCCCAATCTCCAGTAAAATTTCTCCGTATTACAGCATCGGGGAGGCCACCTGAACTGGTTACAAAAGTTCCTCCTCCATTGGGTGTAATGGTAGTTTCGGGCAGTTCTAATGAAAACTGCCAGTTGCCCGCTGTATACCTCACTTGTGGTTGTCTATTAAAGACGATCCCTTCTGCTGCTCCAGCAAAATCCAAATCATCAGGAATAATCACCACCATGAACGTAGACCAAGTCTGACCAAAGGTCCAATTGCCATAATTGAAATAGAAGTGACGAATACGAGGGTTATAAGAGTTGCTGACACGAGCGTCTCCTGCCGCGGACAATAAAAAATCCATCTCAAAATA
>JAOPTS010000056.1:0-12280 GCA_051531955.1 Reichenbachiella sp.
ACAAATTAGGAAAATCTTCGATTTTCATCACTACCTTTTTTCAACCATGTGAGGAAAATTGAAGATTTTCCGGTGCTGATAAAAACCGCCGCACTCAACTCTAGTAGCAATCACCATGGAGAGATAGGTAATGTTGTGCAGCGTTTTATCATTCCCAGTAACGATGTTCTCATGCAAAGCCATGATACATTTTAAATCTGAGTAGCCCCTTTCGTCTACTACTTGGCGTACAGAATATGGTATCAATTCCTCATTCTACCCGAGTTTTAAAAAATGCTTGAGCGCCATTCATTTTATTGTTCATAGTTTTTTATTGGAAAATTATTTTGAATTGGGTTGATCTGCTTTCAGTTGAGACCTCATCCAACCTGCATAGACTAATCTGGTAATGGCATATTCAATACCTAAGACGGTAAAGACGACCACAAAAAATGTGATAATTCCTCCAAAGTCAACCCGATCACCAAATACCCAATCAATAGCACCCAGAATTACAAATTTTGAACTAAATAAGACTAGCCAAGTCAAAAACACGCGTTTGGCCATGGCTCCCTTCCCAGGATTCTTTTTGAAATAGTTGCCAATTCGATCTTCGATCAGCATAGTACCTCTAAGTAGTACTTGTAATAAAATAGCTGCTAGCATAGAAATAGTAAATGAATCAATAACTACTTTATTCCAGTACTCCACAAATAAATTTAGCACTACCAGATCGATCAAAATGGCCATAAAATACCGTACAAATAACCGTTGACGGAATGTGACAACATAATGAGGTTCTTGCTCTATTTCTATCATATCAATAATGTTTTAATATCAATTAAAGATACTGATGCCATATAGCATCAGTATCTGTTCTAAGTTTATTACAAAACCAAATTGTCGCGAATCAACTTAATAGTTGCATCTACATTACTGACAATTTGGGCATCAATTAAATGCGGTCCCTTTTTATCCATGGCCGATTTAAACTGCTCATGAAACTCTTCGGCAGTAGTGGCACGTGTAGCAGTCACTCCCATGCTACCTGCCAGTTGTATGTAATCGATATAAGGTTTTCTAATTTTTAGCATATCCAGAGACTGCTGACTTGCATCTCCTGGTCGAACTCTCGCTAGTTCCATTTCAAGAGAAGCAGAGCCACCATTGTTGTAATTGATGATGCAAACATTGGTATTTTGATTGGCCATAGACCAAAGGGCTTGAGGTCCTAGCATAAAGGAGAAATCTCCCTCTAAACAAATGACTTGACGATCGGGGCAAGCCACTGCTGCTCCTGCTGCCATAGAGACACCACTACCTATAGCACCACCTGTACAACTCATTAAGTAATCGTGAGGTGCAGCACCCTTTGTAGACTCTACATATCCAAATCCTTCTAATTGCGAATCATCCACCACAATAGAGTTTTCTGGCATGAGCATGGTGTAGGTTTTTTCCATGTTTGCCGGTGTCAATTCTCCTGATGGCAATTCTACTTTTTCTCTCTCATAAAAATTGATAGCCTTGGCTGGTGCGTCTACTGCTTTTGCCAAATCTGTAAGTGCCGCCATGATATCGCAATCTATGGTGGCAAGTGTTTTAATCTCACAGCCTTCAGGTACTTTGGTAGTGGGTTTTCCTTTATAAGAAAAGGTAGGCACCGGAATCTGACTCCCTACCAATACAATCTGCTCAAATTCAGCGAGTGCAGCCACCCCTTGCTCAACTACATATGGAATTTGATTTAGTTTTACAGTACCCGCACCACGCGAATATCTTCCCACGACATAGTCATGCCATAAACTAGCTCCTGTAGCTTGTGAAATTCGATCAGCCATTTCTAATGCATCTTTACGAAGGCCATAACTGCCCAATAATATGGCCGTTTTTTTACCCGCTTTCAGGCTTTCTGCTATTCCATCGATGGTTATTTTTGATACCCTACGACCTGGTACAGGAGGTAATGGATCTGTAAATATGGTTGCTTCTTCCCAAAAGGTTTGGGCTGGACCAAAGACCATGGCCACTTTACCGGGGCCTTGTGTAGCCGCTTGCAATGCTTGCGCTGCCGCATCTGCAAGTAAATCGGAAGTAAGCGCTTCACGTACCCAGTCTGCGGCCCCAGCAGCTATCTTATGTGGGCGTTCTTTCATTTGATGTTCTGGATTGTGCCATTCATGATCGGCTGACACTCCACCCGCAAATACGATCATGGGGGAGGATGCTTTGCTTGCATTTTGCATGTGTGCCAATCCGTTGGAAATACCACTACCTACATGCAAAAGAGCCAAAGATGGTTTGTCCGCCATCCGACCGTAGCCATCAGCCATACCCGTTACTATGTTTTCCTGAAGCCCCAATACGCAGTGTAAATCTGTGTGTCCTAGCTCTTCAATAATTTGCATTTCAGAAGTTCCTGGACATCCGAAAACGGTGTCGATCCCTCCGTCTATAAGTGTCTTAAAAAACGCTTGTGCTCCATTCATCTTTTTCATTTTTATAGAATTTAGAATTGTTGGTTACTAAATTAATAATATTTACGACATCATTTTTATACATATTGCTAATTAGTGTGTAGCCATATTTTAGGACGGGTCAATATGCTGCACAACGTAGTAGTAAAGTTTACTTATCCGTTTTTATAAAAGCTTTAACTCGTTTATTGGATATGTAGGTTGTAAAATACCTCGAATATGTCCATATCAAAGATTGGAGGATAAATATACCCGGATATAGGGAGGTGATTTTTGAAGGTATTGCTGAGGGTAAGAAAAAACGCCAAGGTATGGTGTCGTGGCGATTGATGTATTATCGTATATTAATTCTGTTTGCCAACGTGCGTTTGGCAGTTATACTCTTTGACAAGTTTTGGCTTGTGTGCTTGCCTAGTGACTTGGCAATGTATATGACTTTAATGTTGGTGTTTGGATCTACTTCATCCATTCCTTGAGTCCATTGTGAGCTAATTATGAGCCAATAAGATTGTAAACAGTTCCAGCACCTACTTCACCTGTACATTCTAAGAGTTTATGTTAGTCAACTAGCTCAGTTAAATCTCTGGTTGCCGTTGCTTTAGATACATTACAATATTCCTGATAAGTACTATTCGAAATAGATGCATTCTCTTTTACATAAAGGATTGATTTTAATCCTACTTTGTCATCTTAGGTTTCCTGCTTAAGGAATCCATTTTTTTCAATCTGAGTGGATAATCAAATCCAACATTACAAATTCCCAATACTTTTGGGTTGGTAGGTATGACCATTTTGATCTAAAATTTTAACATATTCGACTTCTCCAGCTCCCAAAAACTTAAATCGAATACCTGCAAACTCTCCAATACTCTCGCTGTAACTAGCAGTATTTACAACTTTCCCATCTATAGATAAGCTTAAGTTTTTGTTTACTACATCAATATTTATTTTTCGAAAAGTACTGAAATCAACTGCCAGTGACGACAAGTCGTTTTCTTTACCACTGATATAAACATCACTTAACATGATACCCAGATCAGACACGCACCCTGCAATTGAAAAGGGTATGATCATTGCACCTTTGGTTCCAATTATGAATATGTATGTATTCTGGCAAACTGCCCATTTATCTCGATATACATTTCGAATAGAAGTTTCTAGTGAGAAGTTGTCCCCCGATAAGCCTTCAAACTCCTCTATGTAATGAAATGAACTAATCAATGGTTCATCGTTTGATTTAAGTTCTTCTATTACAGAAGGAGGAAATGATAAGTTTTCATTCACTATCTCATTCGACTTGATGTATTTAGGTATTGGTTCATACTCTAACATCCCCATCCAACCTCCTGATTTGATGTACAAATCATGTTCTCTGATGATTTGATTATCAACTAATAATTTAGCCCTAAAGTATCCTGGAAAATAATAGATACCAGTAGCCTGTTTTTGTCCTAATTTTAACTCAATGGTCTTAGATGGATCCCAATACTGTTGGATCTTAAGGCTATCAGACTTGATGTTTCCTAGATCCAAATCGAAAACTACTGTGTTTGGCAGTCCCTCACTAAGCGGCTGACTCGAAAACTCTACCTTGGATAAATCTTCTACACTTGGACCACCTTGATTTGTCCCTATCAATGAGAAAAAAGATATAAATACAATAGTCAATAAAGCAGCCGATGTAATAATTATTCCTTGATCAGAAACTGACATTCTCCCCTTCTTGTTTTTCACTTCCACTTTAGATTGCCCTTTGAATTCTCTCCAATTCGCAAATCCGGCAAATTGCGAAAGTGCATTCAGCGTACTGATACTTGGTGAATTCTTATAATCTAATCGTCCCCAGACACGCTTCAGTGTCGTCGGACTTAGAAGCACACGGGTCTCTTCCTCTATTTTTTGGCTCAACTCTTGAAAAACTTCATTGTGCCAATCTTCCGTTCTCCCCCACCCTAATTTATGCTGGATAATCAGTAGGCATTCTTCTATTTTATTTTGATCTATTTTGCTACTCATACGACAATACAATTATCGCTAATTAATTGCCATTGCACAATATTGAACCCGATTGCACCAGATTGTTCTGGAATTGAAACGATTGGTTTTCACCTTTGAACTTCAATCAAAAACTAAAAACATGAAAAGTTCATTATTTATACTACTCATTCTTACATCAACAGTTGAATCAGCTTGGACGCAGGATATTATCCCAATAGATACTGCACACTGGGAAATCAATGCGCAAGGGCATATACTTGAAAACTACGAAGGGCAAAACGCAATTTACATTCATAATGGAGAGATAAAACTCAAAGACATGTATTTTCTCAATGGCACAATCGAATATGACATCTACCTCACGGAGAGACGTGCATTTCCAGGTGTAAATCTCAGAATACAAGAAGATGGAACGCATGAGTCATTCTATCTCAGACCTCATCAGTCCGGTAATCCTGATGCCACTCAAGTAGCCCCTATCGTAAATGGTATTACTGGATGGCAGCTTTACTCTGGCCCAGCATATTCTGTTACCTATGACTATAATTTTGATAATTGGACTCATGTCAAAATAGTGGTCAATGAAAAGAAAGCTCAGGTATACTTTGACTATTCAGAGAAACCAAACTTATCATGGCACCTGAAGACACCTACATCTGCCGGTAGGGTTGCGTTCACCAGTTTTGTCAACCCTATGCACTATGCTAACATCAAAATCAATGAAAGTGAAAAAGAAATAGTAGAATTCAAAGTTGTCGAACAAGGCAAAATCGAGAACATCATTGAAGAATGGAGCATATCTGACAAATTTGAAGAAACACTTCTCGAAGATATAGCCAAGCTACCTGCTTTGATTGCCGACAGGTCATGGAAGGAGATCATAAAAACCGAAGAAAACAATGTTGCAAATATATCCTTTGCCGCTACACGATATGGATCGGAAGGAAATACTGTTTTCGCAAAAATCACGATCAATGCGGACAAGGATCAAATGAAACTATTTCAATTTGGATATAGTGACAGAGCAGTTGCAATACTCAATGGTCAGGCTATATACAGAGGTACCAACCGGTTTCGAACCAGAGACTATAGATATCTAGGAACTGTGGGTTTATTTGACGCAATATATCTCAATCTAAAAAAAGGAAAAAACACCTTATTATTCGCCGTATCAGAAGATTTTGGTGGATGGGGCATCACCGGAAAATTTGATGATAAAGAAGGAATCAAAATAAAATAAAACTCAAGAACTTAAAATTTAGAACGATGAATAAGAATATAATAATTGGAGCTAACAGCTTGCTCATGGTAATTTTTAGTACTTAAACTAGGCTATTCTTATATATGCGTTAAATCTGTTTTACCAGTTAAAATACAGGCCATTTTTTTGGTCGTTTCACACAAGTATTGGGTTTTTGTGATGAGAAATTGCGATATTATGCGTGCAACCTATTCAAAAAACCACCTGCGTAATGAAACTTTCCCTTGGGTTATATGGAATAATTTTTTGCCTGTTTAGCTATTTTCCTTCGATAGCTCAGAAAAATGTTGAAATTGAACTGCCGGGTCTCTTTGATATGAGTTTGGAAGAACTTTTACAAATCAAGACATCAATGGGGTCTATGTCTCAACTCAATCTAAATAAAGTCCCGGCAAGTATCACTATCATTGATTCGGATAAGATTCAAACAACGCATGCACGTAATTTGTTAGATTTAATAGAAGTATATGTTCCAGGTGCCATGTGGTTCAACAATGTCAATAACTATACTTTTGGAATGAGAGGAGTAATCTCCAAGCAAAATAATAAATACATCTTGTTGGTCAATGGTAAAAACATGAACCTTAAAACGACCGAAGGTATGGCTTCAGAGGTAGAAAACTGGGACATGGGAGACATTGAAAAGGTAGAGATAATTCGTGGTCCTGGTAGTGTTACCTACGGACCTGGGGCCATAGGTGGTATTATCAACATTATTACTAAGACTGCCTTCGATCAGCAGGGTTTTAGAGCTGTAATTGGTTATAATTATCCTTATCAATCTTCAAAATTGGGACTTTCCTATGGATACAATCACAATGATTGGGATGTCTATGCCTATGGAAGTGTTACTTCAACGCAAGGAATAGAATCGGAAAAATCTTTTTCAATGAAATTTACAGATCTCGATAATGCAGGTTTCATTGGGTCAGAATACGGTGAGGTGCCACCTATCGATTATATGGCTGATAACCAAGACATACCTCAATTTAAAGTTCAGTTATCTGTGGCCAACAAACAATGGACTTTTTGGAATAGATTCACAAATTCAGGTGGTTCCAAGTCAGTCTCTGAACCAAAAATTGGTTATCAAACAGGCTTGGATAATAATGGTGATGCCGTTATTGGCAATCCGGAAAACTGGAGAGCCAACAAGGTAATGCATTATACTTCCGTGCTTCAAAATGAATTGGAATTGGGAGATGCTTTGAAACTCAATTCACGGCTTAGTTTTGATATTCAGGACTACCAATATTACAAAAGGCCACCTTTGACCGTTGATGCCACGGCTTCCTCTTCTTTGTTAAATGCTGTGATGGACAAAGAACATA
The DNA here is from genome assembly GCA_051531955.1 of Reichenbachiella sp. Taxonomy (GTDB): domain Bacteria; phylum Bacteroidota; class Bacteroidia; order Cytophagales; family Cyclobacteriaceae; genus Reichenbachiella. The sequence continues at coordinate 7,047 of JAOPTS010000056.1, forward strand.
CCATCTACCGATGGGTTGATTTTGCTGAATCGGAAATTAATTTAAGATCTATTATGGAATATAGTTTTAAAGGAAATTCCTATGCTGCCATTGGTTTGGAAATGGCTTTTGATGAGGCTCATAAGGGGTGGGGAGATAATGTATCCGATTTACGTATGGGTGATAACAGAAATATTATCAGCGATGAAGACTCAAAAGCCTATACTTTAGGCTCAAAGTATGATGTTTCCGAAGAGGAAGCCATCTTTATCGGCAATGGTTTTAGCATGTTCACAACTTCACTGATAGGTGAAGTCAACTGGAGTATAGCTAACCCCTTGTCCCTTCTTCTTTCTGGCAGACTTGATTTCAATACAGAAACTGATCCACTCTTTTCTCCCAGACTGGCTTTGGTATGGAGCATTAATGAAAGGAATGTTTTGAAAGGAATAGTACAGCGGGCATTACGTATGAATACCATGGAACAATTGATACAAAGCAAATATGATGCTTCTGACAACATTCCCGAGGTGATGAATTCTATTGAGATGATATTTATCACACAACCTTCAAAGCAAGTTCACCTGGGTGTTTCGGGGTATTATAACCAACAGGAGATCATAGATTGGGAACGATTGTTTGGACAGAACTTGTATCAAACTCATGTAATTGGTGATCTGAAAGTGATGGGTGTTGAAATAGAATTGACCACTCGATTAAAAAAGTTTGAAATTGGGATTAACCATGCCTTTATTCATATGTTGGACTGGCAGATGAAAGAAGGAGTTGAGCGAACATCCATCAGTTATGGACATTATGGATACCGAAGTGGCCAAACCAATGAAGTGTTCTCCCTGGGAAATTATGGAGACAACCTGAATAATTGGGCAGATAATACGAGCAAATTATTCGTCAATTGGCAATGGAAACAGTTCAGATGGCATACTGATATGCAAATTTTCTGGAACTATCAGGGGAAAAAGGATGGAATAGAAATGGTCAAAAACCAAGCCCATATTTTTGAGGAATTGAACGAGGAGTCCGGAAATCCTTTTTATACTTATACAGAAATACAGCCTGCGCTGGAACGCATAGAAGAGGAATCAGCCATGAATACCAATGTATTCCTAGCCACCTCTATTAGCTATGTTTTCAATGATCGGATGACACTTTCATTTTATGGAAGGAATCTATTAAAAGGCAAGCGCTATAATTTTGATTTAGGGCATAAATCTTTGGTACCCAGAGTTCAGTTCATTGAAGAACCCACCATGTTTGGGGTAGAATTTAATCTTCAGTTTTAGAGGTTTGGAGCCAATTAGTATCATAACCAAAGAAGCTCTTGCCTCAAAAAAAGCACGTATGATAAGGGTCAAGGGAAATGATTGTCAATGTAATTCAAGAGAGAAAGATTGTCCTAAAACAGGTTACTTTTTTACGCTATATTGATGGACATCCATATTCGACTTATTCAATAGATTGAATACAGTATTGGCTCTCAGTTCGTCTTGATTGCTGGTTATCTTGATGTTCGCCAACTTGTATGCAAGGTCGATATCGAAATTCTGAAAACTCATATTTGCTCTTTATATTTCGGAGGGGAATTGCTTGTAACGCCTATGTTGAGTAGGCATTGGTATTTCAACCCAAGCCTCTCACAGAACCGTACGTAAAAGTCTCCCTTCATACGGCTATTCAAACCTAAATTGCGTTAATAGCTCATCCTTTTACAAGTTGGCAGGACATAATTTAAATCTGCTGACCCCTTTGCTCCAATCCCATTACAGGATCTTCATCACTACTACGAGTCAGTCCGCCACTACTGAAATCATTGGTATTTAGCCTCTAGGTTTCGCCTATTGTACCGTTCCCTTTGCAAATAACAGCAGCTTCCCAAGTTCCATAATTAAGCCCAAATAAAGTTCACGTCTCCTAAATAACGCCTACCGTATGACCAAAACTCAGCTCATTGTCATACTCCTCGCAAGCCAGATGCTTAACTCGCTTTTGATAGAATGTTGCACGTTCTCGACCGCAGCGGCGGACCACCTTCATCAGAGGTTCAGTCGTGCGCGACCCCGGTACATTCGTCTCCTTTATTTATACCTGATTATCTCTCGGATAACCTTTTCCTTAACGCTCAGTACCGCAGCTATTAACCAAAGTACGGGAACGCCGAGTCCTTAAGGTGGTTTGGTGCTCTCTTCTGATAGACAACACCGGTGGGGCTCCACCATCTCAATTATAGTTGCGTAAAGCTCTTTCTCAGACATTCACTTTGCTCTTGGCACACACATCATTCGTGCGTTTGTTATGTAGCTAAGTTTCGGTTACAAGATAGCCACATCTCTGATTTGCGCTATTCCTTTTCATTTCTCATGGACTGAATCCCACGTATTCAGCGGGCTTGCGAACACCTCAAACTCTCCGTTTTCTACTAAATCGCCATGCATCTAATGTTATAAGTTTTTACTTTCTGCTACTACAAAATGCTCGAGTTTGAAAATGTGGTCTTCTGGAAGGGTTCTGCCAACAGGTGTAAAGTATGAATCGTTAAGGTCAGCTAACGTTTTATTTTCTGTTAGCGAAAACCCACATTGAGAAAGCAAACTTTCAATTTCTTCATCTGAGAATAATGATATCCATGGTTCGCCAGATTTGGCAGCCAATTTTTGTATTAAAGCCGCTTTTTTTTCGGGGTTATCATACCCCTTACCAAAACAGGCTTTTGGTTCTTCACGGAGAAGTCTATTTACAAAAGACATAAAGAATGTAGCATTTGATTTTTGGGTTAGCGCTGCAAGTTCATTCAATGTAGAGGTTAATGCTTCTTTCGTAATATACTGTGACACCCCTTCAAGAGTGAATACAGTTGATTTATTTTGATCAAACCCTGAATTTAAAAGTTGTTCTTTGAGAGATTGGTGATTGAAATCAATACTCACATAGGTCACGTTTTTTGCATTATAAATCTCGTTTGGAAGTTTTGAACGTTTCTTATTTTGAACTTCAGGCTGATCAATTTCGAATATTTTCACTCCAGAAGGTAGTTTAAGACGATGAGCTCTTGAATCGTATCCTGCACCGAGAATTACATACTGTTCAACTTTATCAGTCGCACATTTTTCAATTAGGTCATCTATAAATCGAGTTCTCGAAATTAAATGTTCATGAAATCCAGGAGTGAACTGCTTAGTCAACCAAACACTGAGCTTGTGTCCCATAAGCTTAATTATACCTGCCCCAAGCACAAAGTTTTCAGCATAAGGATCATAAACAATACGCTTATCAGGTTTAGCAAGTGATTCAATCAATCTCTGTTTAGCAACCCCTTGAGCAGTACCATCTTTTCTAAATATTGAATAATTCATAGTCAGTACCTATTGGTTTAATGAGAGATAACGCCTATACATCATTCGTGCTGATTGTAAGGCAGGTTGTTTCGGATGCAATATAGCTGAATCTGTGATTTAGCACTTACCTTTTCTCTTGTGCTGAATCGCAGTTTCAGCGGGGATGGAGAAAGCACTAACTTTCCCACTAGCAGATAACAGCATGAATTGATGTATGATGTTAGTACCAGTTTTTATTCTATCAACTTTAGTACATTTTCGAGTAACAAATTAAATTCATCAGGCTTTTCAACCATAGGATAGTGTCCTGTTGCATTGATAGATTTTACCTCGAATCCGTTTTTACAATGTTTTTCTAAACCACTTTCGTTAGTCGGTATTGTATCACTATTGATCAGATACAGTTTGTATGGCAACTCTTCAAGTTTTGATGCCTCGCTTTGGGAGAACTGCATTAGGTTCATAAGTGAACCGTAACCTATTTTTGGGTTTGCATTTGCAAAATCACTCTTTATACGTTCTTTAACTTCAGTGGTAGTAGAAGGGTGGAATAACATGTTCTCTGCATAGATTGGGGCATTAACCTTGAAGTCATTTTGTAGTAAAGGAAAGAAGGCAGTCATTTGTTCAATCTGTTCAGGTGTAAACGCTACATCTATGAATTTAAAATTATCAATTCCAACCAGTCCTATGACTCTAGGGTTGTTATTTAATGCTGTTTGAAGTATGATTTCACCAGACATAGAATGACCAATTAAAATCACGTTTTCTAAATCCAGATTATCTATAAATGCAGATACGTCCTTAGCATATTCTTCAATAGTCCAATTCTCTCTATTGGCTTTTGATTTGCCAAAACCAGCTAAATCGATAGCATACGCCGTGTAATCTTTGGAGAAGTAAGAGATTTGATTCTCCCAATACGAATTATTTATACACCAACCGTGTAGAAACAGTAATGTAGTTTTTCCATTACCTTGTTGCAAATAGTTAATTTCAACTTGCTCTTCTCTGATGGTTACTTGTTTTTCTGCCATAATCCTTGTTTTTTGTGCTGTACCACAACTAAAAAAAAGTGTAGTAAGAGCCGTTACTAAAATTGCTTTTGTTTTCATTTCTTAATGTTTATAAAGCAAAAATAGAATTGGGGTAGGACAACCCTTTGTCAGGGGTTTAAAAAACTTTTTTAGAACGCTCTTCAATGTAAGAATCAAGGTTAAAAGTAATATCAGGATTAAATGCTTCGTCAATTATGTCTAGGAGTGTAATTCGATCAAGTCTAAATTCTCTTAGTTCTTTTCGTAAATCACAAAAAGCAATAGTCGTCCATACAGCACCTGAAAAGTAGAGGGCGTAAGGATGTATTGTTCTTTTTGTAGTTTTCCCCTTTGATTTAGAATGATATGTGATTGCAACTTTGAAATGATCAGTGATTGCACGTTGCATCGTTCCTAAATGTGAACTTTTAGGAGCCCAAGGTTGGTTGTATGCTATTCTAGAATTAAGATATTCAAGTTTATTTTTCGCATTGGATTTTAGAACTGCTTTTATTTTAATAAGTGCAGACTCATAGTTTTTTCTTAATGAATCTTCGGTATGATAGTTCAAGATCTTTTCTATCGCCACCAAAGCATTGGCTTCTTCAGATGAAAACATAACAGGAGGTAATTTATATCCATCAACAATGAAATACCCTTTCCCCTCTTCCTCTCCAATAGGTACTCCTGCTTGTCTTAATGTATGAATATCACGATAAACCGTTCGGGTACTAATCTCAAATCTTTCAGAAATCTCGCGTGCGGTAATCAGTTTTTTAGACTGTAATTGCACTAGTATACTCGTTATTCTATCTAAACGATTCATTTTATCTCAATTGCTACCAACATCCAGCTAAACACACCT
>JAOPTS010000057.1:0-22854 GCA_051531955.1 Reichenbachiella sp.
GCTGATATTAATAACGGCTCATCCGATAATTGTACAGCTGCTAATGATCTTATATTAAGTTTAGATGTTACCGCATTGACCTGCGCAGAGTTAGGGGCTAACACAGTAACGCTTACCGTTGAAGATGCTACAGGAAATGAATCAACGGCAACCGCAACTGTTACGGTACAAGATGTCACATTGCCAACAGCAATAGGACAAAATATTTCACTTGCACTTGATGCAGCTGGTACAGCTACTTTAGTAACTTCAGATTTGGATAACGGTTCTACCGATAATTGTACAGCAGCTATTGATTTAGTGTTTAGTGCTGATATCACCAGTTTTGATGGTGCCGATTTAGGCGAAAACACAGTTCAATTCATGGTGGATGATGCCTCTGGAAATCAGGCCGTATCGGAGGTAATAGTGACTATCACGGATGAAATAGCACCTACAGCAACCACTAAGAACATCACAGTTGATTTGGATGAAACAGGTAATGTTACGATAGTAGGATCGGATGTAAATGATGGATCTACCGATAATGGTACTGCAGACGGTGATTTAGTGATGACTTTAGATGTCAGTGCCTTCGATTGTAGCCATGCTGGTTCAAATGATGTGATTTTGACCGTCATAGATGGATCTGGAAATGAATCTACTTCGACGGCTATCGTGACTGTCCAAGATGTCTTGGTACCAACAGTGGTTGTGCAGGACGTCACGGTGAATATAGATGCCAGCGGAAATGGAACACTCACAGCAATAGAGGTGAACAATGAATCTTCAGATAACTGCACGGCATCAGGTGACTTGGTATTAAGCTTAGACAAAACAGTCTTCACCATTTCTGACCTAGGGACAAACACAGTGACTTTGACTGTTACCGATGCAAAAGGAAACAGCGCCTCAGGTACAGCGACTGTGACCGTAGAGCAAAAAACGGATCAGACGATTACGTTTGCAGGTTTAGATGCTGTGACTTACGGAGTTGCAAGTATCGATTTGTCTGCAACAGCTACTTCAGAATTGGCAGTGAGTTTTGAGTTGATTAGCGGAGCAGCCTCTTTATCAGGAAATACGTTGAGTATTTCAGGAGCGGGAGACATCGTAATAGAAGCCAGTCAAGGTGGGAATGATGATTTTGCAGCAGCATCAAAAGTGCAGCAAACCTTGATAGTGAATAAAGCACCATTGACAGTTACAGCGGTTGATCAGACGATTACTTTTGGTAGCGAAATCCCATCATTCACGAAGGTGTATGCTGGCTTTGTCAATAATGATGTGACAGAAGGTTTGGATGAAGAGCCAGCTATTTCAATAACAGCAACTTCTGCCAGCAACGCAGGGACTTATGATATAGCATTGAGTGGAGGCTTTTCAGCTAATTATGAGTTCACGCTAGTGAAAGGGGTTTTAACAATAGAAATGGCAGATCAAGTTATTTCAATAGACCCGATTGCTGATAAAGTGGTTACAGATGCTGCCTTCGCTGTCTCAGTAAGTGCAGATAGTCAATTAGACTTAGTAATATCAATAGAGTCAGGCCCAGCAACGATATCAGGCAACACAATTACTTTGTCAGGCGCGCCAGGAATGGTCATTGTTTTAGCTACTCAGGCAGGAAACGACAATTACAATTCAAGTACCGCTAATGTATCATTTGCAGTGACTGACCCATCTTTGCAAGACCAGACGATTATTTTTGAACCATTGTCTGACAAGGTTTATGGAGATCAGTTTAGTTTAACTGCATTGGCTAGTTCAGAATTGTCAATTGTGTATGTGGTGACGGAAGGCCCGGCAACTATCACTGGCAATACAGTGAGTATAACAGGTATTGGAGAGGTGACTATTGAAGCTACTCAAGGTGGTAATGGTTCTTTTAACCCAGCTTCTGCTGTGAGTCAAAGTTTCTTGGTGAGCAAAAGAGCTCTGTTATTGACAGCTGATAATCTGAGTACGACGTTTGGAGATGCGATTCCAGATTTAACCTTTTCACTCTCAGGGTTAGTAGATGGGGACGATGCTTCTGTATTGACAGAACAGCCTCAGTTGAGTACGGTTTCCTCTCATAGTAACGCAGGTACGTATGAAATTATGATTAGCGGAAGTGATGCGGCAAATTATATGACCTCTACTGCTAATGGTACCTTGACCATAAATGCAGTGGTGGCCACAATAAGCCTTACAGAATTATCCCAGCAAGCAGACGGTACAGTTAAGATGCCAAGAGTTGTGACAAGTCCAGTAGATTTGATTTATGTCATGACTTTTGGTGGTCTTACTGCACCTTCTGTAGCTGGATCTTATCAAGTAACAGTGACTATCGATGAGGAAAATTATTCGGGTACGAAAACAGAGACTTTTACCATTACAGCTGATCCTAGTATTTTGTCAGTAACCCCTATGGCTTCAGTTCTGGTTTATCCGAATCCAGCTTCAGGTTCACTCTATGTTAAATTGAGTGACTCTGCCGAGTCCACAGCGAGATTATTTAATCTTCAGGGCGTGGCAGTTAAAGAATCACATAGTAAACTAGGCCAGTATGAAATGGATGTTTCACAATTGGAGAATGGTATATATGTACTTATTGTTAGTGATAAAACTCACTTAATAAAACGAGAGAAGATATTTATCAATAACTAAGCATTAGATCTCACAACAACAACTAAGCAACTCTGAATATTCAGAGTTGCTTTTTTTATGTGCATTAGCTTCTTGTTTTTGACTTACTATCCGGTCTAATGTATACACTCCATCCACGTAATAAATTGAATCATGATTTTTTCAATAAAAGATTCGTTTTATAGTCTAGTTATCCTTTAATGTCTTCAATAAGATAGAGTGACCAGTCAATGGTTTTATAAAATATATCAGATAAGGGTTTGTGTTAGGTGATTTTCTCGGTTTTTCTTGTAGCAATCTTTACAGAAAAGAATTCGTTTTTTATGGGGAGAGCTGTTTTTTATTATTTGTAAGCGGGTTGTCTTTTTTGGAGAAAATTACTTGATATATTGGTTGAAATCAATGATTTTAGATATTTGTACAATGCGTATTTGGGTGAACTATATGGTGTTGTGCTGTATGGGAGTTATTCTTTTCTTTCTAGGTAGATATTTATTCTCAGACTAATACTTGCGCTAAAGATTGCCATATTCAGAGATGTTGTTTGGTTAAGGACAACTTAGACTAGTTCTAAATATAGCTTAATTGACAACCCTTTTAGTTTTTTTTAGTTTCATTTGTTAAGATTCACAATCTAAAGAAGAGACAGATGAAAGATTTATTGAGACAAAAGGTAGCTGTGAAAGACAGTTTGATGAAAAAATTGAACGATCAGGTGAAGCTTGAAGCTCAATCATCTTCGGCATATTTAGCGATGGCTTCTTGGTGCGATCAAAATGGATATGATCATAGTGCGAAGTTCTTTTACGCACAAAGTGAAGAAGAACGAGCTCATATGCTCAAGTTGTTTCACTTCATTAGTGATATGGGAGGGGTAGCTGTTGTTCCTGCAATAGGTAATCCACAAGGTGAATTTGGTTCGTTGAAAGAGGTTTTTGAAACAACTCTTGATAGTGAAGTGAATGTGACCGAATCAATTAATCAGATCGTTGCAGAATGTAGAAAAAGTAATGATTTTGCTACAGAGAACTTCATGCAATGGTTCGTGAAAGAACAGGTAGAAGAAGAGTTCGTAATAAGAAGAATTTTAGAATATTTTGAGATGCTAGGGGAGGAGCCACAATCATTGTTGATGATTGACGAACGTGTGAATTCAGTAGCTTACTCGGAGTGAGATATTAGAAAAAAACAAAAAAGGAGATTGCGAAAGTAACCTCCTTTTTTTATGTCCCTTGCAGATATTGAAAGTCTATTCCGGCCATTTTATTGTCTCATCATCAATAAGGAGCGGTCCCCATTGTACTTCTGATATGAGACCTTCATCAAGCCAGAAATTGATCCCTAAAGATTCAGAAGATATTAATTCATGTGCTGGACTTTCTTTTGTAGACATATCTTCATGCTCTAGATCATTCATTTTTAATGATTTCTCTTGAGAAGAGAATTGTTCATTGGTGAGTCCTATAATTTTGATTTTGTTGAATTCATAGTCTTGTGATGTTATGGATATTGTCACTAGTCTCCAATCATCTTCTTGGTCAAAGCCCAAAGACAATTCTAATTCATCATAATGCCAATTCTCAGTTTGGTCATCATCATCGGTATAAGAGTGAACTTCTTTCTCGTCGGGTGCTCCAAGAATGCTCAGTGCTTCATCTCTATTCATGCCGAACTTTAATTCGCCAAGGCCATAGCCAGGTTTAATTTCTTTAATGTTTGGCTTCATAATTTTAAATATTTGAGGTTGAATCAAAAAGATGGATGCGTTGAAACCTGGCTACATACAGTTGTGATAATGTATGTCGACAGGTTTTCAGAGTCTAACAGATTTTAAATCTTTGTAAAAAAATGTGACGTTATCAGCTAGTAGTACTTTGTTGCTTTTTTATTGGTTAACCTTTAACTGCTTCAATGCCACTTCTACATCTCTTGCCGGTAGTTGACATGATTTGTTTTGGCATACATAGATAAAGGTATTGTCGCCTGCTGATTTCCCTTTCAATAATTCAAGTGAGCCTTCGTCAGGTCCTCCAAGTAATATTTTGTTAGGAATGTATTTTTTAGCGAGTTCAAGTCTTATTTTTTCAGCGTCAGGGCCTACTACTGCTACTTCATAGTGGGTTTCGCCAATTAATTGGTACAATCTTGCCCAATTGCTATAGAAGTATGGGTAAGTTGAAAAATTAGCTTCTGTATTAGCTATCATTTGCTCTGCTCTTTCAATATCAGCTTCGTTGTAGAAGTATTGTCCCAAAAGTATCAAAACATTCGCCATTACGGAGTTCGATCCTGGAATTACATTGTCTGCCAATTCCATTTTCCTAGCGATCAACTCTTCATCTAAATTAGAAGTGTAGAAATACATTTTAGTCTTCTTATCTGAGAAATGTTGATCTACATAACCTTTGATGGATTTAGCTTTAAGAAGCCATTTTTCATCAAAAGTTGATTCGTATAATTTGATAAATGCCAAAGCTGTGATAGCATAATCATCTAAGAAGCCATTGATGCTTGACTTACCGTCTTTATAATTTCTAAAGATCAAACCATCAGCTTGAATTTGATTGTCAGAGATGAAGCTGGCAGTTTTGATGGCGTCATTGAGATAGTCGGCTTCTCCAAATGAAGCATAGGCATCCAAAAGTCCTATAATCATCAAGCCATTCCAAGCGGTCAAAGCTTTGTCGTCCAATCCAGGTCTGATTCGTGTGTCTCGGATAGACATCAGTTTTTCTTTACTGATAGCCAATGTGGTTATTACCGACTCCTCTGAAATGTTAAATTTTTCAGCAATATCTTGAGTGGATGATTTTCTTTCGAGAATGTTCTTGTGTTCGAAATTCCCTTTTTTAGAGATGCCGTAATAACTCTTGAACAATTCAGTATCTGTACCTAGTGCATCATCTATTTCGGATTCATTCCATACATAGAATTTACCTTCCACTCCTTCGCTATCAGCATCTAAAGACGAGTAGAACATGCCAGTCTCATCCATAAGCTCTCTTTTGCAAAATGCGATGGTCTCCTTGACAGTCTGCTCATATTTTTGGTCGCCATAGTATTGATAGGCGTGTGCATATAGACTGATTAATTGTCCATTGTCATAGAGCATCTTCTCAAAGTGAGGTACAGTCCATTTTTCATCAGTAGAATATCTGGAAAATCCTCCACCTAAGTGGTCATAAATACCACCATCTGCTATTCTGTCCAAGGTCGTTTTTAATGCCTTGCTGATGGTAACATCTTTTTGGTGATAATCTTGAGTCAATAAGTATTCATAAATGACAGGCATCGGGAATTTTGGAGCTCCTTTTCGGCCTCCATACTCAAAATCGATATTGGATAACAAGCTCTCATTGATAGTGGATGTGGTTTCTATAGAAAAGTTGTTACCTGCTTCGTTAAAAGAAGGCATTTCATTCTCTTGAATTCCCGCAGTTACTTTTTCTGCCTGGTCAATAAGCTTTTGTGGGTCACTGACATACATTTCTGAAAAATAGTCTAGGACTTTCTCCCAATTGTCTTTTGGGAAATAGGTGCCAGCAAAAACGGGTTTTCCATTGGGTAAAGTGATGACATTGAGTGGCCATCCCCCTCTGCCAGTCATCAATTGTGCAGCCTCCATATAAATTTGATCTATGTCTGGGCGTTCTTCCCTATCTACCTTGATAGAGATGAAGTTGTCATTCATCTTTTTGGCAATTAATGAATCTTCGAATGATTCATGTTCCATGACATGACACCAGTGACAGGCAGCATACCCAATACTGACGATGACTAATTTACTTTCTTTTCCTGCCTGGTCGAGTGCCTTTTGACTCCATGGCTTCCAATTGACAGGGTTGTAAGCATGTTGTAATAGGTACGGACTTGATTCATTGATTAGTTCGTTGGCTTTACTGTGGTCTTGTCCCATGTTATTGGTGCATGATGATAATATTCCAACGATAAGTAATGCAATAAGATGTTTCATAGACAGAATGGTGGATGTTTAATCCTCAATAGTGATCAAGTAATAGTTTTTCTTTCCTTTCTGAGCGAGCAGGTATTTGTTATTCAATAGTTTGAATTCAACACCTTGATCTGCTGATTCAATTTTGTTTTTATTGATGCTAACCCCGCCACCTTTGATCATTCTTCTTGCTTCTCCTTTAGATGGGAAAACAATGCCGTTACTTACCTCGGAAAGTAAATCTGTAACGTTTTCCGTACTATCATAGATGGATTTAGAAATAGTGGTTTGTGGAACTCCTTCAAATACCGACAAGAAAGTAGATTCGTCCAATGACGCTAAATCACCTGCAGTTGACTTTCCAAACAAAATCCCTGAGGCTTTGATCGCCATCTCATAATCTTGCTCAGAATGAACCCTGATAGTGATTTCTTTCCCCAAAGCTTGTTGTAGCTTTCTTAAATGCGGCGCTTCTAGGTGTTCTGTAATAATAGCATCTATTTCTTCTTCCTTAAGTAGTGTGAAGATTTTGATGTAGTTGGCAGCATCATCATCTGATGAGTTGAGCCAATACTGATAGAATTTGTACGGGGAAGTCCTGTCCTTGTCCAGCCATACATTGCCACCTTCTGTTTTTCCAAATTTGGTTCCGTCTGCCTTCTTGATCAAAGGAGTTGTAATGGCCCAAGCTTCTGCTTCGCCTTGAGTTTTTCGTCTGATCAACTCTGTCCCTGTTACGATGTTTCCCCATTGATCCGAACCGCCTAATTGTACTTTACAATTTTTGTTTTGGTTCAGCCAGTAGAAGTCATAGCCTTGTACCAGTTGGTAACTAAACTCTGTAAAAGACATACCCGTCTCCAATCTCGTTTTGACAGATTCTTTGGCCATCATGTAGTTGACTGACATGTGTTTTCCTACATCACGTATAAAGTCCAAAAAGTTTAAGTTTTTGAACCAATCATAATTGTTGACCATTTCTGCAGAGTTGTCACCACAATCAAAATCCAAAAACTGCTCTAATTGTTTTTTAACAGCAGCTAAATTGTGATTTAGAATATCCTCTGATAAAAGATTTCTCTCTGCGGATTTTCCAGATGGATCACCCACCATACCCGTCGCGCCTCCTACAAGTGCCATAGGTTTGTGACCTGCACGTTGCAAGTGAACCAATGTCATGATCTGTACAAGACTACCAATGTGAAGAGAGTCGGCCGTTGGATCAAATCCGATGTAGGCTGAAGTCACTTCTTTATTCATTTGTTCTTGAACACCCGGCATCATATCGTGTATCATGCCTCTCCATTTTAGTTCTGCTACAAAATCCTTAATCATGGTATTATTCTATCAAATTATATTAACAAATTGGGCGGCAAAGATAGAAGTAAAAAATATGTTTGGATAGCCTTCTATTAATTATGCTAAAAAAATAAATTTGTGTACAGGAATTGCTACATTCGGGTACAATTAACAACCTGTATTCAATCAGCGCTAGAATTATAAAGAGGATGCGGAGAAAATTAAATATACTATTCATACTGTTTTTTGTTGGTCATACCTATGTCCAAGCGCAAGACACCTATGATCTTGCCATGAGCCACTATCTTAAAGGTAATAAGGCGGTTGCTAATCTCCAGTTTGAATTGGCAGAGGTGTATTATGACAGTGCGATAGGATTGGATGCTGGAAAAGCAGATTATTATGCTGCAAGAGGTCAAGCTAAAGATTTTGAAGGAGATGAAGTTGGTGCAATTGAGGATTTTAATACCGCAATGAAACTATCCCCTAACCATACAGTAGCAATTTATAAGAAGGCATTAGTTCATTTCAAAAAAGAAAAGTTTAAGGAGTCTGCACGTGAGTTGACGATGTTGATCAATTCCTTAGAAAGCTTTGAGACAGAGATGGTCGTATACAAGGGAGTGTCTTTTCATGATTTTGGTGGGAATCAAATTTTTGCGGTGTCCACGCTACAAGAGTTGTTGGCAGATGTATATGCTCATCGCGCGATTATTTATGACAAGTTGGGGTACAAGACTTCTGCGTTGGTAGATTTTGATAAGGCTATTGAACTCAATGAGCATGACCCAAATTATTATGTCAATAGAGGAGTCTTCAGACTAGATCGAGGTAATAAAACTGGCGCAATATATGACTTTAGAACTGCATTGAAAATCAATCCGCATCATACTGCAGCCTTGTATAATTTGAGTTTTTTGGTGGATGATGAAGAGCGTGATGCAATTAATATGATCTTGTTTGGTGCAGGAGATAAAGCTCGTTCTTTGTCTAAAACTGCATTTGAGCATTATCAAAAAGGGAAGTATGAGCTGGCATTAGTTTATTATGATTCGGCACTAGTTATTAAGGCTGATAATGCTAGTGATTTGATGAATAGAGGGATAGTGAAGGTGAAGATGGGTAATTATCAGGCAGCAATTAAAGATTTTAATTCTTCGGTCTATTCGGATAATTCATTATTGAGAAATTATATGTTGATCGGGGACGCTTATCAAGAAATCAACGACTATAATTATGCGATTAAATACTATGACCGTTATTTGAAAAATGCTGGGCCTGATGGTAAAGTATACTATAGTATGGGGGTGGCTTACATGAAATTCAATAAAGATAAGGAGGCCTGTCTTACGTTTAGAAAGGCTATCGAAATGGGCGAAGAAAGGGCAGAGGAGCCAATGGATGACGTTTGTTTTTAGTAGCGGACCTTTTTCGTTAAACATGTTTTGAACCTTAATAATAATTGATGAGTTTAGCGACTTATTAAATTAAAGGGCATGTTTGAAATTACATCTAACCCAATTGGGAGATTTGCAGCACATAGACTTATCAACACCATCACCAACGAATACCTAGAGGTATTAACTGGGTTCGGTGCAGGGATCAATGATCTAGTAACTCAAGATGCACAAGGGGAACTTGTCTCAATACTAGATGGCTACCGAACTGAAAAAGAAATTAGAGAACTACATCATTCTAAATTCAAAGGGAGCAAGCTTTCTCCGTTTCCAAATAGAATTACAGATGCTAAATATACCTTCGAAGGAGCTTCTCATCAGATGCCTATCAATGATGTAGGTGGTAGTACAAACCTACATGCCTTTTTACATAATAGACCTTTTAGTGTAGTTGATACTGTCAATGGTGATCAAGAAGCTAAACTGACATTGGGTTATGAATATCTTGGTGTAGAGCAAGGGTTTTCTTACACTTATCAATTGACTATTGAGATTGCTTTTGGTGAACAGGGAATTACGTTTGCTACTCAAATCAAAAATACGGATGATCAAAATATACCAATTGCAGATGGTTGGCACCCTTATTTTAATTTTGACGGGGGCTTGTCTTCTGTCCAGATGCAGTTTGGTGCCGCTACACGATTGTCATCTAATTTTGGTAATCCATTAGATGCTATACATGGGTTTGAATCAGGAGCTTTGTTGTCAGATGGAATAGAACTGGATGACTGTTTTGAGGTTGCGAACTCTGATGAGAATTATGAGATTGTATTAACTGATCAAACCAGTGGAGTGACAGTGATAGTATGGCAAGAGTCAGAGAAGGGTAAGTATAAATACTTTCAAATCTATATGCCTCCATCTAGAAAACAGATTGCAATCGAGCCTGTGTCATGTCCTCCTAACTCTTTGAATACTGGAGATGGATTGGTTGTACTTGCCCCAGGTGAGGTTACCAATATGACATTTGGAATTAAACTGAAGTCTTAATTCGTAAAGCAATAAGAGATAATATTACTCCCCATTTTTAAGGCTTGGAGTCGGATGCTTTCTGGATCGTTGTAGATGATCTGGTCTTCCCATCCATTGCCTAGGTCGGATTCATAGGAATAGAAACAAATTAATCTGCCTTTGTATATCAATCCCAAACCTTGAGATGGTTTGCTATCGTGTTCGTGTATTTTTGGTAGTCCTTTATTGAAATTGTATTTCTGATGGTAGATGTCATGGTTAAATGGTAGCTCCACGAACTCTAATTCAGGAAAGACTTTTTTCATTTCAAGTCTAATGAATTGGTCTATTCCATAATTGTCATCTATATGTAGGAAGCCACCAGAGAGAAGGTAGTTTCTCAAGTTGTCTGCCTGTTGTGTGGTGAATACCACATTGCCATGGCCTGTGAGATATACATATGGGTATAAAAATAAATTGGGATCGCCTACTTCTACCACATCCTTTTTGATTCGGATATTGGTCTTCATTTGCTGATTGCAAAATTTAGCCAAATTGGGTAGTGCTGTTTTGTTTGCATACCAATCTCCACCACCTTCATACTTTAGTTGTGCTAGCACGAGATTCTCTTGTGCCGCAAGATTTAATGAAATTAAAACAAATACTAGAAGAAATAGGTATGACTTGGTCTCAGTCATATGCTGAAGGTTTTTTGATTATACTTTCTTTACGTCCTCTTCCCTTTTTGGATTTGAAAACACCTCTAGGTAGATAAACTTCTATATTGAAATTAATTACGAAGTAGCCATCATAATTTCCATTTCCTCTTTTTTCTCCTGGGATCAGTTTATCAAAAGCTTCTTGGTTGACAATGTAGACGTCATCTTCAAATTTTCTATTACTGAGTGAAGCTTCTGTGGTACCATCTGGGTAACCCGTCTTATCTCCATTTGGATCTGCATAATTGCCATATACATCGTCCAGATGACCAGAAAAAGTAAATCGGTAACCCAAGTCTAGTCCTATGTTGATAAACTCATTAAAGGCTGCTTTTAAACCAATACTCATCGGAATGGTGAATGTGTTTTTTTTATAGGTTTCGGTCTCGGTTCTGTAGTCATGTAGAGCAAACGTATTTGTGTTTCCTTCAGAATCGGTGATGTCAGCCTTAGGATTGAAAAAAGTTTGTCCGACCCCAACTCCTAAATACGGTTCGTAAGTTCGACGTTTATAATATTTCCCTTTGTATTTGAAAAGGTAGTAGATGGCTTGGAGCTGCCATTCATAATTTTGTGATTGAAAGGAAAGGTTTCTTTGCCTATTGAAACTACTGTCAGCAGCATTTTTGTCAGAGCCCTCGATTCGGTAGGTACCTACTTGTATACGTGCAGCAATATGAGAATAAAGTCGAGCCTCTATACCCAAGTTAAAATTGGATAAGCTTGAGCTAAATGGAGTCCCATTGGTTAAATCACCTACATATCCTGTCCATCCTGTACCTGTAAAGACAGAAAAGTAACGGTCATGGTATTGCCAATCCATGAAGTTTTGGCTTTTCCCAACGAGGGAGAGTCCCATGACGAACAAAAATAATATTAACCTTTTGTGCATACTCATTTACAATCTCGCAAATCTAATCAAAGATTGATTTGTGATTCACCATAATAATACGAATTAAACCTTGATAGATTATTTATTAGACCAATTTTCTTAAGACTAAAGTCGTCATACATCTTTTATTGTTTACCACCACCGTTTTGATTGGCTCTATTTCTTCGAACGAATATTGTGTTTTGATTTGTGCTATCATGTCTAGATCTAATAAGAAGCGATGAGATGAGTCAGGTAGTTGGAATACGTGTGGTGTGTCTGTTGGGACTTGTCCACTCAAGCCAATATCAGAAGTCATTCGGATAAAAAGGCTTCCGTTTGGTGTCAGAATCCGGGATATTTCGTCGATAGATTTCCAAAAGGTAGATTTATCTTTACTGAAATGTAATACGGCGCTACATATCAAATAATCGAAAGAATGATCGGAGTAGGGTAGGTTTTGTGTGTCTCCTATTTCAAATCTTGAAGTGTCATAATGATTGTATTTTGACTTGATGATGAAATGGAGCATTTTGATTGCATCTGGATTAAGATCCAATCCGTATACATCAAAACCATTGTTTAGGAAGTAAATAAGGTTCCGACCTTCTCCGCATCCTAGATCTAGAATTTTTGATTTAGGATCTATGTTCCCTTTCAGTATCTGATCTAACAGGTAAAGGTCTATGTTTCCAAGAGCATTGTTCAAATGTTGTACCATCATGATGCGATAATAAATATCCTTTAGCTAAGTTTATTAAGAACTCTGTGCTATTATTTTAATTGTTATTTTCGCTGTGTAATAAGAATTTGAAATTTGAGAGTATATCTATTTATCATCATAAGTTTAATCTGTTGCCTTGAGGAGGCTACTGCCGATCGATCAAAGCAAGCCTTGAGAGCGATAGAAAAAGGTGAGTTTGATAAAGCGGAAGAGTATTTGATCAGATCCTATGAAAAGGACAGCTTGAATCCTTTGGTTTCCTATGCCTATACTCAGTTGTATTTAGATGCTGCATATGTTAATCAAGACTTGGATACCGCACATCGCTATGTGCTATTGGCTGTGAAGTTGATGGTCGATAAGACCGAAGATCATGATGATGAGATGGGTAAAGCAGAGGTTGATTCTCTAAATATTGTTAATTTGAAATTGCACATCGATAGTTTAGGCTATGATCGAGCTAAAGGTGAACATACAGTTGACTCCTACAGTTTTTTTATGGATCAGTATAAGAGTGCTATCCAGTATGAGGATGCTGAGACTGGTTACGTTGAACTGATTTTTCAGGAGGTTTTGGTTCAGGATACTTGGCAAGCGTACAAAGACTTCATGATAGATTTTCCTGTTGCCAGTCAGGTGCCGATTTCCCAGGATAAATACGATGAGTTGATTTATTTGGATAAGGCTAAGGATGCCAATACGTATCAATTGGAACAGTTCTTATTGGAAGAAAATAATACACCTTATCGTGACGAAATTGAGAATAGAATCTATTTTGAAAAAGCCTCTGGGATGAATGTGGATAGCTTGTATGCATTCATGGAAAAGTATGATAATAATGCTTTGGACAAAAAGTCAATGGCAATACTGTATCATCTAGATTCATTAAGTACTGCTAGACTAAAAAAAGAAAAAAAAGCTCAGGGACGCATATTTATGGATTCTGTATCTCGTATCGAAGCAGTGAATCATGAGGTGCTGGTTCCATTTCTCAAAGAAGATAAATATACTTATCACACCTTGTCAGGTCGACAATTTTTGACTGATACGTTTGATGGTATTAATAGTGATCACCTATGTGGTAACATAACTGACGAAATATTGAAGGTAAATGATGGAGATACAACTGTACTGATTAATAGACTGGGAGATGAGGTGTATAGAGGACAGATCGATGGTTATCGTGATTTGGGGCATGGGTTGATTGCCATACATCAGGACCATGTCTTTGGAGTGATTCACAAGTCTGGATTTGAGGTGTTGCCGATACGATACGAATCGGTTGATTTGTTGGATGGTCGATTGATTTCATATGTCGAAAATGGGAAAACGGGGTTAGTTGGAATAACAGGTAGAAAATTACTGGATACGAATTATGGGAATATTTACTTAGAAGGAGCCTTTTGGGTGGTAGAAAATGATGGTGTGTTTGCGGTGACTAACCTGGTATATATTCTTTCTGGGGATTCTAGTAAAGTAGAGTTGAGGTATGAGGAAGTCGAGTTGATCAATGAACATTATATAGTTGGCTATACCGAAACACATGAGGAAGTTTTTGATATTGATCTACATCGAATCACTCCAGACTCTACGTTGAGTGCGATTACCAAGTATGATGCTTGGGTGTTTAGAACCGAGAAGGGGTATTATATATATGATCAAGAAAGCAAAGCTATGTTGCCAACTTTGTATGATCGAGTATTACAGAATGAAGAATGGCTAGGCGTCTATAATGGAGAAAACTGGTCTGTTTATAATCGTAATGTGTATCAAGATCCGATATTGAATGTAGATTCTGTCAAACTATTAGGCAAGGATATAGCGGTGGTTTTTAGGGGGGAGCAAGGAGTTGCCATTTTTCCAAATAAAGAATTAGTAGAAATAAAGGAAGGCCAATACCTGCAGACTCTGAATGCTTCGAATAAATTAGAAGCGCATTATTTGGCAATTGGAACAAATAATGGAATTGCATTATACAAAGATGCCAAACTGATGTTTATATATGATTGTGATGAGATTGGTTATATAAATGACTCCTTCTTTTCGGTCAAGTCTGGCAACCAATATGGTGCTGTGGATGTCAATGGGAGACTGGTCATGAGAGTGAGGTACAATGCGATTGGAGAGGCTGTTGACGGTGTTGCGGATGTGCTCTATCAAAGTGAGTTTGGTGGATATAATTTCACAGATAAGATCTTACTCAGGTTGGAGTATGATAGGAGAATAAAGGCTTATAGTGAGGGGTTATATTTGGTCAGCAAAAAGGATCAATATGGGTTGATCAATTCTGAAAATCAATTACTTGTTGAACCAGATTTTGACCAAATAAAATATTGGTCGGACACTACTTTTTTAGGCGAGAAGAGCGGTGAGTGGCGTGTGTATGGAATCAACAATAGCAAGCCTGCCACCTTGTCATTTGATGGATTTGAATATGTGATCAATACACCAGATGAGGTGGCGATAGAGGTCAGGATAGGGACTAAATATGGTATTTACCATGGACAGAAAGGATTTGTTGTGCCACCAGAATTTAACGATGTAATGAATTTGGGAAACCAAGAAACTCCCTTGTATTATTGCGAAAAGCGATTTTCTGAAGCAGAAATGTATGTGGTGGTCTACTATGATGAAAATGGAGAGAAAATCAAATCAGAAGCATATAGAGGGAAAGAGTATGAGCTAATTGTTTGTGATAATTAACCCACCTCTATTTTCTCGAATCCCCTACTATTACTAGCTGCAGTAATAAATGCTGAAAAGATCTTGCTACGCATCACAAAGTTGAATCACGTAATCAATAATCGAGGCAATTTTATAAAAAAATGTTGAGGTGCAGAGTCTAAACCCTAAATTGTTTCTTGTCAGTTTCGATAGAATTTCCCAAGGCGGAGGCTCGAGGTTGTTTATTAATGTTTTTAAAGTGAGTTCTCATTTCTAACCTTACTATCCTTAATAAGGATTTTATAATGTCTTTTCTTTCATTTCGGGGGCTTACGTATTCATTTTTAATACAGGTTAGGTAGTTAATGATTTTTTGAAATTCATTGTCTGTTAAGTTTAAAAATGATTGGGGGAAATTATCAACCTTTCCAAAACCGGAAACATTTTTTAACTCTATAAATTCTCTTGAAAATATTAAATTTAACCTTCTGCATCATTTGTTAACAATTGATGTACTTGACCAGGGTAAATAATATGTAAACTGTTATTGCGAAGAGGGATGCTTGTAAAATCTAATTCATGACTGCCAGAGATATTGTGGAAACCCATAATTCATATTAGGTATGCCAGTGAGGGATGTTGGTGCTGAGTGGGAAATTCACATCCCCCATAGTGGTGTTTTTGGACGACTTTAATGCGTAAATTTTAAAGCCATCTATCTGGTTATTTTCTTCTTCAGTAATTGTGTAATGTGGAATTTTATTTTGCATAAAAAAGTTTCTTTATAGAAAATATGGCAATTCAATATTGTCACTTTGTCGTTATTAATTTGATCGTATTCTGATATTGCCCATGTGCTATTTTTAAGTAAAACATATCTTGGCTTGATCTATTTAGGATGTCATTAAGATCTGATTTGGCATTTTCTAAATTGGTACTTCTATTATAGAGCAGTTGCCCTTTTTTATTTAGTAAGGAGAATTGTAATAAGATGTTTTCATCACCAGAAAAGTTGATGTGACTGACGATAGGATTAGGAAAAACTTCTATGTCAAAAATGGTTTCTTCGATTAATGAAAGGGAGATTACCTCACTGAAATTATTTAAACCATCATAATCTACTTGCTTGAGTCTGTAGTAGCAGAGGTGGGAAAGAGAATGGTCATAGAATTCGTAATGTTGTAACCAATTACTGTTGCCATGACCTTCAATGAACCCAATGCTCTCAAAATTAAGATTGTCGAAACTTTTCTCTACGTAAAAACCTGTATTATTGGTTTCAGAGCTTGTTTTCCATGAGATTACATTTTGGTTGAGTTCAGTATTATGATATGCCTCGAAACTCAATAAGTCAACAGGAAGCGAGATGTTGTTAATTATTATTGTACCACCATTTTGAGTGATTTGATCCGGCAAATCTTCAAGAGATTCAGGTTGCCCATCATCTATAGTATTTGAGTCTAGTGTCCCTTCAGGATTTAGGACAATTGAGCCCGACGTAGTGCCAATGTCAATATTTCCTTCTACTATTAGATCTCCTGAATTGATGATAATATTCTCATTGTCTAGAGAATTATTAAATAATACATCATTTGTGATAGCTATTGACCCTCCATCTATCGTCAGCGTTGCGGCTCCATCATCTGCTCCAAAAATAATATTTCTAAAATCTGTAACAGAAGCATTATCAGATGTGGTTAGTTGGGCCGCACCATTGAGAATTATATCATTGGCACCTGTACCAGGGTCAACGTTTTGTAATTCCCCTGAAATATTGAATGTGGCTCCATCTAATGTTAAATTATCCATCATTTTGACAACTGCATTGGCTCCAATGGTTCCTGATGAGTTGTTTGATAAGGTAATATCATTGCAATCATCTATTATAGCATCTCCATCAATATTAAACTCAGACCCGATATCGTCAACAAAAATATCGCTGTTGACATCTGTAATACCTCCATTCAATTCTAGTATACCTCCATTGGAAACAAATATGTCATCAGAGACAGTGATATTGCCAATGGAACTTAAATTACCGTCATTGATTATGATGTCTTTGCCTAATCCAATGATATCTAGAGATGTATTACTTAGCATTGTTAGAATACCCAAATTGTTGATATTCAAATCTCCATCATCTAAGATGAATGAGGTGTTGGATTGAAATATGACGTTCGCAGTAATGGTGACATCACCATCTCCACTTCCATTGTCATTGATAGTCAAAGAGCCAGAGGTCCAGATAATGCTATTATTGAAAAATGCATTGCCATCTACATCTATAATACAGTCTCCACTGAATGTGCCACCAGCTTCAAGATTAGTTTGGTCGCTTGGGCATTGTCCAGAGACTGTATGAATCGAAACAAATGTGAAGAGACAGAACGTCGTAAAAAGTCTTTGAATCATTAACCTTAATTTAAATAGTGAATACAGGTTGATTAAATGATTGTATGCAATGGTAAATATGTAGAAGTAGAGCTAACTATCATTATTTAACAATAAACAGGTAATGTTTTCAACTTGTTAACTATTAGTGGTTTATAAGTGATAGGGTGTGTTTTTTGGAGGAGTGCTAGATTTGAAACCTATTCAAATGGATTAATATAGCTTCAAAAAGAAGGTGCAATAGTGCAATTCCTAATTTGATGCTCAAGGTACTTGACAACATGGAGGCAATTATACCAATGTTTTTCCTGAGCAGGATATGGTTATATTTTTTACGTAAGGCATGTATTTGAAGTAGCATCTTATGTCAATCAGGCCAATAACATGATGGTGCGTTTCACCTTGCCAGCAGTGAAGTGAATTTCTAAAAGAAATTAATACCTGTTCCAGTTTTATATTTTTCACTGTCGAATTTATATAGGAAAGCTCCTCGTTTAGAGGAGCTTTTGTCTTTTTCTTCCAATTTGACGATGAAATCCATCGTGGTTATTTTTTTACGAAAATTTCTTTTGTCAATTTCTTCACCTAGTATGGCTTCATACAATGTTTGAAGTTGCGGTAAAGTGAATTTTTCCGGAAGTAAATTGAACCCAATTGCTTCCGATTTTACTTTACGCTGTAGTCTTTTTATCGCCATCTGAGCCATGTCTTTATGATCAAAAATCATAGAGGGCAAGTCATTTAGAGGGAACCATTTGGCTTTGTGTTTTTTTACCAATTTTTCGTCATATTGATCATTTCTAATAAGTGCATAGTATGATACAGATATAACTCGTCCTCCCGGGTCTCTATTCACTTTTCCGAATGTATTGACTTGCTCCATGAAGATGTTTTCCAAACCCGTGAGGGTTTTGAGTACACGAGATGCAGCGGCATCTATATCTTCATCTTTATTAACAAAACCTCCCATCACGGACCACTTGTCTTTTTCAGGTTCGAATCCTCTATGAATCAATAGTAGTTCAAGATTGTTTTCATTGAATCCATAGATGATACAGTCCACTGCAACAGGGATGCTTTCTAAATCTTCGTAAGTGTTTTGCTGCATATTAGAATAATAATTCATATAGGAAAGGCCAAATATAATGGGCTAGTTTTTTAAGTCGAAATCAAAAATAATTATTAATAAGTGTAAAAGTAACACTAAAAACATTTACTATTGCAATAAGTGTATTAAGAACACTTATAAATAATTACTTATGAAAGGAGAAAAATATACTATAGGATTAGATTTTGGCTCTGATAGTGTTAGAGCGCTAATCGTTAATGTAGAAACTGGAGAGGAAGTAGGTACATCTGTTAGCTACTATTCTAGATGGAAAGAAGGTAAATATTGTATACCACACGATAATCAATATAGACAGCACCCGAAGGATTATATAGAGTCAATGACTGATGTAATTACAGAGAGTTTGACCTTTGCAGGTGATGAAATAAAAGAAAATGTAATTGGAATAGGTGTGGATACAACAGGTTCGACACCATGTCCAGTGGATGCAAATGGTACACCATTGGCATTGTTGCCAGGATATGAAGAGAATCCAAATGCAATGTTTCATTTGTGGAAAGATCATACCTCTATAGTAGAAGCAGAGAAGATCAATGAATTGGCATCAAAATCTGATATCAATTATTTACAATATGTTGGTGGTATTTACTCTTCTGAGTGGTACTGGGCTAAAATAGCTAGAACCAATAAAGTAGATGAAAAGGTACGAACAAATGCAGCTTCATGGGTAGAGCATTGTGATTGGATCCCATTCTTGCTTTCAGGAGGTAATAAAGTAGAAGATGTCAAAAGGGGTGTTTGTTCAGCTGGACATAAGGCATTGTGGCATCAATCTTATGATGGTGTTCCTCCTAAGGAATTCCTAGGTCAAATAGATGAAAGCTTAGTGGATTTCAACACTGATTTGTTGGAGACTGTCTATACTTCAGATGTATCAGTTGGGTGTCTGTCACAAGAGTGGTCCGATAGATTAGGATTATCCCCTGATGTAATCATAGCTGTTGGAGCATTTGATTGTCATATGGGCGCTGTAGGTGGTGAAATAGAGCCAGGTTACATGAGTAAGGTAATCGGTACCTCTACATGTGATATCATGGTGGCTCCTATGGAACAAAACGAACATCTTGTAAAAGGGATTTGTGGACAAGTAAATGGCTCAGTGATTCCAGGGATGTTAGGTTTAGAAGCAGGTCAGTCTGCATTTGGAGATGCTTATGCATGGTTCAAGAGGTTGATTACATGGCCAATTGGGTTGTTAGATGCGACAACTCAGAACGAGGTGATGGAGAAAATTGATAGTGAAATCATACCTGCTTTGGCTGCTGAAGCTGCCAAAATAGAAGTGACAGAAAATGACGCTATTTCACTAGACTGGATGAACGGTAGACGTACGCCAGATGCCAATCAAAATTTGAAAGGGGTATTGTCAGGTATCAATTTAGGGTCTGATGCTCCAAGAATATTTAAGAGTTTAGTTGAAGCTACCTGTTTTGGAGCAAGGAGTATTGCGGAGAGATTTCAAGCAGAAGGAGTAGAAATCAAAGGTTTGATTGCATTAGGAGGGATTTCTCAAAAATCAACTTATGTGATGCAGACGTTGGCAGATATTCATCAGATGCCGATCAAAGTAGCTAAGTCAGAACAAACATGTGCATTGGGTGCGGCAATGTTTGCTGCAACTGCTGCAGGTTCTTTTGAAAAAGTAGAAGACGCCATGAAAAAAATGGGTAGCGGGTTCATGAAGGTTTATGAGCCAAATCCTGCTAAAGCAGAAGTATATAACAAGTTGTATTCAAAATATTGCCAATTGGGCGAGGAGATTGAAAAAATAACCAATTCATGAGTAACTATAAAAGTTTAAAAGAAGAGGCCTTTGAGGCCAATATGAAGCTTCCTGAGTTGGGCCTTGTGCTTTTTACTTTTGGAAATGCAAGTGCGGTGGATAGAGATAAAGGAGTTTTTGCAATCAAGCCTAGTGGTGTTCCTTATGATACATTAAAGCCAGAAGATATGGTTGTAATGGATTTGGACGCCAATGTGATTGAAGGAACGAAAAGACCTTCATCCGATACAAAAACACATGCGGTGCTATACAAGCATTGGGAAAACATAGGAGGTATTGTACATACTCACTCTACACATGCGACTGCATGGGCGCAAACGCAAATGGATATTCCAATTTTAGGAACTACACATGCTGATCATTTGGCAACTGATGTTCCATGTGCACCAGTGATGACAGATGAAATGATCCAAGGGGATTATGAATATGAGACGGGTTTTCAGATTATGAATGATTTCAAGAAGAGAGGTTTTTCTTACGAAGAAGTGCCAATGGTAATTGTTGCAAATCATGCACCGTTCACCTGGGGGGCATCAGTTGAGAAAGCAGTGTACCATAGTGCGGTATTAGAAGAAGTAGCGAAAATGGCTTGGATTTCTAAAACAATTCGTCCAGATGTACCTAGAATCAAGGAGGCATTACAACAAAAACATTACGACAGAAAGCATGGTAAGAATTCTTACTATGGTCAATCCTAAAAATATTAAAAGACATTAATTATGATAAATATAGCAAATAACGAAGTTTGGTTTGTAACTGGTAGTCAACACCTATATGGACCTGAGACCTTAAGACAAGTAGCAGAGCATTCTAAAGAGATATCTGATTTCTTTAATAATGAAAAAAGTATTCCTGTCAAGGTGGTTTATAAAGGTGTAGTAACAACGCCAGAGGAGATCACTCAGGCATGTAGAGAAGCTAATAATGCAGATTCATGCGTTGGATTAGTACTTTGGATGCATACATTCTCTCCGGCTAAAATGTGGATCAATGGTTTGAAAATATTGAATAAACCATTCTTGCATTTGCATACTCAATTTAACGCTGAGATTCCATGGTCAACAATTGACATGGATTTCATGAACTTGAACCAGTCCGCACATGGGGACAGAGAGTTTGGGTTTATTTGTTCAAGGTTGAGATTGGCTCGTAAGGTGGTTGTAGGGCACTGGAAAGATGCCAAAGTAATTGAGAAAATTAACATCTGGTCTAGAGTCGTAAGCGCTCATGCAGATGCTCAAAATGGAAAAGTAGCGCGTATTGGTGATAATATGCGTGAGGTTGCGGTGACTGAAGGAGATAAAGTAGAGGCGCAGATCAAATTTGGTTATTCGATCAATGGATATGGTGTTGGTGATGTAGTAGGGCATATCAATAATGCTTCGGATAGTGAAGTGAAGGCTCTGATTGAAGAATACGAAGCAACTTATGACTTGGCTGATAAAATCAAAGCTGGAGGTGAGATGAGATCTTCATTAGAAGACTCAGCTAGAATCGAATTAGGGTTGAGAAGTTTCATGACTGAAGGTGGATTTACTGCTTTCACTGATACTTTTGAAAACCTATACGGAATGAAACAATTGCCAGGTATTGCTGCACAGAGGTTGATGGCTGATGGTTATGGTTTTGCTGGAGAAGGAGATTGGAAGACAGCTGCTTTGGTTAGAACTATGAAAGTAATGGCTGCTGGATTAGAAGGTGGTAATAGCTTTATGGAAGATTATACTTACCACTTCAGTTCACAAGGAGATAGAGTATTAGGTTCACATATGTTGGAGATCTGTCCATCAATTAGTACGGAAAAACCGAAATGCGAAGTGCACCCATTAGGAATTGGCGGAAAAGAAGATCCAGTGAGATTGGTATTCAACGCTGGTGCAGGTAGCGCATTGAATGCATCTGTAGTTGATATGGGTGGTAGAATGAGGTTGTTAGTTAACAATGTAGAAGGAGTAGCAATCGAGAATGATCTTCCACATTTGCCAGTGGCTAGAGTGCTTTGGGATGCTAAGCCAAATTTAGAAATCGCTGCAAGTGCATGGATTTATGCAGGTGGAGCACATCATACATGTTATAGCCAAAACCTAAGTAATGAGTACTTGGAGGATTACTCCGATATTATTGGATTAGAAATGGTTACAATCGATGAGAAGACTGAGTTAACTAACTTCAAAAACACTTTGAAGCACAATGAAGTCTTTTTTCAACATTAAAAAGTAGGGAGAAGGAGATGAGTAAACACATAGATTTAGCAGCCGCGGATAATATCCGCGGACTGTGTGTCTCAATGGTTGAGAAGGCAAA
>JAOPTS010000058.1:0-4302 GCA_051531955.1 Reichenbachiella sp.
TTGACCTGTAATAGCAGTGCCATCTTCAAAAGTGAAAGAGAAAGAGTAGTCAGCTAAAGTTCCAGAAACAAGACCATCTTCAAGCACATCTGTGATTGCAAAACTCCCTGTATTACTACAGTTTAGATTATGAGTCAGGTCATACTCAGAGTCCGTTATTGAAATAACAGGTTGATCTTCTATAATGGTGAATGAAGCGGTAGTCTCACAAGTGTTGTTAGGATCAGAAGTGTCAACTACTACAACAGTGTAAGTATCCGCACTTAAGTTTTCAATACCAGCACCAACAACAGTAGCACTTCCAATATTTGACCCTGTCCCCAAAGTGATGTCACTTTGCGTATCCAAAGTGTTAGTACCTCTAAACCAAGTGAATGTATAATCTGTAGTCGAAGGCGTTCCAGCTTCGTCAACAGCTACATCTATAGCACCGTTTCCATCGTTTCCAATGATGCAATATCCATCGTTTATAATAGAAGTTGCAGTAATCACGGGTAATTGATAGTCGTCATTAATAGTAAAGAAGAATTCAGAACTTGAACACTCGGATGAAGAATTTTGAATTACCACTTTGTAATCCCCCCCTGCAAGTCCAGTAATAGTACTGTTGTTAGTACCTAAGAATGATTGATCAGTTATAGCAGTACCATCTTCATAAGTAAAAGTAAAAGAGTAATCAGCTAAAGTCCCAGCAACAAGACCATCTTCAAGTACATCAGTGATTTCAAACTGACCCGTATTACTACAGTTCAGATTATGAGTTAAGTCATACTCAGAGTCCGTTATTGAAATAATTGGTTGATCTTCTATAATAGTGAAAGAAGCGGTAGCCTCACAAGTGTTGTTAGGGTCCGATGTATCAACTACTACTACAGTATAAGTGTCAGCACTTAAATTTTCAATACCAGCACCGACAACAGTTGCACTTCCAATATTTGAGCCTGTTCCTAGTGTTATATCACTTTGCGGGTCAAGGGTGTTAGTACCTCTAAACCAAGTGAATGTATAGTCTGTAGTCGAAGGCGTTCCAGCTTCGTCAACAGCTACATCTATAGCACCGTTTCCATCGTCTCCAATGATACAATACCCGTCATTAGTAATAGATGTTGATGTAATCACTGGTATTTGATAGTCGTCATCAATAGTGAAATAATATTCAGAGCTTAAACATTCCGATGTGCTATTTTGAATGACTACTTTATAATCATCTCCAGCAAGCCCAGAGATTGTACTATTATTAGTCCCTGATAGCGTAGAACCTGTAATGGCTGTTCCATCTTCCAGAGTAAACGTGAATGAATAATCAGCTAATGTACCTATTACAACTCCATCTTCCCTAACAGCAGAGATGGCAAATATTCCTGTATTGTTACAGTTTTTATTTTCTGTATTCACAAAGTCAGGTGCTGTCAATGAAATACTTGGATCTGATCCAGGTAATACGATTGTCGCGGTAATTGAACATGTTTCATTCGGAGATGTTTCATCCGTAACTACAATAGTATATGTACCTCTTGTAACTCCCGACAATGAACTTCCGGTCGTTGGTACATCAGTATCTGAAATACCAGTGATCGTATTATTAGGACTATTTACAACTGTGACAGCTGTTGAACCAGCATACCATTGATAGGAATAATTATCCGAAGGACCTGTAATAGTCCAATCGATGATTCCATTTCCTTCATCACCACTAGTTAAACAATAACTATCATCTGTATTTACGGATAGCACTACTATAGGGTCTGTCGAGTTGTCTAATATTTCAAACTCAACTGCTGATGTAGGGCATCCGTTGTTTGTGTTTTCTATTGCTTGAACAAAGTATATACCTGGAGATAAAGAAGCTTGAGTCTTAGTTGTTCCTGGAACAATTGTTCCAGTTATTGTTTCTTCTCGCCAAGTGTAAGTGTATTCATCTGCATCACCTGAAGTAACTCTAGCATCTGCTATAGTAATTGAACCTGTACCACTACAATCTACTACATGCGTAAGGTCACCAGCATCAATACTAATTGTATGAACCTCAGGGTCATCTTCAATTATAAATTCTTGACGAATACTACACCCATTAGATTCAGCAGTTCCAGCATTATCAAGTCCCATTCTGTAAGCATGTACTACATATGTACCTGGGTCTTTAGTAGGAAGCGTAGATGTAGCTCCACCAGTTGTGGTTAATATTTCATCTGCATCAAATGTTTCCGCTCCATTGACATACCATCTGAATTCAAATTCATCTGGATGATCTTGAGCATCCTCATTGTTCATTCTAGCATTTACAACTATAGTTCCATTACCATCATATGTGCCAATATCACATATAGTATTGTCAGTTATGGTATAGCTATCGATTATTGGAGCATAAGATTGTTGCTCTATTTCATCTGTTGCAGAAGCAGAGAAACACCTGTCTGTATTGCCAGGGTTAAATGTTGGATTATTAATTTGTCTTGCCACTGCAGTGTAATCACCTGCTGGTAATCCTGAGAATGATACTACTTTACTAGTAGTTGGATCTCCGTCAGTGTCAGTGGCTGTATTACCGTCAATAATAACGGGGTAGTTATTTCCATCTACAACATAAACTGCCAATCTATCTGCTGGAACACCGTCTCCAGCATATAAGTAAATGTCATACTCTTCTATATCGTCTACTTCCCCTGCAACGTATCCATCTGTTACTGTAGTAGCTGTAGAAGTAGTAGCCCCGCTAATATCTCCTGTAATATTTTCACCATCTACAAATGCACCCGTTGTTGTAGCAATTACTATAGTCGCACCATCATCTGAGTTTACAATACCAGTGGCACTTCCACTTGTTACAGTTTCTCCATCATCAAATGTACCTGTACCACCTGTATAAGCGATTGATACATTATCAGCGATACCTACAGTTGCTTCTCCATCATCTGGACATTCTTCCACATGTTTGATAGCAATAGTAGTTGTAGCTTGTTGTCCAATAAATGGTAGATCAAAAACTTGTTGAGTTCTACATTGAGTGTTGTTGTCAAGTACAACAAGAGAAAATAGGCCCGATGGAACACCTGTTATAGTTGTGTAATAATTTGTACCATCATCTCCGTCACTAATTCCGATTATCTCTCCAGTGGTTACAGCATCACCAACTGCAAGGGGAGTAGTCGCTCCGTCTGTGTAGTCTTCAGAACCTTCATACCACTCAAGTGACAAGGTGCCTCCAGATCCTGATGTTGCATCTGCCACAATATTACCAATCCCACCACAATTTGTAGGGATGATACCATTGTCCCCATTGAAGTTAGTACCAGTTGATACAGCGATTGTGGGTTGAAGAGCAGTGATCCCGTCTACAATTTCAACAGTAAAGGCTGAACTTGTACACCCAGAAGTTGTTTCAGATGCAACAACTGTGTAGAAGCCACTTACATAACCTGAGAGTGTAGCTGTTGCTTCACCTAAATCAACCCCTGTTATATCTTCTCCTTCATACCAAGTATATGTGTATGCAGGTACAAATCCAGTAGGAACACCGTTTGTATAGGTAACATCAATTGAAGTCACTTCAGCTTCTCCATTTGGCGTACAATTTGTTTGATTGGTTGAGTCAGTTTTTACATCAAATATCGGAGTAGACTGAATAATTTCAACTTGATCAGTATAATAACATAATGAAATCTTGTTAGTCGCTTTTACAGTATACACCCCATGACTTAATGATGCAATTGCATTAGTTACTCCATCAGTTTGTCCTAAAGAAACACCTGAAATATTAGTTCCTTCATACCAATCAATTAAGTAACCAGGACTTCCACCAGCGACATCCGCAGTTATAGCTCCAGTGTTACTACCAACAGTACAGCCAAAGTCATCTTGAGTTTTACTTGCATTAATTGTAACAGTAGGTACATCATTGATAATTGTAAATGAAATTGGATCCGCAACACAACCTGTTGAAACTTTTGTTGCAACGACAGTGTAGGTTCCTTCATTGATTCCTGATAAGGTTTCTCCATTAGCAGAAACGACTGAATTAACATTGGCAGTTCCAGTTTCTCCTTTGATTGTAAATATATCAGTTGAGCCATCAATCTCAGTTCCGGACAGTAAATTTGAAGCATTAACAGAAGTGCCAAAGTACCACTCGTAAGTGTAGTCTGTACCAACTGCCACACCGTCAATAGTAGTGATGGCAATAGATCCATCAGGGTAATTAGTACCACCATCACACTCTTCAATATCATCTGTAGTAGCAACTGGTAGGGCAGTAGTAGTACCCGGGGTAGTTAGATCGTCTTCAATACTGAAAGACTGAAGTGC
>JAOPTS010000059.1:0-75579 GCA_051531955.1 Reichenbachiella sp.
GCATATTGGTCAGTATCATCGCCATGTTGATGACCTTCTATGCTATGAAACATATTGGTGCCATGAACCTGTCCATTTACTTTTCATTTGTCCCCTTTGTCACCGCGATACTCGCTTGGAATATCCTAGGCGAAAGTTTGGCTATCTATGAAATCGCAGCAATTGTATTGTGCTCGATTGGACTGTTGATCTACGCCAGAAAGTAAAACACTTTACACCCAATAAAAGTAAATAGATTATTAATGAAATTTCATATTTTTGTAATAACGCAGAAGTTCAAATCTTATAATAACCGATTACACATGCAATGCGCTTTTTAAAACTTACCCTCACTTTTCTTTTACTATTACCTCTTCATGTCGCCTCACAAGAAACTACAGTTAATGACCTCTATACTTTGTCATTGGAAGATTTGCTGAGTATAGAAATCGTATCTGCATCCCGATCCAGTGAAACTTCTTTTGACGTACCTCTATCCTCCTTTGTTATTACAAAAACAGAAATTGAATTGATGGGTGCTATCTCTATTCCTGAAGCACTCCGTATTTGTCCGGGTGTCATAGTTAGAGAACTATCCAATGGCAGTTATGATGTTTCCCTTCGAGGAGGTATAGATGGCTTACCATCTTATAATTACACTTATATCAATGTCTCTATTTTGGTCATGATCGACAATAGGCCTGTATTTAGTAGTTTTCAAGGTGGAACCTATTGGCAAAACCTACCTATCAGTATTACCGAAGTAGAAAAAATAGAAGTCGTACATGGTCCAGTATCCACCTTGTATGGTCCCAACGCTGTATCTGGCGTAATCAACATCATCACAAAACGTCCTGACAAATCTAAAAGTTCTTATGGATCAGGACACATGGCTATTGGACCCAAAACGTTGTTCGTCGCTGGACGTGGGGGCTATAATCTATCTGACAAGCTTACGTTCGAATTATCTGCAAGTGCCGAAAAAAGAAACAAATATGAAAACACCTATTATCAACCATCACAATTTAAATACGTCCCGTTCGAAGAAGTGATGTTTCAAACAAATGATAAAGACTTGCGCTATCCCAATCCAGAACAAAGTTTAAAAAAACATACTGTCAATGCCAATGTGTATTACACCCCTTCTGAAAATGTAGATTTGAAAATGAATGTAGGCTTTAATAATAATGAGATCTTATACCCTTTAGCGACACTCTTATCCTTGGCTACATTTAGTAACCAAAGCGTAAATATCGCAGTTGGAGGAAAGATTGAAAATCTATCTCTACAAATCTCTTATATGACCGGTACACAAGGTATGACGGGGGAGGTTTCTCAAAATAACTATGACTACAACAACACAGACCTTTATGTAGATTACACTTTCTATTTAGTGAATAAAAGAATATCAATACGCCCTGCTGTCAGTTTTCAGTCAGCCTATGTAAATGACAAAGCATATACTGTTGAGGTTGGTAAGTATGGTACATTTAACGGTGAAGGGCGCGCTAATAATTTTGCACCCTCTTTAGAATTAGAACTAAAACCACTAGATAAATGGAGAATCATATTAGGAGGAAGATATGAACTCTATAATTATCCAGAAGATGGTCAGTTTTCATACCAAGGAATTGTCAATTATAAAGCTGGGGAAAACCATCTATTCAGATTCGTTACAGGCAAATCATATAGTGGCTCATTTCTAGTCAGTACCTTGATATACAACGTCAATGAGTTAGGTGTATTTGGACCTCCTGGATCGCCCAGTTTTCAATTGACTTTGGTAGGGAACAAAAACTTATCCTTATTAGAGAACACCATGTATGAAGTGGGGTACCGCTTAAGGCTTAATAATGATGCAATAATTGATGTAGCAGCCTTCAATCAAAATTTCAAAAATTTCAACAACTCAATTGCTAAAATACCAACTTATGACCCTTCAACGAACATTGTTAATCAAAATTTTGATACAGAAAATCTTCCTTTAGAAGTGAGTCAATTTGGTTTGACATTGAGCGTTCAAGCCAATACTTTTGACTCTAAAATTCAAATAAGACCAAATATCACAGTTCAAAAAACCACCCTACAAAACTACTCCCCATACTACAACGAAGAAGGAGCATTCGACCAACCTAATTACGAATTAGGAGAACATATTGGCAAAACCGAAGATATTGATGGTCAAGGGACGCCAACAGTTTTTGGAGGGTTGAATATAATTTACGCTGCAACTGACAAGTTCAATATTGATGTGTCAGGATACTATTTCAGCAAATACACGATGAATTCATCGACCGAAATTAGTTACCTAACTGGACAGATCACATATCATGCTGCCAGTATAGTTGAAGAAAAATTCTTGTTAAATACCTCAATCAATTACAACATCAATAATAAACTCAACGCCTACCTAGCTGGGTATAACTTATTAAATCAAAAAAGTGCAGAAGGGTTTGCCTCTGATAAATTGGGTATTACGGCTATGATAGGTTTGCGAGGAAACTTTTAGAAACTTAAAGTGCACCTATCAGAGACAGGAAAAAATAGGCCGCTAACGAAAAAAGAACGGATGTCACCATTTTATGTCCGCAATTCTCTACGAAATGGGGTCAATCACCATCCCTATCTTGGGTATATCCTTTTAAGCCCTTGTTGGTCTTGTGACCAATAAAAGCGGGGAATCGGAGATTTTTCCGGTGCTGACAGAAAGCAGTAAAGCTAGAATCTGCAGCAAACTGGCATGGAATATCAGACCATATTATGTGTCCTTTTTAAGGAATTTCCGGATTGTAAATATCCCCATCTTGTACCTGGATAATTTCATCTCGTATATTCTTCATTTCTTCCCATGAATTATTAGTTGAGGGTGTGAGGTTATTTTTAAGATCTATCGTTTCGTAATTATTACTTGAGTGTCTCAAATATTTGAAAATTATTTCATGAGGATCGTTTGAATAATAGTGAACACTGTCATAAATCTCGTATAACAAACTGTCTGTTTTAATACTGTCAGAAAAATTGGTAGTGAACTCAATACTTGAATATTTCAAGTCTGAGAAGTAGTTGTAGTATACCGTGTGTTTCTGTTCACTTTTATTAATTCTCACTCCATTATAATCGTAAAATTCATTCCAAACCAGTTCTTCGTTTTTTAAAAGGGCTCTGTTTTCAACCTGCCCTGTTTTATAGTACTGAGTTAATTGACCATTCTTTTTATTGTTTTTGTTAGTATACTCTAATCTAATGGTCCCATCCTTATAGTAATATTTGAAAAAGCCATGTCTCATTCCACTTTTGACTTCATACTCTTTCATAAGTTCACCAGTTGGATAGTATTCTGTATAAGTTTTGTTCTGTGAGTTGTAAAAGTGAATGACTGTAGAGAAGAAATTGTAGTTAGTGAAAAATATTCCAATACTGAGTAATAGAGTGAACAAATAAGGAGCAATATTTTCCCAGAATAGACCTAGTAACAAATCTAACTTAGATAGATATTTTACTTTCTTGAGTTTGGTTTTTGGCTTAATAAGCCACCCAATTATACCTAAACATAACATTACAGCTGTCAATGGTATAAGCAGAATAGTGATTTTCAGGTTGAAAAAATATAACACAAGGCTCAGTAGCCAAATAGGAAAACTAAATCCAATTAAGTGTTTGGAATACTTTCTAAGTAATTGCATTCATATTATTTATGGCACATAACGCCATGATTTGGTGTCGTGGAGATTGATATATTTATTGTTTCGGCTACAAGGTAGCCAAATCTTTGATTTTCGCTATCCCTTTTTGATTCCATGGAGCTAATCTGAGATATGGCGGGGCTTCCACCATGCAGAGAACTTTCATTTATAGCTGAACCGCCATGATTTGATTACAGAATGTTAGATGTATTTTTCACACTGCTTATTTAGCTAGTTGTGGCAAACCTGTTTTTCTCAACATATCATTAGCCTTTGCTACCTTTTCTGGGAAAAGAACTTCTGTCGCTATTGAGTCCAGCTTTTTGTTGATTCGTACAACAGGTACGTTTTTCTTTGAAATGTTTTTGGCGCTCATATTACAAAGTTAAGGTTATTTTCTGTAGACTAAAAAACCAAGATAGTCTCTGTCTTTTACGAACTTTTCCCAACCCTTGTTGAGTTCACCATAAACGTGGAAGTCCTGAGAGATTTCTTCAATATATCTTGCGATTCCAATTCTATAAAGCCGAGTTCGACTTTCTGTACTTCCTGTTGCATATATATTGGCCTTAGGATGTTGATCCGTAAACGCATAAATAGTACTAACAACAGTTGCAAGAATTTTCTCACTATCTCCGTTGTTGGAATTTGTTAAATCATCGATTTCATCAGTTTCTCCATTTTTATCACCAAAAGCAAGGTTGAACACGTTCTTGAGGTTAGTTGGAGAATACTGTACAAGTTTTACAATCTGTCCATTTGGACCTTCACTGATGAATTCAAAAGTGGTTAGTTTAGAATCCGATGATAGATTGTAGCGAGGTAAATTCATTAGTCAAATATAGTAGTGATTAGGTAGTTTTGAGCCATGAAATTTGCTTACATATAACAATACCAAGGTACTATTATGTCAGCAACTTACTACGAAGAGGGGTTAATCCATACCCCTATATTTGGGTATATTTTTTTTAATGAACCACCACAGCCCGCTAGGTATTCATACCCGTCTCAGGGAGTCCATTTGATGATGTATCGCTAGTTTTTGTACTTGTTTGATTCTGATAAACGAAGAATGCAAAAATCCATTCTGGACAAAAGTCCTATTTGTTAAAATTGATAGCCTATCTTGATCCAAACACTTGTACTTTCCATTGAGGGACTCCCGTCAGATAAATCTTCCCCACCTACATTGCTATTCATAGGATACAATTTTTTTTGATTGAACACATTATTAATAGAACCAGTGATTGATAGTTTTTGAAAGAAAGTATATTTCATCGAAATATTTGCCATATGATTGGCTTTGATCTCTTGATCATTGGGCGAAAACCATTTATAATAATACATGTAGTTAAATCCAATTTTTAGATTTTGAAAAACTGAAGTAGCCAAATTTAGCCTTGTCACATTTTCTGGATACGCTTTAAAATTCTTCCCTTGGGTGATATACATACTCCCCAATTGCTGATTATCTGCGGCTATTACCTTAACATAAGAGTGACTCAAATTGGCAAAAAATGTTCCTTGCTTGTAAGTCAAATCGAGTTCAAATCCACCTTGTTTTATCGAGCCAATATTGTTTTTGAAATACCAATATCCATTCCAGTCACCTACAACATCAGTACCAATATCTGGGACGGGGTACACCCCTTTATCTTCCCAAATTACGCCAACATCTATGACATTTTCAATATGATTGTAAAAGCCAACGGTATATAGATTTAAGCTTTTTGAAATCTTATAATCGACAGATAATTCAAAGCTTTTCATTTTTTCAGGTTTGGTCTCAGGTAGATTGTCATACGTACCGACAAGAATACCCTCTTCATAATCTAAGACAGGAACGTCTTCAATTTCATTGAAATTATCTGCCCTAAGAAGACCGTCTTCCCTGTATCCACCACTATAATGTACGCCTACTGTTCCTCTAAACCCTTCCTGATAAGAGAGTCGAATTGCAAGTGCGTTAGCAATGTATCCTATAATACCTACGCGAGGCGAAAAATTGGAGCCCCAGTAAGGATGATTATCAAAACGAAAGGCACCGAAAATATCGATGTGATCACCGATGCTTTGAAAGTCCTCCATAAAAAAACTGAATACTTCTAGTTTTGACTGATACCCCCATGTCTTATTTTGATTGGCCGATATCAGATAATTTTCATAATCATTCATTACTTCATCAGTAATCAAATTATTAATGAAATTATTTCCATCCGAATTCCTTTTCCCCATGTAATAAATTCTATATTCAGTACCTATGGCGAGGTTGTTAGAGGGAATGAGGTCATTAATATTCAGTAAAAATTTCGCCCCTGAGCGTTGCTCCTTTGTTCCGCCCATGGTGTAATTATCAACGGAATACAACCCAAAATCATCGTTGGCAAAATCCAAATTAATGTTAGCGGCTAATTTATCAGTAAGTTGCTTTTCATAGGACAAGCCGATTGCACTTAATGTTTGTCGAAACTCATTCCTATCGCGGTAAAAGTTGTATAAATCTTTTCGATGATCCATATATAAAAAATTTAGCGCAAACCCCTTGTAGCTCATGTTGGTCGTCAAATAATCATTCGAACTTCTTTTGAGTCTGGTGCCAATATCCGAGATGTTGCCGCCCAAATAACCCTCATTGTTTTTGTCCTTCGCCCATCCTTCATTCCTGATTTGCTGCCCATCATACCTTTGTACACCTAATGATATAAAAGAATTGAAATCACCTTTGTTAATTGACATTTCTGAATGACCACCATAGAATTTATCCATACCATAAAAAGCACTAATCGATCCATTCGTCTCATTATTTTTAAACGACTTTCCTGATTTGGTAATGATATTAATTACGCCCAAAAGGGCACCTTGTCCTAGGGTTACTGAACCTGGTCCTCTGATCACCTCAATTCTGTCTATATAATCAAAATTTGAACTATTTAAGATAGCACTAGGTGGTCCCCAGAAAAACTCGGTATTTAATTTTTGACCATTGACAAGCAGCATAACCTTTGAGTTGTTGTCTGCTGCTAATCCCCGCATTCCAATGATTACATCATCCTGATCCTCGACTACAAATAGTCCAGGTACATAAATTGCAATAGCATCTAATAGGGTTCTGGCTCCACTTAGCTCAAGCTGTTCCTTCGTGATTGATGTAATTGTTACTGGCTGTCCCTTTCTGTCCCGAACTACGTTTGAGCCTCCTGTAACTTTAACACTTAATAGTTCATGCAAAGACATCGTGAATATGTCTAAGCTATCTTCAGGGTTTTGACCTATAGACAAACGTGGAGTTAGAGAGGTTAGGCAAATAAGTAAATAGAACAAAATTCTACTAACAAATTGTTCTTTGAACATAATTAGAATTTACTTAATATTTGGTACAATGCATTTCAAGTTTGAATCATCTTATAACATTGACCCAGTTTTTTTTATACGGGGCTACATGATCACCATTATTAATTTTATAGAGGTCAGTGAAGCGTTCAAATCGGATACAAATTGCAAGTCATATTTGGCTAAGATCAAGGTACTGAAACATCTAATATACCTGCAACTTACTACGAAGAGGGGTTAATCCATATCCTTATACTTGAATATATTCTTTTAATGAACCACCACAGCCCGCTCGTTATTCACACCCGCCTCAGAGAGTCTGTTTGATGATGTATAGCTAGTTTTCCTTGACTATCTGCTCCCCATGGGAGGAAGGTTTTTAAAAGTTGGGAAAGTCTCCTCCACCTAGGAGCGTGAAAAATAAATGTTGGGAAAGCTTCCTCCCATGTGGAGGACAGAAAATAAATGTTTTGGAAGCTCCCTCCCATGGGGCGCGACAAAATAAAACTTTAGAAAGCTTCAGCCCCCGGGGCGGAGACAATTTGAAAGTTGGGAAAGCCTCCGCCCGCGGGGCGGAAAGAAAATAAATGTTTTGGAACCTTCCTCCGCAAGGGCGGAAGGTTTTAGGCTTTGAAAAGCCCTGTTTCTCATAAAACAGCGACCGATTAGATCAGTACCTTTCTTTGCACGATTTCAATCTTGCCATCTTTTTCCAGTTTTTTGATGGATCGTATCACGGTTTCTACCCGCAACCCAGTCATATCTGCTATTTGCTGACGGGTTAGTGGTATTTCATATTTTTCGTCCTTCGCCGTGTTCATGTTACTTTTCATCATTTGTAACAAGGTGACTATCCGATGCTCAGGATCATGGCTAGAGATTTCTGACACCATCACCGCCTTGTAATGCAGTCTTTTGGCAAGCGTCTTCGCCACGTCCAACAGTACGGTCGGATGATCCAATAATAAACTCAAATACTTGTCCTTGGACAGCTTGTAGAGTTGAGAACTCGCAGAAGCGATGGCACTGGCGGGATAGACCAAATCAGCAAAAAGAGGTGGTTCCCCAAAACTCTGTCCTGCAGAAAAAAGCCCTTGAACAAACTCCTTTCCCTGTTCACTGAAATTACTCATTTTCACTTCGCCAGAGATCACATGATAATAATAACGCGCCTGTTCTCCTTCTCTAAATAACCAATCGCCTTTGCGATAGTTTACTTTGACCGCTTCATATTTTTCTAACAACTCTTGTATTGGCATCCATTTTTAGTTTATGATTTGGATCATAACCGCGAAACCCTTTCACTTTTATCTTTGTCAAAAATAAGTAAAAGACATGCAAATAGATAAAAATCAAACAATAGCCCAAATCGTAAGAGCCAACTATCAATCTGCTGAAGTATTCAGTAATAACAACATTGATTTTTGCTGTGGCGGAAAAATTTCTTTGGAAGAAGCCTGTCAGAATGCGGAGGTATCCTTAGAAAACATCCAGACTGAACTAGATCAACTCAACCTCACAAATGACAAAAACATAGACTTTAGTAGCTGGGAAAATGCCAAACTAATTGAGCATATCGTCAGCAATCATCACTCGTATGTAGAAAAAACCGTCCCCTACTTATCACAATTGGTAGACAAAATTGCTCATGTACATGGTGAAAGACACCCTGAATTGATCGAAGTAAAAAACATATTTGATGATGCAACAGAAGCGCTGTATGATCACATGAAAAAAGAGGAACTCATCTTATTCCCCGCTATAGAAAGTTTGGAACAAGCTACCAACAACAACAAACCTCTTCCTCCATTAGCATTTGGTACGATCAATAACCCTATTGATGCCATGGAACACGACCATGATTTTGAAGGGGATTCATTCAAAAAAATCGCAGCATTGACCAATAACTTCACGCCTCCTGCAGACGGGTGTAACACCTATCAAGTGGCGTTCTTAAAATTAGAAGAATTCGTTAATGATTTGCATCAGCATATTCATTTGGAAAACAACATTCTATTTGAAAACGCGAAGAATATGGAATCAAATTTGCAAACTGCATAATCCTTAGATACCCTATTATTACAAGTGACTCATAGAGATTTTCGTTTTCTATGAGTTGCTAACTTTTTGGATTTATATCTTTGTAGCCCATACACCATACTATTAGCTACATGAGGTTATCAACTAAAATTTTCATTGGTCTCTTCTTTGGGATTGCAACGGGATTGTTCCTAGGAGAATATGCCGAACCTTTCCGATACATCGGAGATGCATTTATCGGATTGATGCAGATGACTGTGATGCCTTATATCATGGTTTCTCTATTGAGTAATTTGGGCAAAATAGAATTGGCCAAACAAAAACCTCTGATCAAAGCAGCAGCCATAGTACTGGTTGCCTTCTTGGTCATTGGGTTAGGGACCGTATTGGTTCTACCGAGCTTTTTCCCCACCTGGGAATCCAGCTCCTTTTTCAGTAGTAGCCTAGTCTCCAAAAGTGAGCCTATTGACTTTATCAACATTTATATCCCTTCCAATCTTTTTGGATCTTTGTCCAACAATGTCGTACCCGCTGTTGTGTTATTTTCCATCATAGTTGGGATAGCGCTCAACACCATCCCCAACAACAAAAAACTCATAGACGCATTAGAGATCTTTGGTGATGCACTCAACAAGGCCAACAAGTACATCGTCAAACTGACGCCTATAGGGATTTTTGGTATAGCAGCGCATACTGCTGGCTCTCTTTCGCTTGGTGAACTGGGATTAATTCAAGTATATATGGTCATCTACACAGTGGCCGTTATCATGCTTGGGTTTATTTTCATTCCGCTTTTAGTATCTGCACTAACCCCATTTCGTTATAAAGACTTTATCGATATACCTCGTGGGTCATTGGTCACTATTTTTGCCACTGGTAAGATCATCATCTTGCTCCCACAGCTGATCGAAAACGTCAAGCAACTATTCAAAAAATATGGATATGAGGAGGACGACATTGACTCCTCGGCACAATTGCTCATGCCATTGGCTTACCCATTTCCTAATCTAGGCACCTTGGTGATTATGGTATTTGTACCCTTTTCAGCCTGGTTTGCAGGGCAAGAGTTAAATTTCAGTGACAAAACCACCTTTCTTGCTTCGGCACTATTGAGCAGTTTTGTTGCACCAATTACAGGCATTCCATTTTTGATGGACATGTTGAAGATTCCCAATGACATCTTTCAGCTATTCATTGTGAGCACCGCCTTTACAGACCGAGTCAGAGTAGTCTTAGGTGCCATACACCTTTTTGGCCTGACGGTCATTTCGATCGCATACGCTAAGGGATTAATAACAGTTCGTTGGCATAAAATATTACAAGCCTTCGCATTTACTATTGTCTTTTCGTTTGCCATCCTATACCCTGTCAAATTACTAATAGGAGATAGTTTTCAACAATCGTTTGACAAATATGAATCCTTTGTCTCCATGGATATGGAAGCCACTCGTGTAAAAGAAATCACACCAGACTCTAGCACGAATTATATCCCAAGGAATATTAGCCACATCAAAAACAAAGGGGTCATTAGAGTAGGCTTTGTAACCGATGCATTGCCATATGTCTTTAGAAATGAAGCCGGAGAAAAAGTAGGGTTTGATGTAGAGCTCATGCACATCTTTGCACATGAACTCGGCCTCCGTATCCAATGGGTAGAAGTCAAAAGGAAAAGAGTTGTCCAAGCCCTCAACAATGGAGAATGCGATGTGTTTGCCTCGGGGCTTCCCATCTTGACCGACGCATTGGACAAACTTGATTATTCTATTCCTTATACAGAAATGAACATTGCGCTACTGGTCGCGGATCATGATCGTGACTTGTACCGTACCAGAGAACAAATCATCAAAGCAGAAGATGCGGTATTTGCATCTAATCATAGCAAATATCTACGGGTTAGAATTCAAGAGGAATTACCAGGGATTAAGTTTCAGGACATTCGTTCTCCAAGGAAGTTTCTACAAGGAAAATCTGATGCGAATGCCATGTTCTTTTCGGCCGAAGCAGGCTCAGCTTGGACCTTGATA
The DNA here is from genome assembly GCA_051531955.1 of Reichenbachiella sp. Lineage (GTDB taxonomy): Bacteria > Bacteroidota > Bacteroidia > Cytophagales > Cyclobacteriaceae > Reichenbachiella. The sequence continues at coordinate 11,057 of JAOPTS010000059.1, forward strand.
TACCCCTCGTATAGTGTAGTCAAACCTGAAGGGCTCAATATAAAACTCCCCGTCTCTCTGGCAGTTGCGAAAAACAACCTCGAACTAGAACGATATTTAAACAAATGGCTAGAGCTCAAAAAATATGATGGCACGATGGACCGTCTATATCAAAGTTGGATTCTAGGAGAAGCGTCTATACAAAAAGAAAAAAAATGGTCCATTATCCGCAACGTTTTGCATTGGGTAGATTAAATTGGATTTATGGATATCATCTATGCTTTTAACCTTATCGGGACGGTAGTATTTGCCATCTCTGGGGCATTGACAGCTTCAGATCACAAAATGGACGTTTTCGGTTCACTCGTCATTGCATTTATGACTGCTTTGGGTGGTGGTACTATTCGTGACTTACTGCTAGACAGTCACCCCATCGGATGGATGGATGACCCCAACTATCTCTATGCGGTATTGGCGGCCATAGTCTTGGGCTATCTATTCAAACCAATCATTGAAAAAGGGCGCAAAACCATGTTCGTCTTTGACACAATTGGTATTGGGATGTTTTCGATATTAGGCACCGAAAAAGCACTAACCTTTGGCCTTTCCCCTACAATTGCCATCATGATGGGTATCCTCACAGCGGTATTTGGTGGCGTACTGCGTGATGTGATGATCGGACGTGTCCCCTTAATCTTCAGAAAGGAAGTCTATGCAACCGCTTGTCTAGCTGGTTCCATCATTTATTACCTGTTGATTCAAACCAATCTGCCTTTCCCCTACACCTTGATCATCCCTATCAGTTTTATCATGATCATCCGATTATTGGCTGTCAAACACAAATGGTCTCTACCTAGAATTAGGTAGATTTTCTCCAATTATCCCTATACGCTTGACAATCATAGATCAGGTAAATATATTGCGACTCCATTGACTATCCACCGCCAAGACTACCATCAAAAATGTCGCTACGTCTAGTTATTCTACTCCTCTTTTTACCTAACCTAGGACATAGTAGCACGTCACCGTGTGAGGTCTTGGATTATACTACTTCGATCACCATCAAAGAAGACGGAAAGTTGATCATTACTAAGAATATCGAAATCCAAGTCAACAGTAGACAAGGCGATTGGATCACAAAAAGGACGCTTTGGTACAGCAGCAAGAAGAATAGAATACTTGAATTGGAAGCATCCCTTTTTGATCTAAAAGGCAACACCATCAAAACACTCAAAAAGAAGGACATCAAAGATCGAAGTGCTATTGGCGGTTTTGTCTGGTACAGTGATGATTTCGTCAAAGAGTTTCAGCTCTTGCACAATGTATATCCTTACAAAATGCAATACAGCTACACGATGAAATATGAAGAATACCTTGAGGTATGTGACTGGGATCCATACTTACACTACAATGTACCAACGCAACACGCATCTCTCGAACTAATCAACAACTCCAATAAAGTGCTTAGCATACGGGAGTCTGACACGTCTATTCATAAAGTGGCCCTCACACCCACTCACAATAAGTGGTCAATAGAGAACTCAAAGAAACTTAAAAAAGAAACCAACGGCCCACCACGATATGAGCGTTCATCAAGAGTCATAGTTCGTCCGGACTATTTCACCTATGGCACTTCAGGTTCCAGCCTATCATGGCAAGATTTCGGAGATTGGTCGCTGGACTTGCAGGGTAATTGTAATGACCTATCCACTACAGATCAAACAAAATTTATTAACCTGGTAAATGGCTTAGATTCTGATCATGAAAAAATCAAGACTATCTATAACAACATGCAAGACGAAGTGCGCTACATCTATGTAGGTGTAAAATATGGAGGCCTAAAAAGCTATCCTGCCAGCTATGTCTCTGAGAACAAATTTGGTGACTGCAAAGCGCTAACTACTTACATGCAAAGTGCGCTAGCAGCAGTTGGTATTGAATCCTACCGAACTACGGTCTATGCCGGAGAAAAACCGACTGAGGTTATTGACTCATTGCCTGGCCATCAATCCAACCATGTTATTTTATGTGTACCATTGGAACAAGATACGGTTTGGTTAGAAAACACAAGTAACATTAAACCATACAATTATCTTGGGGGGTTCACTCAAAACAGAAAAGCACTATTCATAAAATCGGGAGAAAGTCAATTGGTCAATTTGCCAGCTTTTGATATAGAAAGTGTCGAATCATATAGAAACTATGAACTAACCTTCTCCAATGATAATCTGACTGGAAAAATGACTGGGCATCTAAAAGGTAGCCATTACGACGAATTGATCTCGTTCAAATATCATTTAAGTAAAGTCGAACAAGCCAATTATCTTAAGAGAAAATCGTCAAGCCTGTCCAATCTTGAAATTGAACGAACGGATAGGAATGCTAAATATATCACCTCACGAGCGGATGTCTTGTTCACCAATCTATCTAAATCATATGGCCCCAACAAAGTGCTATATATACCAAAGTCAGATTTGATAGATTTAGAAAAACCAGAGAACAGACTATCAGAATTAAGAATTCGAGAACCCGAAAATTTAACTGATTCGATATTTCTACAAATAGACATGCAAGCCTTTACCCAAATCACTTTGCCTAAAGACACCACTCTTGTCTTGGACAATTACCCAAACACTCGTTACAGCCTAGCGTTCTCTCATCATAATCAAAAGGTATTATGCCTCAGGAAATTTCAAGAGCCAATTAGGTCATATACATCCAACCAAGACTACAAAGATTACTACCAATTCATCGATAGCATCAAAACATTGGAACGCAAAACCTCAATTGCCTTACGACCATGAAACATTTCATTATAGTTACTACCCTCCTGATACTCTCTTTGTCATTAGTGGCACAAGACTACACGCACACATTTGGCAGAATCACAAAGGCCGATCTCGACTTACAAAAAGTCCCATTTGATTCTACAGCAGCAGCCGTAGTACTATTTAATGATGGCATCACCCGTTTTATACGTGATAATAATGGAGGTCTCGATATTCGTTTTGTACACACCCAACGAATCAAGATTCTTGAAGAATCAGAATTAGATAGAGCCAATTTTAAGATCTACTATTATAAAGATGGATATGGAAAAACAGAGAGTATTAGGGACATAAAAGCTGTTTGCTATAATGTAGAAAATGGAGTACTAAAAAGGACCTCCATAGAGAAATCAGACATCCTAGAGGCTAAGCACAATGATACATGGATGGTAAAAAAAATTGCGGTACCAGGGGTAAAGGTAGGGTCAATCATCGAGCTTCAGTACACCAAGATTACTCCTTTTACATGGAACCTACCAGATTGGGAGTTCCAATCAGACATCCCTACTATTTCAACTCATTATTCCGTCGGCATGGTTCCCTTCTATGAATATGCGGTGATCTCCCAAAGGTTAGACAATCTGGACAAATTTGAAACATATGAAGACATAGAGAAGACAAGTCAATTTGGTTCAATGGAGTATCATGACATGATATATGAATACGGACAAAAAAATTCACCTGCTTTTGTCGATGATGATTTTATCACTTCCAGCAACGATTACATACAAAAAATAGACTTTCAACTATCCAAAATCCATAGGCTCAATGGAACAAAAAAGGAGATTATGAGTACGTGGCCCGATATGGTCAAAGATTTCAACAACGGAGATTATTTTGGAAAATACATCAAGTCTGCACAAAAAATTTGCGAGAAATCAATACTTCCATTGATATCATTGGAAGCAAAAAATGATCAAGAAAAAATCCAATTCGTCTCTCAATATATGAAGACCAATTTCCGATTCAATGACAACTATGGCATCTATACTCATCAAAGAGCTAAACAATTTTATGAGACAAAAAAAGGGTCTGTGGCAGAAATAAATTTGTTTATGTTAGGCATGATGAGAGCAGTTGGAGTAATGGCAAACCCGATGATACTCAGTACACGTGCTCATGGAAAAATCAACTCAGACTACCCATTCACCTCTATGTTCAACTACGTGGCTGTCCAAGCATATTTGAATGAGGAGAATTTCATTCTAACGGATGCTACAACACCAAACCTTCCCTACTATCTCTTACCTATTAGGTGTCTCAATGATCATGGTTTTGTAATGGTCAAGGAAGAATATTCTTGGATCAACCTCACTGCTCAAATCAACTCTGTCAAAAAAGAATTTGCTGTTTCAAGCATTATTGATGGCAAGCTAAATACTCGAATAACCGAACAGATCTCTACCTATGACGCATGGAAAAACAGAAATCTATTGAAACAAGACAGTATTGCATTCAGTGAAACTAAGTGCAACAAAAACGAATCAATCAAAGGCAATATCAAAGTCACCAATGAAGACAAGGTTGATGCAACATTGGTGATTAAATACAGAAAGGAGAAAGAAGTAGACTCATTTGATGGTGATTTTTACCTGGTTCCGTTTGACGGAATAGAATACTCCAAGAACCCGTTAACGGCCAATAAGCGAGATTACCCAATTGACATGGTCTACAAAAAACAGCGACTATTCAGTTCAACCATCATGCTAAGCGAAGGACAATCGTTCAAACACATACCTGCGCCAACACAGCATGATGATGAGCTTTTATCCTTAAAATATGATGTTACAGAGACTGCTCAATTTGTTCGTGTCGATGCTACCTATCAATTCAAAAAAGCAATATATCCACCTGAGGATTACGAGCTTCTCAAGCAAGATTTTGAATTACTATACACTAAATTAGCAGAACAAATTGTCATATCAGACACCCAGTAATTTGAAACAATTAGAAAATAGAGAAGACATTATACTGTTAGTTGATACTTTTTACAAAAAGGCAACTACTGATCATGTCATAGGACACTTTTTCACAGAAGTTATTCAATTAGATTTTGAAAAGCATATGCCCAAGATGTATGACTTTTGGGAAACGACGCTATTTCATGTAGGTGCATACAAAGGGAATCCTATGCAGGTCCACCATGATCTTAGTGCCAAATCACCATTGAAAAAAGAACACTTTGACCAATGGCTAAAGATGTGGTTGGAAACCATAGATGAATTGTTCGAAGGGCCCAAAGCTGAATCAGCCAAACAACGTGCAACCTCTATCGCCACTATGATGCAAATCAAAGTGATGGGCTAATACTTTTTAGTCGATTGAAGTTTGCCTTTTTTGCTGTAGTATTTCCAAGTTCCGATAGGCTCATCTTTGACATAAGCTCCTTCGGTTTTTAGTTTACCATTTTCATGATAGTACTGCCAGACACCTTCGGCATATCCTCCGACATAGTTCTCCTCTACATGCACTTCTCCTTCCTCATAATATAACAACCGTGTGCCTGTACCATCCTTGAGCGTCCCTTTGTGTATAGCCTCTCCCAATATGGTATGATACTCCCCAACATTCATCAGATAACCACTCTTCCACTCCTCATCTTGAACCAACTGACCATTGCTATAAAAGTGTCCCCAAAGACCTTTTCGCAACCCTAACTGGTAACTACCGATAGATTTGAGCTGCCCTGTCTCATAATATTCAATCCACTGGTCCTCTTCCACATCCAAAAGATAAGTCCCCTCCATTTTTAGGCTTCCATTCTCGTAATAATATTTCCAAAGCCCTGTTTTCAAATCATTGATATACTCTCCTACAGCATATAAAACCCCAGACTCCCTAAATGTCAGCCATTTACCACTTTTTTGACCTGAAGCGAACTCCCCTGTTACGCTAGTTTTCCCATTAGAAAAACCCTCCTGGTATGCCCCATTTAATACCCCATAATTATAATTCTCGGACAATAACATATTCCCGGATTTGAAATATTCCTTACGAACACCATGTAAAACACCTCCCAAATAATTTTCTTTAGTTGATAGTTTGCCATTACTGTGATAGTATTGCCAAGTTCCAATAGCTTGATTATTTTCATACCTCTTGATAGACAAAGCTCTTTTATAAGGGTTAAGCTCAGTCCATACACTATCTTTTTTCCCTCTCTTGTAATAGCCTTTTAAGGCAACCGTTTCATTTTGATAATATTCGAAATAAGCCCCATCCAATTTATCGTTGACGAATGAAGTTTTCAAAACCATCTGCCCATTAGAGTCAAACGTGACATATGCACCGTTTTTCTCACCATTATCTAATTCAATGACTTCTATAATCGATCCCTTTTGATATCGTATCCACAAACTATCTGGGTTACCATCTGAAAAATATCCGGTTGCCACCTTATTCCCTCGTTGATCTGAAAATTTCCATACCCCTTGCTGAAAACCATTAGATTTTCTGCCTTTACGAACCAATGAAGTATCTGAAATGATATTCTTATAAAAATCCTGAGCTATCATTTGTGATGATGAGATAGCTAAAAACAGAAAAAATAGCAACAATTTTTTAGGCATAATCAAACAGTATAGTAGACATCTTTAACAGCAAAAAATGTGCTAGAAATATTTAACGATAAAAGTCTATTTTTTGATTTAACAAACCTCATGTATGTTGGTTGAAATTACGAATAATTTCAACCCTATTTCTTACAATAAATCCAAAACAAAAAAGGAGTTGACCATGAGCCAACTCCTTTACCTGTTTTTCACAATACATCTATTTCCTGCAAAGAGGATCAGCACCAATTGTACCAACTAGTAGATCTAAATAGTCAGTTCCACTGACATCATTTAATCGTGTCTTAACTTTCTCAAGTCGTTCATTGATATTCAACTCCTCGAACAAAGAAGTGTTTTGTGGATTAGCAATGAAATTTTCAAGATATGCTACTTGACCTTTTTGGAACGCAACATCCTTCACTTGCTTCAATACTAAGCGCTCTTTGTACCAATCACTGTTCAAGACATAATCCCTATCGAATAATTTTCTCAATTCTGGATCGCTAATATCCTTACCTTCATAGTGACCATATGCCATCATATGTAACAATACTTGCAATGGAGGAATAGCTGAGTCAATACTACCATCTTTAAAATAATTGATGGCAACCTTTTCTTGCGCTTCCACAATATTGTTGATACCGTCAACATAATCATCCAACCCCTGCAATTCTGGTTTCAACATACGTTCGTTGAAAACAGCATTTGGTTCGTCAAACAATCTATTCAAAGCACGAACACAAAACTCACTTGTAATTCTATATCCCAATCTACTCGCTTTGATGTTTTTACCATTATGCTCAAAATCTTCGATCTTCTCTAAAGAACCATTTTCTATTAATTCTTTTGGATCACGATCCTCCGCACCTAACCTTGCCCATATCTCAGGAATCAATAAACTAATATCATGATCAACCTTATTCTCACCTCCTACATAACCTGCAGCTGTACTAAAAGCATTAGACTCGGTCAAAATATGTGATAACAATGCATTGTTCAAATCGGTCGTAGGAGTCAGCATGTTGAATGGACCTTTAGTCAAGGCACCTTCTGATCCTGCTCCTGTAGTTGATGGTGATTTACCGGTCAAACTACAAACAAACTCCATAAACAACTCAGGTGTTTCCTGATAATGAATTGGGTTATATACTGCCAAAGGTCTAATCCCAGCAGCTTTGTCAATCGGATTGTTTCTTCTACCCGGCAATACTGCGTTCACAACGTTTACCACTGGATCTTCAGACTTCACTTTACGATGTAACCGAACACCTACTTCGGCTAGATAACTCTCCAAAGTCTCTGTAGACTGAATGTTTCTTTCTAGATATCTCGGATTTTTCGTTGGCTCTCCGTTTACTATTCTAGTATGAGAAGGCAATACAAATTTTTGATCATCATCACCATTTATCACCTCCATGATGAAGTCCTTCACTGGCTGAGTGTACTTATCAAAATTGATCGTATCCTCTACTATTTCAATTGCATCCTGCTTAGTCAACAATTCATAATTAGTTAAGAAAGTGTTGTCAGATACGATATCAAGCTCTGCTTGCTTGTCATAACCTCTTACAATCGCTTCATCTGGTCTTTGGAATAGATAAGATTCACAATTACTTAAGACTTTGAAACTACCATTCTTAAATTCTGGATTGAGATCGCTCAACCTTCCTTTTGGAATGGTAATCGAAGCTGTAATATCATCTTCCGTTTGAATTTTTTCACTTGGAGAAAAATCAGATCTCAATTTGTTAAGCATCCAGTTTCCTTGTTGGTTAAAACCAATCCGTACATAACTACCAATAACTGGTGTATTATTATACAAGAACCCTTTACCTTTTTCACCATTGATCATTTCAACTGACATCAAGTCTTTCCAATTCAACGACTCATGATCTTGGCGATACAGTCTTTTCACAAAAAGCACAATTGACCTTACATGAACCGGTATGTTTTTCACAAACTCATTAAACTCATCAGAGTTTTCGCTTGATGGAATCAATAACTTCACAGCAGAACCTAAACTACGTTCTCCGCTTAAAAATGAACGAGAATTAGCCAATACTGGATCATAATCCTTCCATCTTTTAGAGTAATCGTATTCAATGATTTCATCTGCTTTTTTGAAATCTTCGTCTATATCTTCAATATGAAAACTGTTGTAGGTAATTGCGTTTCTCATCGATTTAGAAATCTCTGATTTCCCTCCACCAGACACGGTACAAGGTTTGTGACAGAATATTCCTTCAGGGGAAGTTCTTACAATTCTCCACAAAGAGATAGCTGCATGCTTTTCCAAATTGAATTTGTTTCCACTTGGATGAACATAAGTTTTATAAGGTGATAAAACTAATCTCTGTTGTTTACCTTCAAAATCCCAAGTGATATCATTTGTATTCGTGTTAATGAAAGCATTCTTCGGTAAATAAATAATGTCTTCATATTTTTTATCAATGGCATAATTACCTGACTGAACTTCGATTCTATCACCTAATAGCGCAACTGTATCAGCAAAACTATACTTATCACCTAATCTATCTGTCAATGTATTGCCATCCACTCGATCTCCCATCACACCTCTTGGGAAAGCGATAGCACCACCGGCATGCTCTTCTTCTACTAACCCAAACAAATTGGCGGAGTAACTGATTTGCGTTTTTATTTCTTTTTTAGAGTACCCATAATAGTTGTCGGCAATAATTGTCACTACTACACCTCTATCATCTCGACATGTCACCTTAAAGGCCCCACCATCGTTGTACAAGTCACTCTCATTTGACCAGCACATCTCTTCACTTTTTTGACGTGCTGTTGCGTCATCTATATGAGGCAGACCTACTTCTTTCTTAGTTAATGTTCTAAGCTGAGGAGCCAATATAATACACCCTGTATGTCCTGTCCAATGATCCACGTCCAATGCAGCATCATTCCCTGCCAAATTTGGATCTCCAGCATTACCGAATATTGTTTCGACAAAATCTAAATTACTTACTAAGCTTCCTGGTGCAAAAAATCGTACTTCCATACTCTTTTCTGTAATCAACCCTTTGACCTCAGGACATACCACTGGACGAAGCATCATAGACACCATTAGTTTTGCCTTCTCTTCTTGAGTTGACGTAAATGGTAATACACTCAATTCATCACTTGGAGTAAATGCCGCTTTTAGAAAATGAGCAAATGCCACCTTAGGCACTTCCTTTTTCTCTAATGGTACAGGTAAGTCTCCTTCTACAATATGAAAAGTACCTTTTGTGGTACGTTTATCATGAAGAGGGTTATTAAGAACCCCTTGCTTTACTCTATTTGAAGTGACATTTTCACTCTTGAACTCATCACCGTTTGGAGGCAAACTAACTTCTCTAGCATGACCCGCTTGAGTCAGGACCAATGTGTCATTAGGTAGGTTCGCTACATCAACATTTTCCTCTTTCAGATAATCTTCCAAGAAATTTTGAATTCTTGTATCTGCTGGACATTGATGATTTGACAACAATCTTGATGTCTCCTTAAATCCCTTGATCAACTGATCGGTTAAAGCTTGAAACTTCGGGTTACAAAATTGCAACTTACTATTCGGGTCATCTTTGAATATTGGGTGACCAAGTGCTGCCAGCTGTAAATTCACAAACTGGACAATGTCCTTTCTTATCTGATTCATTATTAAAACAATTTTTAATTATGAAAGCACATGTCCCATCCTGCTCCATTTCCTCTTCATTACAACTGACGGACAATAGCTTTTCAACTATGTTGCTGCAAATATAGGGCCGTTATCGTTAACGGCAAAATATAAAAAGTCATAACTAGGTCATGACATAGATCAGAAATCTAGAAAAAATAAGGTGTTAAGCTAAAGGTTATACAGTGTAATCGATTAGTAAATCCTGGTTGACTACCATCTTATCAAAGCTGAGGCCCATGTAAACCCAGAACCAAAAGCTGCCAAACATACCAAATCACCTTTTTTGACCTTACCTTCTTGTAACGCTTCGCTCAATGCCAAGGGAATAGAAGCAGCGGTGGTATTGCCATACTTTTGAATATTATTAAACACTTTATCATCACCCAGTTTCATTTGCTTTTGGATGAATTGACTGATTCTCAAATTAGCTTGATGCGGAATCAGCATATCAATATCTTCAGCTTGATAACCATTCTTCACTAGCGCCTCATTGATCACCTGTTGAAATCTTACGACAGCATTTTTAAAAACAAAGTTGCCATTCATGACAGGGTAATAACTGATATCATCAGGGTCATTTTTTTCGATAAAGTTAGGCACCCAATTGATGGTTGCGGGTGCAAGTAAAGCCAATTCCTCAGCATGTTGCCCTTCTGAATGTAGATGAGTCGACAGCACACCACGACCTTCCTCTTCTGTAGCTTGCATCACCACAGCTCCTGCACCATCTCCAAATATCACGGAGACATTTCTACCTCGAGTAGTCATATCCAATCCTGGGCTATGCGTTTCGCTACCTACTACCAAAACTGTTTTGTACATACCCGTTTTGATAAACTGATCTGCGACAGACAGTCCATAAATAAAACCGGAACATTGATTCCTAACATCCAATGCCCCTACCTCTTTTTTAAAACCTAACTGCTGCTGTAATTGGACTCCCGGGCCAGGGAAATAATAATCAGGACTCAAAGTAGCAAACACAATAAACTCAATATCATCTACTGATATCCCCGCTTTTTCAACAGCCATTTGAGCTGCTCTAGTCCCCATGGAAGAAGTAGTATCCACTCCTTTTACCACATGCCTTCTTTCTTTGATTCCGGTTCGCTCTTGAATCCAAGCATCATTGGTGTCCATTAGTTTTTCAAGATCTTGATTCTTTACTACATTGTCCGGGACATAGTGCCCAACCCCAGTGATAATGGACTGCTTCATGTTCAAGTTGTTTAATTAATCTACTCTATAACTACTACTTCAATTCTACGGTTTAGTTCGCGACCTTCCTTTTCATCATCGTTGGTAGCGAGAGCCTGTGTATCTCCATAACCTTTTGCTAATAGCCTACTCTTGTCTATCCCTTTACTTACCAAATAATTCAATACCGCTTCTGCCCTTTGTTGGGACAATCTCATGTTTACTTCGCTTTCTCCAACATTATCCGTATGACCAGCAATTTCCAATTGCAAGTTAGGGTAGTCAGTCAATGAGGTCAATAATCCTTCCAACCTCACATAGTTCTCTGAAGACAAATCTGCTTTATCGAATTCGAAATAGATATTCGTGAGTTTAGCTTTTTTACTTTCTCTAAATTTACTACCAATATCCTCTACCTCTACAAATTGTGGGTCTACGTGCTCGGTTGGCATTGTTTCCGGCTTCTTCTTTTTCTGCTTAATATCAAAATCCAAAGTCATAGAAACCATCGCTCCTGCAGCATGTGGTGTCCTCATCATATGAGAATGAACCAAGTCATCGTGAAAATAGATATCAATTCTCACATCGTCATCATTACCTACTCGGACATTATACTCTCCATCTTCATCTGTCATTGTTTTGACAACCAAACCTGTCTCTCGTGAAGAAAAGAATTGTATTTGAGCATGACTAACTGGGTTTCCAGACCCATCGACTACTTGGCCTGACAACAATACTTTCGCCGACTCATGGAAGAAGAAAATATCATATTCTCCATATGAATCTATCCGATCAGACACAAAATAACCAGAATTGGTATTTTCATCCATTTTAAATTGAATATCATTATCGGTTGAGTTAGTCGGATATTTAAGAGATTCTGGGTCTGACCATATTCCAGTAGTTTCATCTAAAGTACTCCTATAGACATCATATTTACCTAAGGAGTTAAACCCTTTTGAACTAAAGTATAACGTCTTGCCATCATGCGTTAAAAAAGGATAATCCTCATCCATTGGAGAATTGACCTCCAACCCTAAAGAATGCGGCTTTCCCCATTTCCCATTAGATGCGTCCTTTATAGACTCATACAAATCCAAATCATATGGTTTACCAGATTTTCGATGGGCAAAGAGAATCCTGTTTTCGGTGTTATTGATAAAGAAATGAGACTCTAGTTTAGCTGTAGACAATCCATTTTCAGCAACATGTGGAGATTCCCAATCATGTGCACCTTGCTCTATACTATAATACAAATCACCCTTCTTGGCACTATGCGCTTTATAAAAGTAAAGTTTACCTCCTTCACCCACAACTTCAATATTGGCATCCTCCACCGAGAATTTGCCCAAATGCTCCACAGGTGAAGGTGAGCTCCAAGTACCTTCCTCACGATAAGCATGATAGATCATAAAATTATCACTCAGAATTTCTGAGTTCTTATCCGACAAAAACAACAGTTCATCTTGTTCTTTAAAATACACCGGACTCAGCTCATTGAATGGCGAATTGATTTTATCACTTAGTTGTTCTATTTCATAATTTTTGGGATGGCTATACTGCCTATTAGCTTCCTCGGCTAACTTCATGAACATAATCACTTCCTCTCTGATTTCCTTACTATAATACTTATCAGAATTCGTGAAGCTGTTCCAAGTATGAATGGCCTTTTTGAAATTGCTTTGTTCGTAATAGATACGCCCCAACCAATAATTATAAAATTTATCCTTTCGTCCTTGAGTCTTTCGGTAATCCAATATTTTTTGGACTGACTCGTGTCTATAATCAGTCAATAAAGAACAAATGACTAACCTATATTTAACTAACCTGTTCTTAGGATCTAATTTTATAATCTCATTGTACTCAACCAATGCTTGGAAAAAATCCTCTTGATAAAAGGTTTTTTGGGCCTTTTTCTGCATTTTCTCCAAATTTTGAGCAGGACTCAAAACCGGCAATAGCAATACGAGCATGCCAATTATTATTGCTTTATTCATCGTCTCAATCTTATTCAATTCGTGTCAGGTGTTGATACACGGAAATAAGATAGTTCAGAAGTATGACTATTCCAAGATTGCTTAATCGAATAATGTATAGTTGCCCAATTGGTCCACTTGAGCCTGAGGCTTAATTAATTGCTCACTGTTATTAGAAACAGTTGTTATGTGAGGAGAGACAGGATGGTTCGTGACCTGTTTCACAACCTCCAAGTTGTTTAACATTTCCAATAGTTCATCCGGAGAACTGTAATCATCTAACCATTTTGATTCCATCGCTTTGGGTAAGACTGCGGGCATAAAGTCTCCAAACTCTGGCTGACCCAAATAATTTGGGATTTCAAGAATCCTGAAAGTATAGTTAACCTTACCATCCATGTCCTCATACTCTTCCCAAATCCCTGGTAAAGCAATGATATTTTCCGCTGTATTATGAAAATAATGAGGCGTCTTCCTTTTCTTGCTATAGAGCCTCCACAGGTAAAAGCCATTCACTGGAACAATACACCTACGACTCTCTAAGGCTGTTTTAAATATTGATTTTTGCACCAACTGCACACTATCTGCACTCAATAGTTTAGGCGAAATACTCTTATTATTAGACCATTCCTTATTGGTACCCCAAAAGAAAAAAGACAACCCCTTTTTTGACTTATTGGCAATGACAGGCAACTGCTGTGAAGGCGATGCATTGTAATTGGGTACAGTGAACTCATCCCCCTTTAACCCAAAGCGTTCATTGATTTCTTTGAAATCTGAATAAATGGCATACCTGTCTATCATAAACTATTAACTGTATTGTGAAACGAAATCAAAGGCTCTTTTTTCAGACCAATAAACTCCATGAATATCGGAAGAGGAAAAACCTACATGACCGCCAAATTTAGGCATCTCAAAGTAAACTTGCTTTGATGTTTCAAATTTTGTTATTGGAAAACAACTTTTAGATAGAAAAGGGTCGCTTTCGGCGTTGACTACCAAAGTGGGAATATTGATTCCCTCAATAAAGTTGATTGCACTACATTTATGATAATAATTTTTGGCCGATACAAAACCATGCAATGGGGCCGTTAACAAATCATCAAATTCAAATACACTTTTGGAGTTCAAAACTGCTTCAACATTTGCACTACCATTGATCAAATGCTTTTTAGCTTCTACCTTTCCTTTTAATGATTTCAAGAATCGCTTGGAGTAAATCCAATTATGAGACTTATCGATCTCTACGCAGCAACCTTCCAAATCCAATGGCACAGAAAAAACGGCTGCAGAAGTAATCAGATTGCTCCTATCTTCTTCACCTAGGTATTTCAATGTCAAATTCCCACCCAAGCTAAAACCTACTAAACTGATGGAATCAAAACATTGCTGTGAGGCAAAACCTACTACGCAGCTCAAATCATATGTTGCCCCACTGTGATAAAACACACTCGTTTTATTAGGTTCTTCACTACAGCCACGATAGTTCCAAGCCATCACGTCCCACCCATGTCTCAAAAACTTGCGCACCATCCCTAAAATATAAGGCCGTTTGCTATCACCTTCCAACCCATGTGATAGAATGACCAATTTCTTACCTTTTGATTGATACCAATCAATATCCAAAAAATCCTTATCCGCTGTTGTCACCCTTTTCCTTATCGGGATTTGGGGAATATCAACTTTCCTAATGGCACTAGGAAGGATGGTCTCCATATGTCGGTTGATCAACCATCCAGGTCGACGGTAAGTGGAATGTTCTATTATTGGCATTGAAAAAAACTACTTAGAATGACAGCTCAAATTAAAATTTTGTGAATATACAGGGCTTTTCTTTTTGAAAACTATATCAAATCCATGACACTTCATGTCTTACCTAAATTTTCCATTGATTTTAATTTGTCAAAAGTAGCAATTAGAACTAATTTAGCGCCTCGATTTTTAATTAATCAATAAGATGGCGGAAGTAATAAGAATGCCGAAGATGAGTGACACCATGGAAGAAGGTGTGATCGCTTCTTGGCTTAAAAAAGTAGGTGACACAGTAAAATCAGGTGATATTCTAGCTGAAGTAGAGACCGATAAGGCAACTATGGAATTAGAATCTTATGATGACGGCACCTTATTATATATCGGCGTTGAAGAAAAATCAGCCGCACTAATAGATGGTATCATTGCTATTATTGGTGAAAAAGGCGAAAATATAGACGACCTCATTGCTTCGATCGGAAGTGATGCCAGCGAAGCTCCTGCAACCGAAGAGTCTGCTCCCGCGGCTACTCCAGCCGCTGCACCAGTAGAAACTATCGATACATCAGGTATCAAAGCCGTTTTAATCAAAATGCCAAAAATGAGTGACACCATGGAAGAAGGTGTGATCGCTTCTTGGCTTAAAAACATTGGTGATGATGTCAAATCAGGAGACATTCTTGCCGAAGTAGAAACTGACAAAGCAACTATGGAACTTGAGTCATATGATGACGGAGTTCTTTTATATACAGCTGTTGAAGCTGGAAAAGGTGTGCCAGTCGATGGTGTCATCGCAATTATCGGCGAAAAAGGCGCTGACTATGAAACTTTATTGAAAGCTGAAGCTGCTAAATCAGCACCTGTTGCTCCTGCTGTAGAAAGTGCTGCTGCACCAGCTGCGGCTGCTCCAAAAACTGCTGCTCCAGCAGCATCAGCTAAAGCTGCCGCTCCTGCACCCGTAGCAAACACTAGTGGAAGAGTGATCGCTTCTCCGTTGGCTAAGAAAATGGCGACAGACAAAGGATTTGATATTGCATCAATCCCTGGTTCTGGAGAAGGTGGAAGAATTATCAAAAGAGATGTTGAGGCATTTGTACCTTCAGCCGCTCCTGTTGCTGGTGGCGCTGTTGCTACTGGGCCTGTAGGTGTTGAAAGCTACGAGGACATTCCTGCGACTCAAATGAGAAAAGCAATCACTAAGTCGCTTAATGCGTCTCAGTTTGGTGCTCCTCACTTCTACTTGACTATGGATATCGACATGGACAAAACAATTGAAGCTAGAGTAAGCATCAATGAGTTAGCTCCTGTTAAGATTTCATTTAACGATATCGTTGTGAAAGCTGTAGCTGCTGCATTGAGACTGCACCCAGCTGTCAACAGTTCTTGGATTAGCGAATCGAATAGCATCAGAATGAATCATCACATATCAGTTGGGGTTGCCATGGCAATCGAAGACGGATTGGTTGTTCCTGTTGTGAAATTTGCTGACAATAAATCTTTATCAGAAATCTCTGTAGAAGTTAAAGAATTTGCTGGCAAAGCGAAAGCGAAGAAATTAGGGTTGGACGAAATGCAAGGCAATACTTTCACAGTATCTAACTTGGGGATGTTCGGGATTACAGAATTTACTTCTATTATCAACTCGCCAGAATCTTGTATCCTAGCTGTTGGAGCAATCAATAAAGTACCAGTTGTTAAAAATGGTGAGATTGTACCAGGTAACGTTATGAAAATCACATTGACTTGTGATCACAGAACAGTAGATGGAGCAGTTGGGTCAGCATTCTTGAAGACGCTAAAAGGATTCATCGAAGATCCAGTTAGAATCTTGATCTAAGAAAATTCAAGACAATATTAAAATAGAAAAGGAGAGGTTAACCTCTCCTTTTCTATTTCGTAGAAACAAGTTCATAAAAAGCAACTATGTCAAAATATCCCAAAATAAGATCAACAACTGTATGCGCCATCAAACACAATGGACAAGTAGCCATTGGTGCGGATGGTCAAGCAACATTAGGAAACACTGTTGCAAAAAGTAACGTCAAAAAAATTCGTAAGCTACAAGATGGGAAAGTCATCACAGGATTTGCAGGCTCAACAGCAGATGCTTTCACGTTACTAGAGCGAATGGACGAAAAATTGAACTCTTATAATGGTAACATGAAAAGAGCAGCAATAGAGTTGGCTAAGGATTGGCGGATGGATCGATACTTAAGAAAATTAGAAGCTATGCTCATCGTAGCTGACAAGGATGAAATATTAATTGTATCAGGAACTGGTGATGTATTAGAACCAGACAATGACATTGCAACTATTGGATCAGGTAGCATGTATGCACAGGCAGCTGCCTTAGCCATGAAAAAACACGCTGGGGACAAAATGACTGCTGAGGATATGGTAAGAGCAAGTCTAAATATTGCGGCGGATATCTGCATCTACACCAATCATAATTTGATCGTTGAAAGAGTAGAGTAGATAGAAGGGCTTGACATGAATTATCTTAGATTGATTTAATCTGAACTGTGAAAACCTCTATTAAAATGAAGCTCTACCTACTCAGCTTCATTTCAATAGATGTTTTATCCTTTATTTGTCAGCTCTATTTTCCTTTGTACAGACACTTTTACTTTGTTTTTCTTTAAGTGTTTGATGACATTAATATTTACTTCATTTTTGGTCGCCAGAATATTGCTTGACACCCAATAGAGTAAATAAAACTGATAAGACTGGTCCACAACATTCTCAAAATATGCTTTAGCTGGAGGGTTCTTCAATATCCCACCAACTTCATGGATTGACTCGACCATCCACTCCACTACTTTTTCTGGGTTAACACTGGTATCAGTTTGAATCACCAGTTTTATTCTCCTTCTCTTATCTGACAAGGTCCAGTTCACCACGTTTTTTGATATCAAATCACTATTAGGGACAATCAATTCTGCTCCATCATATTGTCTGATTTTACTCGCTCTAATTCCAATGGCAATTACTTCCCCTTCTATTTTATCAACCGTCACAATATCTCCAGCAGTAATGGGTCGTTCGAACACCAATATCAATCCTGAAATAAAATTACTCACTATGTTTTGCAAACCAAATCCTATCCCCACTCCTAGTGCGCCAGCCAACAATCCGAAGTTCTCCATATCGAATCCTAGACTGCTCAAAGCAATGAAAAATCCAATAAACATAACAGCATAATTAGAAAGAGAGCCTACAGCCATTGGTACACCCCTCGGAAGATCAAACCTGCCAAGGAACTCTACCTGAAAAAACAACTTTGTAAATGAGGCAAGGACCCAAGAGAAAAACACGATCACCACAAATGTAATCACTCTCCCTATTGATATCTCAAAATCTCCAAATTCACCCCCATAGACCCATATCCCTAAAATAAATTCAATCAACGGATCTTTGAGTCTAATAATACTAGCTGTAAAATATAGCCATGCCAAGTAATACAAAATCTTCAACGTCTTCTTCACCAAGTAAAACGTTTGTTCCTTGTAAGCCTCTAGCAACTTAGACCTTTGTGCAAAAGCTGTATTTAAAAATAACATTATAAATGACTTCAATACGACATACACCACACCAAGCATAATAGCAATGATAATCGAAAGCAAAACACCTTCAGTAGCCAATATTGAGATATAGACATACCCTGTAATATTTGCAATTATGGACAATATCAAACCCAGTCCAAAAAGAGGCATCATATTGAACAACAGTTGATACCATATATCCTCTGTATCCTCTCCACTTTTCAGCTCCTTAGTTGATTTTATTATCCAATAAACATTGGCCAGTAAGAGCATTGACACAGCCAACATAAAATACCTATTAGCATATTCCCCAAGGATAAATACCTTACTGATATTTACCAAAAACAAGAGAAATGACATCACGTACACAGACAGCTTTAACTCTTTGATAATGATCTTTGATGTAACAATAAGAAATGGCACTAAGAATATCACACTAGAAATAAAAGAGATATACAGCGCCTTGTTTGGCAGTAAAAATATACTGACCATCATGGTGAGTAGCATAGCACTACCTATAGGGAGATTCAAAACCTTCTCTCCTAGCTTAATTTCAAACAGTTCCTTTACTTTTAACTCTGTCAATTGATTTTTCATCCAAAGAACCTGCATGACAAGAAGTACAAACACGAAAGCTAGCGCATAAAAACGCTGTGCATTTTCAATAACATAGGATTTACCTTCTTCTGAGGCGATAGGGATCCACAACTTGTTACTTGCGATCGTTCGATCATAATTCGTACTATCTAACTGAGAACTCCAGATTGGCTCATTTTTTCGAAATAGAATATTACTGAACTGAGTCTGTAGAATTTCATTTAGGTAAGTCAAGTACTTCTGCGCTTGCAGCTTGATGTCAAGCACATCATTTTGAACGACAATGGTTGCTTCTAAACTATCCAATGCCATTTGTCTGACATAATCAATATTATCCACAGACAAATAAATTCTCTCCATCAACTCTATAGGACGAATCTCTAATGTGTCATACAATAGATTGGTGGCAGTCCATATTTCTTTTCTTTTTCTTAGGTCTATCAGTATTTCATCTAATCGCTCGGCATGTTCTTTTATACTTTTCTCTGGTTCTTCTGTACTCGCAATTAACCTTTCCCATTTATTCGCAAACCCTTCTAAATATCGATACGGAAATTCCTGATTCAGAATCATAGTAGAAACACCCGTTATTTGTTCCAAGTTACTTTTCAGGCTATCCGACAAGATCCTATTTCTATTAATTACATTATTTTCGATATCGGGAATGTATTCATCTTCGATCAAATAGATCAACTTTTCAGCTTCTGAAGACACATTCGAAACTGTAATAGTTTCTATTATGTTTTCTTCTGCCTTTCCACTAATCTCGCTACCCTCTTGGGCAAAGAGTGAGCTAGTTAGTAGTATTACAGGGATTAGGATAAGGTTTTTCAGCTTAGTCATACATGTCAATTGTTAGTTTAAAGATATGCTACTTATTCCTCATTGGCAATCTTGATCATCAATTGAATTTAGGATCAGAAAAGGCTTTACCATCTACAAAAAAAGGAGTCCATTTGGGTTGATTAGGATTCGTCTAGTCAGTAATTGCATCAAAACAATTTGCTCTTATTTCTGATACTTCCCTGATAGGCAAGACCGATTTGTAATAAAACCACACTATTTGCAACTATTGGATCACAGCCCACATCTATACTTCGAACTCAATATTACCACTATGCTCAAAAATTTCATTCAAATAGCTTTTCGTAGCATTCTCAAAAACAAGCTCTACTCCTTTATCAATATCTCAGGGTTGGCAATTGGGCTAGTCTGCAGCATATTGATCATGCTATGGGTCAATGATGAACTGTCCTACGATATGTTCATTCCCAAATCAGACCGACTTCACCAGGTATGGGTCAACGCGGAGTTCGACGGTGAGATCAATTCATGGTTATCAGTGCCATTACCAACCTACGAAGCACTAAAAACATCAGATAGCAGAATCGTTAACACTTGTATTGCGGACTGGGGTGGGGATCACCTCTTGACGGTTGGAGAAAAACGCTTAACTAAACGAGGGTATCATGTCAGTCCTGAATTTTTGGAGATGTTTGAGTTCTCTTTACAAGAAGGAGATGCAAGTCAAGTATTAGATGAAATTCATTCCATAGTCATTACCCAATCTTTGTCAGAAGCCTTGTTCGATGGCCAAGACCCGATCAACAAAACAATCAAAGTTGACAATGCAGGCACAATGAAAGTGACAGGCGTACTTCAAGATTTGCCCAACAATTCTAGCTTTGAATTTGACTATCTCCTCACATGGGAATACAATGCGTCGGTCAATGAATGGGTGAGTGGCAATAAAACTAACTGGGGGGATTATTCCTATCAAGTCTATACCGAACTAGCCAACCCCGAAGATCATCTCGCTGCACAGGCGGGTATCGAAAACGTATTGACTGAAAATGGAGAAGATGATATGCCGAGAAAGTTATTCCTACACCCCATGTCGCAATGGAGACTACATTCCGACTTTGAGAATGGGGTTGCAACTGGTGGTATGAGAGATTACATCCAGTTATTCTCTATTATCGCAATTTTCATTTTAGCCATGGCCTGTATCAACTTCATGAACCTGGCTACTGCTCGATCAGAAAAGAGAGCCAAAGAAGTAGGTATACGAAAAAGCCTAGGCACCACTAAGTCAAGCCTCATTTTTCAATTTTTGGGTGAGTCTATCTTCATTACTCTGCTGGCCTTTGGACTGGCTATCTTTTTAACTTTACTGGTCTTGCCTAGCTACAACGAATTGGTGGACAAGAAACTATTTATCGATTTCAATTCCAGTACATTCTGGATACTTTCAATGATGACCGTACTAATAACTGGTGTTGTAGCTGGATCATACCCTGCCTTCTACCTCTCATCTTTCAAGCCCATCAACACTCTCAAAGGCACCGTCAATATCGGAAAAGGCGTCAGTACACCAAGGAAAATATTAGTCATTCTCCAATTCGGGTTTGCAATATTCCTGATGGTCGGCACGATCGTGATTTACAAACAAATCCAATTGGCCAAGAGCCGAGACTTAGGGTATGATCAAAAAAACCTCATCACTATATGGGACACAAAAGATATTCAAAACAAATGGGATGTCATCAAACTAGAACTGCAACAGTCAGGCGCCATAGCATCCGCCACTAGGTCCAATAGTCCGATCACACAGGTTTGGTCCAACAACTTTCTAGGCTGGCCAGACAAACCCGATGAACTTAAAGTTATTTTTTCGACCTTGAGAGTAGACTATGACTACACCTCTACGATGGGTATCAACTTGATACAAGGACGTGATTTCTCAAAAGAATTTGCCACAGACTCCATGTCTATTATGGTCAATGAAACTGGCTTGGCTTTGATGGGGTTAGAAAATCCAATCGGAACCAACCTTGATCTCTGGGGCATGAAGCTCAAACTGATTGGGGTATTCGAAGATGTCTTGATGCGTTCACCCAACCATGATATCAAACCTGCATTTGCCATATTTAGACCAGGTTCAATCAATGCAATTACGTTGCGGGTAAGCGAAAATGGCGAACTTAAAGAAAACCTAGCCGCTATCGAATCCATCTTTCAAAAGCACAACCCTGCCTACCCTTTTGAATTCGAATTTGTAGATCAAGAATTTCAAGAAAAATTTCAAGCTATAAACATGACCAGCAGCCTCGCCAACATCTTTTCGATCTTGGCAATCGTGATCACTGGTTTGGGATTGTTCGGACTGGCATCCTACACTACAGAACAAAGAAGCAAAGAAATTGGAGTCAGAAAAGTGTTGGGTGCTTCGGAAATCAGCATCATGATGTTAATCTCCAAAGATTTTTCCAAACTAGTCATGATCGCCTTTGTGATTGTCGCCCCCTTAGCGTGGTATCTATCAGACCTATATTTAGACCGGTATCCAATTCGTGCTATAGTCGAATGGTGGATCTTCCCATTAGTGGGCATAGTAGCAATGATCTTTTCCCAAGCCATCATCATCAATCAAGCCAGAGTGGCTGCTATAGCCAACCCAGTCGAATCTCTAAAGGATGAGTAAAAGAAGAAGGGTAGCTGCAAAACAACTACCCTTCTCTTTTTGGATTAATTTATCACTATTACAATCTGACTAAAAATGCATACGCAAAGGGCACAAACAGGTTTTAGAAGCAACCTGACATTCTTCGTTTTCTTCGCCAAATTTAAGTAGCAACAATACCCTAAATGATGGGTGATCCCGACTATAAAAGCAATGAAGTCATAGAACGATTGCCTATGCACTTGAGGCAGTTTATCAAACCTCAAAACTACAACCTATACTCTCCCATTGATCAGGCACTATGGCGCTATGTCATGCACAAAAACATCCATTTCTTGAAAAATGTGGCACATGACTCCTATCTCCAAGGACTTAAAGAGACAGGTATCGATGTAGATCAGATACCTAACATGTACGGAATGAATCGTACTCTTAAAAAAATTGGATGGGCAGCTCAATATAAATAACTTTTTCTGATAGAAAAATCACATGCTGCTTATTATGAATTTTTGACTTGATTGGTTGATTCTCAAAATATAAATACCGGATTCTAAATCCTGTACATTTAAGTTGAATTCCTGCCCTATGCCCTGTACTGGAGTGTCTATGAATTTTAGGACTTGGCCCTGTAGATTGAGAATCATAATATTATCATGTCGACTGACATTGGATATTTTCAATATTTTGTCAGAAGAAATTGGATTAGGATATAATTGAAAAGGGGAAATATCCAAGTTCCGAGCGGAAAGCACAGTATCATTGAAATAGTCTTCTGCCAAATTGAACGCATCCCGGCCGATTTCAATGCCCATTTTTCTTCCAGGAATGTCGTCTGCCGGAGGATGGATTCCTCCCCAAATTCGAGATAGGCTGCATTGATCTGACGCATCTCGATAGGTGGCCCACTGCAAAGTAACATCCATACTAGGCCCCTCTTCAAAAACAAGAAACTCATTCATAGGTGCATCAAACTCACCCATTCCTCCAGGGAAGTATTCATCGCCTGTAAGCATCGTCATGACTTCCGCGGCAGCTCGTGAAAAAGTAGAATGACCAGAAACATAGCCTGCAAAAGGGGGGGTCACGAATGAGACTCTTTGGTAGGGCCACCAGTTTTCTGCCAATATCCAGTCGACTCCAATTGCATCTGTTTCAGAGTTGAAATCAGGATTGTTTAGTGCTACGCCATGTCCTTGCCAAGCAAAAAGTTTGATTTTACCTACGTTTTCCTCTTTTGCTCCAGCCATGGGGTCTCCTGTTTCAATCACCTCTATATACCCTTCAACCAACGGAATTCCTTCAATTTGATAATTGGATAGGCTTTTATTAGTACTTTGGCCTTTATCTGCCATGTAACGAATCGCCGAAACGGGTCGAATGTAATCATACCAACCTTTCGCCCCCCAGGCTGCAACCGCTGCATCATGCATGGCTCCAGCTAAGGCAAAATATGACTTTATATCCCATTCAAGATCATTCAAAACATCACCTTCGCCTTTAAATTTTTTAACTAATAATTCATGGTCACTTACATAGTTCAAAATAGTAAACCAATGTCCAGGTGGGGTTTCAGAAGCTGGCCCATCAGCCCAAAATTCTGCCAAAACTCTTCCGTAATCTCCTCTAGGTACACTTTGAGTTTCATAGGGGAGCCCAGTGACGGGGTTTATAGGGTAACCACGACTTTGATCCCCTCCATTCTCCAAATCGTAGAAGTCAGGATAGTCAAGATAACTTTCTGGAAATTCGGGGTTGTTCCCGATTGAATTGGGTGAAATATCAATCATGACATTGTCTGTAGGGTCTAAATGTCCTGACCAGGCCGAGACCAATGCATTTCCCCATTGGTAGGCTTTACTTTCTTCTGTCAATTGTTCTTGATCGAGATAGGGAGGAGCAGAAGGGTCGTGATAGACATAGTAGTCTTCACCATTTCTTTGGTACACATGTAAATCATTTTGATTTAATGCAAATGGGTAGACACTGCCCCATTCGGGACCTAGAAATGAAGGGATGAGACCTGGGATTTGATGTCCACTTTGATCGATGAAAAAATTAAAAGCCAAGGGCTGCCATCTGTTTGGATCTGATAAATTAGGGTTGCCAGGTGCTCGAGGATTCATTGCTACGTTGACGGGAGTATAAAATTCATTGGCATAATCATTCGCCTCGTTGGAATGGTCATTGTTCCCGTAATCAATGATAGCCTGACCAATATAATTACCTAAAGCCGCCGGATTTCCATCTTCATAAAAGATGCTTTTAAAATTTCTATCATAGCCCAAGTCCGACATTAGCTGATCAAAATGCACCTGTGTTTCAGGTTGGCCAGGAGAGTTTTTAAATCGATAGGTTAAAACCCGATATGCGGCGAAACTTATGGCTTCATTACGTGCGAGTTCAATATCACTCGACCTTGTGAAGTCATTAAAAACTACAAAATGTCTATTGACGGTTTTACCTAACAAGTACTGTGCTGCTATATCATCATAGGCGGCCCATGCTTCATACATGGCCGTGGATGTATGGAATAAATTTCTGGCATGCACCGTCGGTCGGGCATAATCTATTCTAATAGCCTCTAATAGGGCCTCACTCCATTCACGTGCAACGGAGTTTTGGCCATTCGTTAAATGAGATAAAAAAAGAGTGAGTAGTAATAAAGCTGATCTGAGCATTTTTTCCATTTCAACCGGGTTGATTTATAAAAAGGTTAACCCCAGGTCGGGTTCACACCTCAATATTAAAAATATTTACGCAATCAAGGATTGGTTCTAACTTCTATTTTCTTAATAACCCTCTTTCAAAGTCAATCGATTTAATAATGCATGGATGAATTTGGTATTACTTCTCTATTCAGCCTTTGTAGTAGTTTGGAAGGTAGATCTTAATGGTACCAAGGACCTTAGCAAAGCCCAACTTAAACAATGGAGCAAAAATGGCAGCCACACTGCCCTAGATCGTTTTTATACCATGCGACTATTATGATTTCAATCCAAACTAACAATCATTAGTCTCTTTCCTTGATTTCAAAGTAAGAAAAGTCTACATTTATCTAAATCATTTTAACCAAAAATGACCGATAAGACACCTTATTTCGGTAATTCCGTCATAGACAAATTACCTATGCATTTGAGGGGATTTATCAAACCTCAAAACTATGACGACTACTCCGCCATTGACCAGGCTGTTTGGCGCTATGTCATGCGCAAAAACATTCATTTCTTGAAAAATGTGGCACATGACTCCTATCTCCAAGGACTTAAAGAGACAGGTATCGATGTAGATCATATTCCTAACATGTATGGAATGAATCGTATTCTTAAAAAAATTGGATGGGCAGCTGTAGCCGTAGATGGTTTTATACCACCCGCTGCATTTATGGATTTTCAAGCTTATAACGTATTGGTCATTGCCTCGGACATTCGTCAATTGGAACATATTGAATACACCCCCGCACCTGACATCATCCACGAATCCGCTGGACATGCACCCATTATTGCCAACCGGGAGTACAGTGAATTCCTCAGGCACTTTGGAGAGATTGGTGGCAAGGCCATTTCCAACAAAAAAGATTACGAGCTCTATGAGGCCATTCGCCACCTCTCTATTATCAAAGAAGCACCCGGCACCAACCAAAACGAAATTAGCAAAGCTCAAAATCAAATAGCAGCGCTTTCTCAAAACATGGGTGAACCAAGTGAAATGGCACTCCTCAGGAACCTACATTGGTGGACCGTCGAATATGGACTCATCGGAACATTGGACAACCCTAAAATATATGGCGCAGGTCTACTCTCCTCTATTGGGGAGAGCACTTCTTGTCTCAAAGATGATGTCAAGAAAATTCCTTTTAGCCTTGCCGCCGCTTACCAGCATTACGACATTACCCAAACTCAACCTCAATTGTTCGTCACACCCGACTTTGCGCAGCTCAGTATGGTTTTGGAAGAATTTACTAATACACTGGCGCTCAGAACTGGTGGACTTTCTGGTCTAAAAAAACTTATAGATTCAGGTGAATTGGGCTCTATCGAATTAAGCACCGGGTTACAGGTATCAGGCATTTTCGATGAGTATTTAGCCTTAGATGGCCAACCCATTTACTTCCATACCAAAGGCAAGACGGCCCTTGCCAATCGGGAAAAGCAACTCATAGGTCATGGCACTGATCAGTATCCAGAAGGAATTGGTTCTCCTATCGGAAAATTGAAAGGCATCAACCTTTCTATAGAAGACATGAGTCCTAGAGACCTACAAGCTTATGACATCCATGAAGGAAACACCATCACGCTCGATTTTGAAGGTGACATCTCGTTGACAGGTGAAGTATTGACAGGCCAGCGAAACTTACAAGGAAAAATAATGTTGATCACCTTCAGAAACTGTCTCGTCAAACTTCATGACCAGATACTCCATAACCCAGATACTGGTTTGTACCACATGGCAGTGGGCAAAGAAATTGTTTCTGCGTTTAATGGTCCCGCGGATCTCAGTAGTTTTGTCATAGATACACACGTACCTAGTGAAGAAACTATCAGAGTTCAAAAATCAACTACGTCGCAACGTTTGGAAAATCTATATGGTCAGATTAGAAACTATCGAAACGAGGCAAGTCAAGATACCGAGCTTCTTCAATCTATTTTTCAAGAACTCATGACTAGCCATCCCCATGACTGGTTATTATGTATTGAACTACTAGAGCTTACTAAAAACATACCGCCATTGGAAGATCAAATCATTCAATACTTATACAAACTAGAATTGGCAAAACCAGCATTAGCCGATCTCATCTCGAGTGGCATTGACATCATTCAAATGGAAGAGTCCAAAGTATAACAACTATTTCGTCATCAATTCAGTATAATCGCTAGTAAGTCGACAATATAATTCTTAGTATTATGACACATCTATTATTCTATGGACAAATCACTTAGGGCGACTCTCATACTAGTTGCCGTTATTGTACTACCTCTTTTGATTTTCTCTTTATTCCAAGCCAACTCGCTGAAAGAAGATGAGCAATTGGCGCAAGACATCTATGAGAAGCAAATGGAAACTGTACTTCATTCGCTCAACATGTATACCGATGATCACATGGACAGGTGGGTGAGACAACTCGAGGACCCTGGCTATACGGTCCATCAAAATGCCAATAGCCTTGTCAAAAACAATGAGTCAATTCAAATGCTCACTGTAAGAAAAATGCAAACGCGGCAAGACAGTATCAGCCTTAATGAATATATAGAAGCAAGTCCTGGTATTCAGACAAAAATTCAAAACTGGTATACGGCCAAAGACTCAGTACTTAACCAACTCACCAAATACCTCAATGCTGGGTTTCAGAAAATACAAGCCGCCGATGATTGGCAATCAATTGATGATCTCCATCCCTCTCAATCTGGTGTTACTGTCATGCTCTATGACAGAGATTCCGTACTGTATAATGCGCTGATTATTTTAGAATCTCGCATATGGGTTGAGCAAATCCTGGGATATAAAATGCAGGAGCTATCTCAAAATAATTTCAAATTAGCGGTTGTCCAGACGACCAACAAAGAGGATTATCCTACTCCAATTTTTGACACTGCACCATTTGAATTTGACAAAGATTACATCACCAGTGAGCTGTGGATTCTATCAAATACACACCTTGCTATCCAGTCAATTGGACAGACCTACACTGAAATCGTTAAAGCTAGAAGTCAAACCAACATTTACACGCTATTAGCCTCTCTTTCTATCATGCTGATTGGCACCCTATATCTGGTACGCAACATTCGAAACACCATGAAATTAGCTCAACTCAAATCAGATTTTGTATCCAATGTCTCACACGAAATCCGTACACCACTTGCCTTAATCAAGATGTATTCTGAAACATTAATGTTGGGACGGTTACCCTCCGAAGAGAAGAAACAGCATTACTACCATGTCATTCACCACGAATCTGGTAGGCTCACCTACCTGGTCAACAATATTTTGGACTTTTCTAAAATAGAATCCAACCGTAAGGTCTATAGCAAGGCACTTCAGAATATGAATGACTTGGTTCAGAACCTTTATGATAACTACAGTTTTACATTCAAGGAAAAACAAGTTGATTGTATTCTAAATATATCACCTGGTACTCTTGATATAGAAGTCGACAATCAGGCATTTGATGAGGCCCTTTCCAATTTGATTGAAAATGCCATCAAGTATAGCACGGATCCGATTAAGATTGAAATCAAAACTGAAATCCAAAACGGCAAAGTAGTTTGTCAGGTAATCGACCAAGGAATTGGTATTCAACCTCGTCATCAAAAAGCAATATTTGATAAATTCTATAGAATAGAAGGTGCGCTCACTCAAAAAACCAAAGGAGCCGGCTTAGGCCTAAGCTTAGTCAAGCACATCATGGAGGCTCATGATGGCAGTATAAAAATGATAGCCAACAAAGACAAGGGCAGTACGTTTACCTTAATTTTCCCACTAACCCCCACTTCCCATGACTAGAATACTCCTTGCAGAAGATGAACCCTCTATGAGATTAGGACTAACAGACAATCTTGAGTTTGAAGGTTATGAAGTCATAGCCGTGCCTGATGGCAAACAAGCCTTAGATACTTTCAATTCACAGTCTTTTGACTTGGCCATCTTGGATGTTATGATGCCAGAGATGTCAGGCTTTGATGTTTGCAAAACTGTCCGGGCATCCGGAAACAATACCCCCATCGTCTTCCTCACAGCCAAAGGAGATGAAATTGATCGTGTTTTAGGGCTTGAGTTTGGTGCTGATGACTACATCGCAAAACCCTTTAGTCTAAGAGAACTATTAGCTAGAATCAAGGCGATCTTGCGTAGGAGCCAACTAAACACCTCAAACGTTCCAAATCAATGGGAACAGATCGGTTGTCTCTCGGTAGACTTCAGTAGATATGAAGCAAAGATTGGATCAGAAGAAGTAAAATTTTCTCATCGAGAATTTGATGTACTACAATTTCTCTGGAAACACCGACAAAAAATCGTCTCTCGTGACCAATTATTAAAAAACATCTGGGGCTATGATGAATTTCCTACTACACGAACCATTGACAACTTTATATTGAGGATTAGGCAGCGTGTAGAAGAAAACCCCAACGATCCCAAGATAATATTAACCGTGCATGGACAAGGGTATAAGATCTTGTAAATCATCAACATGCTTTAATAAAACCCGAATATTAATCTCTCTCTGGAAAAGAAATAAAATTCAATGGAGCACAGAGAGAATCATTTTACCACCTCTTAATTCTGGATATTATATTGTCCATATACCATTCAATGGCATAACCTTATATCGGAAACTATTCATAATGAATAATTAGCTTTGTGACAACTTGTGACATCTCTTTACTTTAAGGTGACACACCGTAACATGGATATGTCTTGCTTTGGAATAGAAACTCAAACAAGACAACACCACAATGAAAAAGCTCATCACACTAACCCTCATTTTAATACTCCTCATTCAAATTTCCTATGCTCAAACCATAGATACCTTAACTGCTAATTACAAAGGAAAACCTGTAGTAGAAATGATACTCAATGGTAAAAAAACGTGGGTGCTATTGGATACAGGCTCTGAAATTTCGATTTTCAATGTCATGGCTCAAAAGTCTTATGGTTTTCATGCCTATGAGAGTCAACACCGACAATTGAGTGTCTCAGGTTTTGGGTCTAACCAAAACAATTTATTGGAAGTAACCAATGCAAAACTTTACTTTGGCAATGTGCAATTAAAAAGCCCATTCTTCGCTTATGACATTAGTAACATCTCCAAATCCATCCATGCCAGGACAGGCAAGTATATCACTGCAATAATAGGAACCAATACGATGCGGTCTTATGGATTTGTAATAGACTTGGGCAACAATAAAGTGAGTATGGCCTACAAAATGAAAAAGAAATATTTGAAGCCTGTGAAAACAGAATCTGAAATCATCATTGCTAAAAACTAAACCCAATGACTAGACGCAACTACATTTTAATTACCCTATTATTTTTAAGTCTTACATATAGCCCTGACGCTTTGGGACAAGATTTAGAAGATGATTTAAAAACCCTCTGGGACTGGTTTATTAACCAAGACAATGAGCACTACTACTCTTATTCAAATAACACAGAAGATTTAGATCTTCAAGTAAATTTACGTACCAACTGGCTCTTCTCTATTGGTGACAATGAACGTTGGGCAGATCCAGATCACAATGATCAGAGCTGGGAAACAATCAGGGTACCTGCCGATTGGGAGAATGAAGGCTTTCATGGCTATGATGGACACGCATGGTACCGCACACATTTTGAAGGTAAAGACCTCAACCCCAAACATCCTCAATTTTTAATCTTGGGCTATATAGATGATGTGGACGAAGTATACTTTAATGGGGAATTAATTGGCCGCAGCGGCAAATTCCCTCCCCATTTCAAAACAGCCTACAATGCCTACCGAAGATATCAAATCCCAGGTGAACTCATCAACTATAACGGTGACAATGTCATAGCAGTCAGGGTCTATGATGATGGCCTCAACGGCGGAATAGTCAACGGAGAAATAGGGATATACACGCATAAATATCATCAACATCTGGCGCAAGAGCTTTATGGGAAATGGAAATTTATAACCAATGATGATCCAGATTATAAAGACAAGTATTACAAAGATGACAAATGGGAAGACATTCTCGTCCCCTCTTATTGGGATCAGCAGGGTTACAAATTATTTGATGGTGTAGCTTGGTATCGCAAGTCTTTCAAACTGAATTTTAATTTCAAACCCAATGAAAAATATTACTTGGTTCTAGGAAAAATAGATGACTTTGATCAAACCTATCTCAATGGTGAAAAAATTGGAGAAACCGATGATGGCAAAAGAACGGGGGATAGTAGATCATACAATCAACTCAGGATTTACAAAATTCCTTCTGGATCATTATCCAAGAACTCATCTAACGTGATATCAGTGAGAGTAAAAGACATTGGGTATGACGGTGGCATATATGAAGGCCCCATTGGAATCATAGAAGAATCCAACCTCAACAATCTTTACAAGAGATAAAGAAGCTTATTAGTTTTTGACATAAATGCACCCTCGATTTCTTGGGTGTGTTTTTTTATTTATAAGACCCAACTTTTCCATTAGATTTGCATCCCTTAAATGCAACAAACATGGATGTAAAAAACATCACCCTTAATGAAATACATATATCCCTTGGAGCAAAAATGGTTCCTTTTGCTGGATTCAATATGCCCGTTAGATATAGCTCAGACAAAGAAGAGCATCACTGCATAAGAAAAGGTGTAGGAGTATTTGATGTCTCTCATATGGGCGAATTCCTTTTAGAAGGTCCTCATGCATTGGATTTGATTCAGCGTGTGACTAGTAATGACGCGTCCAAAATAATAGATGGACAAGCACAATACTCTTGCCTCCCAAATGAAGAAGGTGGCATTGTAGATGACCTGATCATTTACCGAATGGATGCTGAAAAATATTTCTTGGTTGTCAACGCCTCTAATATTGAGAAAGATTGGAATTGGATTAGCAAATTCAATAGCCAAAAGGTACCAATGACGAATTTGTCAGATAGCTATTCGCTATTTGCAGTACAAGGGCCAAAAGCAATTGAGACCTTACAAAAACTCACAGAAGTCAACTTATCCGATATCAACTACTACCACTTCACCGAAGGCCGCATTGCTGACATTGACGAAGTGATCATATCAGCAACAGGATATACTGGAGCAGGTGGATTTGAACTATACGTCAAAAATGAATCCGCTATCGAGCTTTGGAATCAAGTATTTGAGGCAGGAGCAGAATTTGACATCAAGCCGATCGGGTTAGGAGCTAGAGATACCCTACGACTTGAAATGGGTTATTGCTTATATGGCAATGACATCAATGACACTACTTCCCCGTTAGAAGCGGGATTGGGCTGGATTACCAAATTCACCAAAGAATTCACCAATAGCGCAGCATTGGCCAAACAAAAAGAAGAAGGTGTAACAAAAAAATTAGTTGGCTTCATTATGGAAGAAAAAGGGATTCCAAGAGGTAGCTATGACATCTCAGACTCGGAAGGTAATAACATTGGACAGGTAACCTCTGGCACAATGTCCCCTTCATTGGGAAAAGGAGTTGGTTTGGGCTATGTCCAAGTGGGCCAACATACAGCTGGCACAGAAATCTATATACAAATAAGAAATAAAAGCTTGAAAGCAATAATCACCAAGCTCCCACTTTACAAAGGATAATATTGAAAAAAACTATTGATGTCTGCCTATCACCTCAGTTGATAGATCTGTATGACTTAAAAGGGAAAATAGTTGTAGTCGTTGACATATTACGTGCTACATCTGTAATGACAACTGCCATGGCCTTTGGTGCCAAAGAGATTATTCCTGTTGAGAAATTAGAAGTCGCCAAAACCTATTTAGATAAAGGCTGCCATCTATGTGCTGCTGAAAGGGGCGGTGATAAAGTTGAAGGGTTTCCGTTGGACAATTCGCCTTTCAGTTATATGAATGATGAGGTAAAAGGTTCATCTATCGTCATCACCACAACCAATGGCACAGTTGCAATCCGCAAATCAATGGATGCCGAACAGGTATTGATTGGTTCGTTTCTCAACATCAGTAGCTTGGCAGAATACATCGTCTCTCAAAATATGGATGTGTTAGTACACTGCGCCGGCTGGAAAGGAAAGACTAACATGGAAGACACTTTATTTGCAGGTGCGTTGGTAGAAAAATTGAATGATACGCATGATCACGGGTGTGACACTCCTCATGTAACAATGCACTATTGGCAATGTGTTAAATCTAATCTTTTGGAGACCGTCGAAAATTCTTCTCATGCAAAAAGGTTGAACAAGTTGAATATTAAAGAAGATATCTCCTTTTGTATGACACTTGACAAATATGAGGCCGTTCCGATATTGAAGGGAGACAAGTTGGTTTTAGCTAGCCTTTAGTTAGGACAAACGTTGCATATAAAAATATCACAGCTATACCACCAGCAAACGAAGAACATCCTACGATTCGCTATAAGATAGATCAGTTTTTTTGATTATTTCTACTATGAATTAATTGATAATGAGCTACTATAATTTGAATTGATCAAAGAAATATCAGTTGAGAAAATCAAAAACTATATTCAGTCAAAGCCATAAAGCTGACTTATAGAATTATTGGCATTATATTAGCTACTCTTATGAAAGACATAATAATTATGAAATCATATCTATTTATACTGCCCGCCTTTCTATTAACGCTATCTGTTCACGCTCAATCTACCACCAATAATATTGAGCAAGCTTTTAATGCTGGCAGTGCAAAAGAAATCATAAAGTATTTCAACAACGTAACCGAAGTAAAAATCAATGATGTAGGAGCGAACTATAGCAAGTTGCAAGCTGAGCCAATACTCAAAGATTTCTTCAAAGAAAATCCTCCCGTAGGATTCAACTATATTCACAAAGGACAATCTCCCGAAGGGCTGAAATACAACATCGGTCTTTATAACTCGAAAGACAAAAGTTTTAGGGTAGTGATCTTACTCAAAGAGGTAAAGGGCATTTACCTCGTTGACACCATCAATTTCAATGAAGACTAGCCACACTTCAAATTCCTGACCACTATCCTGCCAGCTCTGACAGAGCATATTGGCAGTTGATCTAAAAGATTTGGCAGGATAAAAAAGTCATAGTACGACACCTTTGAGAAAAAAAGGAAGCACTATGAAAATCATTTGGAACAACACCAGTACAAGTACTAAGCAAACCCTTTCTACACTAAAGCTACCATTACCATTCGGTCATATGCGTTGCTTTCTAGATACAGAATATTTGACCAATTAATCCTATTCTGGATAACCATCTCTTCTCATCAATCTCCACACATAACACAATCGGTCATGCATCTAATATGGTACAACAATAATTCTAAGACTTACGAATATGGAAATTCCCGGATCATCAGTTCTTTAAAATCTACCTTTCTAAAATCCGATGCACTTGAACTATTGGTAGAGCTACCAGAAGAAAAAGAATTACTCGCTATGAAGATTATAGACAATCTAAATGGTGCTACACAAGAACATTCAATCAACTTACCTCAACGATAATTTCTCATAGCTAGCCTCTGCAGACGGCAGATCCCTAGTAATTCCGACCTCAGTCTTTTGGCTGAGGTCTATTTTTTCTCAAAAAAGAAAGAGGGGAACACATCACGCTCTTTCTGCCCAAGGATGGACAGTTTGACAAATGATATCAAGAATCCATACCCATACCCCAATAGCTGGATAAATGAAGCAGGTACTGCCATGAGTGCTACTTTGAGATTATTGCCCTTGAACAAAGCATCGCCAAACAAAAGCAATGACAACAATAAAACTGGCAATGCAAAAAGCCCTGAAATCAAAAATGACAATAGCATTGATCCTAATACACCTAGCAAAAACAATGTTGGAAAGAAGTAAACTAACTTTTTTGTATATGGGTACCATTTGTTCAATACTACTCTGACTACACCGAATTTATAAACCTGTGTAGCAAACTTTCTAAGATCAATCCTACGTTTGTGAAAAACACTGACATCTGCCAATAACGAAACTTTAAACCCTTGATTCATAATCCGGAAACTCAAATCTGGATCTTCTCCAGGGTGGATATCCGAAAAACCTCCTACTTTTTGGTATACCTCTTTACTAATCCCCATATTAAAACTCCGGGGTTGATATTTATCTAATTGTTTCTTCCCTCCCCTGATTCCTCCAGTAGTAAAAAAAGAAGTCATGGCATAATTGATTGCTTTTTGCACATCTGAGAAAGATTCATGAGCGGCATCAGGTCCGCCAAAAGCATCAGGTCCATATGCTGCAATCCCTTTATCTAGATTAGAAAAATAGTTCGGAGGCAATACACAATCTGAATCAAAGAATAATAGGTAGTCTCCCTTAGCCTTTTGCATGCCGAAATTCCGACTATCACCAGGCCCTGAATTAGGTTTGAAGAAATATTGAATATCCAGATCATACTGATCCACAAGATGATCACTCTTGCTAGTGGATCCATCTTCTACAACAATGACTTCTATATCGCGTCTACTTTGAACCTGCAGACTGTCCAACATTTCTGCCATTTCATCTGGGCGATTATATACCGGTATGATGACGGAGTATTTTATCATAAGATCGCAAGGATAAAGTGTCTGACGTTTAGGACAAAGGTCAGCTAAAATTTATTACCTACTGCTTTAACAAATTCATGCTTGATAAAATGAAAGGCTGATCTAATGGCAGAATAATGAAGCGAAATCTTTTTCCCTTTACCCATTCTGTCTAATACAAGGTTGTAGAAACCCGCTTCTGCCATATCATCAAGAGATTTGATCCCTGTCTTATTTAATTTACGTTTAGGCGTTATCTCACCACTCAAAAAACGAGAAGCAAAATTATCGTACAACAAAAATGGCCTCCCCATTCCTATCACATCCAGCTCTCCTTTCCTAAGGCTATCATTACAGAATCCCAAAGAACTGATACCGCCAGTAACCATCAGTGGCAACTTAGAGTGTGCCTTTACTTTATCAGCAAAATCCATAAAATAAGCCTCTCTAGCTTTCGTCGAGGCTCTCTTATCCTCTGCCATAAAGAACTCTACTTTTTCATATGTCCCTCCCGAAATCTCTAGTAAATCAATTCCTAGTTTCTCGAGTTGTGAAATAACGCATAAAGAATCCTTCTCATCAAAACCTCCTTTTTGAAAATCTGAGGAATTTAGTTTGACAGAAATAGCGAAGTTGGGCCCTACCTTTTCTCTAATTCCTTTCACAACAGAAATCAACAACCGAGACCTATTTTCGATAGTACCTCCCCACTCATCATTTCGCAGATTGGTGACGGGGGACAAGAATTGGCTAATCAAATAACCATGAGCGGCATGTACCTGAACGCCACTAAATCCCGCTTCTTGACAAACAAGAGCAGCACCTATAAACTTCTTTATTATAATCTCAATCTCATTCGATTTCAATGCTTTTGGCTTGGCAAAAAATCCTAGCTTTTTCAACTTGACATCTGATGCTGATTTAGGATATAGATTGTTCAATATGTTTGTTTGCCTACCACTATGACTCAATTGCACCCAGCATTGCGTTTCATTTAGAGCAGCCATGTTGGCCCATTTCTCTAATTGAGGCAACGCATCCAGCCTTCCATAAACATTGCCTGCAGATTCTAAGTGTGTGCGATCGACCATCACATTACCGGTTATCAA
This sequence comes from Reichenbachiella sp., assembly GCA_051531955.1. Taxonomy (GTDB): domain Bacteria; phylum Bacteroidota; class Bacteroidia; order Cytophagales; family Cyclobacteriaceae; genus Reichenbachiella. The sequence goes on from JAOPTS010000059.1 coordinate 47,924, forward strand.
TAACCCTGCACCTTCATTTGCCCAAGTTTCATAGAGGGCGTAATGTTTCTTATTTGGCTTCAAATCTGAATAACTAAACCGTTCGGTCATCGCAGCTTTGGCCAATCTATTTTTCAACACTACACCACAAGGCAATCTTAATGAGTCATTGATCATTGGAGTTCTTTGAGGACAGAAATAGATTGATTAAAAAACCCTTTGATAGTCCTCAATTGATCTTGTATAAGGTTCATCCCAGATAATTTAGATATAGGGAGGACAGTACCAATCCAATTGATTTCGTGCCAATGCCCCAAGGTTCCTGAGATATCGGGCAAATCCTTGGTCGGGTATGGCCAAGGTGACACATAGAAATATGGCTCATTGTAGTTATCGTCACCCGGTGATAGGCCTACTCCAATTTGTCTGGAGGTTTGAGGATCGCCAGTATCCAATAAAATAATAGATCCTGCCATATCAAAATGATGAGGCCAACATCTAATGGAGGTTGTTTTAATTTTTTCTCCAGCTAATAAATTATTAAGTACCAAATGGGAATTATGATACAATTTGCTCAATTCATGACAAGCCTGCATATTATCAACATGAAATACCTCTCCTTTTGCCGTAGGGTAAGGAGGTATATCATATGGCAAGGCCAAATTTATTTTCGAAAATTCAACTCCCAGTTGCCCCAATTGTTTTTCCAACCAGATCATGACTTCAGTCTGAGTGGTGTCCTGCATGGATATTGAACTAATGGTTGTGAAAGTTTTGTCCACCAAGTAGACCGTAAAATCTTGAATACTGATAGAAGATCTGAATATGGTCTCCCCTTCTATCCAATGCCCCACCAATCTTTGCAATTTGGCATCCCATGTAAGGTTTCCGTATTGATCACCTGCATCTTCAGGCAAAAAAGAACGTCCAACAGCCGCTACATTTTGTATTGCTTGATGACATTGCATACGTGCTTGCGTCATGTCTGTCAACGATGGATATGTTAATTTTTGCCAAGCTCTATTCATAGGGTTTAATATAATACCTTTTGATGTATCGATCAAATGTTAGATCCACCAAGATTTATACCTTTCAAAATTCTATAGATTTTAAGAGATGAACTATCTGTCATTCCAGACACATAATCGGTTACATAAAGTATGGATTCATAAATATTACGAGAGTCGTCTTCAATTTTTTGAATTACATCTTCAGGTAACAATCCATAAGCACTCTTGTGTCTACCAGAGTAACTGGAATCATTTGTGACTTTATAAAAAACCGCCAATATAAAAGCCTCCAATAAGCCGTTAATCACTTCATACCCTGCTGCTTCTCTCTCCAGTACCAAGCGACTCTGATACAATCGCTTAACCGAAAATTTACCGATTTCATTTAATACTGCTGCAGAAGGAATCAAACCCGTAATTGCCTTGTCAAAATTACCTGACAGTATTTTCTCTTCATTTACCATAAATGCTTGAGTGGACTCATCGATCAAAATTTGAATCGCTACTGCTCTCAATACGCCCACTTTTTCTTTATCACTCGGTATTTTTTCGAGCTTTTCTGGCATATATCGCTCCTTCAAAATTGGAGCTAAAAAATCACGCGCTTCTTCATACGTCACCAGACCTAATCCAAACCCATCTTCCAAATCAATCAGCGTATAACAAATATCATCCGCTGCTTCGACCAAAAATGTCAATGGGTGACGAACCCAACTACCGTTTGAATTTTGTATCAGGCCTAATTGTTGCGCTACTTCCTCAAACAAGCTAGATTCGTTCTCAAAGAAGCCATACTTCTTTTGGCTCTTTTTGGAGGTATCACGATCCTTCAAAGCAGATGGACAAGGGTATTTTGAAAATGCAGCCAAACTAGCCAAAGTCAATTTCAATCCCTGTCGTTGATTTCTCGTCAGTAGCCTAAACCCTTGTGCATTCCCTTCGAAGTTTGTCAAGTCACTCCATTGCTCTGGTGTAACGTTTGATCGAATGGCCTCACATTTTGAATTATGAATAAAGAAATCTGAAATCGCACTCTCTCCAGAATGCCCAAAAGGTGGATTCCCAACATCATGAGCTAGTGCTGCAGCACCTACTACGGCCCCAAAATCACTTGCGGATAGATGTTCTAAACCCTTACAGTTTTTTAACACTTCCGCTCCGACATTTTTCCCCAAAGAACGACCTACACTTGACACTTCCAAACTATGAGTCAATCGTGTATGAACAAAATCCTGATCAGGCAAAGGAAAAACTTGCGTCTTGTCCTGTAGATTACGAAATGGACGACTAAATATGATACGATCATAATCCGCTTCAAACTCGCTCCTCAATGGATCTCGCTCTGGAGATGGACGACTACCCAACCTAGCAGTAGACATCAATTGTCCCCAATTCATCTTATTCGTACTCATAACTTATTATTCTTTGTGATAACTGGTGGCAGATGATTGCGCTCTTGCCAAAATTGTCATGTCTGCAATGGCCACATGTGTAGGTCGTTCCACGACGAACTTAACCGCCTCAGCAATGTCTTTGGCCAACAATGGATCAAACCCATCATAGACCGAATCAGCAATTAATTGATCACCTTTAAATCTAACCAATGAAAAATCTGTGTTCACTGCTCCTGGATTAATAGAAGTCACCCTAATATTATGTTTTATCAATTCATGCCGCATACTCTTGGTCAAGGCATCTACTCCAAATTTGGTAGCGCAATATACGTTTCCATTTTCATAGGCTTCTTTACCCGCTATCGACGATATATTAATTACATCTCCGTTTCTACGCGCTACCATACCTGGTGTAATCGTCCTACTGACATACAACAACCCCTTGAGATTAGAGTCAATCATAGCATCCCAATCGGCAATATCACCTTCATGCAAAGGCGATCTACCGTGCGCATTACCTGCATTGTTGATCAATAAATTAATTTCTTTCCATTCGGAAGGAAGAGAATCAAAAGCAGCTACAACAGCACCATGATCACTCACATCAAATGGCAAAGCCCATACCTCCGTCTTGGCTTCTAATTCTTTTTTGATACTTTCCAATCGTTCCTTTCTCCTACCACAGATTATTAACGAATAGGTATCCGCCAACTCTCTAGCAATAGCCAAACCTATACCAGAGGTAGCGCCTGTGACAAATGCAATCTTCTTCATGTGTATGCGTAAATTTCCAAGCTTCGAATTTACCTAAGGCATAGAATAAAAAACAACGCAACAACAATAAGTTCTATTTCTTCCCAAGAATAAAGTTTGTTCTCTCTTTTTGACATCTCCATTAGACACTTTCTGTAGTGATATCTCTTTGTATAAGATTGATTTTTAACTCCTCTTTTCCCGTTAAAAATATAGCTCCAGATAGATATATGAATCAGTATCGTTCATTGTATCTACATTCGAAAGATAATAAATCAGTAACCTCAATTCAGCCTTTCCACTTCCATTACAGTCCCTTTTCTTGCTGCGAATGCTTTACTATCTTTGTCTACCATAAATGCATAAGCCGCCCATTTTTTTTAGCAATGTCAGATTGAGGTGTGTCTATTGGTAATAAAAACAAAAAATCTTCATCAAGTTTTCGAGATTTTCGACCTTTTATGTATTGAGAAAAACAAGAAAATATAATAGAACTAGGGTAACAATTAGTACTGGTTGGCGCATAATAGAATAGCTTTCTTTCTCACAAAAACAGAAATTCTAACACATGAGACAAATTGATTTATCAAAAAAATCTGAACCCAGTACTAGTCTTGCTGCGCCTGAGTTGCCAATGGTCTCAAGGAAAACCACACTGTAGCAATCAAAGAAATAACAGCATATACAATCATCAAATAACCACCTTGATAGATTAGCTTTTCCATCCCAAACCATGCACCAGTATTCATCACCCACCAAACAACAATTGAAAATTTAATTAGCTCAACAAAAATTGCAACTCTATTCAAATCCATCAAGGTGGTGTAAGAATATATATGCACAAATATGAATCCTGCATACACAAACACATTAGGAAACCCTATCGTGTCAAAGTTGAATAGCAAATGAATAAGAAAAATGTGCGTCAATACTAACTGTACCCATGACCAAACATGCATCGATTTTGGTGCTGATGTGTCATACTTCACTTGATCATATGGGTCATCAATTATTTCAATAGGGTATAAATCAATCATATCGGCAGGTCGCCAGCCAGTTGGCTTGAACCAGATATTGAATTTGGCTTTCCAATCTTTTGTGCGCCACGCGTCTTGCATTAGAATCCACAAGTGCTGAAAATTGATCAAAAAAGGATTCCATGTCTCAGCAGGTTTTTTGATACCGTAGACACAAGGCACATCATCCAACTCTTCTTGAAAAGTCCCAAAAAGTCTATCCCACCAAGGAAAAATTTGGCCCATATTTTTGTCCAGATATTCTGGATTGATGGCGTGATGCACACGGTGTTGAGATGGCGTCACTATCAAATACTCTAAAAAACCCAACTTCGGAATATGCTTGGTGTGATACCAAAATTGTAAAAACAAATGAAGCGGCCCTATCACAGCAATCACTTTGGGAGGAACCCCAAATAAAGCTGCTGGTATTAATAAAAAAGCATGAATGCTAAATATAACAGATACAGATTGCCGCAATGCACATGCTAGATTAAATTCCTCTGAGCTATGATGAATTACATGTTCATTCCAAAAATAATTGATATGATGAGCCATGTAATGTTTGGTATACCCAGCGAAATCAACCAATACAAAACCGATTAAATATACCCCGATGGTATCTTCCAACTTCATCAACGCTATGTGACTGTACATCCACTGATAACCGACGATGATTAAGGTCAAGCCTAATATGTCTTTCAATGTATTGCTAATACCAGAACTCAAACTAGAAATGGTATCAAAACTCTTGAGTGTTTGCCGATTAGTTAACCAACCGTAAACAAACTCTATGATCAACAGAACCATAAAAAAAGGAATCGCAATCAGTAATACTTGGGCGTATGTTGACATAATCGATGCTGCTTAGTCTCCAAACATAGCACACAAAGCCTCTCAAATCAAGTGATTACGTTTTTTATTATGCATGCATACTTTTAATCAGATTATATAACCAAATCTTCGGCATGAACTTTTAAAGACTCATTAAAATTCTCAAAACCTGATTTAGTTGCTTTCCCTATTTTTTTGAAAATAGCTTTTTTAAATACACCAGAAAAATCTTCACCATGAGTGAACAAAGTCTGTCCCTCACCTTGTGGTTCAAAATGGAAATAATGCCTCCCAGAGAAAACCCTCTTATGCCCTAATGATCCTCTCCATTCCAATTTCCTTTCGTCTTCTAAAACAAGAATTTTAGGTTTGAACTTAGATACTTTTCCATTTAAGTTAATTTCAATATTTACTTTATTCCCAACCTCTATATCTCCCTCTATCTTCATGAAATCATTCCATTCGGAATAAGATGCAAAGTCCATAAAGGCCATCCACACAACTTCTACTGAAGCCTCTATATGAACATTGGTTTGAATTTTCGTCATATCTAAATCTAATCAAAATCGCACATCGCGTATAGCATATACGCTCATTATTATTTAAGTTACGCAAAAAATAAAGATACTTTCCCTTTTAATATGAGTGAAGAAATAAACACTGCATTTCTACTGATGGGAGTAGGAATGATTACCGTTTTCATCGTACTATTATGCGTAGTAGTTCTAGGAAACATTTTAATCAATTTCGTTAATAAGTTTGTTCCCGCGCCATCAAGTCCTACTGCAAAACAAGCTTCCCCCGCCGAAATCCCTGCTTCAAAAATTGCAGCCATTACTTCTGCAATTGAAGTTTTTACAAAGGGAAAAGGGCAAATTACAAGCATTAAAAAATTAGACTAATGAGTAGAGAGATAGGATTATGCCTGGTGTACCGCGATATGTGGCAGTCATCTGGAAAGTACATGCCACGTGTAGATCAATTGACAAGAGTAGCGCAATCTATCATCGACATGGGATGCTTTACACGAGTTGAAACCAACGGTGGTGGATTTGAGCAAATCAATTTATTATATGGAGAAAACCCTAACATCTCCAATAGAGCCTGGACCCAACCCTTCAATGATGCTGGTATCCAAACCCAAATGCTTGAGAGAGGCCTCAATGCTTTAAGAATGTACCCTGTATCTAATGACGTCAGAAAGCTGATGTTCAAAGTAAAAAAACTACAAGGAACAGATATTTCAAGATCATTCGATGGGCTTAATGACTCACGAAACCTTGAAAAGTCAATACAATATGCGAAAGAAGGTGGAATGATATCACAAACTTGTTTGTGTATTACTTATTCAAAAATCCATACCGTTGAATACTATATCAAAAAGGCCGAAGAACTTATCAATCTAGGTGCTGATGAAATTTGCATCAAAGACATGGCTGGGATTGGTCGTCCTGTTTCTTTAGGAAAGATTATTGCTGGGATCAAAGAAATTAAGCCAGACATCTTGGTACAATACCACGGTCATTCTGGACCTGGATTTTCTGTTGCCTCTTCATTGGAAGCTGCTAGAGCGGGTGCTGACATCATAGATGTTGCAGTAGAACCATTATCATGGGGTACTGTCCATGCTGATTTACTTACTATCCATGAAGTTTTAAAAGATGCAGGGTTCACACTTCCTGACATCAACATGAAGGCCTACATGCAAGTAAGGACTTTAACTCAAGAATTTATAGACGATTTCCTTGGCTATTATATCAATCCAAAAAATAGACACATGAACTCCTTACTCATTGCCCCAGGTTTACCAGGCGGTATGATGGGTAGTTTGATGTCAGATTTGGAAAACAATCTAAAGAGTCTCAACAAATGGATGGAGAAAAAGGACAAACCGCTTCTTTCTCAAGATGATTTGATGATCAAACTATTTGATGAAGTAAAACACATTTGGCCGATCATGGGGTATCCTCCTTTGGTTACACCTTATAGTCAGTATGTTAAAAATGCTGCCTTGGTCAATGTCATGCAAATGGAGAAAGGCAAAGAAAGATGGTCACTATTAGATGACAGTACTTGGGACATGCTACTTGGCAAATCAGGACAACTACCTGGCCCAGTTGGTGAAGAACTAAAATCTCTAGCTCAAGAACAAGGAAGAGAATTCTTTGAAGGAAATCCATCGGCACTTTTAACAGATTGCCTAGACGACCTTCGAAAAGAAATGTCTGACAAGGGATGGGATACAGGCCAAGATGAAGAAGAACTGCTAGAATATGCCTTGCACCCTCAACAATACGAAGATTACAAATCAGGAAAAGCTAAATCATCTTTCGAAGCTGATCTAGCAAAAAGAAAAGCAGAAGCGAATGCTCCTGTAGCTACAGCAACCAATGCATCGGCCGGGAATTGGGATTTAGGACCTAAATCAATTCAAGTTGATGTCAATGGCGAAAAGTTTGCTGTCAATATTTCATATGATGGAAATACAGATTCAACATCGGCAACTTCAACAGAGGCTTCAGTAACTAATTCAAGTGAAGAAGCTATAGAAATATTAGCTCCATTAGAAGGAAAAGCTTTTCTAACAAAAGACTCATCAGAGAAAGCTACGAAAGTTGGTGATCAAATTAAAGAAGGTGATATCGTCTGCTATATCGAAGCTATGAAAGTTGTTAATGCGGTCAAAGCAGATCAAAATGGCACTGTCACAGAAGTGTGTTTTAAAGATGGCGATGATATTTTTGACGATGAAGTTCTTTTCAAACTGAACTAAGATAGCTATATGGAACTCATACGTAAAATTTATGAAATGACAGCTCTAGGACCTCTTGCGAGTCACCCGGAGAGTATATTTATGATATTGTTAGCTTTCGGCTTACTATATCTAGGTATTAAAAAGCAATACGAACCCCTTTTATTAGTCCCTATTGCTTTTGGAGTACTATTAGCAAATTTCCCAGGCGGGGAAATGGGGGTAGTGAAAATTGAAGAGGGTGAACACCTATTAGATATTGCCAAACATCATGGCATCATGAACTTCTTATACTATGCCTTAATCAAAACAGGGTTTCTTCCTCCAATTATTTTCATGGGAGTAGGAGCTTTGACAGATTTTGGTCCAATGTTGAGGAATTTAAGATTAGCATTTTTCGGAGCTGCAGCACAAATAGGGATATTTTCTGTGCTAATTGCTGCCATAGCGATGGGGTTCACACTTCCTGAAGCTGCTGCATTAGGAATCATTGGTGGAGCGGATGGCCCAACCGCTATCTATACTACTATCAAACTGGCACCACATTTATTGGGCCCGATTGCGATAGCGGCGTATTCCTACATGGCATTGGTTCCTGTAATCATTCCTTTGGTTGTGAAATTCACTATGTCAGAAAGCGAGCTGAAAATCAACATGAAGAAACAAGACAAACTGTTTCCATCGTCAAAGCCTATCAAGAACCTTCAAGCTGTTAAAATTCTATTCCCAATAGCCTTGGGGACCATTGTAGCTATTCTGGTTCCGTCGTCTGTACCTTTAGTAGGCATGCTATTATTCGGAAATTTAGTAAAAGAAATTGGCGCTAGTACTTCTAGGTTGTTTGATGCAGCCTCAGGCACCATCATGAATGCTGCAACAATATTCTTAGGATTATCAGTTGGAGCAACTATGACAGCCAAGGCATTTTTAAATACGCAAACTATCATGATAGTTGTTGGAGGCTTCATTGCTTTTGCGATTTCTATAGCGGGCGGTATTTTTGCTGTTAAAATTTATAACCTTTTTGCAAAGAAGAAAATCAATCCTTTAATCGGAGCAACGGGACTTTCTGCGGTACCGATGGCATCAAGAGTTGCCAATGACATTGCACTTAAGTATGACTCCTCAAACCATTTATTACAATACGCTATGGCCAGTAATATTTCAGGGGTAATCGGATCGGCAGTAGCAGCTGGCGTTCTTATTTCCTTTCTCGGCTAAAGAAATTTTCTGTCAAAGCAGAATCCTTGTCGTGTATTGAACAAATAATTTGCTTTCACCGATAATTACGCTACTTTTGCATCGAAATGTGATTTCAATGAATGAGGGGACTTAAGTCCCCTCTTCTTTTATAACAAACATTAGTTGAAGACAGTAGTAGAAAATATCGAAAAATGGGTGAATGATCAATTAGCTGATCAAGAAGACCTTTTCTTGGTGGATATCATCAAAAAAGGGAATTCAGATGTAGCCAAAGTAGTCATCCTCATCGATGGAGACAACGGTGTCCCAATTGAAAAATGTGTTGAAATTAGCAGAAACATCTCTCGTCGTATAGATGAGGAAATGGAGTTGATTGATCCCTTGACGTATGAAGTTTCTTCACCCGGATTGGATCACCCTCTAAAATTTCAAAGACAATATGTTAAGAATATTGGAAAATCATTGAGTATCACACTCAATGACAAAAGCCAAACAGAAGGGAAAATAACAAGTGTTCAAGACAACTCTGTAGAATTAGAAATTGTCTTAGACAAAAAGAAGAAAAAAACGGAATTAAAATCATTTGATTTTAAGGACATCAATAAAGCTATTATTCTAGTTTCATTCAAATAACAAAATGGATAGTTCTATATTAATCGAATCGTTTTCGGATTTTGCTAAAAGCAAGAATGTTGACCGACCAACCATGATCAGAATACTGGAAGATGTATTCAAAACCATGATCCGGAAAAAATTCGAGTATGATGATAATTTCGACATTATCATTAATGCTGACAAGGGTGACCTTGAGATCTGGAGATTTAGAGAAATCGTTGACGACAACTCCGAAGACATTTGGGATCATGACAAAATCAGCTTGGATGAAGCCAAAAAAATCGAACCTGATTTCGAAATTGGTGAAGAAGTAGCTGAAGAAGTTAAGTTAGCAGACTTTGGCCGTAGAGCTGTAATGACTGCTCGTCAGACATTAATCCAAAAGATTAAGGACTTAGAAAAAGATATTTTATTCCAAAAATACAAAGACCTAGTTGGCGAGATCATTGCTGGCGAAGTTTACCAAGTATTAGGAAGAGAAGTATTGTTGATGGACAGTGATGGGAACGAATTATCTATTCCCAAAACAGAACAGATCAGCAAAGACAGATATAGAAAAGGTGATTCAATAAGAGCGATCGTTGATAGAGTAGAAATTTTCAACGGTAACCCTAAAATTATCCTTTCTAGAATTTCACCTATCTTCTTAGAAAGACTATTTGAAAGTGAAGTACCAGAAGTATACGATGGTTTAATCACAATCAAAAAGGTAGTAAGAGAACCTGGTGAAAGAGCAAAAGTAGCTGTTGAGTCTTATGACGACAGAATAGACCCAGTGGGTGCTTGTGTAGGAATGAAAGGTTCTAGAATTCACAGTATTGTACGTGAATTGCAAAATGAGAACATTGATGTAATTAACTTTACGGAGAATCTTGATTTGTATATCGCTAGAGCATTGAGCCCCGCAAAAATCACAAGTATCAAGGTAGAAGAAACAAGTAAAAGAGTATCTGTATATCTCAAACCAGACCAAGTGTCTTTGGCAATTGGTAAAGGTGGTCAAAACATCAAACTGGCTAGTAGACTGGTAGACAAAGAGATTGACGTATTCAGAGAGCTTGACGGATTAGAGGACGAAGACGTTGCACTAGCTGAATTCTCAGATGAGATCGAAGCATGGGTAATTGTTGAGTTAAGAAAAATTGGCCTAGATACCGCAAAAAGCGTGTTGAATCTATCTTCTGAAGAATTACTGAGAAGAACCGATTTGGAAGAAGAGACAGTTGAGAATGTGATGAACATCTTGAAGAAGGAGTTTGACTCGTAATAATTGACAGGAATCGAAGGATAGTATAAAAGAGAATATGGCAGAAGGTAAAATGATACGACTCAACCAGGTAGCCCGCAAATTAAATGTGGGGATAGATACTATCGTTGAATTTTTGACTGAAAAAGGTGATAAGGTTGAAAGAAGCCCTAACACTAAAATTACGTCTGAGCAATACGGAGTACTAGCCAAAGAATATGCTGATTCAGCACATGAAAAGGAAGAAGCTTCTAGTTTAACGATTGGAAATAAAGCTACCGAGAACATTGTAATCAAAGCGACTCCTACACCTGTAAAGGAGGTTAAAGCTAAAGAAGAAGAAATTCTCATTACTGACAATACTGCTTCCGTTCCTACTCCTGCGCCAGTAGTAGAGAAGCCAATTGAAGTGGCACCTGCCAAGGACGAATCCGTAATCGAAAATCAAAAACTACAAGGAATCAAAGTTGTAGGGAAAATTGACTTAGACAAAGGCAAGAAGAAGAAAGAGGAACCCAAGGGAGTTGAAACTCCTAAAGTTGCGGCTAAACCTGTAGTTAAGGAAGAGCCTAAAGTTGAGGCTAAGCCTGTAGCTAAAGAGGAACCTAAGAAGGAACAGCCTAAAGCTGAAGCCAAACCTGTTGTAAAAGACGAGCCTAAGAAAGTAGAGCCTAAAGCGGAAGGAAAGCCTGAAGCCAAAGAGTCTCCAAAGACTGAAATCAAAAAAGAGGAACCGAAAAAGGAAGTCCCTAAAGTTGATGACAGTAATAAAACAATAGAAGCGAAAGCAGATGCGCTAAGAGGACTAAAAGTAGTAGGGAAAATCGTACTCCCCGCTCCTAGACCTAAGAAATCTGATAAGCCAGTAGCATCATCAGATGCTAAAAAAGATGGCGACAAAAAACGTCCTAGAAAAAGAATCAGTACCAACCCTCCAGGTGGACACAGTCGTGGACCCGGACAAGGTGGTGGTGGACCTAACCGTGGAGGTGGCCAAGGCAGTCCAAACAGAAGTGGCGGACCAAGTAGGTTCAATAAAGATCCTAAGAAGAAAATTGTCAAAGAAGAACTTACTGACAAACAAATACAAGATAAGATCAAAGCTACTCTTGCTAAACTAAGTGGTGGTAAACCAGGTACAAACCTAAGTAGATCTAAGTATAGAAAAGACAAGCGTAACGCTGCTGCTGAGACTCATGAAGAGAAGATGATTCAAGAGCAGGAAGAGTCTAAGATATTGAAAGTGACAGAGTTTATCTCTGCCAATGACTTGGCCAGCCTGTTGAACGTTTCTGTAAATGAAATTATTTCATCCTGTATGTCTTTGGGAATGTTCGTTTCGATCAACCAAAGATTAGATGCTGAGTCTATTACAATTATCGCTGACGAGTTCGGGTATGCGGTAGACTTTACTACGCAAGATGAAGAAGTAAATATCGTTGAAGAAGAAGATGCAGCTGACTCTTTGCTTGAACGAGCTCCTATTGTAACGATCATGGGACACGTTGATCACGGTAAAACATCTTTACTAGATTACATACGTGATGCCAACGTAACAAAAGGCGAAGCAGGAGGTATTACGCAGCATATTGGCGCATATGACGTAAAAACTTCCTCTGGAGCAAAAATTGCATTCTTAGACACTCCTGGTCACGAAGCTTTTACAGCGATGAGAGCTAGGGGAGCAAAAATCACAGATATTGTAATCATTGTGGTTGCAGCAGATGATGATGTCATGCCTCAAACTAAGGAAGCCATCAATCATGCTCAAGTAGCAGGTGTGCCAATTATTATTGCAATTAACAAAGTGGATAAGCCTCATGCAAATCCAGATAAAATTAAAGAAGCCCTATCTGCTAACAACATATTAGTAGAGGATTGGGGTGGTAAATACCAATGTCAAGAAATTTCCGCCAAAACTGGACAAGGAATCGATGATCTATTGGAAAAAGTATTGCTAGAAGCTGAAGTATTAGAATTAAAAGCTAATCCTAACAAAAAAGCTGTCGGATCTGTCATTGAAGCAACCTTGGATAAAGGTCGTGGATTTGTAACTACTATGATGATTCAGGCAGGAACCATGAATATTGGGGATATAGTATTGGCAGGTTCGTTCTTCGGTAAGGTCAAAGCAATGTTTGACCACACAGGTAAAAAATTAAAAACTGCCGGTCCTTCTACTCCCGTTCAAATGCTTGGATTGGATGGAGCAGCACAAGCAGGTGACAAGTTCAATATCATGGATACTGATCGTGATGCTAAAGAGATTGCTACTAAACGTGAGCAAATCCTCAGAGAGCAAAACATCAGAACCAAGAAACATATAACACTGGATGAAATCGGTAGACGTTTGGCTATCGGATCATTTAAGGAATTGAATGTAATTGTAAAAGGTGATGTAGATGGATCAGTTGAAGCACTATCCGATTCACTATTGAAACTTTCTACTGATGAAGTTCAGGTTAATATCGTTCACAAAGGTGTTGGTCAAATTTCAGAATCAGATGTACTATTAGCTAGTGCGTCAGATGCGATCATCATCGGTTTCCAAGTACGTCCATCTGGAGGTGCTAAGAAAATCGCTGAGAAAGATGAGATTGAAATCAGACTATACTCTATCATCTACGACGCAATCAATGACGTGAAAGATGCAATGGAAGGACTATTAGCTCCTACTGTTGAAGAAATCATCACAGGTAACATCGAAATTAGAGAGGTATTCAAAATCTCTAAGGTTGGTACAGTTGCGGGTTGCTATGTAACAGATGGATTTGTTAAGAGATCGAATGATATCAGGTTGATTAGAGATGGTGTTGTCGCATACGAAGGTAAAATTGGTCAGTTGAAACGTTTCAAAGACGATGTTCAAGAGGTCAAAAACAACTACGAATGTGGTCTAAGCATCAAAGGCTTTAATGACATGAAAGTTGGTGATATAATCGAAGGTTTCGAAGAGAGAGAAATTAAGAGATCACTTTAATTCAAAGTATGGAGGCAGTAAATCACGTTGCTACCTTCTTCCTTTATTTTTCATTAATCAGTATCACTATCGGTTTGGTATACAAACCATGGATAGTACTCTGGTGGCATGACAAACAAAATAGGGCTTTGGTATTGAAGTATTACGGAGCAGCAGCAATGCTACTTTTTTTAATAAAAAATCTAACAGAGTAATGTCTGTTATTAGAGTTGCAAGTATATTTGTACTCGAAATGGCTTCCTAGCTCAATTGAATAGAGCACCTGATTACGGCTTAGGAGGTTGAAGGTTTGAATCCTTCGGAGGTCACAAAAGCCCTGGTAGAAATATCAGGGTTTTTTTGTTACACAACCAATCTGTACTTTAGCCGAATCAAATTACATGGCATTGAAAACTCGATATAAAAAATACCTTTACTGGACACTTTCACTAGCGTTTGTCGCTGGCATACTAACTTCCATCTACTCTCTTTTAGGAGGTTTTGATGAAATTCAGATTGGCACTTCCAACAATAACATTTATAGTATTGCAGGCAAGCGTATTCAAGGTGAAAGCGTACGACGAAAAGAGGAAGAATTGTTCAGGGAAGTGAAAGAGTTGATAGACTCAGAGCAACTCATTGGGGACTTGTGTCTGATTGATTATAAAGATGACACATTGATAGAAGGTGAAATCAATCGCTTTATTGGTGTTCGGTTGAGTAGTGAAGTTTCATCCATTCCTGCAGGGTTTGAAGTCGTGGAAATCTCCACTAGACAATCCTATATTGCAGCATTGACCATGCATCCATTGGTCATGCCCAATAGCCAAAAAATTCAGGATAAACTGATGGTAGCCGCTCGTCAAGACACCCTCACATTGCGTCCCTACTCATTAGAGGTGTTCTTTCCAGACAACTCACTTATAGTAGAGATGTTTGCAGATGAATCAAAATAAAAGGCCTCACCCCTCTACCAACGTTGTATCCTCTCCCTGGATTTGCTTTTCATATAGGGATTGATACACTCCTTTTTGAACAATGAGTTCTTGATGACTTCCTTGCTCTACAATCCTGCCATCATCCAAGACAATAATCTTATCAGCCAACTGCGCACTAGAGACACGGTGAGAAATAATGACCGTTGTACGATCTACCATAACCCTCTTCATACTATTGAGAATACTATTCTCTGTCTTGGTATCAACAGCAGACAAACTATCATCCAAAATCAAAACCTTTGGCGATCGTGCAATAGCTCTTGCAATTGAAACCCTTTGTTTTTGACCACCAGATAGTGTAATCCCACGCTCTCCCAACATTGTCTCCATTCCTTTTGGGAACGAAGAGAGGTTTTCTGTCAAGTCCGCCATGTCTGCAGCTCTTTCTATTTCAGCGTCTGTAATCCCAGAATTACCAAATGCTATGTTGTCTCGAATTGACTCTGAAAACAAAAACACATCCTGAGGAACATAACCTATACTCGATCGCAGTGTAGCCAAATTATAATCTTCAATCAACTCCCCATCAACCGAGATACTCCCTGACGTGCTATCGAACATTCTACAAATCAAATTGGCAATCGTACTCTTGCCCGACCCGGTCGTCCCTATTATAGCGATAGATTCTCCTGAATGAATATTAAAAGACACGTTTTTCAACGCCTCGATACCAGAGTCTGGATAAGTAAAACTCACCTTATCAAAGACCAATTCACCTTTGATTTCACTATCCAGGTTCCTCACAGAGTAAATATCGTTTTGAACTTGTAAAAACTCGTTTATCCTTCTTTGCGATGCTGCAGCACGTTGTACAATACTAGTTACCCAGCCCAATGCCGTTACAGGCCAAGTCAACATATTGACATAGATGATAAACTCTGCAATGTTACCAATACTCAATACGCCAGTCAGAACTCCAGATGCTCCCACATATACTGTCAAGATTACACTTAGACCTATTAGTCCCGCAATCAAAGGGAAAAACAAAGACTGCACAAAAGCCAATTTCAATGATTTGTCCTTGTAATCATTGCTTGCCTCAGTGAACGACTCATCATAATCCTTTTCTCTAACAAATGATTTAATCACCCTAATCCCAGAAAATGCTTCTTGAACAAAATTCGATAAGTTTGACAAGCTGATTTGAATATCTTCAGACCGTTTGTTGATGATATTATTTACATAATAAATGCTGAAAGAAAGAAATGGAAGTGGTATCAGAGAATACAAGGTCAATTCCACATTGATAGATAGCATAAATGGTATTACAATCGCAAACATGGTTGCCAAGTTGATCCCATACATGATAGCAGGACCGATATACATCCTGACCTTACTGACATCCTCAGAGATCCTATTCATTAGATCCCCAGTATTATTCTTTCTATAAAAGCTCAAAGGTAAAGACTGATAATGCTCATAAATCTCGTTTTTGAGATCAAATTCAATATGACGGGACATCACGATGATGGTCTGCCTCATAAAAAACATGAACACACCTCTCAACAATGCACTCAATAAAATAACAGATGCAAAAATCAAGATACTCACCACAAAAGAATCATAGGTTCCAGACTGCAATCCAAAACCATCAAACATTCCATATAATGAAAAACTCTCCTCGATCAAGTCAAATGAATGCCTAACCACAACAGCTGGCACCACTCCAAACAGATTAGCGACTACAATAAATACCATCCCCAGAATGAGTCGGTACCTGTATTTAATAAGATATTTGTTGAGATATACTAAGTCCTTCATCGAGTTACTCCTGCATTTTTAAAAGAGTCAATTGCAATATTACAACTCAAACGGTATTAGCCCTCGAAAGTTAGATTTATAATTAGTCTGTTAATGATCATAATAGAATATATATTCCTCAGATAACATCATGATGTGAGTAAAAATCTCATAAATTTGCCTTCACATTATATCACCACCTATTTTTCATTTAATAAACCCAAAAATGATGGAAATAGCTGAAAAAATTAAAATGGAAGGCGTCTCTTTGTTTACTGATATTGAAGAAATGAACCACGAGCAAGTGGTACTTTGTCACGATAAAGAGACAGGCCTCAAAGCTATTATTGCAATTCACAGTACCGTACTTGGCCCGTCGATGGGAGGTACACGGATGTGGCACTATGCCACTGATCAAGAAGCTTACACAGATGCGTTAAGATTATCACGCGGCATGACATTGAAAAATGCCATCGCAGGGTTAAACATCGGTGGAGGAAAAGCCGTCATCATCGGTGATGCAGCCCAACTCAAGAATGAAGCTTTGATGAGACGGTTTGGAAAATTCGTCCATAGCCTAGGCGGTAGATATTACACCGCACAAGATGTCAACATGACCACCCGAGACATAGAATACATCCGAATGGAAACACCTTATGTTACAGGGCTACCAGATTTCATGGGTGGAGCAGGTGATCCATCCCCCTACACTGCTTATGGTGTCTACATGGGAATGAAAGCTGCAGCGCAAAAAGCATACGGCTCAGAGAGCTTAGAAAACAAAAAAATATTGGTACAAGGCACAGGCAATGTGGGATCAAACTTGATCAATTATTTGAGCAAAGAAAATGCGAATATATTCGTATCGGACATATATGAAGACAAGATCAAAAGAGTGACTGATCAACATATGGTGGAGGTAGTAGCATTGACGGATGTATTCAAAACAGACATTGACATCTACGCACCTTGTGCTATGGGAGGTACGTTAAACGACCAAACCATAGCATCACTGAATTGCGACATTATTGCGGGAGCTGCCAACAATCAACTATTACATGAGATCAATCATGGCCGAGCATTGGTTGACAAAGGCATTCTTTACGCACCAGATTTTTTGATCAATGGTGGCGGGATTACTAATGTGTATTACGAATATGCCGGTAACCACAGTGTGCAACGTGTCATGAATCAAACCGAATTGATCTACGACACTACACTCAAAGTATTTGAGAAAAGTCAACAATCACAAAGTACGCCTCACGAGGCAGCAATTAAAATTGCAGAACAAAGAATAAAATCTATAGGTAATATTAAACTACCTTTATAAATTAATATAGTTCACTAAGGACTTAGTCCTTCATATTAGACAGATGCTAAACAGACGTTCTTTACGTATCAAAGGTATGCAAGCCATATTCGCTTATCATACCGCAAAAACTGCAGATTTTCATATCTGTAAGAAAAAAGCTCAGGATCAATTTTTACCTGACCTCAATTCTATGGAGGTTCAAGACAAAGAAGGGTTGGCACAAGACAGAGCCGATGTTGCCATTGTATTTGATCAAATCCATGAGACAGGTCTAGAAAGTGTGAGCAACGACACCAAAGCTGAAATCATCACAGAAGTGCAACACTTTTTGAATGAATGGAGCAACAAAGTGTCTGAAAGCAAAATTTACTTCAAGAAAAGAATGCTGTCTGACATCAATGACATTTATGCGGACTACATCAAAATACTACTTATAGCCGAAGAGTTTGAAAGTTTAATTTCAGAATTCAAGGCTAAAAAGAATATAGAGCACAACAATTTTGCAAAAAACATCATCATCAAAAGTCTCAAAGGCTATGAGAGATTGCAAAATGAAAGGGCTAAGAAGAACCTTGGCTGGGATGAAGATATTATAAAATCTTGGTACAAGGAATATGTACGCAACGAGGAGTTTTTCGAAGAGTACGATAACAAACCTCAAACTGATTATGAAGATGATCTATTGTATTGCCAAACGTTGTACAAGTCAGTTATCTTCAAAAATGACAGTATCAACGAATATTTTGAAGCTTTGGATCTTGGATGGACTGAGGACAAACCCATCATCAAAAGTATGGTTTTGAAAACAATCAAATCTGTCGAAAAAGAAGGTGATGAACCAGTCTTGATGGAATTGTCAAAAAATTGGGATGAAGATCTCGACTTTCTAAAAGAACTCTATGATCTCACGATAGAGGATGAGGAAGAATTGGATTCGATGATCAAAGACAAATCTCAAAACTGGGATATAGACAGGGTGGCAAGCACAGACAAGATCATATTAGAAATGGCAATTTCTGAGATGACTAATTTCCCATCTATCCCTATCAAGGTCACTATCAATGAATATATTGAATTGTCAAAACAATATAGTACTCCAAAAAGTAAACAGTTTGTAAATGGTCTTCTCGATGTTCTTTCACTAGATTTACAAAAGAATGGAAAGATTAGAAAGAGCGGTCGCGGACTTTTAGATAACAAATAATATGAGTAAAAATTCAAATTCACTACTAGCATTTTTGACTGGCGCAGCAACTGGCGCAATATTAGGAATCCTCTATGCACCTGACAAAGGAGAAAATACAAGAGATAAACTGTCTTACAAGCTAGATAAGTACAGCAAAAAATTAGACGAAGTTCTTCAGGAATTCATTGAAGGGAAAGAAATGACCGATGACAATGAAGCGAAGTTTGAGGGCGAAAAAATCGTGAATGACGCAAAAGAAAAAGCCGAAAGACTACTAGATGATGTTAATGGTTTGATCAGTCAAATAAAAGGAGACGAAGTTAACAACTAGCTTTTTCCATAGAATGTTAAAAAGTTGTTAAGCTTGTACATTTTTGCAATAATTTCTCAATGTCTTTGCTAAATTGCCCAATCGAGAATACCACCATTTTACAATGGTTCTCGTTAAGACATTACGTTTAATAAAATAATAAAATTATACCCATGAAAAATATGAAATTTATTCCTGCATTGATCGCAGTATTTGCATTTTTAGCAGTAGGATGTTCAAACTCAGAATTGGAAAGCAGAGTTACGAGATTAGAAGGTAGAGTAGCTGAATTGGAAGGAAAAGGAACTGCTACCTCAAGAGCTAACTCTACTAACAACCCAAAGCAAGCAAAAGCGCCAGAAGTAAAGCCAGAAGGCCCGCTTCCTGCATTTTCTTTCGAAAAAGAATCTCATGATTTCGGTAACATCAACGAAGGTGATGTAGTTGAGTACAGTTTCCAATTCGAAAACACTGGAGATGCGCCGTTGATTATCTCTTCAGCAACTGGGTCTTGTGGATGTACAGTGCCACAATGGCCAAAAGATCCAATCGCAGCGGGTGAGTCTGGTGAGATCAAAGTGAAATTCAACAGTAAGAAGAAACCTGGTATCCAAAACAAAACGGTTACTATCACTTCGAACACATTTCCGAAACAACAAAAAATCAAAATCAAAGCTGATGTAACGCCTGCTCCTAAAGAGGATGCTAAGTAATATCAGTATTTCAATAAATTAATTATCAATAAGAAATGTTAGAAGTCATTTTATTACAAATTGGTGGAGCAGAAGGAGGATACTCTAGTTTCATCATGTTAGGAGTGATGGGAGTTGTTTTTTACTTCTTCTTCATCAGACCACAACAAAAAAAGCAGAAAGATCAAAAGAAATTCACCCAAGAAGTGAAGAAAGGTGATCATGCAGTAACAATAGGTGGTGTCCATGGAAAAATTGTGGAGGTCAATGAAAATCAAATTGTTTTAGATATTGATAGAGGAACCAAATTAGTGATTGAAAAATCATCTATCTCTATGGAATTAAGTGCCAAAGCGAACGAAAAAAAGTAATGAATGAGCTTTTTTAGGTTTTTTGCACCTGGAATTAAAGACAACTGGAAGGTAATTGCACTCTCTATTATAGGGGCAGCTACCTTTTGGTTTTTTAATGCCATGAACAAGAATTATGATACTCGCCTAGACTACCCTATCGAGTATATCTTTGAAAGAGACAGTGTTGTGGTGGTTTCTCCATTACAAAAAAATGTCAAAATCATCGTTTCAAGTGGTGGCTGGAATTTGCTACGTAAGACTCTACGTATCAATGCAACTCCTATACAAGCTCCACTAGCTAACCCAACAGAAATAAAATATTTAACTAGATCAAGTTTAATCCCTCTCATCTCAGATCAACTAGATGGATTAAAGCTAACCTACCTAGTAACCGACACTCTTTTCTTTAATATCGAGAAGAAGATTACCAAAAAATTACCTGTGCGCGTGGACAGTCTAAATGCTCCACTACGTGAAAACCACAGGATTACAAGCCCCGTTTCACTCTCAACAGATTCGGTTGTCTTTACTGGCCCAAAGACCATCATGGAAAAGCTGGATGGCTTTGTCAATATCAACTTCAAAGACAAGCGCATCAGTGCGAACTATAATGAAGATTTACAATACGACATTGATGGCTTGGTAAAAGCCAGTCCAAAAGAAATCAATGTCAAGTTTGAAGTAGCTCAATTTCTTTACAAGGATTTAACTATTCCGCTTGAGTTCCTTCATTTCCCAACAGACTCCTCAGTCCATGCCTCTGATAGTAGTATCAAAATATACTATACAGTCAATGAGAATCTAGAGAATGACGTGAAAGACTCAGACTTCAATGTGACACTAGATTACACCATGTTTAACCAACGAGACTCTTCGATAGTACCGATGCTCATGTATGCACACGAAGAAGCGTTGGACATTGTCATGTCTAAAGACAAAATAGAACTGCTATTCATAGCACCGTTAAAATGATTAAGGTTGGGATCACTGGTGGAATAGGCTCTGGAAAATCTACTATTTGCAAGATATTTTCAGTACTAGGAATCCCCATATACGACTCGGATAACAGAGCAAAATACCTCATGAATACCAGTCCAGTAATCAGAGAGCAAATCACAGCTGAGTTTGGGAAAGAAGCCTACCAAGAGGATCAACAACTTAACAGGACCTTCATAGCGCAACAAGTATTCAATGATGGCAATAGAATTGAATTACTAAATAGCATTATACACCCACAAGTGGCTATAGATTTCAATAACTGGACTCATTCGAATCCATCCGCACCTTACGTCATCAAAGAAGCCGCTTTACTAGTCGAATCAGGCGCCTACAAAGCTTTAGACCACTTGATTAACATATCTTGTCCTGAAGAGTTAAGAGTCCAAAGAATCAAACAAAGAGACGCTTTTCGTAGTGAAGATGAAATCCGAGCCATTATAGCCAAACAGCTAACTGATAATCAGCGAGAAAAACATTCACAATTCATCATCCACAATGACGAAGCAACGTTATTGATTCCTCAAGTATTGGAGATCCACAAACAATTAACCTAATTGATTATTTCAATCCCGAAGCAATTAGTTCTGCAATATCCTTTACCTCAACTTCCATTTCCTTCTCTTTATTCTTGATTCCATCTGACATCATAGTCATACAAAACGGACATGCCGAAGCAACTATTGTAGCCCCTGTCCCTAATGCTTCTTCGGTACGCTCGACATTGATTTCTTTGTCACCAGACTCTGCATCTTTAAACATCTGTCCACCACCTGCACCACAACACAAGCCTTTGGTCTTACATCGCTTCATCTCTACCAAGTCAGCATCTAGCGCTTCCAATACTTTCCTGGGTGCTTCGTAAATATCATTGGCTCTACCCAAATAACAGGAATCGTGAAACGTAATTTTCTTCCCCTTGAATTCACCACCTTCAACTGTAAGCTTTCCTTCTTCCAACATCCCCTGTAAAAACTCTGTATGGTGTACCACATCATAATGACCACCCAAATCTGGGTATTCATTTTTGAGTGTATTAAAGCAATGTGGACATGCCGTTACAATCTTTTTAACCTGATAAGCATCCAACAATTGAATATTGGACATGGCCTGCATCTGAAATAAGAATTCGTTACCAGCCCTCCTAGCTGGATCTCCCGTACAACTCTCCTCCTCACCCAATACAGCGAATGATACACCTAAGTGATTGAGAATCTTTATAAATGCCACCGTTACCCTTTTGTATCGATCATCAAATGAGCCCGCACACCCTACCCAAAACAAAACTTCAGGGGTTACTCCTTTTGATTGCATCTCTGCCATTGTTGGCACTTTTTTAGTCTCACTCATGCTTAGCTATTTTCTTTATTTAATTCTTTAGACCATTTGAACCTATCAGTAGGCGCAAATTTCCAAGGTGCAAAATTTGTTTCTATGTTAGAAAACATAGCATTCCAAGACGCAGGAGCACCTGATTCTTCCATTGCTACAAATCTTTTCATCTCCAAAATAATTGACAAGGGATCAATATTGATTGGACAAGCTTCAGTACAAGCATTACAGCTCGTACAAGCGTTGATCTCTTCTTTTGTAACAAAGTCACCGAACAACGTTTTACCTTCTTCTTTCCCCGCACCAATCTCCTCTATCCGATCACGTGTATCCATCATGATCTTTCTAGGGGATAATTTCTTTCCTGTTTGATTGGCTGGGCACTCGGCAGTACATCTACCACACTCGGTACATGAATAGGCCTCCATCAAGCTCTTCCAGCTCAAGTCAGTTGCATCTTTAGCGCCAAAACGTTCTACTACCGCAGGAGCTTCGCCAGATTGCTCTACTGACATACCCAACATCATCTTCACTTCGTTGGTCACCACCTCCATATTTTTAATTTTTCCCTTAGTCTCCAAATTTGAATAATAGGTATTCGGGAAGGCAAGGAATATATGCAAGTGCTTTGAATAAGTCACGAATAAAGCAAAACCTAAAATTCCAATAATGTGAAACCACCAAGCCATTCGCTCTGTCAAGATTACCATCTCAGTAGAGAACATATCTAGAACAGGAATCAGCATCGAGGAGATATGTAAGGTTCCAGTTATTGGGTATCCAGCTACACCACGCGATTGTAATATCTGATCCGAGGCATTCATCTTCAGTATCGCCATCATCAAGACTATTTCAATAACCAAAATCAGATTTCCATCCATGCCCGGCCAGCCTTTCATTTCTGGCTTGGTGAATCGTTCTACTTTGATCACGTTCCTTCTGATCAAAAACAAAGTGCAACTCACAATCACCATCAGCGCCAAAAATTCAAATGAATTCATCAAAACTCCATAAAATGACCCCAAATAAGGAGCCAATATTCTATGCGTACCAAAGAATCCGTCCAAGACAAACTCTAGTACTTCCAGATTGATAATCACAAACCCTAGATAAACGAATAAGTGTAATACAGCTGGAATTGGTTTTTTGAACATCTTCTGCTGACCAAAAGCAACCAAAAGCATTTTACTAAATCTTTCACTTTTTTTATCTGAGCGATCCTCCTCCTTCCCCAACAAGATATTGGAACGAATTTGTCGTATCCTATTGAAAATGAAATAGCTAGCTACTCCTAATACCAGGACAAAAATTATTTGTGACAAGTAGTGCATGTTTTTTATTATTTATTCTTTCAATTATTACTCAATTCCTTTGCTTAAGTCATATTATTTGATACTTTTGTGCCTCGTTAACAGGGTGATGTAGCTCAGTTGGTAGAGCATCGGACTGAAAATCCGTGAGTCGGTGGTTCGAGCCCACTCATCACCACATTCTAACGTAAGGGTTTCTTTTTAAGAAACCCTTTTTTTATGTCTTGCAACTTAGGAAGTATTTTTATGACTATTAGTATGCGTGCATACTTTTTTAATACACTATAGAGATTTCAAAGCAGCCATAACTCGTAATCAATATATCACCTCTTTAGAAACCTCACTACTTCACTGCTGTTGGACTTGGTGATTTGTAAAAAATACACACCTGATGACAATTGACTCACATCTAAATGAACATCACCTTTCACCTCATTCATTTCCAATTCAATCTGCCCTTTTTGATTAAAAACTGTTAATATACAGCCCAAACCTACCTCATCTATAGAAACAAATAATTCTTTCACAATTGGATTAGGGAATAACTCTATCACAATAACCTCCTTATTGCCATTAGCACCTAAGACCATTGACACATTCAAGTTTTGCTTTACATCTTCTGCTTCCAAATAATTACCATCACCTTTTTGGCTTGCTGTAATTATTGTTGATCCAGCCCCTATTATTTCAACTAACCCGTCTGTCACAGTCGCTACTGTAGGGTCAGACGAATCATAACTAATCAATAGAGCAGCACTTGACTCTGCTGTTAATAGAAAATCATCATCAAGTACACTTTTATCATCTAAGGCCGAAAAATCAATAGTTTGAACAGCTTTATTCACTACCAACAACTGCTGAACTTCAGCAGCAGATTCAAAATCATCGTTTCCTGACTGACTAGCCGTTATTATAGTACTTCCAACACCTACAACAACAATAAATTCCCCGTCAACAGATGCCACATCAGTGTTTGAACTAGCATAACTAATCTTCAAACCTGAATCAACCGACCCATCCAACTTAAATATATCATCACCATAAGTCTTCTCTGACAACTCACTGAATGAAATGATTTGATCTCCCTTGATTACCACCAATTCTTGATCTACAGATAAAGCCGCATCATAGTTATCATCTCCAACTTGACTGGCAGTAATCATTGTCGAACCCGCACCTACTAAGGTTACCGTACTACCACTGACTGTCGCCACTGAAATATCAGAACTCACATATGATACAGCTAATTCCGAATCAGAGCTAGCTATCAATTCAAAATCTACCCCCCCATATTGTGCAGATGATAGCTCATCAAATGTAATGAGTTGACTCCCCTTGTCTACAATCAATTCTTGCTCAACAGATACAGCAGCATCATAATCATCATCTCCAGCTTGACTAGCAGTGATTATAACTGATCCAGCTCCAACAATTGAAACAACGTCAGATAATACAGTTGCCACCTCCTCATTAGAGCTAGAATAAGTGATAGACAAACCTGTGTTAGAACTAGCAGTTAGCCCAAAATCTATATCTCCAACATTTCTAGATGACAACTCATCGAAAGTAATGACTTGAAAACAATTTTGATTATCACTTTCGAAAGTCCAACCTAAATCACTACGAGCTGATACAGAAGAGCAATAAGAACGTCCAATCGCCCTAAATGAAATAGATGAAGTAACACTTCTCACTGACCAACCAATCAAGGTTTGATCATAATTACCAACAGACATATTCGTACTACTCAACATATCAATCATACTTGTCGCAACCCCAATATCCCAGTTACTTAAAGATTGATCGAAATCAGAGGCATTCATGAACATGTAATTAAAGTTGAGCACTTTGCTCACCGACCATGTGTTAATTGGTTGATTAAATGAACTTGCCCCAAAAAACATCAACCCCATAGTAGTCGCCTCACTAGGGCTCCACTGATCTAATGGCTGATTAAAAGACTCTGCCCCTTCAAACACCCCTGCCATATCCTTCACTTGACTTACCACCCAAGAATTAATATTTTGATTAAAACTAATTGCATTTTTAAACATCAATTTAAAATTGAGAAGTGCTATTGTTTCCCATTCATCTAATGGCTGATTAAAATTGGTCGCATCATTAAACATCCCAGTCATATCAGTAACTTTCCTTACATTCCAACTATTCAAAGACTGATCAAAAGCAGTTGCCCCGCTAAACATCTCATACATCGTAGTAACATCACTGACATCCCAAGAATCAATTTCTCCATCAAAACTTAAAGCTCCTTTAAACATCTGAAACATTGACACAACACCATTCAAATCAGGTGCATCAACAGCAACTACATTCAAATTGGAGCAACCATGAAATGCTCCTGTCATAGAGCTCCAATTGATATCACCCCATTGTTCTACAGTCAGTATTTTGTCTCTATCCCCTTCGTTATTAAAGAATATTCTAGGAAAATCCCGGGTTATTTTCACAGTGTAAACCCCAGCCGAAGCGTAAGTGTGTGAGACATCTCCTGTTTGATCAGAATCAACACTTTCATCACCCCAATCCACATCAAAGTCATACCCTACTCCTTCAGTAGGCAGATTGATTGTTTCACCATTCGTAGAGGTTTGCCATGTCGTAATAAACTCACCCTGAGAAAAGGCTTGAAAACTAAAAAGAAATAAAACAATAGAAAAAGACAGAATGTAAGCGATGCATTTCATACAGGTAATTAATTAAAGTGGTACAGTCTGAATGAAAAATTAAGTTCAGACTTCTACTAAAATAGGTGAAGATTAAAGCTTTGGCAAATGATATTTAAAACAGATTATCAAAACTTACTTGATTTGAGGTAATTTCACTTCAATGATTAAAGAACTCGACCTATTCTATCTGAATCAAACTGAACCTAACAAGAGTTGCCTACTGGCCTTACGCGACATTATTTTAAAGCAAGATTCCTATGTAACTGAAACCAAAAAATATGGCATGCCCTGCTTTTGCTATAAAAATAAAATGTTCTGCTACCTCTGGGCTGACAAAAAAACAACTCACCCCTACATCCTAGTAGTAGAAGGAAAATTGATAGAGCACCCTGACTTAGAAACTGGCAATCGTTCTAGGATGAAAACTTTTTCAATGGACCCTAATCAAGATTTACCCATAGACGCCATAGAATCGATTTTGAACAGCGCCATTACACTATATCGGACGGGAACAATTAAAACAAAGTAATAGAAGCAAACGAAAAGCAGATTTCCCCCCTCTTGATCAGGATAAAAAAAGGGAAGGCCAGATATATTTTACCTGACCTTCCCTTTTTATTATTTGATACTGTTGGTTCTTACTCCGCCAAAACTTCAGGAACAGCTTTCCCAGGAATTGTTTTGAGTAATATGGTAGCGATACCAGCTTCTGACCTGACCGGATTTCTCCCGATCAACTCACCTTCTCCTATAATAGAGAAACTCACCTCTCCATCAAATGAAGGATTCCAATTGCCCTTTGCATCTATTGCTTTTGCATATACAAACACTATATCTGTCTCTTTTTGAGAAATTGGAACATTACTCAGTTCAATTTCAACCTTGAAATTCACGACCTCATCAGCAGTAGTCACTTTGTCCATCACCGCTTCAGTGCCGTCAATATATCCTTTGGCGACCAATTCCCCTGCCTCAAATT
>JAOPTS010000060.1:0-55985 GCA_051531955.1 Reichenbachiella sp.
TTAAAAGTTTAATTGGTATTACGCCCTACAGGGAAAAGATTGGATTTAATTCTGCTTGTCAGAAAAGATAAAGATGGAAAAACTAAGTTTTCTCTTTCTAATATGAGCGATGACCACATTGAGGGTTTAGCGCAAAAACAAGGGCAACGCATATTTGTAGAACAGATATTCAAAGAAGGTAAAAATTTAGTCGGCATGGGGGATTATCAAATCAGAAGTTGGTATGGATTTCACAACCATATGGCACTCTGTATGATGGCTATGCTATTGATGACTAAAATTAAGTTGCAAAATGACGACCAAAACTACACTTCCCAGAGCATCCAAAAGATTATAAACCTTTGTATCCGGTTAAAATTGAAAACCCAAATTCAGCCTTAGACATGATTTTCGAGCAACATAGTAGATATATATACCAGCTAAAAAAAACAGGATTCCTTAAACACGAAACCTAAGATGACAAAGTAGGATTAAGCTCGATTTTAATGAAAAGAATTTAATGAAGGCCATTAGTCTGTTACTTCTTCTTAAAGAACGGAGAAACAAATCCTTCCCACAAATCTTAGCTATAATTGAAAAAATTATTTAGCAAAACCAATCTAATAAAACGGTTCTTGCCAAAATCAACCAAGCAATTGAGAAACTTCTTCATTCAAAATTTCAAAATCCAGAAGAATATGAATACGACTTGATCTGGCTCATTTACTTTATTAGGTCAAATGAATTGTTTGATATAAGGTACCCTACTAAAATTAAATCTCAACTTATAAAAAGTTTGAAATCCAATAGATCCGAGTTTTTCAACCCCTTACCAAGCGGAGTTAAGATATTTGACACCATTAAAAAGAAAGGGAGCAACACATCTTTGTTGGAGCATTTAGCTCTCTTCAAGAAAGAAGAAAGTCGATAACATCATACATCAAATCATGCTTTTGGCTGCTAGAGGGAAGGTCTGAGCTTACTCTTGCCCCGCTGAATCTGCGATTCAGCACATGGAAAAGAAAAGGTATGAACTGAATCAGATTCGGCTATATTAGTATCCGAAACGAACAAAACATAAAACGCCACGACACCATATCTTGGCGTTGTAGCTCATGAAAAAATAAATTATAGCTCAAACATGCTACAATATGAGCTGATACATTGCTACATTTGAGCTATAAAACTGCTAAAATGACAGATCGCGAGCTCGAAATCATTCAAATACTCAAGGAATACCAATCTCTTTCATCTGGAGAGATATTTGAAAAGCTGAATACTAAAGTCAGTTATGCAACCCTCAAAAGAACGCTATCCAAACTCCAAGAAGACAATATCCTCCAATCAAATGGTCAAGGAAAAGGAACAAAGTACATCATCTCTGAGGCTTATTCCTTGCTGCAAAAAATTGATATTGACTCTTACTATCAAAAGGAAATTGACGAAAGAGAAATAATAAAAGAATTCAATTTCAGTGTAATTACGAACACCTTAGCTAAAGCTGACATTTTCACCACTATGGAACGTAAGGAACTATCAGACCTGCATGAAAAGTTTGAACAAAACATTTCTGATCTTTCTGAGAGCCAATACTTAAAAGAATTTGAAAGGTTAGCCATTGACCTTAGTTGGAAATCCTCACAAATTGAAGGAAATACATACTCCTTACTCGAAACAGAACGGCTTTTAAAGGAAAAAGAAACAGCAGCTGGAAAGACGAAAGAAGAGGCAGTAATGCTTTTGAATCACAAAGATGCAATTGATTTTATAATTGAGAATCCAGATTATTTATTTCCTCTTGAAGTCCGTAAGATTGAAGATATCCATTCTATTTTGATGAAGGAACTTCAGGTAGAACGAAACTTAAGAACCAGAAGAGTCGGTATTTCAGGTACAAATTACAAACCTCTTGACAATGAATTTCAAATCAGAGAAGCTCTTTCAATGACGTGTGATCTGATAAATTCCAAAGAGTCGGTTTTTGACAAAGCTCTTCTTGCACTGATATTAATTTCATATATCCAGCCTTTTATGGACGGTAACAAAAGAACAGCTAGAATTGTAAGCAACTCTATTTTGATGAACTTCAAGCATTGTCCATTATCATTTCGGACTGTTGATTCAATTGACTACAAAAAAGCCATGTTGTTGTTCTATGAGCAAAATAACATATCAAGCTTCAAAAATATATTTACTGAACAATTTGAATTCGCTGTAAAGACATACTTCTAACAAAGTAAACAAGCTACAACAATGTCTGATATCCCATGGCGAATTAGTGGTGAGATTAGCTTTTGTGCTTTCTAGCAGCACCGGAAAATCTTCGCTTTTCCTCACTTGGTTGAAAAAAGTAGTGATGAAAGTCGAAGATTTTCCTAATTTGTATCCGAAACAAAATACTCGTCAAGCACCACGTAGGATAGTGTGCCAAGAAGCAGTACGGCATAAAACTACTGCATGCTATAGATAAGATGATGGTAGGTCCATCAGGATCATTGTATAGGCGATGGTCTTAAACCACCTAAAGGTGCTGAGGTAAAGAGCTTTGGTATTGAGCGTTTAGGAAACGGTCGGTCAAGAACTGATCAGGTAAGAATAAAGGAGATCAACGAAAGTGATTTTGACTGCCTTGAAGAGAAGCTGGCTTTGGCAAATGACTTTTCGCATTTCAAATTGAAACTGACGGGAACCTATGATGATTTAGAATTTGTAGAAGCGGTACGGAACAAAACTGATTTACCGTTTTGTATTGACGTCAATCAGGGTTGCCACAACAGAGAGAAGGCCATCAGGTTGATTGAGTCTTTGGAACGTTTTAATTGTAGTTTGGTCGAGCAGCCGCTTAAAGACATTGATCATGAGGGTCACTATTGGCTCAAGCAACGAGTGGTTACCCCATTATCGCTGATGAGTCTATTCGCCAATATGAAGACCTGGTACAGTTACATGACGTGTATTCGGGAGTGAATATTAAGCTGATGAAATGTGGGGGACTATTCCAAGCACAAAAGATGTTGGATTTCAAAGTACAAAATGGTGAAGGAACACATTTCATGAAGCTGATTGGCTGCATGTCCGAATCAACCTTGGGTGTATCTATGGCTGCAGTATTGGCTTCTCAAAGTGAATTGGTAGACTTAGATGCTCCGTATTTAAATAGTAATGATCCCTTTGTTGGTTTCAAAATATCAGCTCGGAAAATCGTTTTGGAAAAAGAGATTGTACAGAAGAAAGAGATGTTGTTTCTTTAATATTTTGATGTGTAATAACAATACGCCCAAAGCCCCCCCTTTCTCAAAGGCTCTGTTAGAGAATCTAATATTGTTTTCTTGTTTCGAGTCCTCTTTCTGTAGGTGTAAACAACAAGCTATATCCATATTTGTCAATAATCATAGCCTCTCTCTCAAATATCCTTAAAAACAGTTATGGCCTTTGATCGCTGTTTTGAGTAGTTTGCTGGAGTGAAAGGCATTAATTACAGATGTATTTTACCTCAATGTTATGAACAAAACAAACAGCTCCCAGAATGAGTAACAGAAGTGCGACAGGTACAATCAAGGGCTCCCTTAAAAATTAATATACTTAGCTGGTAAGTATTTGTAATCTTTGTTTACACGAATAATCAATTGTACAATTGGAGTAAAAGAATAGACCCAACCATTACCGCCAGTATTTTCCGCTCCAAATGCAGGGATTATGTTGAGTGTATGGACTTTGTCAAAAATGAGCGCAAAAGTGGGTCAACCTCTCACAAATGCCAATCCAGAAAAACCGCCACCCCATTGGTAAACACCTGCTAAAAGTCCACCTACTACATACTTACCATTGATTATATGAGAAATACTTGGAGCATAGCGAACGGCTTGGGTATTAGGTCTTCCGTTTTTAATGTCAGCTTGCCATTTTACTTGTTGAGCAAATTGGGTAACGCTACTTTCAGTAATTGCACCAATGTAGTCCTTTCTGATAATACCAAAACCGGGTCTAATTTCATTGGCAGCAGATTTAATACTATATCGAATATCGGGCACTATTTCCCAATGTTGATTGGGTGAGTAGGTAAACACTGCTTCATAAAGCAGCGTATTTAAATTCTTTAGATTTTCATCCGCTCTCCACTGTAGTTCATGAGAATGTTTATAGTTTTTTTGTCCTCCGAACACTACTTTTTGCCCTGTTATAAGCCAATTATCCCAACGATCGATATCTTCATTTTGCGCTTGAACCGCTAGATTTAATCTCAACGACAACAATAAAAAAATTGCTACTTTATATCTGTTCATAATTGTTACACTAAAATGAAATTCTGCTTCTCAGTCCATAATAAAACAAAAAGTCCTTGTTGGGATTAAGAGCGGGACTGACGATTGCTTTAACCACTGGCGTTACCACCAACGCTTTTGATAGTGTATATCGGTAAAATACCTCACATGTACCTTGCGCCTTATCTGTAATGGCTGATTTGGTATAGTTGACACCCACGGCTAGCATATCATGGTTTTCAAATGCCCTCCCATACATAGCGCTTACATTCAACTTGGACAGACGGTTTCCTGCTGCTCCATCAGACATCCCTATCGTAAAGACCGGAATGTGTTTGTTTTGAATGAACCAAGTGCCTTGTACACTAAAACCTTTGTTACTTGCAGTATCGTACCAACCGCTTTCATTTGCATTCGTGGAGTCAGAATGCCAGACTGTTACACTGAGTCTATTGAAGTAGTACAGACTTGAATTAGGACTGTAATTGAACTCTGCCATTTTCAAAAACTTCCCATCATCCCAAGTTTGCGCACCCATATCCAAGAAATTATTCTGAGTGACATCATCGCCAGCTACGTCATTTAATCCTGCTACCAAACCAAAACGTTTTTTCTTATCTAGCCAACCTCCTACTACCACGCCCATGCCTGTGTTAGACCAGCTCACCGTAGGGTTCACAGAGAAAGCAAAATCTGTAAAATGCATCATTGGGTGTAGCAAGCCATTGTAAGTAAACCAATCCGCCATATCAATCTTTCCTATGATCACAGCGGCTCTATCATCAAGAAAACCTTGCTGATAGTAAAATTCAAGCGTTCTTAGACTCCATTTCCCAAACTTCATGGCATTGATCAATCCAGAGCCAGTTTCTTGATAAAGATTCTGTGCCGGAAAATCATTGTAATAGGTATGTCTGGAATCTATCCAATACACTAACGTGCCTTTGTTTTTTCCTTTTTTTCGATTGATAAAGTCCCACTTGATGGTGAAATCCCAAATCCCACTAGCAGCAGTTTGTTGTCCTCCCTCATTGATGGTGGAAGATGCTCCCATGAATGCAGAGGTATAATTCGTGCTCAATTGAATCCCAGTACTCTCATTCAATTTTCTTTTAA
Organism: Reichenbachiella sp.; assembly: GCA_051531955.1. GTDB lineage: Bacteria > Bacteroidota > Bacteroidia > Cytophagales > Cyclobacteriaceae > Reichenbachiella. The sequence goes on from JAOPTS010000060.1 coordinate 5,358, forward strand.
AATCGAACCAGGGTTTTGTCACAATCACATTGAATCTATAGGTAGACGCTGCAATATCCTGATCTGGAATCTCAACTGCCTTATTGGTTGGGTTTCCCAACTTAAGTTCACGTTGATATCCAGACAAAGTGGAGTCCTGTTTGGCTTCCTGTGCATGGATCACAATTGCCCCTATCAAACAGGTCACCGTTAGTAATAGCTTTTTCATATTAGAATAGTGCCTCCCTTGAGGGAGGTTAGGTGGGTGAAGTACTTCCCTCCTACCCCCCTTAGGGGGCGTTTATAAGACTTTAATCATCCAATCACTTCTTTAATAAGTCGCATGTGATTTCCTCCCATAATCTTGGAGATCTTCTCATCACTGTAGCCCATTCCAATCATACCTCTTGTCAAATTGGGATATCCCGAATGATTTTCCATTCCTTCGAAAATATCAGACCATGGCCAATACTCTACGTTGACACTTTTTACGGCTGATGGTGGCCAATCTGGAGAAGTTAAAAATTCTTTGAATGAAGGTGCTTGAACTTGATCTAGTGCAAATCCCACGGAATCTTCTCCTATTAAATTCACCGCATAATCAATACACTTCAAAAAGTCTTTGACATCTGCAGCTTGTGGCATACTTTCCTTCATAGTACCAGGACTTCCTACCACACCAAAAACACCACCTTTAGCTACTAATTTTTTAAGGCCTTCATCTGTATGTGTTCTAGGATTTTTTGGGGACATAGCCCGCAATCCTGCATGAGAGCAAGCTATCGGCTTGGATGATACATCCAAAGCATCCTCCATGGTGAATGAACTAGAGTGTCCAACATCCACCAACATTCCCACTTCATTCATTCGTTCAATGCACTCTTTGCCAAAAGTCTTTAATCCTCCATCTCTAGGATCCATGCATCCACTGGCTAGCGTACCCCCTCTATTATAGGCTATTTGCGTTCTTCTTAGACCCATATCATATGCTTTGTTGATATTGTCTAGCTGATTACCTATGTAGAAACCATTTTGTGCATCAGGCATGATAGCAACTTTACCTTCTTTCGCCGCTTGTTCTAAGTCAGCACTGGTCAGACATAATTTGCATTTTCCTTCCTTTTCCTTCTCTTTTACAAAAGCCACATTGTCAGCAATATTTTCAATACCCCACCAATCTTCTTTTGTGACTTCAATCTTCGCAGGATCATCAAATCCATGCATCTTGCGCCATGGAAAAGCATCCATGGTAAAACTACCACCAACTCCTCTTGCCCCTCCTGCTAACATATTATCGTAGAGACCTTCAAACCAATCAACCTCTGGCTCTGAATCAAATACATACAACTTGCTATGCAATTCTTTCGCTCTCGCCTCTTGCTCAGGTGTTAAACCAAAATCCAAGACTGTAGCGGGCTTGTTATGGTAAGGGAAATAATATTTTGTGTAGTCTTTTTTGATCACTTCTGCTACGCCTTCCACTGGACTAGTACTATCCTTTGGCGTACAGCCTATATTGAAACTAGCAACTCCGGCAGCAACGGCTCCCATTGCACTGATTCCCATAAACTTTCGACGGTTAATTCCTTTTTCTGAATCTCCTTTATTATTCATTTCGGTTTGTTTTGATTTCTTCATTGGTTTATTTTTAGGTCTGTATTATTTGCCTCCTGGGTTTAATTGTAAGTTTTCATTACTCTCGTTCAATTCTTGAAAGAATCCTGCAGCTTGATCAGTTGGCATGATTTCTTTAAATTCTATGTTTTTCATCACCCCTTGAATCGTTCGCATGTACACGATCTGTGCAATGGATTTTGAATCTGGAAATGCGACGATACCATAATTTTTGGCTTCTGTCACACCAACCCAATAGCTAATTAGCTCTCCACCCATAGCTTCAATTGATTTTCTAGCAGGTACAGCCATGTCACCACCAGCTTCAATTACCATTTTCCAAGCCTCGTCATCTGGTTGACCGATCATGAGGTAGTATTTCATATTGGTTTCTTGTGCTTGTGCACTTGCTCCAAAGGCAAAGGCAACAAAACTTATAAGTATTAGTTTTTTCATTGGTTTAGAGATTATGTTTTTTCTGATTTCAGTGCTTCGATTGAGAAAGCGTTGCATGGTAAAGTGTATGACTTCCAATCCCTCAGATAGGGTGTTGACACAATTTTGATAGATAGTAGGAACGGATTGGGATGGGTTCATATAGGTTAAGGTTATTGTAAGAATAAAAATAGGGATTAAAAGGAGACTAAGCCACATGAAAAATAGTATTTATTAGAGATACCTGATCATTTTCAAAGTTCCATTTGTTCGATCCTTTTCTCTAAGAAGATAGTCATTACAGAAAACACCCTACTCAAGGGAAACGCATACTTCTAGAAGGGAAATGGTCACTTTACTGAAGGAAACGCATAGTCTATTAGGGAAAATCGATACTTCAAATCCCCAGTTTTTTTAAGTGTTCTTCAGGTCACTTGAAACTTATCTAATGAATGGGCAGTATCGTCCACTTTCCAAAACCTATAATATCAAGCTAGTCCCAAGCAATAAGGGAGATGATTTTAAAGTATTACATACGATGATACACCAAATCATTTCTTAGACACGAACGACCTATTCATGGCGAGTGATTTCAATGTGGATAGATATTAGATCCTTGAAATCCGTAATCATACTAGAATTTATATGTAGCGCTAAAACCATACGACCTATAATCCATTGAATAAAGGTCTGTTTGGTCAATAGTAGAATTTTGTTGCCATCTAACCGTATGTCGTAACGAATCTTTTGTTGCCAATATATCATACATCATAAAGGACACCTTCAGACGTTCAGTAGGGTGAAATCGTAATCCAAAATTCCATTTAATTATTGGAGAGTTGTGCACCCTTAAAAAAGGGTTTTTATCACTCCCCAAAGGAGTCGAGTTATTATAAAGATCATCATCCTGATCAAAAAAACTTTCATTCTCTTTATGCATTTTTTCTCGTCCCTGGAGTTTATAGAATACTCTAATATTTGAGTGAAGAGTTAACCAATCTATTGGAGAATAATGAACAAATATTTTTGAAACATTAGTAGCCAGGTTAGTAAAGTCTTTGCCATCATAGGTTACTGATTCTTCAATGGAATTGATCGTGTGTATAACAGTTTCACCAGGAATTTCGACAGGGTAAAAATTCATCACCCCATTTACTAGCGCCGAATCACAAGATACGTTTCCATCCTCGAAAGTGAACTGAGGAGTCTCGAATGTAGTTGATGCGTCTTCAATCTTATTGTTGATAGGTTTTTGGAAAGTATGATTGGCACCAATTCTCACCTTCTTAGTAGTATAACTTATTTCAAGGTCAATATTAATGAAATTGTATTTTGCCCCATTTATGATTCTAAACAAAGCGGGACTCCAAACATAAAGATCTTTGAGTGTGTTGTAAGATGTTGATTGGCTAACATTAAGTCCTTTAAAAAGATGATGAATTGAGTTAAATTCAATAGAATATGCTTTTTCTGGTTTTAATTCATGCAATTGATCAGATGTGACAGGGGGTAGAATAGGACTGGTTTTATTCTCAACATCAGCAAATTGATACTGATTGTCAAACCTTAAAGAACCATCATTATTAAAATGTACTCTATTGAATTCATAATTATCTGCGGTACCGTTTCTAGCTGACCCACTAAAACCAAGATTGAATATATGGCTCTTATGTAAAGAATAAATAATGGCTAATTTAGGACTAAGAGCACCTCCAAACCGTGCTGTTCTTGTATGTACATCATACCGAAGTCCAAAATTTATTTTCGCTTTATCATTTAACTCATATAAACCTTCAAAAAATGCTGAATTGTTGATATAGTTGACATTAGAGATCACTTTTTTCTCTGGATAAAGCCCATTTGCGTTTTGTCCAGAGAGGTCATTGCCTAATTGAAAAAGCCTGAATTCATAGCCAAACGCAGCTTGTAATTTGTTAATTGATTTTATTGAATACGTTGCACCCAAATTGTAACGTCGCTCTCCAAAAGTTTCTAAAAAAGTTGGTTTTTTATCTATTGCACCTGATGCTACATGGTCTGGGTTAGTTTCTTCAAGACCTTGTCGGTTCGTTACTGCATCAAATCCTGCTTGTAATTTCAAGGTGTTTTCTTTAACATCTATTTCATACGAAAGTTCCGTTGAAATATTGTCAACAATGTATTGCATCTCATGAACCAGTTTTGGTGTTAATTGACTGTAAAATGGATGGTCATAATAAATAGTTTGACCATCGATCACTTTAGGACTTGCTGTAGAATCCGGTGAACCGCTAAATTCAGGCCAGGGAGCAATTGAGAATAATCCTCATGCATTTGTAACCTGATGTGACGCTCTTGTGTAGAGCCTCAATTTTTTCCACCTAAGATCTAATCCACCTTTAAAGTTGCCAGGAGTACTCCATGTACTTCCTGAATTTGGAACACCATGTTGGGGATAATCAGTGTTCAACCAAGTGGGATAAGGCCAGGTTGGTTTTCCCATAATCCTTCCATTTTCGGCACCCTGCCCCTGTGATTTTCTATAGCCTAATGAAAGCACTATACTAGCATCATCTTTGATATTTTGATTAACCAAGAGCTCAAATTGAGAACCAACTGTCTTCATATTCCAAGTCCTGATGTCAGTTCTTACTTCAATATTATTGTCTTTATAGTTTTTAGTAATAATATTTACTGCTCCCGCAATAGCACCCGAACCATGCACCAATCCTGATTGCCCCCTAACTATTTCTATTCTTTCAATATCTCCCATCAAACCCAGATCTAGCTCTGTCATATTTCCTCCTCTAGACTCCAAATTCATTTTATGTCCATTGACCAAGAATATAAACTTAGTATTCCTATCAGTAGCGGTTCCTCTCATTCCCCAAACCATTCCGTTCCATTTATTGTACATGTACTGAAAACCAGGAACATAAATCTCCAATGCCTCGGATAGATGTCGGGCGTTACTCAGCTCAAGGTCTTCCTTAGTGATAACTGTGATCTGTCCTGGGATATCATATAATACTACATCGGAAAGGTTTGAACCTGTAGTAACCTCTACTTCAAGTAATTCATCTAAGGAATATTGAAATAATTCATTGAGAGTTATTGCGTTTGTGTTTTCAGTTGAATCAACTTGTGCTATTATAGGGCTATTGATAAATAGAATAAAAAAAAGAGAACAAGCCGAATGTTTCATATTACAATATAATATAAACCATAGGTCTATAGATGATTATTCAGCAATTATAAGATGTTCATTATTCACTTTTGGGTAAGCGCTTTTAAAGTACTATTTGATGTCACCATACGTAGCTTCCTGATTATTCAAACCCTGAAACAAAAGTCTGGAAACTGCGAATTAGATGGTAGTTCCCAATTGAAGGCATATCTATGGTTTACAGTTTTGCAAAAAATACACAACATGGAATCTTGAAGAATCAATCATCTGAGGGAATTAAATACCCTACAACATATGAGATGCATGCCAGTATAGCACTAAGGAATCAAAAAGAAACAGCACAAATCAGAGATTTGGTTAACTTGTAGTTGAAACTTAAACTAAATCACATGCCACGATTGATACATTGGCTTTGTTTGCAATGAACAACAAGATATTTAGACGCATTAAACTTTCAAGAATAATAACAAAACATAGATGATTAGAATTATCAGTTTTACAATAGCAGTAATGCTTTCACTCCTTGTCTCATGCATAGAAAACAACTCGGTTGAACAGCGAAATATTGTTAAGGACACTTTTCCAGAGGAACAGCAAGAGTTGATAGAAGTTGTTAAATCAATTGTCAGAGATGCAGAGACAGCTAATCTTGAAGGGTTGAAGGATATCCATTTAGCAAGTGACAAATTCACAAAATTCGGACCTAGGAATTTTGAAAGACAGGGTGTTGAAAAAACAAATGAATCTGAATTAGCATTCTTTGGCACAGTTTCTAATTACAAGGAAAAAGTAGACGATCTTAAGATTGACCTTTTTGGAGAAGTAGGAATAGCCACATATTATCGGGACGTTTCATTTAAACAGAATGGTGAAGAAAAGAATGTTAAACTCCGTCAAACGCTAGTATTCCTAAAAACTGATGAGGGTTGGAAAATTGTTCATGAACATGGAACTAAGCCAATTAAATGAACTGAATGAGAGAATCTACTTTTAATTCCTTGATTCAAGTCTTCGTTCAGTAGACAACTGACAACAAGTACTTCAACATTGACTCCCCACTTGCGCAAGTATTTACTTGTGCCAGCCCGTTACGGTAATCGCTATTTAATCACCCCCTTCGTTTCTTAGTTAGTCGTTTTCTTAGCCACACCAACAACTCCCAATACCTGACAAAAATCACCTCCCGATATCTGGGTATATTTAGTCTCCAATCTTTGATATTGACATATTCGAGGTAGTTTGCAACGCACAATCCAATAAATGAATTCAAACATTTATAAAAACTGATAAGTGCACATTACTACTTTACCAGCAACTATCTACCTATCTTATTAGAACTTATGAACAAACTTCTACCATATCTCGAACGAGTTTTTTTATCAACTCTTGCAATTGGCTATATACTACAATTGACTGGAACGGGAATTCCAATTATCATAACTATTGGTCTTGCAGGACTCGGTATAACATTCTTTCTAAATGCCTACAAACCATTAGATCTCAAACAAACAGAAAGTGAACAAATGGGACTTCCTAAACTTCTTGGTATGTCAATTGTGCCTAAAATCTTATGGATTAGTACGGCAGTTGCAACAATCGGTATACTCTTTTATACGCTTGAACTCGGTAACGATGGATACCTTAATATGCTATACATAGGCAGCTTAACAATAATTATTGGGTCGGGGATCATGCTGATCTTGAAAGTAATTGGAACGAAACACCTCAGCACCTCCATACCTGTCTTTTTTCGGGCGCTACCAACTCTTCTTGTAGTGACATATATTCTTTTCGGATAACTCCAAAGTAAAAGCTGGTAACATGAGATGCATAGCGGTTTAGTTGAAATGAATCGCTGGTGGATTTTACAAGCCCCACCCATTCTGCGCTGCGCCTCATGAGAAATCAAAAAGTTATGATCGAACGTCGACTGACCAAATCACAGATTCGACTATATTAGTATCCGAAACGAACAAAACATCAAACGCCACGACACCATATCGGGACGTTGGGCATCATGACCAGACAATTCGAAGAACTTTAGAATAATTAAAAAGCATGAACCAACTTTTACAACCTTACATAATAAAATACCTTTTTCTAATATCAACCTGTTCTCCTATTTTATTACCAGCACAAAGTGCCATGACAAATATTGAGGCTAGAAATACAACAAGTCTCAAAGGTGAATGGAAGGCAATAATTGACCCCTCCGGAACAGGCGACTGGCGACAGGTATGGCTAGAAAAAAAGCCTGTAAAAAAGACGGATTTTTATGAGTATTCGTTTGAAGGTGGGCCAACAATGCAAGTGCCGGGAGATTTCAATACTCAAATGCCCGAATTAACTTATCTGGAAGGAGTAGTCTGGTACAAAAAGGAGTTTAATCAAACTAAAAACCCCGACAAAAGAGTTTTTATTCATTTTGGTGCGGTCAATTATTTGGCTGACATCTATTTAAATGGCCAACTTCTAGGAAGTCATGAAGGTGGATTTACTCCATTTCAATTCGAAATTTCCAACAAAATAAAAAATGGATCAAACGCTTTGGTAGTGAAGGTCAATAATCAGCGTTTAAAAGATGGGTTGCCAGGACATGGATATGATTGGTTCAACTATGGAGGAATAACGCGAGATGTCAACATAATTGAAACCAACCACACTTATATAGAAGATTATCATATTCAATTAGAAAAACATTCTAACGATAAGGTGTTAGGATGGGTTAAATTAAATGGGAATAACCTAGCTCAAAAAGTAAGAATAAAAATACCTGAACTTGGCATCAATTATAGCACCCTAACCAATGATGAAGGCTTGGTTGAAGTAGAGTTTTCTTCGAAATTCGAATTGTGGTCACCCGAGAATCCAAAGTTGTATCAGGTAGTTGTAGAAGCCCAGACAGATACAGTACAGGATGAAATAGGATTTAGAAATATAGAAGTTAGAGAAAGTGAAATATTCTTAAACGGCGCTCGGATATTTTTAAAAGGAGTGAATATCCATGAAGAAAACCCAACAAAAGGAGCCAAAGCTTATTCAAAAGAAGACGCTAAAATTCTTTTGAATTGGGCAAAGGAAACGAATTGCAATTTAGTCAGGCTTGCACATTACCCTCATAGTGAACACACTGTAAAGCTGGCTGAAAAAATGGGTTTGATGGTTTGGAGCGAAATCCCTATTTATCAACACATTGAATTTTCTGCACCAAAAGTTCGTCAGAAAATGGATTTGATGATGAAAGAAATGATGAGAAGGGATAGAAACAGAGCTGCTGTAATAATCTGGAGTTTGTCTAATGAAACTTATTCATTTACACCAAATCGAGACAGTGCTTTAGTTGAATTAACCAAAGAATGCAAGTCAATTGATTCAACACGATTGATAACTCATGTCATAAACAACCAAGGGTATGAAAATAACACCTTCAATGTGTGGGATACTTTATATAAATACGTAGATATCATCTCACTCAATGAATACCTTGGTTGGTATGTGCCTTGGCAGGGAAATCCAGCTGATACAAAATGGAATATTATCTATAAAGACAAACCCGTTTTCATTTCAGAGTTTGGCGGTGAAGCACTTTATGGAAATAACGATAGACCTAAGGATGAAGCTGCCTCCTGGAGTGAAGAGTACCAAGAACAGATTTACAAAGACCAAATAGAAATGTTCAAAAATGTACCAAATTTAGTAGGTGTTTGCCCATGGCTTTTGGTGGATTATCGATCTAGCGGAAGAATGCATCCAGTTTTTCAAAAGGGGTATAACAGAAAAGGACTTATATCTGAAAATGGTAAAAAGAAAAAAGCTTGGCACATAATGAAGAATTATTTTGAGTAAATAAAACACTCCCCCCGTTCTTTCAAGTGTTCTTTAGATCACTTGAAACCAATCTAATGAATGGGCAGTGTCTCACGATATATCGGGACAAGTTGTGACACGATGGAAAATGCAAATGGCCCGAGTCAGACCTGTCCGCCTTAGGAGGAGACGCTGCTACTCATTGAGCTTTTAAGAAAAATATTCTGAAAAGAACGGGGATGAGCCGCTAACAGAGATATGAAAGTATTACGGCCTTCCTTTTTGGATGAAGCTTTTACCTATCAAGGTATTAATACTATATTTGAAAATGTGCATAAAAGTAACGGAAAATCTCTAGGTGAGTTAGGTGTTTAATATTAGGACTAATGAAATTAAACTTTGAAAAAATTTTGAATCTTGACGAGGGAAAATTTCTTCTAAAATATGTTCCTTTTTTAGAAGAAATAACTGTGATTATCAATGAAAGCAACCGCTATTATAGTGAGAATAAAGAAAGGGGGGTTGAATTTATAGCCAATTCTGAATTGGAGGTGGATTCAATTATATTTCATAGAGATGGTCATGACGGTTACAAAGGCTATAATTTGCGCCTTCCTCATTTAAATGGATTTAATCATAATATTGATGAGGTTCATGAAATATTAGGTAATCCATTTAAGGTGAATCAAGAGATTCCTTTAATCGGAGTTCCATTTAACGAATTATATAATTTTACAAATTACAATTTTGGAGTATTTTACTCTAATGATAAGATGTCATTGAATTATTGCCAAATTATTATTACTTGATGTTGCGCTAGCACCCCGTTGTTTTAAGTGTTCTTCAGATCACTTGAAACCAATCTAATGAATGAACAGTGTCTCACGATATATCGGGACAAGTTGTGACACGGTGGAAAATGCAAATGGCCCGAGTCAGACCTGTCCGCCTTAGGAGGAGACGCTGCTACTCATTGGGCTTTTAAGAAAAATATTCTGAAAAAAACGGGATGATCAAATCATGGCGATTCAGCTGTAAATGAAAGTTCTCAGTATTCTGTCAGGTCCGCCATATCTCAGATTAGCTCTATGGAACAAAAAAAATTAGCACAAATTAGAGATTTGGCTATCTTGTAACCGAAACAAAATACACGTCAAGCTTCACGGAGGATAGCTCGGCGTTATCACCATATCAAGATTATCTTTAATTATGAGCAAAATCCTGAATTAAAAAGGAATATTTTTAACTAAAAATCATCTTCACAGTATCAAATTCAACATGAAAATAATCTCTACAAATATTGGAAAACCAACAACTTTCATTTGGAATGGTAAAGAGGAAGAAACGGGTATTTATAAAAAGTCCACTAACAAACCCATTTTTTTAACAAAAAATGATGTGCTCAATGATGAAGTTTCAAATCGACTAAATCATGGCGGCTTTTATAAAGCGTGCTATTTATTTTCCTCCGAACAATATCCTTATTGGAAGAACTTATACCCTAACCTCGAATGGGGCTGGGGTATGTTTGGAGAAAATCTAACTGTATCTGACTTTGATGAAAACCAAGTGTTTTTAGGTGATATATATAAGATAGGAGAGGCATTGGTACAGGTCTCCCAGTATAGAGAGCCATGCTACAAATTAGGACATAAATTTGGGACCCAAAAAATGCTTAAACAATTTATTGAACATGGTTATGGAGGCACTTATTTAAGCATCCTTGATGAAGGTTACGTAGATATTAATGATGAATTCACTTTAATTGAACGGCCTAAAACTAGTTTAACTGTCGCAGAACTATTCCATCTGATTCATGCTAAAGAAAAGAATCAGGAATTACTAAAAATAGCTGCGAACAGTAAAGCTATTCCCCCCAAAAAGAGGCTTTTGTTAAAGTCGTATATCAAATAAACAGAATACTAAAGACAACATCATACATCAATTCATGCTTTTGGCTGCTAGAAGGGAGATTTGAGCTTACTCTAGCCCCACCGATTCTGTGCTGCGCCTCCACCGTTGTTTCAAGTGTTCTTTATATCACTTGAAACCAATCTAATGAATGAGCCGTGTCTCCCGATATATGGGGACAAGTTGTGAAACGATAAAAAGTGCAAATGGCCCGAGTCAGACCTGTCCGCCTTAGGAGGAGACGCTCCTACTCATTTGGCTATTAAGAAAATATTCTGAAAAAAACGGCGGATAAGGCAACTAGAATACTTTCATCAGAAGAATAGAAAAACTTTCGGATCAATGTGATAACCAGTTAAGCATACGATTTAAAATACTGGTTTTAGGTTAAAATACTTAATTATCAAATTAGGAAATGCCTCTATACATTCCATCCCTAACGAGAACTAAATTTGCTCGTATTAAATCACCCTCCTCAATATCCCCCAATTCACTTGTGCTAATTTTTTCATATGAATAAGAATCTATTTCATACACAATTAAACATATTATGATAAAAAAACATTTAATATTATTTGGCTTAGCTATTTTATGCTTTGCATCCATGGATGTAAAAGCACAAAACGACGATGACATGTTTGAATTGACACTCGAAGAACTGATGGGTATAGAATTGTCAGTGGCGTCAAACAAGGCTATGACACAAAGAGAATCGCCTGGTATCTTAACCGTCATCACAAGGGAAGAAATCAGAATGAGTGGTGCTCGAGATCTTATTGATGTACTAAATTTAGTCCCAGGGTTTGGGTTTGCAGGAGATGTTGCAGAAACTGTGGGAATAGCTACTAGAGGATTATGGGGAAATGAAGGCAAAGTCCTGATTTTGATAGATGGTATCGAGTTGAACGAAACATTATATGGAACACTTCAATTCAATAATCATATTTCAGCGGATCAAATAGATCAAATGGAGATTATTAGGGGACCTGGATCTTCCATGTATGGGGGCTCAGCAGAACTAGCAGTTATCAAAATCACGACAAGAAGTTCAAATATTAATGGTGCATGGGCGCAAGTAACTCCATCATTTAATGAAGGAGATATAAATATGAAATATGACGCAGGAATTGGTCATCAGTATGACGACTGGGGCTATGGCGTAGCAATGACATATAAAAATGCCAATAGATCCAACGAGTTACTTTGGAACAAATCAGTGAGCTATGACATGTCAGAAAAATCAGACTTAGTTAATCCTATTTATGTTAACACAAGTATAAATTACAAGAAAATAGAAGCTCGTTTCATCCAGGATAATTACGCATACAAACTGCAAGATTATTATGAAATCACGACAGAAGATCGAGAAGAAATATTTAACTCATCACTAGCTTCCTTGAAATACACGTGGGATGTCAATGACAAATTAATTATTACACCGACGTATACCTATAAGAATCATAATTCATGGCAGCATAAGATAGATGAAGTGTATCGTTGGAATGTAAAAGGAATTCGTCATACATTTGATATAGCGGCTAATTACACTTTTACGGAAAAAATATTGCTCTCAGGGGGTGTGAATTACTACAATGATAATGGGATTGCTGGAACTCAAACTGCGAATAATCCGGACACTCATTTTATTAACATGGGTGGAGACAATAAGGTTTCTCTCTATAATGTGGCCGTGTATTCTCAGTTAGAATTAAGTGGGGATTATGGTAATTTTACTTTTGGTGGTCGGTTTGAAAATCATGAAATCGCCGGAAATGGATTCGTACCAAGAATAGCATATACGAAAGCCTGGGACAAATGGCATACTAAAATGCTTTATAGCCAAGCCTTCCGAACACCGAATATAGAAGTAATCAGATACAACGTAGACAACTCTATTAACGGGATTGAAAGAGAAAAAACAACTGCATTTGAGTTTGAAGTAGGTAGGAAGTTTTTTGATATTGCCATGTGGTCAGTTAATGCTTTTCATCTAAAAATAGATAAACCAATTCTTTATGTTTCTTCGGGAGCATATGAAAACGGCAGTACTGTATCTACTTACGGTTTTGAAACTGATATGCAAATTGTTCCTAGATGGGGTAGTATTCGTATAGGATATGGTTTTTATAGAGCTGGAGAGCAAGGGGCAGCTGCCTGGGCTTCAGACAATGATCGTCAAAACGCCTGTATGCCAACCCATAAATTCACGTACCAAATCACTTATAATGTCTTTGAAAAATTCTCTGTCAATGCAAACGGATTTATAACTAGCGCAACAAGGTCGTTTGAAGACCCCGATGGTGATTGGGTCGGTAACCCTACAACATTCGATGGTCTTAAAATCGTGAACTTATATGGATCTTATAACATAGGCATGTTCGACTTTGCCTTAGGTATATCTGATTTGTTAAATGAAAAGCAGGCTTATTACCCAGCATATGACAACTGGTCGGGTTCTATACCATCTATGTCAAGAGAAGTCTTTTTAAAATTGACTTTCAATTATTCTAAATAATACTAGCTCACATCTGCAACCAATAACTATACACTGATAAAAGGCAAGTAAGAACTCATTGTTCAACTTGCCTTTTATCATCCATAGCTGTAGATCTTGTACGGTGACAAATTGTTCTTAACCGCTTGAATAGTTGGACCAGTTAGTAGCCTAGAACAGGAAATGAAATGGTAGAAGAATTAATCAAGAATGCACGATTAAGTCCAAGTGGTAGATTACAGCTTAGTTCAGTTCAAAAAGCATCGACAGTAGAAGAATGGGAGTCATCAGGTTTAACTTGCCCTGAGTTATATCGCCGACATGGTCTTATCGCCATCCAACCATACCAATTAAGATCAGATGCTAAATCAGGAGCTATTATGAGTATTAAAATGATGGTGAACTACATTCTAAAGCAGAATTAGAAATACTTAGAATAGAAAACGATGAGCTGAAGAAAGCTTTGGGTATGAAAACTCCCATGGAATATTATAATTTTAAATCTGCTGCATAACTAGTCCAGATTTACTACCTATACCTCGAAGTAAGCGTACCTAATTAAATTGGATAATGTCTGACATTACAAGTTTGTTGATCATAAGGTATCTACTTTGTAATCACTAGTATTTTTCTTTTGCCTACGGTTCTACATTGGGTAGCTAATCCTACCTGTCATTTGATTGGCAGTCAGCCATTGGAACCATTCCTTTCTCCATCATGCGTAGTTTGAATATCTTAAGTTGCTCCCTATAGGGTACATGTTCTATACAGGAAGGTGATTGCTCCCACCTGATTTGTAATATTTCAATATGAAATTGTAATTGCTCTATACCTATTTGTGATATTTCAAGACAGAATTGTAATTGTTTTATATTGATTGATAATATTTCAAGACGTATTGATAATATTTCAAGATGGAATTGTAATTGCTCTATACATAATTATATTATTTCAAGATGAAATTGTAATTGTTTTATATTGACTTATAATATTTAAAGACGTATTTGCAATATCCTATGGCGCGCATTTAGCGGAGCGCAATGCGTGACCACTCTCCCACTCTCAGTAAGAACAGCCAGCCCAAACTGTATATCTAGATCTCAGCAAGTCACTCGTTTCCATATCCAAGACTACCGTCTTGCCTACTCAAACAAGCACCATTCACTGCCTCTTGATCAGAGGTTTTCTCAAAACCCTAAATTTTCTTTCAAATTGGAATAACCAGATCTACTAACCGCTAGCTGTGTACCATCCAGGAGTATGGCTACATGTGCATCTTTGCCCATCAATTCTAGCTTAGCAATTTCTTTGAGTTTGACTATGTAGGATCGATGGATGCGCATGAACTCCTCGGTTGGCAGGTGAGTTTCGAAATATTTCATCGTGAGCTGCTTGAGGAAGCTTCCGTCATCGGTATGGATTTTAACATAATCATCCATCGCTTCCAAATACCTGATATTGGAGATGGGTATGATCTGTATTTTGCTTCCAGTTTTCACAGCAACACGCGTGAGTAGTTCTACTTTGAGTTGATTGGCTTCTATTACTTTGGCGATTTCTATATGGCTATTATTGGATGCCCCTAATTTTTGTTTGGCTTTGTTAATTGCTTCTTGAAATCTGGTTTGCGAATAAGGCTTAAGTAGATAATCGACCGCATTTTGATCAAATGCCTTGATGGCATATTCGTCATATGCAGTACTGAATATAATGACAGGTGGTTGCTCTAAGAGTTCCAGCATTTCAAACCCAGTCAACTTAGGCATCATTATATCCAAAAAAACCAAATCTGGCTTTAGTTCATTGATCTGCTTGAACCCTTCAAATCCGTCACTGCATTCTCCTACGAGTTCTATCTCGTCGAACTCGCTGAGGTAGGATTTGATGATTTCTCTTGCCAAATGTTCATCGTCTATGATCAACGCTCTTATTTTACTCATTGGATCAAGGGTTAAGTGGTAGGTTAATGATAACAGAAAATAAGTTGTTCTCTTTTTTGATTTTCATTAAGCCATGATGTCCATAGACAAGGCTCAATCTTTTACGGACATTTTCAAGCCCAATTCCTTCTCCTTTGTTGGCGATAGATTCCAAATCACAATTGTTGGTAATGGCGATTTCAAGATAATCCTCGCTTGCTGTACAATTTAGTTGGATAGTAACTGGCTCTAGGCTTTCATAGACCCCATATTTGATCGCATTCTCAATTAAAGGCTGCAATATCAAATTGGGTACTTCTACCGTCAAGCATTCGTTTGACACCTGTTTTTCAAACACCAATTTATCTCCGAATCTTACTTTTTCTATTTCCAGATATAAGGAGATATTTTGTATCTCTTGCGCTAGGGTATTCATCTCGATACTTTCTTTACCCAAAGAATGCCTGAGAAAGTCACTCAGTTTAATCACCATTTCGCGGGCCTGCTCGGGCTTAGAGAGCGTCAACGCATTGATAGAGTTGAGACTATTGAATATAAAATGAGGATTGATTTGAGACTTTAACATCCGCAATTCAGAGTCTTTTAACAAATGCTGAAGTTCCATTTCTCGATGTACTCTCTCTTGTGTGTCATGATAGTATTTGATCAAATAGAAAATCAAAACGATGATGCAGTAGTAAATCACCCCAATAATGATTCTCCAAATATGTGTCGTACCGACAAAGTTTTGATAGGTCCCATTTTCACCAAAAATTAATTTCAATAAAAACCCCGCAATGGCGGCCCAAGTAAGTGTAGAAATAAATGCCGCACCAATGTGTGTCACGATTAATGAAGTGTCGTCTTTCTTGAAATTAGCAAAATTAACAATGTACCAAAACCCTGTGGCCATGGCACCAAAAATAAGGTTGTAAACCATCCCATCCAGCAGTGCCACCTCTACCGCGAACTCAAAATAGTAGTGCATCACCAAAGTATGCACTACTATGATGATCACCCATACTGCTGAGTAAAACTTGTAGCCTGATCCATCGAGTATGGGGTGTTTGATCACGATTCGTTATTTTTTTAAAAATTTATAGTTACAATTTGGGTATCAAAGGAGCGTAAAAATGAGTGTAAAGGTTAAGCTCCTTTGATTTCAAGTCCTCCAAAAATAACAGATCCATTTATTCTCAGTATCTTTTTTGGGTCACTAGATTCCTGAATTGATTGGGGTCTATTATCTTCTATGCCTCCAAACATGACAAAACTGTTGTTGACGATGGTCCAATCAGCTGGAATGATAATGCTACTCCCTCCAAACATACAAAAAACATTGACCATCACTTCTCCATCTGTCAGGTTGACATTGGCTAGGCTGATTTCTGATCCACCGAATACAGAGGTGATGTTACCACCTTTGAAGTTTTCAGATTGGATAGTGGATTGTGATCCTCCAAATACGTTGGTACTATCTAGATAGTCTTCATTTTTTATTCCGTCCTCGGGAATGATTTTCTTCCGTTTTTTCATAAAAATACTAATGCCTACCGCAATCAATATCAAAGGCCACCAATCTCTTATTCTAAATTCCGGTAAGTAGAATATATCATTTAATAGAAAAAGGCCACCAATACTCATCAGTATAAAACCTTCTCTTTTACCTGATACAAGCTGAAACCCTCCTACCAATATTAAAATCATTTCCCATCCGAACAAGTAGTGAGGAATAAATGAAGGGATCAGGTTAAAGTTGCGAAGTAGAAAGTATGCGCCGATAGCTACCAGCAAGAAGCCTAGCCATGTTTTTTGTTGGGTGTTTTGTTGATGTCTCATGATTATTGGTTTTTAATGATGTTCAAAGTTGTCATGAACGGATAGATAATCAAATAACTAATCGGTAAGCTGTCGCTATGTACCGGTGAATGGCGGAAATGCTATTGTATATGAGAAATGTGGAGTAGCCTTCTTTGGTCTTAACCTCCTCACTGATCCGAGTTTTATATTTCAAATACAATTCTACCAACTTCCTTTTCCCCTTTCCGTTACTATCTTCTCAATAATTTAAAATCGTGCACATAAAGCCCTTCAACATTCAGGTTATATAGCGTTTTGTTCTATGATCATTCGACACCCATATGAAAAACTTAATCAACTACATTCAATCCCGGTTCCCGATCACTAAGGAAGACATCACACAACTAGAGAATTATTTCGTACCCGTGGATGTGCCTGCACAAACCAAACTCTTGGAAGCTGGGCAAGTAGAATGGTATGTATATTTTTTAAGTAGCGGAATTGTAAAAGGCTATCAAAACATAGGGGGCAAATTGGTCGTTCAGCATTTAGTCCCTGATCAGGATATTTTCACTTCGTTGGACAGTTTTATGACCGGTACTCCTTCCTTGGACTATTACGAAACGGTCACTGATTGTCAACTGGTCAAAATTTCTAAACCAGACTTTGATCTCTTACAAGAGACCACCAATTACTGGGGTGAATTTGTCAAAATGGTAACCAACGAACACTTGGGCTGCAAATTAGACCGAGTGAAAGATTTTCAGCTCTTGACTGCCAAAGATCGTTACCTCAAATTCATGGATCAACATCCCAAGCTAGCACTAAATGTCCCTATAGAGAATATCGCTTCCTTTTTAGGGATAGAACCTCAATCGCTAAGTCGTATACGAAAACAAATCTCTATCTAACAAATGTTATTTTAGTCCTCCTCAATAAGATTAAAATTTGCCCACACAAAAAATCACATAAGATGAGTAACGAAATTTCATTGGTAACAGGAGCAAACGGACACTTGGGTAATAATTTAGTGAGGTTATTGCTATCGAACGATCATAAAGTAAGGGCATCCGTCAGAGACAATAGTAATCTAGCTCCTTTTGAAGGCCTAGATTGTGAGGTAGTACAGGCAGACATCACCGATAGAGCATCACTTAAAAAGGCGTTTCAAGGTGTTACCAATTTGTATGCCGTCGGAGCAAATTTCAGCATGTGGGCAAAAGATCCGAAAACGGAGATCTATGACAATAACATGCAAGGAACCCAAAACGTGTTCGATATAGCCAAAGAATGTGGCATCCAAAACATTGTATATGTGAGCTCTGTTGCTTCGTTGGATTTCACAAAACTCCCTGCCCATGTAGACAATGGATACAATCTTGACCGTAGAAATTGGTACTATAACTCTAAAAATGATTCGGACAAGTTGGCCTTGGCATTGAGTGAGGCATATGGAATCAGAACAGTGGTCGTATTGCCCTCTGCCATGATTGGTAGTGAAGCATATAAACTGAGCTATACCAACAATCTTGTTTTACAAATTCTCAGTGGTGAAATTCCCATTGACACTAATTTTACACTCAACTGGATAGATGTCAAAGATGTTGCATATGGCGTCTATCAGGCAATGCTAAAGGGCAAAGACAGACAACGCTATATTCTAGCCACCGAGCAACATACGACCATGCAACAAAGCGTCAAAATTGCCGCTGAGCTGTATCCCGAATTAAAATTGAAGACTCCTAAAAAGGTACCCAAATGCTTGTTATACTCTGTTGCGGGGTTGATGGAGTTTGGGAGTAAAATAAATGGTAAAGAACCATTGCTACAACGTCATTATGTAGACATGTTTTATGGTTTGAAACAGGATTACGATATCACCAACTCACGAAACGACTTGAGTTTCAACCCCAAAACCTCCAAACAAGCATTGACAGACGCATTCGCCTATTTGAAGAACGAATGGAAAAAGGAAGTAACGGATTAACACATTGTATCAAAATAATTAAGCATTCCGGATTGTAAATCCTATGATCGGTATTTCGGAATTTCAAATTCCGAATAGCATAAGTGTCAGTCAGCTCTTCGACATTTGTAATCTCGAAGCGATATCATAGGATTTGTAATCAGAAAGTCTAAAATTGAATTGAAACCTAGTCAGTACCGGATTGTAAATCCTATGATCGGTATTTCGGAATTTCAAATTCCGAATAGCATAAGTGTCAGTCAGCTCTTCGACATTTATAATGGCGAAGCGATATCATAGGATTTGTAATCAGAAAGTCTAAAATTGAATTGAAACCTAGTACCGGATTGTAAATCCTATGATCGACATTCCGGAATTGCAAATTCCGAATAGCGTAAATGTCAGTCAGCTCTTCGACATTTGTAATGGCGAAGCGATATCATAGGATTTGTAATCCGCCTGTATTATTTTCAAGTATGGGATATGCATATGCGATCAAAGACCAAGGAGCAGTACACTTCGTCACCTTCACTATACACCAATGGGTAGACGTATTTAGCAGACCTGCCTATGTAATAATACTCTTGGATAGTTTGAAATACTGTCAACAGCACAAAGGCCTTGAAATATATGCTTGGGTAATCATGAGCAATCACTGCCACCTCATCGTCAGTGCTGAAAACGAAAATCTCAGTGATATTATTAGAGACTTCAAGAAATTCACAGCTAAGAAAATTTATAAAGCCATTGAAGAAAACCCTCATGAAAGTAGAAAAAAGTGGCTACTACTGACATTGAAGTATCAAGAAAAAGTTTGGTTTTGGAAAGAAGGCTACCACGGAGAGCAAATCGATAACAAGGAGTTTTATAACTCCAAAGTCTCCTATATTCATAAGAATCCCGTGAAGGCTGGGCTAGTCGAAAAGGAAGAGGAGTACTTGCTAAGTAGTGCTGGCGATTTTCATGGCACCCGAGAGGGCAAGCTCATACTTAGCCCGTTTGGATAGATTGAAGATACCGGATTCAAATCCCGAAATATGATCATGCTGAAGAGCCTCCTTTGGACTTCTGAGCATAGACCTTGGCAATCACTTGAGATGAGTGACTATCTTACAGAAAGAAGATCCAACGAAAGGAAATCTATCTTTCGGTACAGATCGCTAATGAACTGTTGTTTTGCCATCTCCTTCCATCCATTTGATAGCTTAAATAATTAGCTTGCAGCTTTCTGAAAACAACAAAAAATGCTGACTAAATGAAGATTGTAATATTGGATGGATATACCGCCAACCCAGGGGACTTGTCATGGACGGCTCTTGAAGCAATAGGTGCTGTCAAAGTCATAGACCGTACATCAAAAGACCATCAAAGTATCATCGATGCAATTGGTAACGCAGAGGCCATCTTGACCAATAAAACACCACTACCAAAAGAAGTACTGACTCAGACCTCCTCAGTGAAATACATCGGTGTATTGGCCACTGGTTATAATATAGTGGACACTACCGCAGCAGCAGATTTAGGAATTACGGTGACCAACATCCCTGACTATAGCTCACAATCTGTAGCACAATTTACATTGGGGCTACTCTTGGAGCTTTGTCATCATATAGGCGACCACAATCAAAGTGTCAAAAATGGAGATTGGGAGAATAGCAAAGACTTTTCCTATTGGAATTCTCCCTTGATAGAATTGGCAGGAAAGACATTGGGCATCATCGGTATGGGAACCATCGGTCAGGCGACTACCAAAATTGCTCAGGCTTTTGGTCTCAACATCCTGTTCAGTACTCGTACTCCTAAACCAGAATTGGAAAACGAGTCCTGTAAAGCGGTTTCGCTAGACAAGTTATTTGCTCAATCTGATTTCATCTCGTTACACTGTCCCTTGACGCCTGACACGCAACACCTGATCAACAAGGATAGTATCGACAAAATGAAAGAAGGTGTCATGATCATCAATACTTCAAGAGGTCCACTAGTTCACGAACAAGACCTATCTGACGCCTTAAACGCTGGTAAAGTAGCAGCCGCGGCTGTTGATGTAGTTTCGGTAGAACCGATTGATCCAAACAACCCACTGCTCAAGGCCAATAACTGTATCATCACCCCACATATTGCTTGGGCGCCAAAAGAAGCAAGACAAAGATTGATACAAATTGCAACAGACAATTTGAAGGCCTATCAAGATAACAAACCTGTCAATGTGGTGAGTTAATTACTAGACTTATAGAAATTAGACACTAGATTTTAGACTTTTCATTTTCTAATATCTAGTATCTAATAGTCTAAAATCTAAATTTAAGACCTATCTCCTAATATAGCTTCTATCCTATCCAATTCTTCTTTTGAATAAGTAGTGTTGTCCAATGCTTTTAGATTCGTATCCAATTGCTCGACACTACTAGCGCCTAACAATACAGAAGTCACCACATCGTGTCTCAACAGCCAAGAGATCGCTAGACTAGAGATGCTTTGCCCTCTTTCTTTTGCTATGTCTCCTAGTGCGCGTACTTTGTTCATTTTCTCATCGGTCAATTGATCAGCTTTCAAGAAATGACCTTTGGAAGCACGAGACCCTTCTGGAATTCCATCTAGATATCGATCCGTCAACATTCCTTGTGCCAATGGAGAAAAGACAATTGCTCCTTTCTTGAGTTTGGCTAGTGTCTCCAACAACCCATCTTCCACCCAACGGTCAAACATAGAGTATCTCGGTTGATGAATGATAAATGGTGTTTTCAATTCTTTGAATATCGCTTCGATCTCCTCAGTCTGTGCAGGCTGATAATTAGATATCCCTATGTACAAGGCTTTACCTTGTTTGACCAACTGGTCCAGTGCCAATGCCGTCTCTTCTGTTGGTGTATCTGGATCCATTCGATGCGAATAGAAGATATCTACATACTCCAAGCCCATTCGTTTCAAGGACTGATCACAACTTGAGATAATATACTTTCTACTACCAAAATCGCCATAAGGGCCATCCCACATATCATAGCCAGCCTTAGAAGAAATGATCAATTCATCTCTAAGGTTACCTGAGAAATCATCCTTCAGTATTTTTCCAAAATTCTCCTCTGCAGAACCGGGAGGTGGGCCATAGTTATTGGCTAAATCAAAATGTGTTATACCTCTATCAAAGGCATGACGAACCATTTTCCTTCCATTATTATAATCATCCACATGGCCAAAATTGTGCCATAGACCTAAGGATATCTCCGGCAATAACAATCCTGAATCGCCACATCTACGGTACTTCATCGTGTCGTACCTATCAGTTTTTGGTGTATATGTCATATTCTTTATTTAAATCCCTTTTGGGTAATAGTAATCTTCTAGTTTCCCTTTTACTTGTTTTATTTCACTCCATTTAGCCATATTAAAGGCAATCACCGCTACACCACAAGTGGGTATATTGTCAATCTCTGAATCTGTGACTGCATTAACAAAATCGGTCACACCAGGGTTGTGTGCAAATAACATAATTGAACTCAAATCAGCACTCTGGTTGGCAATAATATTCAGTATATCATGAGACGAAGCATGATACAATGCACTATTGACCATGAAATTTTGATCTGACACTCCTGTTGCTTCTTTGAAATATAACGCTGTCTCCTTTGCCCGTACTGCAGAACTGGTCATCAACATCGAGGGAGTATCAACCCTAGACTGGACATAATTGGCCATATCAGGGCCGTTTTTCAAGCCTCGCTTGTTAAGTGGGCGATCATGATCTTTCAGTTTCATATTCTTCCAACTTGACTTGGCATGTCTCACGACAATCACATATTTCAACAAACTTGGCTCTGCTAACATTGTCATTTTTTTCTTGAACTAAAGAATTTAGAAATCTCCTCTAGAGACAAAGTATTCAACGTTTCTTTTTTGGTTAACCCTGCTTTTCTCCCCACCAAGACACCATATTTCATATCGTCATAACCTCTCATTTCGTGTGCATCAGGATTGATACTGAGCATAACTCCTTTCTCAATGGCATAGGCCACCCAACGCCAATCAATATCCAAACGGTAAGGGCTTGCATTGATCTCGATAACCACTCCATGTACGGCACACGCATCAATGATCGCTTTGTGATCCACTGGATAACCTTCACGTTGCAACAATAGTCTACCCGTCATATGTCCGAGTATCGTTGTATGAGGGTTTTCGATGGCCTTCAACAGTCGATTGGTCGCCTTGTCTATATCCATATTCAACCCTGAATGGACGGAAGCCACGATAAAATCAAAACTGTTCAGTACCTCATCAGTATAATCCAATGATCCATCACTGAGTATGTCTGATTCTATACCAGAGAATATCCTAAATGGCGCCAACTCCTCATTCAATTTGGCTATCTCATCTTGCTGATCTTGTACTCTGTCCTCTTTGAGTCCATTGGCATAGACCGCAGTCTGACTGTGATCCGAAATCCCAAGATACTCGTACCCGAGGCTTTTGCAATGCTCTGCCATTTGTCTCAAAGTATGCTTGCCATCACTAAAGGTGGAGTGATTGTGCAATACTCCTTTGAGGTCAGACATCTCTAGCAAGACAGGTAGCTTACCTTCTTGTGCCCATTGCACTTCGGTAGTACCTTCTCTCATTTCAGGTTCTATATAGGCACCTAATTTCGTATAGAAATCCTTTTCATCTTTGATTCCTAATTTGAGTAGGTCTCGAAGCTTACTCCCATCTGCCAGAGATAAATTCAGATGTGATGGAGTCGCTGTAGTTTTGATTAACTCTATCTCAAATGAAATAGCAGTTGTAAAACGAATTTTCAGTGGTGCTTTAACCCCATTCATTAACCCGACCCAACTAAAAGGCCCTGATTTCAATTCGTCTTCTACCAATATATCCAAAGCATTAATTTCAGCTCTCGATGCTTCGAAATCTTCAGAAGCAACGAGTACCTCTAGCAAGTCCACGACTTCCATTCTCCTTCTAAACTGACCTGTCTCACGGGCATTACTAATAGTACCAAGCGCACTCAACTGCTCAATCAAACCGCAATAGGCCTTTTCAATATTGGCATATTTCTCCTTACCCCTATTGGAAATCAAAAAAGTGACAGCAGCATGTAAAGTATCCTGAGTCTTGATTGCAAAGCCTTTTAGTTTAGCTACTTCTCCGCTTTGACACATCAACAGTAGCCCGTCCAAAGACTCGGCTCCACCTTCTTGCCACAGCACACCAACTTTTTTAGGTCCGAACCCAGAGATTCCCAGCATTTCGACTACACCTTCAGGTGTATCTGCCATCAGCTTGTCAAAACTATCATACGACCCACGTTCTAAACACTGGCCGATATTGGCGACCATCCCCTTCCCTATCCCTTCAATAGCAGATATTTCATCTACATTCATTTCACTTAACTCACGATCCATTGTCTTGAGTATATCAGCTGCAGATTGATATGATCTAGTCTTGAATGGATTCTCACCGTGAAGCTCCATCAACTGGGCTCCTGTTTTCAATAATTGTCTTATTTCGGAATTGGTCACTTGCTACCTTTTTAGTCTGTCTATAAACTTGCAAAATGTAACAACACTTCTATTTATGGTCTTAACTCACTCAAATCAACCGCTTCGCTTCGTTAGAATTCTCACCATAATGATGCTATATTATCGAATTCTAACTTCCTGATTTATTGCGAATTAATTCCTCGTAACGAATCCTATTACATTATGCAGGTTAAAATTACGAATTGCGAGGTGATTTAGCTTTAATTTTCACTTTATAATTATCATTGCACAAATCGAAATATATTAATATTGGGAATCGTCATCAAACAAAGTAGTATCTCAAGTGTACTCACCTACCTAGGTGCGATAGTAGGCTTTGTCAATACGCTGATTCTATATCCTGCTTTCCTATCTCCTGATCAGATAGGACTGATAAGAGTACTTCCAAACATTGCTTTTATGGTCATGCCATTGGCTCAACTGGGTTTAACTCAAGCAGTAATCAAATTTGCTCCAGAATTTAAAAAGCACAATTCTCTAGGTACTTTCTTTTCCTTATCATTAATGATTGTGGCAGCTGGAACAATAATGGTTTGCAGTTTGCTGTGGTTCGGTCAGGATTTGATCATCGATACATGGTTTTCAGATAGCTCGCCCATATTACGTCACTATTTCCATGTCGCGATATTACTGGTCTTCATCTTATCTATTTATACACTTTTAGAGATATTTAGTAGAGTATTATTAAAAATCATCGCTCTCAATTTCATTAAAGAAATACTAGTAAGAATCCTAACAAGCCTTGCCGTCACACTTTACTTTCTTGACATTATCAACTTTGCTGAATTGGCCAATGGTCTGCTGGCCATATACACGATAGCACTAATATCACTTGGCTTTTATCTATTGAATCTCAATGAAGTAAAACTTTCCGTATCCTTTCAGGACATATCAAAGGATCAAATCAAACGACTGGCAAATTATAGTAGTTACAGCATCATAGGTGCATCAGGCGTGTTTTTAGTCCTCAATATTGATCAAGTCATGATCACCTCCATGTTGGGACTGGATGCCAATGGACTGTATACCACCTCTTTCTTTTTTGCCGTATTGATTGACATGTCAAGAAGGGCCATCTCCCAAATCACCACGCCGTTGATATCAGACTCTTTTGAAAAAGGAGAAGTCTCAGAAGTAAAAAAAATCTACCAGCAACTATCCATCAATCAGATGGTAATAGGCTCATTCCTATTCATAGGCATAGCCATTAACCTTGACAACATCTATGCACTGATGCCCAATGGAGACATCTATTCAGTAGGAAAATACATTGTCATGATTATCGGATGTGCCAAGTTAGTCGACATGACATTTTCCAACAACAGTGAAATCATTGTGATGTCCAAATACTTTAAATTCAATGTAGTTTCATTGGTTATTTTATGCATTCTACTGGTGACTATGAATTGGGTTTTCATCCCTATCTATGGTATCAATGGTGCTGCAATCGGGACTCTCATTGCTGCTCTTATTTTCAATTTGATAAAAATGATTTTTCTGAAAGTGAAATATCAAATTTCTCCTTTCAGAATCAATAATTTGAAAATGCTATTCATTATTGGGGCTGTATTGAGTATTGGATTATTCCTACCTCGTATAGAATTCCCAGTGTTGGATATTCTATATCGGTCTACTATCGTGACGATACTATTCGGGATCAGTGTCATTGCATTCAATATCTCGCCTGAACTCACTGGCCTTTACAAGAAATATATGAAGCTAGTATTAGAGGGCATCCAAAAGTAACGCCAATTCTTTGGTCAGATTCTTTCTTGACCATTGATCCACATCTTTCACCTCAGCTCTAAATCTTCCGTTATTAAAATCATCATAGGATTGTAATATTCTACTTTTAATCTCCTCCTTATTAGTATAAGACACGACTCCTTTGAGTCCCGAACTTTCTAATATTTGGTTAGTATCTGAATTATTAGAACCAAATGCCAAGATATCTTTTGCAGAATATAGATATTCAAAAAGTTTGCCTGGGATCATGATATCAGCATTAGCGGTGTTATTCATCAATAACAACAACACGTTAGACCGATCGTAATGCTCTAATACCTTCTCGTGCGGTAAGTAGTCCAAAAACTTTACATGATTAGACAACACCGAGGACTCCAAATGATCGATAATCGAACTACTAACCATCCCACCTAAGACGATCTCCAGATCATCCTTGAATTCCGTATCTTCTTCCAATAGATCCTCCAACACTTCCCAAAGCAAATCCGGATTCCTCATTTCGTTTAGCAATCCCATATGCGTCAATCGAAATACATCCCCACGAGGCTTTATGCATTCCTGCATATCAAAATCCTCTGGATCGACACCATTGGTGATCATTTTCACTTTATGAGCGGGCACTTTGGAAGAAAATAACTTTCGCATATTCGGAGTACATGTCAACACCAAGTCCGCAGCATCTACCACCTTTTTCTCCAATCTTGTATGCATGTATTTCACTAAAGAAGATGTTTTCAACTTGTCTAACAAATCCCAATCCGACCAAGGGTCACGAAAATCACAAATCCATTTCACACCAGTCCTTTGCTTGAGGCCCAACCCTATCAAATGCATGCTATGCGGGGGACCGGTAGTTATCACCACATCAACCTGTGCCCTTTCAATATAATCTGTCAAGTAATTGACCGACGGCTTCACCCAAAACCTCCTTGAGTCTGGGAAAAACATATTCCCTCTCACCCATATAGCCAACTTTTCACCAAAACTCATTTGTGCCTTTTCAATGACAACACCCTGCTTTAAATTGCTCTGTTTAGACTTTCCTAATAATTTTTTATATACGCCAAAGGGTTCCCAAATAGGAAATCGAATCACCTCAAGACTATCTGCTACATCTTTGTTCAATGATTCATCCTTGAGTTCAAAATCCGGGTTCTCAGGAGTGAAAATGACGGGTTCCCAATCATACCCAGGTAGGAATTTAGCGAATTTCAACCACCGTTGTACACCACCACCTCCACTCGGCGGCCAATAATAGCTAATGATCAATACTCTTTTTGACATCTAATTCGATCTAATTTGAAGTGCTAAGTAAACGAAATAATCAATTCCAACAATTGTAAATTTGAATTAAAAAAACTACTTAGATCATGAGTTTGACTAACAATTCGTATGTTATATTGATGAATTTGTAGCAAATAATCGTTTACTTTGTGGCGTGAAACTGAGACCGCTTTAGCTCAATTTCAGAATAAGAGTAAAGAGAAAATAGGAGATAATAATTTATGAAAAAAATAGCTGTTTTCACTTCTGGAGGCGATTCTCCAGGAATGAACGCCTGCATACGATCCGTGGTGAGAAGTGCCATATATATGGATCTTCAAGTATTTGGGATTAAATATGGTTACGATGGAATGATCGCTAACGAAATAGAAGAACTTACTTCTCAGTCAGTAAGCAATATCGTACAAAAAGGAGGTACTTTTCTGAAGTCTGCTCGAAGTGACGAATTCAGAACCAAAGAAGGCCGTCAAAAAGCATACGAGAACTTAAAAGATCACGGTATCGAAGGTATTGTTGCTATCGGAGGAGATGGTACTTTTACTGGAGCCAATTTGTTTTATGAAGAATTTGGTATTCCTGTAGTAGGTGCTCCTGGCACAATTGACAATGATCTATATGGGTCTGATTTTACAATCGGATTTGATACAGCTGTCAACACTGCAATTGAGGCGATTGACAAAATTAGAGATACTGCAGCTTCTCATGATAGAGTGTTTTTCATAGAAGTAATGGGTAGACACAGTGGATACATCGCTATCCAATCAGGAATAGGCGGAGGAGCTGAGATGGTCATGGTACCTGAAACTTCAACAACTATTGAGGACGTTATCAAAAAGCTAAAATCAGGAAGAGATGATCAGAAAAAAGGATCTTCAATCGTGGTGGTAGCAGAAGGTGATGCACAAGGGAACGCGCATGAAATTGCTGAAAAAGTAAAAGTACATACTCCCAAAATGGATATCAAAGTGACCAATCTTGGACACATCCAAAGAGGCGGTGGACCATCAGCATTTGATAGAATATTAGCTTCTAGATTAGGTCTAGCAGCAGTAGAAGGTTTGATGAATGGTGAGAAAAATGTAATGGCAGGTGTCATTGACAATAAAATCACTTACACAAACTTAAAAATCGCGATTTCAAAGTCTAAGCCTTTGAATCAAGAATTGATCAGGTTAGTAGGTATTTTGAGTACTTGATCCTATTTTGTAAGACATAAAAAAAGGGGACTCGTTGAGTCCCCTTTTTTTATGTCTTACAAAATAGGATCAACCACCTATCAAGGCATACCCTATTGATATTTGAAACATGGCATTCTGAAACGAGTCAATACTATACGAAGTTCCAGAAGTAGCAGTATCCTCAATCATATCAGTAAACCCTTTCACATATCTTCCTGTTACTCTCAAGCCAAAAGGTAAGTCTAGACCTACCCCAACTACAACAGAGAAATCTCCACTTGCAGATTGGTCTTTTAAATCTTGAACAGCTCCATCTTGATCTAATTCATTTTTGAATAAAAACCCATATTGAGGACCTGCGTGTATGTTCAATATTTTCAAAAAGTTAAGCCTCACCAAGATTGGAATTTGTAAATAACTCGAGTTAATAGCTGCCTCAGCAGTACCAACAGTAATGTTAGCACCTTGAACAGAATAATAAGCTTCGGGTTGCAAAGCAATAGGACCTAATTTGATAACGCCATATGCGCCGAAGTGATAACCGGTTCTCGTATCAGCAACATCATTAACATTCCCTCCACTGTTAGCAACATCTACAGATGCGGAATTAAAATTCAATCCAGCTTTAACTCCAAACTCAACTTGCGCAAACAGGCCGGTAGAAAGTAAAAGCGCAAATAATGATAGGTATACTTTTTTCATAATCTCTTTATATTAGTTTTTGAATACGCAATAAAGATATATTGTGCACATCAATTTCCTAACAAAAGAGAGAAATAATTATCTATCAATAAATATCAAAGGCCACAGAAACTTGTATCAGATCACCTGAAAACTGATTACCACCAAAGAAATGATGTTGACCAGCTATATAACGCACTGACATATCAAACCCACTAGGCAAATCTACTCCTACTCCCACAATACCATTAAAATGACTTGAATCAAAAGCTTCTTCAATGCGCTTATCCTCTTGTCGAACATCTGCTAAAAAATTATACTGAACACCAGCTTGAAAATAGAACGGTTTTCTAGCCTTATACCTTAAAATTACAGGAATCTGCATTTCCTTCAGTTCAACAAATGATTCTTGATAGGTACTTTCTCTCAAGGAATAGTTAACCTCTGCCTGTAGTTCAAATTTAGAATTGAACTCATGCTGCACATACACCCCTACATGATAATTATTAGCTATGGCACTCAGGCTTTGACCCAGACCTGTAGAATTCACTCCTCCTTTTATCCCAACATTACTGTGTTGAGCATGTGATTGGCCCGAATAACTTAGAAGCACAAGGAGATATAATATTGATAGTAGGGTTCTTTTCATAACAGAGGAAATATTAATACAAATACTCCTATACAAAGAGAATGCCACAAAACACTAAGTGCGATGGTTGCCTAAAACCTAAAGGCAAAGGATAAGGAACCATACCCATGTTGTTGGCCTCCTACTACCTCCTCAGAGAGAAAGGTGAAATAAAACTTAAAATCAAATAAACTATGGCCATACATCACTCCTACTTTGTGATAGTATACAATTGGTTTTGCTTCTTTTACAAACTGAGAAGGTTCACCCCAAAGGTTACCTTCTATGGTGGCATTGTAAAACACTGTTTTAATTCCTGGTGCATAGAAAACAAAAAACTCTCTCCTCAAGTCTTCACTATTGGATTGTCTTGAGGCGTGATAAACTGATCCGCTAATTCTATTCACCATACCCAGCCGTATGGATGCACCACCAGTAAAAAAACTCTCAATACTTCCTACTTGGCCATTTGCCTCTAGTGATACGCTATATTGTTTTGAAGAAACAATTTCCCTTACATACCTAGAACCAATCTGAATAATAGGAGAATTGTTGATTTGATAGTCTTCCCAACCACGAGGTACCACCCAACCAATAGCCAAGTGTGCATTTGTCTGAATGTCATCCGTACGATTCCCAGGCCCCATCCAGCCCATATCCACACCGATCGATAGCAAATTATTTTTCCAGTACTGATCCTCACTGATCGTCAAATACATCAAACCAGCATACGGTCTGTCTATTAACTCAGGTTCATCATCATGAATATCAACAGAATTAAAGATCTTATGCTTAAAAGAAATTTCTAATACACTCTTATTGAGAGTTTTGAAATTCCATGGGTTATACATGACCGAACTACTCCCTATCAATCTTCTATAACCCAAAATAATACCACTAGTATAATACCTATCACTGAGGTCTAACAAAAAAAAGTCATTATCAATCTGAGTAGTTATTTGGTTCTTATTACCATTAACAACCTCCTGCCCAATCACATTCATACTTATTGACATAATAAGTCCTAAGCATAATAACATACCAACAAAGATTGCTTTGAAATGTCTCACTATAAATATGACGTCAGTTTAAATAACATGTGTAAAATTGCAGTAATGAATAGGAAGTTTATAAATAAACTACAAGAAAGAGAAGACAATGGGAATTTAAGACTATTGAGTCAACCAAAAGACCTAATAGATTTCGTCTCAAACGACTATTTAGGATTGGGCAGGTCCAAAGCATTGTTTGAGAAGATCAACGACTACTCCTACCAAGGCATTACCAACCTCAATGGGTCTACAGGTTCTCGCCTGCTTGCAGGAAACAACGAACATATTGAACAATTAGAACTTAAACTTGCCAAGATCTTCAATACAGAAGCTTGCCTCATCTTCAACTCTGGGTATGTTGCCAACCTTGCGTTGATCTCTAGTATTGCACAACGAAACGATACCATCATCTACGACAACCTAGCACATGTTTGCATCAAAGAAGGAGCGGCACTTAGTCCCGCGAAAAAACATTCTTTCAAACATAACGATGTAGAAGATCTTGAAAAAAAATTGAAAAATGCTTCAGGAAACAAGTTTGTCGTGATAGAATCCATCTACTCCATGGATGGCAACAAGGCTCATTTTGAAGACATTATAGCAGTATGTAAGATCTACGATGCTGAAATTATAGTAGACGAAGCACATAGTACTGGACTATATGGTGATAAAGGCGCAGGGATCATAGAAAGTTTAGGGCTCAATAACAATTTCATTGCAAGAGTAATGACTTTCGGAAAAGCAATGGGCGTACATGGTGCCTGTGTTGTAGGGTCGAAAGAATTGATTGACTACCTCATCAATTTTGCTAGACCATTTATCTACACGACCTCTTTGCCTATGCATAGTATCTTCTCTATTGATGCAGCTTTTGAATTCATTGCTTTACACCCCCAACTTCAAACGGAAAGTCAAGACAATATCGCTTATTTCAACTCGTATTTCTCCGAAAAAATAAACCGCGATTCATGTCAAAAACTAAAAAGTGACACCCCTATTCAACCCGTGATCATTGGAGAGAATCAAAAAGCAAAGCATCTCGCATTGGAGTTACAATCTGTAGGATATGATGTACGACCTATTCTCTCCCCAACTGTCCCAGAAGGAACCGAAAGACTCAGAATATCTATTCATACACACAATTCCAAAAGTGAAATAAAAAATTTGATAGATGTACTATCTTCGCGATTATGACGGGTAAGAAAAGATATTTTGTAAGTGGAATCGATACGGACAGTGGTAAAACCATTATCAGTGCTATCCTAGCTCAAAAACTAAAAGCCGACTACTGGAAGCCAGTACAAGCAGGTAAACCAACAGATAGCGACACGGTCCGATCTCTTGTATCTGAACAGATCAATATTCATCCAGAGGGAATTGAATTAAAACTCCCAATGTCCCCGCATGCAGCTGCAAAAGCAGAGAATATTGATCTGAAAATTGAATACATAAAATTACCTCAAACAAACAATCACCTCATCATAGAGGGGGCAGGCGGATTGATGGTGCCACTCAATGACAAAGAACTTGTTATTGACATGGCCCTTCATTTTGAATGTGAAGTCATACTCGTATCACGAAATTATTTGGGAAGCATCAACCACACACTTCTCTCCATTGAATATTTAAAAGCAAAAGGTCATCGCATTGCAGGTATTATTTTCAATGATGAACCTAATATTGAGACAGAAAACTACATACTGAATTATTCTCAGCTTCCATGTCTAGGACATATCAACAAGCTTGACAATATCAACCCAGAATCAATCGAAGAACAAGGAATTCACATCAACTTATCATGAAGACTAGCGAACTAATCGAAAAGGATCAAGCCAATATCTGGCACCCTTTCACTCCCTTGATCAACCCATTTGGACACATTCCTTTGAAGTCCGCAAAAGGTGTCTACCTCACCACAACAGAAGATGAGAAAATATTGGACGCGGTATCTTCTTGGTGGGTCAACATACATGGCCATTCCAACCAAGCTTTGGCAGATGCTTTGTATCACCAAGCACAGACCATGGAGCATGTGATCTTTGCTGGCTTCACACACGAGCCTGCGGTGAAATTATCAGAGAACCTGATGACGATATTCCCGGATCATTTTTCAAAGATATTCTTCACTGACAATGGCAGTACTGCCAATGAGGTAGCCTTGAAAATGTCATTTCAATATTGGCACAATCAAGGGCACAAAAACAAACACAAGGTAGTAGCCCTCCATGGCGCCTATCACGGAGACACCTTCGGTGCTATGTCAGTAGGCGAAAGAGGAGGTTTTACGGAACCATTTTTCCCATTCCTCTTCGATGTAGACTTCATTGATTTCCCAACAGAACAAAACAAGGAGCAAGTATTCCAGCAATTCACAAAATTAGCTTCAAGTCCAGAATGTGGCACTTTCATTTTCGAACCGCTGGTTCAAGGTGCAGGCGGAATGCGCATGTATGCTCCCGAAATACTCAATGAGTTGATTCGCATAGCAAAAGCACATGATGTGATTTGCATAGCGGATGAGGTAATGACAGGGTTTGGCCGTACAGGAAAGCCACTTGCTACGATGCACATCGAACAAGACCCGGACATCATCTGTGTATCCAAAGGAATAACTGGCGGCACCATGCCGCTGGGTATTACCGCATGTACCCAAAAGATTGAAGATGCTTTCAAGAGCGAAAAATGGGCAGATGCACTCCTTCATGGACATTCCTATACAGGCAACCCTCTTGCTTGTGCAGTAGCCAATGCCAGTTTTAAGATTTTTACATCTCAAGAATGCAAAAACAATATTGAGCGTATCAACAAAAGGCATCAAGAATTTGTTGAGAAGCTATCAACTTTCGAAAACATCGAAAACATCAGGATTCAAGGAACTATTGTTGCCTTTGACTTGAGTGGTTTTGGTGAGACTGGGTATGAAAGTGAAGCACGAAAAAACATATACCCATACTTTCTTGACAAAGGCATCTTGATCAGACCGCTTGGTAATGTGATCTATCTAATGCCTCCGTATATCATCACAGATGATGAACTGTACTTTATCTATGATGAAATAATCACCTTCTTGTCAAAATAGCGTGCTGAAATTTAAGAATAAGCAAGACAGAATACTGTTTTTCACCTTTCTCTTTATTTCTGTTGTGAGTCAGGTTTGCTTTTTATCCTCCTATGTATCTCCACTGGATTTTTGGCCATTTGCCTTGATCAGTTATGGAATCCCTATTGTTATCATCATTAATTTATTGATGCTAATAATAGGTTCTAGAATCAATCTGATTCTCATCATATTCCCAATCCTGAATTTAGCTAGCGGGTTTCTATTCATTGACAAAACAGTTTCTATCACATTAGCACCACCACTTCAAGAACCCTCATTCGAATTGATGAGCTACAACGTCAAATTATTTCGTGAGCAGAAAGTCTATAATAAATTCTCTTCTGAACTAATCAATCAAGTTGTGGAAGATTCTACTGACATCAAATGCCTTCAAGAATTTAGTACCAATGCCATTTGGGAAGGGTTGGACATTTCTAAAAAAATAAGAGATAAGGGATACAATGGGTTTGAATTTCAAGGCTCGTTACCTGACTCAGAACATAGCCCGGGCATGGCTATCTTCTCAAAATTCCCAATGCTGAATACAGGTGTCGTCTGGACCTCTCCTGGCACCATGAATGCAGTCATCTATGCAGACCTATTAATTGACGCTGACACTATCAGAATATACAATACGCACTTAGCCTCAATGGACTTGCGACTATACGAACTCAAAAGCAGCGACAGGTATCTTGACAAGATAAAATACGTAATCAAAAGTTTAAAACAAGGAGCCACTAAACGACAAAACCAAACAGAGAAGTTACTTACTCATTCCGGACAATGTCCTTACCCGTTCATCATTGCAGGTGACTTCAATGAAACGCCGTACAGCTACAACTATTATTTAATGAACTACCGTCACCGCAATGCATTTGAAGAGAGTGGTAATGGATTTGGGTTTAGCTACAATGGCTTATTATTCTTTCTACGCATCGACCATCATTTTTATAGTGACGAGTTAGAATCATCAGGTTTTCGCGTAGATAGAAGCATGAAAATATCTGATCACTTCCCCACCAGATGCAACTACTCCAATAATGGCACAGACTAATCCACTAGGGACTGAAAACGCATATCTGCCATACGATGGCATGCATTTCAACTCCTCGTTGTGATCATCAAACACCTAGTCATTTCTTTCTAATCTAACTTCACTAAGTAGACAGCAACATCTTCAGTCAGAACATCACCATCTTCCATGGCAACCAAAACATCATCTTCTAACATCCAATAATCAATACCATCTGATTCATAGGAATCCGAATCAGATATAATCAATTGCCCTCTGTTGTTAATTTCCCATTCAACATACTCTACTTCCCTGTCTGAATCAAATGCACTAGCATAAACCTTACAAACATTATCTGGCAAGAATTCAAATTTAACATCTATCTCTTCAATAATATCAGTGACTAAAGATCCCGTCGTTTCCAATATGATTCTCGCAAATGCGTTTTCTTCATCTTCAATTTCATCCTCCAAAAAATCATCGCCTAGATCAATTTTCAGCTGCCATATTCCTCGAAGATCTCTTTCTTTTACTTTACTCGACTGTGCATTTGCAAAAGTGAATGCAGCCATAAATATGATTATTCCTAATATACTTTTCATTTGACTAATATTTTGAGTTGCGTTTTGAATTTTATATAAACAGGTATTATGTATTACAAGGTACATGCTTATACACTTACAGAAGATAAAAGGTTACGTTTAATTATTAAATTTTGTATTAAAACTCAAAATAACAACCGCCCTTAGTCTAGTAAATTATTGGTCTTATGATTAGCTTTGCAGATATTTTTGTCACAAATATTCATTTGACAAGAATGAAATAACTAATAGTTAACTGACGAGAGATGTTTGATAATTTAAGTGGAAAGCTAGACCAGGCGTTTAAGAACCTAAAAGGGCAAGGAAAAATATCGGAAATCAATGTTGCAGCGACTGTCAAAGAAATTCGACGTGCGTTGATTGATGCCGATGTCAACTTTAAAGTTGCCAAAAATGTCACGGACACCATCAAGGAGAAAGCGATGGGTCAAAATGTCTTGACAGCTGTATCACCGGGTCAGTTACTTACAAAAATCGTTTCCGATGAGTTAACTGTCTTGATGGGTGGGGCCAAAGAAGACATCAATTTATCAGGAGATCCTAATATCATCTTGATTGCTGGATTACAAGGTTCTGGTAAAACTACCTTCACAGGAAAACTAGCCAACCACCTAAAAGCTAAACGCAACGTCTTGTTGGTCGCTTGTGATATTTACCGCCCAGCTGCAATCGATCAGTTAAAAGTATTGGGAGAGCAAATAGGTGTTGATGTCTACGCCGAGCCTGATAACAAAGACGCACTTAAGATTGCAAAAAACGCACTCAAGTACGCAAAAGAAAACAACAAAAAGACTGTCATAGTCGATACTGCTGGACGTCTAGCAGTTGACGACCAAATGATGAAAGAGATCGAGTCCTTGAAAAAGAACTTGAATCCTGCTGAGACATTGTTTGTAGTAGATGCCATGACAGGTCAAGATGCCGTTAACACAGCGAAGGCCTTCAATGAAAGATTGGGTTTTGATGGAGTAGTACTAACCAAAATGGATGGTGATACACGTGGTGGAGCTGCCCTTTCTATTAGAACAGTTGTTGAGAAGCCAATCAAGTACATCTCTCATGGGGAAAAAATGGAAGCGCTAGATGTTTTCCACCCAGAAAGAATGGCTAGCAGAATCCTAGGAATGGGTGATGTTGTTTCCTTGGTAGAAAAGGCACAAGAGAACTTTGACGAAGAAGAAGCGAAAAGGATCCAAAAGAAAATTCGTAAAAACAACTTTGGTTTTGACGACTTCTTATCCCAATTGGAGCAAATCAAAAAGATGGGTAACCTAAAAGACCTTATGGGAATGATCCCAGGTGTAGGAAAAGCCATCAAAGACGTAGACATAGATGATGACTCACTCAAACCAATAGAAGCCATCATCAAATCTATGACGACTAAGGAAAGAGAAACTCCAGAACTCATCAATGGTAGCAGAAAGAAAAGAATTGCGAACGGTAGCGGAACTTCTGTACAAGAAGTCAATCAGCTACTCAAACAATTTGAGCAAATGCGTAAAATGATGAAGACCATGAACAAAATGGGGGGCGCTAAACGTGCTTTATCTGGAATGAACATGTTGGGCAAGTAGTGAAAGACGTTCACGGACATGCAATATTAGACTTTTACAAAGGGGTGTTCAAAGCCCCTCTTCTGCTACACAACTCTTATGGCGCACCAGAAGAGATGCCAGTAGAGGTATTTTTCAGAGACCCTGATGAGCTAAGTGAGTTAGAAAATACAGCCATCACTAATTGTAGAGGGACTGTATTGGATTTAGGAGCTGGAGCAGGAGCTCATGCCCTACTGTTACAATCTTTCGAATGCGACATCACTGCCTTGGATAATTCTCCAGGATGTATTGAGACTATGACTTTATCAGGAATGAATAACGTTGTAGAGCAAGATTACAAAAAACACAAATCGAAATACGACACTATCCTTTTACTCATGAACGGATTGGGAATTGCAGGAACCCTAAATGGTGTAGAGGAACTTATAAATCAGTGTAAAAAACTTTTAAATGAAGGAGGTCAAATTCTAGTTGACAGCTCTGACATAAGCTACCTCTATAACGATGGGTTAGAAAAACCTGACAGCTACTTTGGCAACATCAAATACCAATACGAATACAAAGGAAGTAAAGGAGAATGGTTTGATTGGGTGTATGTAGATCAAGATTCTCTTTCAGAAATCACCAAGAGAATGGGATTGGATTTAGAGATCCTATTTGAAGATGAAAATGATCAATACCTAGCTAAAATCAATATTTAGGATTCTCTTTGATCAATTTACTAGTAAGAGAGCTAAAACGCATCATATGCGCAATGGCTGCAAGGGTCAACCCAACGATCAATCCCAACCAAACACCCGCAGCACCCCATTCAAAATAGATACCTGCCACATATCCCAAAGGAATGGCTACCACCCAAAATGACACCAAAGTCACCAAGGTAGGAATTTTAGTATCACGCATTCCACGCAATGCTCCCAAACCTACCGCTTGTAAACCATCTGGTAATTGATAGATAGCAGCCATGACAATCAGTACAGACGCCATTTCTATCACTTCTGCATCATCCACATACATTTGCGGCAATAAGGTTTTAAATACTACAAATAGAATGGCAAAAACCACCATCAACACTCCTGCCATTACAAAACAGGATACACCCGCATTACGAAGTGTTACATAGTCTCTACGCCCCAATTGATTCCCCATACGAATAGATCCAGCAGCCGCGATACCTGTTGCAATCATATAAGTGACAGCAGACAGGTTCAAGGCAATTTGATGCGCTGCCAAAGGAATAGCGCCTAACCACCCCACCATGATGGCAGCAGCACTAAATGCTCCCACCTCGAATATAAATTGTAAGCCTGAAGGAATCCCAATTTTCAAAATCCGCTTCACCACTTCCCACTTCACTAAAATGCTATTGAATATCTTGATACTCCTTCTAAATTCACTAAAGGTAAACACAAAAACACCCATTGCGATAGCCATCAAAACTCTTGATATCAGAGTTGCCCAAGCCGCCCCTTCCAATCCCATAGCCTCAACACCAAAGTGGCCAAAAATGAAGATGTAATTCAAAATCACATTGACTACATTCCCTGATATGGAGATATACATTGCTTGCTTAGTCTTTGAAAGCCCTTCGGCATATTGTCTAAACGACTGAAAGATCATCATTGGAGGCAAACCGTAAACTAAGATCTTAAAATATGGAATAGCTCCCTCTAGCACACTAACATCTTGATCCATATGATAGAACAGCGGCTCCAAAATAAATGAGACTCCAACTAACAGAAAGCCCAATACCACATTCAATAGAATCCCATGTTTGAGAATAGATGCACTTTCTCTTTTGTCATTAGCACCATCTGCTGCTGCCACCAATGGAGTCATACCAAACGATACGCCAATCCCAAATAGCATTACAACAATGAAAATACTGCTCGCCAATGACACAGCTGCCAAAGGAATATGCCCTATTTGACCTACCATAATACTGTCAGCTACAGTGACCATCATATGCCCCATCTGACTGAGCATAACAGGAAATGCCAATTGAAAATTCTTAATATAGTGCTCTTTGGTTGTCAAATCGCCAGAGAACCATTGTCCATCATCACTTTTACTTTTAATAGACCAGCCATACTGAGACTATCTGTTATCTCACCTGACATCACCATCTCGATAGCTTTTGCCACTAGTATCTTTTGAATAGCCAAATCCTCCGTCTCATCAAACTCTGTCTGGCCTTCTTGCAAATCTTGAGCGACGTAGATATAACCTTCTTCGTCTGTCACAGAGTTAGAAGTATGTATTCGTCCAATATTAGTCCACTTATCAGCTTTCAATCCTGTTTCTTCTTTAAGTTCACGTTTGGCACCTAGCAACATATTTTCTTCTAAAGGAGCCCCTCCCATCGGCACTTCCCAAGAATACTCATTCAGGGTATATCGGTATTGACCTACCAGCCAAGTATATCCATTTTCATCAATTGGAATGATCGCCATTGCTCTTCCCTTGAAGTGTACCCTACCATATACACCCTTTCCTCCTCTAGGGTTGATCACTTGATCTTCATGCACCGTAATCCAAGCATTGTCATATAACTGTCGAGTAGATAGCTGTTTCCAAGGGTTCTTCATAAATCTTGAGTATAAAAAAAGGCACCCATCAGGTGCCTTCAACTTTTTCCTTATAAAATTCTATTAATGATCACTACTTGCTGGTTCTTCTCCAGGAATGATTGATCTATGTCCATATGAATGAAGTGTTTTCTCAGTAAAAGACAACAACAATGCAGAGAAGATGAATACCATGTGAATGATAATCTCTACATAAATCCCTTCAGGACCTTCTGTAGCAGCAATCTCTCTGTAATTCACGAATTTTTTCAATAACTGAACCCCAGAAATAGAAGCCAATGAAGTTGCTAATTTAATTTTCAACATACCTGCATCAAGACCTTCTAACCACAGCGGTTTATCTTCATGCATCTCTACATCAATTTTAGATGTAAAGATCGAATACCCACCAATCGCAACCATGATCACAAGGTTCATCACCATGGAAATATCAACCAGACTCAATAGTGTCAGCATGATTTCTGTTTCACTCCCTCCACTAAAAACTTGGTGATACATATGACCTAGTTCTTTAAAAAAGGTAACCAAGTATAAAAACGCACCCACAATTAAACCACCATACAGGGGAGCTTGGACCCATCTACTCCAAAAGATAATACTTTCAAATAGTGTTTCTAATTTCTCAAAAGCCTTGATTTTTGTTGCCATGCTTATACTTATTATATCAACTGTTTAATATCTTCGTCTAAATTAAGATTAATTTTTATAACCAATCAATGATTGGTACATTATTGTGTTCAGGATTCAAATTTTATTCACACTAACCGTGTTTCGATCGATATTTAGCACTCTAGTCCCTGCAATGACATCATGTAATCCTCTTCGATCTTTTCTAATGTAAATCATTAAGAAGCCAGAAAAGAAAAGAATTAGGGAGAGGAATTTAGATAGCACTCTTAACAATGCTTTATAAAAACTCAACCCTTCACCATTCATTTGCACTACAATCATTTTGCCATAATACTTACCTGGTGTGGCTTGCCATTTTGAGCTTTCAAATACAGCATGGTACAAACAAACGATACTAATTGCAACAGCATACATTATGCTATTATCTTCAATGAAAAGAGAAATAGGAAAAATCAATATTCCCAACAAAGTAAAATCAAGGTTATAAGCCATTAGTCGTTTCGAAAAATTGGCAGTAGATATTGGCATTTACTCCGCTTTGAGATTAAATCGATACGCAAATTATTTATATTGAACTAATAACTAATCACATACTCATGAAAATTGTAAAATTAATTGTAAAAATTGTAATGGGCTTCCTATTGATCACCGCATTGATCGGTTGGATTCTACCCCGAGACACCTCATTAGAACGAGA
The DNA here is from genome assembly GCA_051531955.1 of Reichenbachiella sp. Lineage (GTDB taxonomy): Bacteria > Bacteroidota > Bacteroidia > Cytophagales > Cyclobacteriaceae > Reichenbachiella. The sequence continues at coordinate 46,737 of JAOPTS010000060.1, forward strand.
GATACAAATCGAAGCGCCTGCAGAAAAAATCTATGCCATTGTGAACGACATGCGCCAAACAACAGCTTGGTCTCCATGGTACAGAATAGACCCTGACAACACAACCTATTCTTTTGAAGGAGACATAGGTATTGGCGCTAGCATGGAATGGGACAGTCCACACCCAAAAGTGAAATCTGGTTCTCAAAAAATAATAGGGAATGAGATTAACAAAATGGTCAAAACCGAGCTATACTTTGCAGACATGGACGGCCCGAGCTATGCCTCTTTCTTTATTGAAGAAAAAGATGGTGTATCTAATGTAAAATGGAATTATGAAGCTGATTTAGGTTCCAACCCATATTTCCACTACTTTGGATTGATGATGGACAGTATGTTGGGACCTTCATACGAAGAGGGCTTAGTCAATCTGAAAAATATGGTAGAAAACCTACCTGATCCAGAACCAATAGAAGAACCAGTAATAGATACTGATTCTGTTGCAACAGAGATGTAAAAAAGAACGGATACACTGGCCTGTTGAATTAAGGTCAGTGTTTTTTCCTTGTACAGTGTACGATATAGTACCGGTAAGAAAATCTCCTTAAAAGAGATTTGATACTAATTTTATTAGAAGTCGATTTCCAAAATTCACCGTGTTGTATTTCCCATCCCGCTTTACTTAAAAGCATCTCAAATTGCTTTGGTTCAAATTCATGAAAATGACAGTCCCAAGGATCGTCATTATTCCAGTAGGCAGGCTTAAACCAAAGTTTTAAAGGAACTACCGCGACTAATTCAGGAGCCTTAATATTTCGTAAGATATTGAAGGGCGATACTAACCTCTCTAACAGCTCAAATGCTGTCACCACGTCGTATTTATCAACTAGGACATCATCGTATACCAAATCAAGATCAGTCTCCAACTTGGTACAATCAACAGAGTAGCCTTGTTTTTTCATCACAGAGACAAAAGGAGTCTCTGCTCCTAGGTTCAAAATTTTACTATTGGGATCAATGGTTTCATCCAAAAACTCCAACGTCTTGAGAAACCTTCTGGCGTGCTTACTCTGGATTTTTTTACCTCCCCCTAATTTCATCATTCATTCAAAACTAACCCTTACCTCAATTAAATGAATACATCTATAAAATTAAAATGTGAGACTAGAGTTATTTTTTATTAATAAATACTCCCCGACCCAAAGACAAGGGGTATCTCTACTGCTAGAAGAGGCTTAACTACTTTTCTCTATCCAACAGACTACTCTTTATCTAGACCTTGCTTCTTCACATAATTAGATATTATCTCCTCATTCCCAAATCGACCAACGGTGTTGACAAAACACCCTGAAGCACACACCCGTAATTACTTCTTTATTTCGGGATCCACTTTGAACAATTCTCGACCAAAAATACTCTTTAATATAGTAACGATTTTCGTCGGAACATAAGTTGGCACACACTGAATTAAAAAGTATACATGATCATTTTCTACCCCAACTTCTATAAAATTAATTTCATAGTGCTTCGAAATTTCTGAACAAACTGTCACTATACTATCATCAACTGATTTGCTAAATATCACTCTAAGACATTTTAACGAGCACACAAAATGATAAATCAACACGGATACATTGCGTGACTTATGAAGATATTCACTCGTGCACAAAGGTAACCACTCAACACAACCCAAGGATCGGGAAATTGAACCCAAATAAAACTAAAACCAACTTATTCCATATCCTAATTCAAAATGAACAACCCCGAGGCAGAGCCATCGGGGTATCAAAACATACTTAGTTGATTCTTGTGCAATTCTGTGTATTTTGATTTGCCATGATTCTGGAGATACTTTTTTATCACTTCTTCATTAGCATACTGCCCTACTGTATTGACATAATAACCACTTGTCCAAAATCTACCACCCCAAAGCAGTAGCTTCACCTCTGGATGAAGCCTGAAAATCTCCTTCGCTGTGATACTCTTAACCGCTCCAATAATTTTCTTTGGAGAATTATTTGGAACGCTCTGAATCAAAAAATGAGCATGATCATCATCAAGACCTATTTCCAAAAAACAAATCTCGTATCGCTCTTCTATCCCTAAACAAATCTCCTTGAATGTAACTGATACTTCTGCACTCAGTACTTTCCTCCTGTACTTAATCGGACAGTGGTACAAAAGCAAGCTCTTGTTATGACTTTTGTGAATATGATCACTCATAAACACTAACTTAAGTATCATTACGCAACACCCGAGGCAGAGCCTCGGGGAATTCTATCGATTAAACTTACTAAGTGAGTGACAGAAACCTTTCGGATGATCTCTTTAAAAAAAACTTTCACATATTTATTTAAAACACCTTGCCATTACTTCCAATACGTTTTTATATTAGCATAAAAAAAACAGATGAAATCAATCAAATATTTAGTGATAATTTTATTTTCAACATTACTCATTAGTTGTGATGAAAATACCGACAATCCAAACCTTGAAGAAGTACAATTTTCATTTAGAAAAATGGACATTGCTAATTCTAGAGTAGTTTTCAAGAAGATGTTTCAAAAGCACTTATTTCAATCGAAAACGTTGGAAATGAAATCGTATATGATCTAGAGCAAGTAGAAATAATTGAAATTAACGGCAGTTATGTTATTGAACCTATTTTATTACCTATAGGTAGCTACAACCTCACTAAATTCTTACTACTCAATCAAAATGATGAAGTTATATACGGTACTCCATTAGAGGGTAGTGCCTTGGCCTATTTAGTAGAAAACCCCTTACCTATTGAATTCATAATTGTAGCAGATCAAGTAGCACAATTAGAAATTGAAGTGATTTCGACTCTTAAATATGATCCTGAAGATCTAGGATACACTTCACTTCCTATTGAGTTTGTTGAAACTTTTGACTTCTTAATAAGTACGTTTAGTGCAAATAAGTTAGATTTTGTTGAATCTACTCTTACCGTGTATGTGGATGACATTATATTATTTGAGCAGGAATTAGGTGACTCAATCAATGTAGTCACTTTGAATAAAGATCATAGTGAATACAAATTAGTTATCTCTTTAGATACTGAAGAGTTTCAATCTTCTACCTTGTCTCTTGATAGTTTAATAACGCATAGAGTCACTCCTCTAAATTTCATTTTCGGCTATATCGATTTGACATTGGGACTTCAGTCTTACTACCCTTTTAACGGGAACTCTAATGACGAGAGCACCTACGACTCGCATGGAACTTTAGGTCCAGACACTTCTGCACCAACTCTAGTTGCTGACAAAGATGATAATGCAAGTAGCGCATATTATTTTGATGGAACAAACGACTACATAGACTTTGGTGAGGCAGAAAAACATGACTTAGGAAAGTATGAGGAATTTTCTTTGTCATTTTGGGCTAAGCCAGAAGGAACTGTCACAGAGTTAAGAGGAGATATTTTCAGTAAATACGTATCCCCTTCTGATAATAGAATATACGCTTTTGCTATTAGACCAAATAATGAAATCTCTGCAAGTTTTTATGATAATGGCAATACTATTAATACGTTAAAACTTGATCAAGCAGTTGAAACTGAATGGCACCATTATTTATGGACACTATCTGAACAAACTATTAGCTTATATATTGATGGGGAATTCACGAAATCCGACACTATGGATTTTAACCTAATGACTAATGGAACTGCTAACTCTGTAATTGGAGCTGCACACTTTAGTGATGCATTGTACGATCTTAATTACAACGGTAGCGTTGATGAATTACGAATCTACAATAGAGTTTTAAATACTAATGAAATCTCAAAATTAGCGGAGTAAAAATTCTTAAGTGGCAGAAGTTCTTTCTGCCACTTAAGTACTATTTCACAACTTCTTCATAAAGAGAAATTAAATTCTCTCCCTCATTTTCCCAATTTAAACCGCCATTTAAAGTTGCTTCAAAACCTCTTTTCGCACTAGCTTCATAGAGTCCTTTGTCGGTATAGAGTGAAATCAATTTATCAGCTGCGTCTCGATCATTTTCAGCTTCAAACACTAAACCTGAATTCACACTTTCTACGACTCTTTTAAGTGGCTTACAGCTACTTACCAAAACCGGTTTCCCAACCATCATGGCTTGATATAGTTTATGTGGAATAGTATGGTCAGTATGTCCATTTTTGTTATGTGGAATCACATTGACATCTGACATTTTCATAAATGAAAAGAACTTACTAAATGGCTGATACCCCCATATTTCAACTTTATCATGTAAGTCAAACTCTTCGATCAGGCTTTTCAAATAAGCAGTTGTATCAACCGAACAAGTTCCTATAATTTTCAAGATAATATCTGGATAGTCTTTCAAAAACTGCATGGAGCGAACTAATGTATCGACACCTCGATGTGGCCCTACATTACCTGTATAAGAAACAATAAACTTGCCCTCATCCTTTGCAAAAACTTGTCCATCAACTTCCTGATCTAAAAAATCTCTACCTTCCATGTTAGAAACGACATGGATTTTAGATGCTTCTACAGAAGATTGTGCTACTAAACGCTCTTTCATTTCGTCCACCACTGCTACTACATAATCAGCCGATTCAACCGAATCTGACTCAATCGCCATCCACCTATCCATTCCAAAGAACAGATTGTTCTTTGCTCTAATCAATGGGTTTTTCCTCCATTTAAACCAAACAGAAAGGGCATCTGGATAGTTTTCATGCAAATCCAGTACAATTGGAATACCACTTGAGGCTTTCTTTGCAGTGAAGAATAATGGCAAATCATGTACATGTATCGCATCAAACTTCTCTTTATTCAAGACAGACTTAAGCACCTTAGAAACGACAGGATTATTCCTAAACACTGCTATATTCATATCAAGAAGTCCTTTCTTCCAGGTGACCTCTGAACCTTTGATACGGATGACATTCATATCATCCAGTTTCTCGGTTAATTCCTGATTTTCTTTTGCAAGGCATAACAAGGTAATTTCATAGCCTGCATTTATCAATGATCTAGATTCTTTCAGAACTCTAATATCACTTGGATAATGCTCATTCAAGAGCATCAATATCTTCCCCTTCAATTTTCTTTCATTTTTTATTTTTTGGCAAAAAACTATTACCGTTACCCAAAATTAATTCAATTTAGCGGCACTAACATTTAATTCAATTCATTTAATACAAAAGGCGATATGCACATCACAATAATTGCAGGAGCTAGACCCAACTTCATGAAGATTGCTCCTATTATTCGAGAGATAAATAATAGAAAATCTAAAGGAGTAAATATCGATTATGACCTAGTCCATACAGGCCAGCATTATGACAAAAAAATGAGTCAAACCTTCTTTGATGAATTGAACATCCCTGCTCCTGAAATCAACCTACAAGTAGGATCAGGTAGCCACGCGGTGCAAACTGCAGAAATTATGGTGAAGTTCGAAGAGTTTGTTAACTCTATCAAAACCGATTGCATACTGGTTGTGGGTGACGTTAATTCCACGGTCGCTTGTTCACTCGTAGGAAAAAAACTTAACCTAAAAGTAGCACATGTTGAAGCTGGGTTAAGGTCATATGACCTGACTATGCCAGAAGAGATCAATAGAATGGTGACTGATTCTATTTCGGATTACTTTTTCACAACCTCTGAGAATGCATCTTCTATCCTACTAAGCGAAGGCAAGAAAGAAGAAAGTATCTTCAGAGTAGGTAATACCATGATAGATACCTTGATCTATAATTTGGACAAGCTCCAAAAACCAACATTCTATAATGAATTGGAATTGGAAGAAAAGGAGTTTTATTTATTAACGCTTCACAGGCCGTCTAATGTAGATTCGTTTGATGCATTAGTGAACCTACTTAAAAAACTAGATGAGTTTGTTGGCGATAAAAAAATCGTATTCCCTATCCACCCCAGAACACTCAATACACTGAAAAAAACTGATCAAAAATTCAAAAACATTAATCTAGTCGACCCGCAAGGGTATCTCAACTTCATCTATTTGTTAAAACATAGCAAGGCTGTCATTACAGATTCAGGTGGAATACAGGAAGAAGCAACTTATCTCAAGACACCTTGCTTGACCCTTAGAAAGAACACAGAAAGACCCGAAACTGTAAGTATCGGGTCTAGCATATTGATTGGAGACGATATTGAATTGCTTGAAAAAAGTATAGCTGCCATTGCAAGTAACAATTGGAAAAATTCAGAAATCCCGGAACTATGGGACGGTAAAACCTCTGAGAGAATCATTGATCATTTTATAGCTTTAGAATCAACAAAATAATGCCTAAGCCTTTCGAAAAAAGTTACAAAAAGAAATCTCAAATCAGGTTTGATAAGACGATGGACTTCATGTCAGGGATTGTGAAAAAGTCTGACAAAATTTTAGACATTGGTCAAACCAACCCATTTTCAGAACAGCTGATTGAAATGGACTATGATGTAACCAACACTAAGGAAAACCAAGATTTGGACTTGGAATATGACATTGTCAAAGACGACAATTTTGACGTTGTGACAGCTTTTCAAATTTTTGAACATATGGTCTCTCCATTTCCTCTAATAAAATCAATAAAAGCCAAGAAGCTTGTAGTATCCGTCCCTCTGAACCTATGGTTTTCAAAAGCATATTGGAATCCAAAAGACCCTTATGACAGGCATTACCACGAATTTGAAGCTCGTCAGTTTGACATGCTTCTAGATAAAGCAGGCTGGAAAATCATTAAAAGCGAAAAATGGGTACTGAAAGTTGGCAAAATTGGAATTAGACCAATCTTAAGACGTTTCACTCCTAGACATTACATTTTATATTGCGAAAGAAAATAGTCTTACTTGATATCAATATTACTCTTGTTTGAATTGAAATAGATCAACCCAAGGGAGCCAAATACAAGCAGAATCAGCAAGACATTGAATCCCCAGGTCATCATACTACCAATAGCGTAAGATTTTGGTTCAAAACTGAATACTATTTCATGTGAACCTGCTGGAATTTCTAAAGCTCTCAACACATAATTGGCTCTAAGTATATCTACTTTATTTCCATCTACAGTTGCCTTCCACCCTTTTGGATAGTAGATTTCTGAGAAGACTGCTAAAGCATCGTTACTTGAGCTTGATGTATACTTCAATTCGTTAGGCAAATAGCTCGTCAATGAAATAGTCGCTGTGTTATCTGCAATAGTAGCGACATCACTAAACTCTACAGTATTCACAATGGCTTGAGACTTTGTGTCAATTGTTCCTAATTGACCAATTTCTTCATCAGGATTGGAAACAGGGACAACCTCTCCAACAAACCATGCATTGCCGTTTGCAGATTGATTAGGGATAACGGCATTGGCTTTATCACCCGCTAAGAAATATTTCGCATTGAGCATATTGATTACCTGCCCCTTATTCCCAGTAAATTTACCTGACTGCAAATCGGCAATTAGTGCTTGCATTTCAGGAGAGATATGTCTTTCGATCAAGTCTTGATACCTATTCATCTTAGCACCATGATAACCACCTATTGATTTGTGATTGTAAGATGTCACAGCATCATTAAATGGATTTATCAAGTTGAGTACTCTATAATTTGGATCAGTATCATTTTTGATTACTTTATCAGCTTCACTTAGCGAAAATTCCGTTTGTTTTGACTTTCTCTTGAATGAATCACTGTCTAAGTATCTTTTATCAACCCCTACCATATCAATCAATACTAATACAGCCATTAAAGAGAATGCCAAAACCTGAGACAACTTGCCTTTGATCTTAAACCAAATCACAGACACAAAGCCTACAATCAAAATAAGTGTCCTAAATGCATCCACTCTCAGTAGAGAAGCTCTATCTGCTCTCAAAGCTTCTAAAAACCATGCAGGGTATGACGACAATCTAACATCAATCGCTCCTTGATATGATCCCATCCCTGCAAATACAGCGGCTAACAAAGCAAAACCAGCAGTCGCTCCAACTGCTATAAACAACTTCTTTTGTAAATCTTTGTTCCAATCGCTGGACAGCAACTTCTCCAGCCCTATAAACCCTCCAATCACCATGGCCAAGATCGCCATGATAATAGCAAAGGTCACTGACCTGAACTTATTATAGCCTGGCAAATAATCAAACATGAGATAATTGAAAATCTCAAAATTCTTGCCCCAACTGAGCATAATAGAGAAGCCTACCACACCAATTAACCAGTATCTGTATTTTTTATCCAGTACCAACATTCCCAATACGAAAAGAAAGACTGTGATCGCGCCTGCATAGTATGGGGCTGTCATGGGCTGATCTCCCCAATAAGCTGGAGCTGCTTGGACTTGCTGCTTGACCTGTTGCCTTGACATACCTTGCGCAAGCATGGCTTTTTCTAAATTAGAATTCTTACCTAAATCTTGTTGAGAGGTACCACCGAAAAAATTGGGAATGAACATCACCAATGGCTCAAAAATCCCATTACTGTATTGAAATGCATAATCCTTATCCAACCCTGTACTTGCCTCACCAGTACTCGTCAGCTCTGATTTTCCTCTAATCGAAAACGCACTATACTCTGATATAGTCCATAGCCTACCGATGTTAGCCCCTACTCCAATCACAACAGCTACTATCAAGATGGCAACTGTTTTGCCAAAATCTGCTAATGTCTTTTCTTTAATTGCATCCACTAACCATACAATACCATAGATCAAAATCATCAGCATCAAATAATAGGTGATTTGCAAGTGATTCACTCTCAATTGCAAAGCCATACCCAATGCCGTCAATGCAAACCCAAGCAGCCTTCTTTTAGTAAAAGCAGCATGAACTCCTGCCAGTATCAACGGCATCAAGGATACCGCTATCACTTTGGCGTTATGCCCTGCTCCCAACGATATAATACTAAAAGAGGTCAATCCAAAAGCGAATGCACCTGTAATCGCTAAATAGGGTCTAACTCCAAACACCAACAACATAATGTAGCAGGACAAAAATGCCAAAAACATCGAATTGAATGGGTGAGGAAAGAATAGTGATAAGGCTTTATGTATGTAGACTGTTAATTCACTTTCAAATTCAGAGTGCACCAAGTAAGATGGCATACCACTGAACATCGAATTGGTCCAAAGAGCAGTTTCTCCAGTCTTATTCTTATATTCTAAAACTTCATGGGCCCCCCCTTTCCATTGCATTATATCATGCTGAGGCAACTCTTTTTTACCAAGAATGGCTGGAGAATAAAACAAGGCGGTAACCGCGGCAAAAACAAAAATGGCGATCAGATGAGGAAGAAAATCCT
>JAOPTS010000061.1:0-44767 GCA_051531955.1 Reichenbachiella sp.
GGTCAGGGATTAGTTCAGCTGATATTGGATTGCCATATCCAGCACTCAAAGAGTAGTTGCTTAATGTCTCAGCACTTGATTGGTCTAAAGATTGATTGAAGGTAAGGTTGAGACTGTTGGCTGATTCGACTACAACACTAGCTGTACTAAAAGGAGCCTCCTCGGTTTGAATAGATATATCATCGAAATAGAATAGGTCATTTCTTGTACTGGTATGATGACAGACCAACCCAAAATATGAGGTAGTCAAATGTGTATCATCCATAAAACTGGGGCCTTCTGACTGAAATGTCTCGCCACCTGTTATATCCGCAAATACTGACCAATTGGCTAACCCATCTCGTGTAACTCTGAGATTGACCAATACATTTCCAGAGAGTTGAGAAGTACCTGTGAACAATGTGTTCTTTGTATTCCCATCTTGCCTAATCAGCTTGATTTCATCACTTCCACTTTGCCCTATTTCGATATAATACCCATTGAGCGATTCTTCTAGATTACTTTGATCACTAACCAGATACACCTGTATTTTGTTACTGGACGAGGGACTAAACCGCATATCAACCAATATTTGCCATGTGGTATTGTTTAGCTCTGAATTGGTAGTGGAGAGATGGAGGGCATCACTGGCGGATGGTCCATTGGAATGTAGCGTCAGGTTATCTGCGTCAGTTTCGATTTCAAATAAGGCGATATCACCAGTCCATGTAGGGTTGGAGGTAATATCTCCATCTGAGAAGTCTTCATTTATTTGGGAGAAGGCCGAATATGATAGAGTGAGGCATAGAAAGACTAGTACTTGCTGCATGGTAGGTTGGGTTGGTTGGAAAAGCAGTATTCTAAATATACGAAATTATATCGACTATTATATGATATAAATGATGTTACCCCTACGTGAGCAACGGAATACAATGTATATTTAGATAAGATTAATGACCAAGATTAAATACCAAAATCATGATTTACATAACTCAATTTGTATACCTCAAGGAAGGAAAAGAAGATTCATTTTTGTTGTTTGAGGATTATGCCTTGCCACTGTTAGACAAACACAAAGGCAGGTTGATTTATAGAATTCGACCTGATGCGAACAGCCTAATTGCGTGCAATGACGAAACGCCTTATGAAATGCACTTTTTATCCTTTGAAAGTCAAGAAGATTTGGAAGGTTATATGATGGACGAGGAGCGTAAAAAGTTCATCCATCTAAAAGACGAATCTATTGAAGACAGTTTTTTGGTGAAGGGAGAAAAGATGTAGAATCATCCGAGCCAAACATATGTCTGGCTCGGATAGTAATTATTCGTTGCGTAAGGTATCTGTTGGGTTGGATAATGCACCTCTGTAGATGGTAAAGCTAGTCGTTGTGATGCCAATGATTATTATAACCATAGCACTGAGAATGATGGGCAACATTTGAACTGATACGTGAAATGCATAGATCAAATCCAGTATCCAATTGGTGCCATAGTAGCCACCAACCCCTCCCATGATGCCAGAGACAACCAAAACAATCATAAATTCACGATTCATCATGACCAAGATGTTTCGCATACTCGCGCCTAGTGCTTTTCTGATTCCGATTTCTTTTTTACGTTTTGCGATGTTGAGTGATGCCAAGGAATAAATCCCAGAAACCGATAACAAGCCACCCAGTATGGTAAGAAATAGAAAAATGTTTTTCAAGTTTCCATTGGTTTGTTTGGTGTCGGCCAACACAATATCTTCTTGAAACCTGCTTGAATAAGGCTTGGTCGGGTAGGTTTCTTTCCAAATCTGTTCAAGGTATTGATCTACCTCTTCTATATTTTTCTCATCTGCTCTGACAATGATACTTTTCCACCTTGGCCCTACAGTAGGGTAAAACAGGAAGGGTTGTGGGTCTTTGGAGCGATAAACATTATCAACAAAGTCTTCTATGACACCCACTATTCGTTTTCTGTTTTCACGAATTGTTAGTGTTTGTCCAATCGGGTCTCCTTGAATATTGAGCGTTTTTAGTAGTTGACGGCTTACAACTACCCCGTCATTGAAATCATTGGACTTGTCATAATCCAAAGGACGTCCGTGGATAAACTCGAAGTTCATAGTCTCAAAATAATTTTTGCCAAATTCTAAATGGCTGACGTCATAATCTTGGCTCTCAAATGTAACAGGGTTATTGTAGGTGCTCATCCCAAGATGATGTTCAGTAGAACCAATTTCCAAAATGTCGGGGTTACTTTGAGCTTTGGCGGTTAGGGTGGTGTATTCACTTTCATTTTGAATATCTATTACCATCAGTGATTTCTTGTCATACCCAAAATCTATGGCTTCTTGAAAGGCTGAATTTTGTATGAATACAACACCACCAATTAATACAATTACAGATATAGCAAATTGTGTTGCAACTAATGCTCTTGTTAACATACCTGTTCCCTTGATTTTGACAGTGCCTTTGAGTAGGGATATGGTGTTGAGTCTCGAACTAAATAGTGCTGGATATACACCTGCCAATAGGGAAGTCATCACGACAATGAATAGTAATGTCATGATGAGGTTGACACTACTTAAATCAGAAATACCATAAGGAAGATCCCACATAGCGGAAAACTCAGGAACTAGAATAGTTGAAACTATATAGCCTACAACTAATGAAAGCAAGGTAACGATAACCGTTTCAAACAAAAATTGGGTAATAATTTGGGTCTTGTTGGCGCCCATCGATTTTCTAACGCCAATTTCTTTGAGGCGACTACCTATCATAGCAATAGACGTGTTGGTCAAATTGAAACAGGCAATCAACAGGATCATTAGTGCGAGCACAATGAATAAAATCAAGGGCTCAATTTGTATAGGAGTATTGAGATAGGTCCAAACTAAATTACTGCTATCAATAGAGCTTTTGAAAGGTTCCAAAGTGACCTGTTGTATTTCCTGCTCCTTGAAACTTTCGTTTCGGAGTTCAAAGTATTTATCAAATTGACTGGCAATATTTTCTGCTTGGCTTGGGTCTTCTAGTTCGACAAATGTAGCGGGGACATTCCAATCACCCCATGCTGCCATATCCATTTCCCGTAATTCCACGAAGTGTTCAAACCTAACCAGCATACTAGGTACTATTGAAGAATTGACTGAGATCTTATCAAAGACACCTCCAATGACAGCTTTCTTTTCTACTCCTCGAGCAAAACCTAACGTCAGGATTTTTCCAATTGGATCTTCATCCCCAAAATATTTGAGCGCAATATCTTGATTAATATATATGCTTTGAAGATCTTTAAAAGCTTCTGGACTTCCAGTTACCAAAGGAAAATCAAACATCTCAAAAAAGTTACTATCCGCATAGTTGATGTTTTCACCGAAAGTATTGTTGACCCCAGTTTGCTCATCGACATAGCTGACACTGGCACCACCTGACATACTCCCTCCATATCTGAGATAACTTTTGATTCCGGCTATGTCCTGCGCTACCATTGGGCCTACTGGTGAAGGTGTACTGACAGCTATCCGTTTGTCAGAGCCATTTAGCAAGACATGGGTATGTACCCTGAATATGTTTTCCACTTTTTTGTCTTTATGGAAATCGTCAAACTCTACATTGAATCCCACCAGTAGATAGGAAGTAATACAACAAGCTATTGCGATCCCAAGGCCAAATGTATTGATGATGACATAGCTTTTATTCTTAGTTAGATTTCTGAACGTTACTCGTAGGTAATTTTTGAACATGTTTCAAGTCTTTGATGTTTTCATTAATAGTGTTGCCAACTCTATACCAGTTATTCAAATACCAATGAATCAGACACATATGATTTTATCAACAATAAAACCCGTTCAATAATGAACAGTGTGATTTCAGTTTTGGACATTTCAACATGAAAGACTTGTCTGCACTGGCGTGATTTTAAGTGTGTTTAATTGTTATAGTGATGAATAGCACTCATGTTATCAAACGGTTCGTTTCTTAATCAATAGTAAGAGGTAGTTACTATAGGTAAAATATCTATTCTTTGATTGAGGGATTGTTATAATTTGCTGTCTTAGTTATATAACTAACCCTATAATTTTGACTTATGAAACCTAAAATTTTAAGTAGCTTAATTTTCACTGTGCTGCTGAGTACTCATCTGCAAGTATGGGCTCAAGAAGAATCTAAGACTGTACAAGTAGAAATTGGATTGGAGCATTCCATTAATTTTGCGCAATTACTAGGCAGTAACCAGACCATTGAATATGCAAATAGAACTGTAGAATACGACCAAGTCTCTAGTAGATTAACGATTGATCTTGGGATGTTTGCAATCATTCATGTATCAGACCTAATTTCAATACAACCAGAATTTGTGTATTCCATGATGGGCGGACATTATGTTGAAAGAACAACTGTTTTGCATGATTTGGGCGCAGTGAAAGGTGATGAAAGCATCTCTTTTTCTACAGATTATTTGAAATTCAATTTGCCGATTAATCTCAAGATTCATGATATGCTGTATTTCCAAACAGGTGGGTATGTCAGTACGTTATTATCAGCCGAAACTTACACACCATGGTGGCATTTTGACAGTGGGGTAGAGCGAACATCAATTTCTGACATGAACAATTTTGATGCTGGCATTTTAGCAGGCTTTGGTATTAGTACTGGGGTGGTGAACCTGACGTTTAGATATAATTATGGATTGATTGATATTTTTCAATCTGGAGATTATGAGGACCTAGATCTATCAAATGGCTTGTTTCAGTTTGTAGCACATTGGAAAATTTATTCTGACAAAAGAAAATAACCATCATGAAATACTTAATTATATTAATATCACCATTACTATTCATTTCATGTTATGATGGAGATTATTTTGAAATCCCTATCAATGAGGAACAAGGAGAGTATCAGTACGTATCTCAGTCAGATTATTTTGATATCAAGGGAGATAATTATCAATCATCAGTTAATCAAGGGATAATCTTGTATAACCCAAATCAACAAGCTATTCAAATGACACCACTTTTAGGTTGGGAGTATTATTTGCAATTATCAGACGTGACTGAGCATACATTGACTGATGGAAGTGTAGTGTTTTCATTTCGTATTAGACTGCAAAACAAAGTTGTTAGTGATAATACCTTCAATGTATTTGGAACAAATGATATTGAGTTAGTGGATGGGGGAACTTTAATAGGTTCCTATGATGGGTTGATCTTTGATGAAGGAAGTGTAGAGTTTGGTATTGAATCAATCAACATCTCGTCTACGGAGAGAGCTGTGACTTATATTCAGGGAAATCAAATAGATTAACCAACCAATCCATAAAAAAGCTGTCTTACCCTTATGGGTAGGACAGCTTTTTTATGGATTGGTTATACTCCTAATTCACTTCAACACCTTTCCAAAAGGCAACATACCCTTCTATTTGTTTGGCCAGTTCAGAAGCTTTTGGGTAATACCAGGCAGCATCTGGATTTTCTTTTCCCTCCACTTCAAGTGAATAATAGCTTGCCATTCCTTTCCATGGGCAATTAGATTGTGTGCCACTCTCTTTGAAATATGTTTGGTTGATTGACTCTGCAGGGAAATAATGATTATTTTCTATGACTATTGTATCCTGACTTTCGGCGATAACCGCCCCGTTCCATATTGCTTTCATGATATTTTTTTTATTTATATTTGTAACCCCTTTGGGGGTCAATTAGTTCTGTGATGTCTTATTAATCGAACATACCCTGTTACTTGTCGAAAGTGTTTGGTACAATTTCTTCGCTAAATATAACTTATCCATTATATTTTATTGGAGTCACCTACCTTAACCAATGCTTTTGGTGATTATTATCCTGTAATCATAATTTTCTAAAACTAGCCAAGCAATATGTATTAGAACATTACGTTTAAAACACAGGTATTATGAATAATTTGAGTGTTAGTGATAGTTTATTGGTATCACGTTACAAGGATGGAAGCGAACCGGCTTTTGAGGAATTAGTGTCTCGTCATAAGTCAAGAGTTTTCACAACGATATATTTGATCGTAAAAGACAAGTATATTGCGGAAGATTTACTTCAAGATACATTTATCAAAGTGGTCAATACGGTCAAATCTGGTAAGTATAACGAAGAAGGGAAGTTTCTTCCGTGGGTTTTACGAATAGCACATAACCTTGCTATCGACTTTTTCCGTAGGGATAAGAGGTATCCAACGATTGTAATGGAAGATGGAAGTGGGGTGTTTAATACACTTGACTTTGCAGAGGAGTCTATCGAGTCTCTTCAGATCAAACAGGATACCAATGCACTTCTAAAGGATCTGGTACAAGAACTACCAGAGACCCAAAAGGAGGTATTGATAATGAGACACTATATGCAAATGAGCTTTCAAGACATTGCAGAGACGACAGATGTGAGTATTAATACTGCACTGGGTCGAATGCGATACGCTTTGATCAATTTGCGTAAGAAAATGGAAAAATTGAATATCACTTATGATCAAACTGTTCACCGAAAATGACCTTATACGTTATGTATATGGGGAGACTACAGCAAAAGAAAATATTGAAATAAAGGAGGCTATAATCTGCGATTCTGATTTGGAATCTAAGTATTCCGACCTTCAACTAGACGCAGGGATGTTAGACCAGGTAACATTCAAACCTTCAGAAAATACCTTGAGTAATATCTTGAATTATTCACTGTTGTACTCCATTAATCAAAAATCTAAATAGAGAATCTGATTTAATAGTCTTTGTATTTCTGTCTTTGCGTAATTTCGAACCATGACCAAAAAGGAGCGATACGAATTCTTTATTAACTATTTCAGTGAAAACAATCCTAGTGCAGAAACTGAGTTGCATTATGAAAGCCCCTATCAACTAATAGTAGCGGTTGCACTTAGTGCACAATGCACTGACAAGAGAGTCAATATAGTGACGCCAGCTATTTTTGAGACCTTCCCTAAGGTAGAAGACTTGGCCGTCTCAGATTTTGACGAGCTCTTCCCCTATATCAGATCTATTTCCTACCCCAATAATAAGACAAAACACCTTTTGGGCATGGCCAAAATGCTAGTAGAAGATTTCAATTCTGAGATTCCAAGTGACCTCAATGATTTGCAAAAGCTACCTGGAGTTGGAAGAAAAACGGCAAATGTCATAGCTTCTGTGGTATTTAATCAGCCAACAATGGCAGTTGATACCCACGTATTTAGAGTATCCAAACGTTTGGGATTAGTAACCCAAACTGCAAAGACACCACTAGAAGTTGAGAAACAATTGGTCAAGCATATCCCAGAGGAACATATCCCAAAAGCGCATCATTGGCTCATCCTGCATGGAAGGTATATTTGCCTAGCACGAAAACCCAAATGTAGTGAATGTGAAATTTCATTAATGTGCCGCTATTTTGAGAAAGAAAACAAAGAGTAAAAAGATTTTTATAAGTTTCATTATCTTGTCCGACAGCAACGAGCAATTAAAAATAAACTCTAGACCAGCACCCAAAAATCAGCATGAAAAAATTAAAGCCATTCTTTTACGGTATATATATCGCCTTCTTTATTTTTGCTGCTTTTTTAGGGATCTTTTATGAGGATCTTGTTTTGAATTGGAAATGGGATTGGATTGATACGTGGGTTGGATTGATGGCTTTTGTACTCAAAATGGCTGGAATTGGCACTATTCTCTTTGGTGCCGCATTGATAATTGATGGTATTCATATCCGAAGTTTAAAAAAGGAGTTGAAAGAAAAAGACGATATCATCGAACAACTCAAAAACAAATCTTGAGACCTTTGGTATCCCATTGGATTAAGAACTAGATTTATAACAAGCAGTTGAGAGCCCACGAGTAGTACAAAAACATGCTAGCAAAAACCTACGGTAGCGCCGTTTACGGAGTAGATGCACATATCATCACGATAGAAGCCAATGTCTTAGCGGGCACCAATTTTTACATGGTAGGCTTGCCAGACTCTGCAGTCAAGGAAAGTGAACACCGTGTCGAATCGGCCTTGAAACAAAATGGCTTTTTCATGCCACGTCAAAAGACGATTATCAATTTGGCACCTGCAGATATCAAGAAGGAAGGCTCTTCATATGACCTTCCAATTGCTATGGGAGTACTTAGAGCTTCTGGACAGATTGAAGTGCCAGATTTGGAAGAGTACATTATAATGGGAGAGCTGGCATTGGATGGAACGATCCGCCCAATAAAAGGAGCTTTACCTATTGCCATTGAGGCAAGAAAAAGGGGCTTCAAAAAAATCATTCTTCCGAAGGAAAATGCCTCCGAAGCGGCCATTGTTGACAATTTGGATGTCATATCAGTGAGTAGCTTGTCTGATGCTGTTGGACATTTGACAGGAAAAAAAATCATTACACCATTGTTTTATGATACCCGTGATATGTTTCAGACGCACGTCAACGAATATGCGGCTGATTTTTCCAATGTACAGGGCCAAGAAAATATCAAACGTTCATTAGAGATAGCTGCTGCGGGTGGTCACAATGTGATCATGATAGGGCCTCCAGGAGCAGGAAAAACCATGTTAGCCAAGAGACTGCCTTCCATATTGCCCCCTCTCTCCTTGTATGAATCTTTAGAAACAACCAAGATTCATTCAGTGGCTGGTCAATTAAAAGAGAATTCTTCATTGATTGCTTCTCGCCCATTTAGGGCACCTCATCATACGATTAGTGATGTGGCTTTAGTTGGAGGAGGAAGTATTCCTCAGCCTGGTGAGATTTCCCTTGCCAATAATGGGGTTTTGTTTTTGGATGAATTACCAGAATTTAAAAGGACGGTATTGGAGGTGATGCGCCAACCATTGGAAGAAAGGCGCGTTACGATCTCACGTTCTAAAATTTCGATTGAATTCCCAGCTAATTTTATGCTCATTGCTAGCATGAACCCTTGCCCGTGTGGGTATTATAATCATCCAGAAAAGGAATGTGTGTGTGGTCCAGGGATAGTTCAGAAGTATTTGAACAAGGTGAGCGGTCCTTTGTTGGATAGAATCGATTTGCATGTGGAAGTAACACCTGTAAGTTTTGACCAACTGACTGAAGACCGTAAAACGGAAAGTAGCGAAGAGATCAGAAAGCGAGTTATTGATTCACGGATGATTCAAGAAGAAAGGTTCAAAGAGCATCCAGAAATATTTAATAATGCTATGATGAATTCTCAGATGGTGAAATCTGTTTGTCAAATAAATCAGGCAGGAAAGGGACTATTGAAAACGGCTATGGAGAAATTAGGGCTATCTGCTCGTGCCTATGACCGAATCTTAAAAGTCTCAAGAACGATCGCTGATTTGGCTGGCAAAGAGGATATTCAAATTGAGCATTTAGCAGAGGCTATTCAGTATCGAAGTTTGGATAGAGAAGGATGGGCCAATTAATACCTTTTATAAATTAAAGAATGTGGTTGGTAGGGTTTGTTGATATAACCGCGAAACATTCCCGTGGTATTAAATGTCATTGATATATTACCTTTTTTGTCAATACCAATAATACCACCTTCTCCCCCTTTTTGCACCATTTTATTAGAAATTACTTCATAGGAAGCTTCTTCTAAGTTCATCTCTTTGTATTTCATGAGGGCAGAGATGTCATAAGCGACTAGATACCTCAAAAAGAACTCGCCATGCCCTGTTGCTGATATTCCACAGGTAGCATTGTCAGCGTATGTTCCTGCTCCAATGATCGGGGCGTCTCCAATTCGACCAAATTTCTTATTCGTCATTCCGCCGGTAGAAGTACCAGCGCAGATGTTTCCAGTCTTATCTAATGCGACAGCTCCAACAGTTCCTTGTTGGTCATCTTCCCAGTTTTGGGTACCGCCTTCTTGTCCAGGCAATTCTTTTTCTTGTACTCTTTTCAGGGATTCTAACCTTTCGGCGGTCTTAAAGTAACTTGGGTTGACGATCTCTAGTTTAACGCTTTCAGCAAATGTTTCTGCTCCTCTACCTGCCATCATTATATGATCGGATTTGTTCATGACAGCCTGTGCAGCCTTGATTGGGTTTTTGATTGTTTTGACACTTGCTACAGCACCAGCTTCACCTGTCCCATTCATGATAGAAGCATCGAGTTCATTCTCTTCTGTGTTCGTAAGAACCGCGCCTTTTCCAGCATTGAACAAAGGTGAATCTTCCAATATTGAAATAACTTTGACAACTACTTCTTCAGCTGACTTACCTTGCCCTAACATTCGATAGCCTTCGTTTAGTGCCTCTTTCAGTTTCAAATGATAAGCTTGTTCTTTTTCTGGACTTAGACTTCCTTGTTGGATGTTACTTGCTCCTCCATGAATGACTAAGGCAACACCTTGCTTTCCTTTGATGTTTTGTGAAAAAAGATTCGTGCTTACTAAAACCAAAATCAAAGATATGAAGTATAAACAGGTATAATTTTTCATGTCATTAATCGTTTATTAGCTAGAATTAAGGCGAATTCATTTATTTCTACAATTTATGTGGATAATTAATAAAACGGAGAGAAAGTTTTGCTTTACTTTTTAGACCTGTTGGGTTAGATTAGCGCAAATATTAATTACAAGTAGACCTGTTAACTATGAGTAAAGGAGAGAAAAACAGATATTCAGACGATGAGCTGAAAGAATTCGAAGGATTGATCAACGAAAAACTTGAAAAAGCTTGGAATGAGTTGAATTACATCAAGGAGTCATTAACGAAAAGTAAAGATTCTGGAACAGACAGTTCGTTTGGGAACGTCAAAACACTAGAGGATGGTGCAGACACTGCCGAAAAGGAAAGTTTGAATCAATTGGCAGCTAGACAGCAAAAGTTTATTTCTAATTTGGAGAATGCCGTGATTCGAATCAAAAACGGAACTTATGGCATCTGTAAAGAGAGTGGTAGGTTGATCAGTAAAGAAAGGTTGAGAGCTGTGCCTCACACTACTATGTCTATTGACTCTAAGTTGAAACAAAACGGTTAATTGGACTTTCTTTCCAATCATATTGAAGCATTGATTTTTTGCTCTCCAAAACCAATTGGAGAAAATGAAATCAGAGAATGTCTTTCTGAAATGTTTGAAGCTGATGTACCGATGAATGATATTGATTCGGCGATTGTGGCTTTGAAAGGAAAATATGCTTCAGACGATTACTCATTTGAACCCCTCCTTAGCGGAGGAGGGTATCAATTTTTGACTAAGCCAGCTTATCAGACTAGTATCGGAATACTGCTAAAACAACAATCTAAAAAACGACTTTCTAACTCTGCGTTGGAAACATTGGCGATTATTGCATATAAGCAGCCTGTGACCAAGTCTGAAGTTGAGCAAGTCCGGGGAGTGAGTTGTGATTATTCGATTCAAAAGCTTTTAGAAAAGGAGCTCATAGAGATACAAGGAAAATCAGAAGCTGTTGGTCGTCCTATTATTTATGGGACTAGCCAAAATTTCATAGACTACTTTGGTATTAATAATATCAATGAACTTCCTACTATCAAGGACTTTATTGAGAGTGAAAACGAAATTGGAGAAGAAAAAGAATAATCCTTCTTCTTTCCCTAGCTTTGCAGCATGCAACGCAAACAACGAAATCAAAAAGCCGCTCCTGAAAAAGTAACTTCTATTTCTTTTCCAGCAAGGATCAACAAGTATATCGCCAATGCTGGTGTCTGCTCTAGAAGAGATGCTGACAAATTGATTGAGGAAGGAAAAATCCAAGTCAATGGGAAGGTAGTGACTGAGATGGGTTTAAAGATCGAACGGAGTGATGAGGTCAAATACAATGGAAAAGTGATCTCTCCACAGAATTTCGCTTATGTGTTGCTCAACAAGCCCAAAGATTACATCAGTACCATGGACGACCCAGAAGAAAGGCGTACGGTCATGGAGTTGGTCAAAGGTGCTTGCAATGAAAGAGTTTATCCTGTTGGTCGATTGGATAGAAATACAACCGGCCTATTATTACTGACCAACGATGGATTATTGTCACAGAAATTGACCCACCCGTCATATAAAATCAAAAAGATTTATCAAATAGAATTGGACAAGCCGCTTACGGCTAATCATTTTGAAGATATTTCTAATGGGGTCACTTTAGATGATGGTCCTGCTGAAGTAGACGAGATTGTAATTCTTGATGCTAGCAAGATGCTTATAGGAGTCCAAATACACATTGGTCGTAATAGAATTGTAAGAAGAATCTTTGAAAACTTCGGTTATGAGGTGACAAAGCTTGACCGTACCATGTACGGGTCATTGACCAAAAAAGATCTTCCGCGTGGGAAATGGAGATTATTGACAGATAAAGAAGTGGTCTTACTTAAGAACCTTTCATAAACGAAAAGGGCCTCTTATTAGAAGGGAGTATTTTTATGTTAGTCTTTGCCGATTTGGTTAATTACCTTTTCCTTGATGCCATTGAATTCGAAATGTAGTTCTGTTCCGTCTTTAGGATCAAGCTGAAAAACATTATCTCGAGGGTCATAGAGTACTTCATAAAATTGGTCTTTCAGACCTCCAGACAATATAATGTCGTTGCGTACATGACTATCAAAAAAAGTAAGCTTGCTTGCATGGTTGATTGGTAAATCAAGCTGAATAAAGTCTTCTATATATAACTCATGTAGTTGGCCGTTTAGTTTGATACGAATTTTTTCTTTAGTCTTTTGAAATTTGGTACGATAAAAATATATGGTGCTCAATACATCTTCTGATGATGGTTGATGATCTTGATAATTTCTACGGTTATAGTATTGTATGACTTTTTGTATTTCTTTGGTTTTGAATTTAAAACCTGATGAACTTACGTATTCTTCAGATTCTTGGTCATCTGAGATTATGGATTTGAATTGACTCAAATTGTCACCTTTAATGGTTTTGTTACTTTGGATATTGTATATCTCAAACAAACTATTGTTTTTCTCAGCATATAGTGTGAAACCACCTCTTTCTTTAGCATAGAGAGTGATTACTCCTACTTCTAATCGTTCGACAAACAAGTACTCTCCTCGATTTTGTCCTTCTGGCTCAAAAATTAAAAAATAGGTTTCATCTTTTAAAGCTTGACTGTACCCAATAATTGATTCGGGGAGGAAGTCTATGAGTTTATTTTGCTGATAGTCTTTTACTTGAATGAGATCTGAGTATTCATTGATTTTAGTAAACGGAACTCTTCGACCACTTCTTAATACAAGAGTATCTTGAGAGAAGATGGGAGTACTTAACAGAAAAATTGTTGCGTAAAGAAAAATAGAAAATGAATATTTATTAATCATTGTCATATCATAAATCTAATTCGTCCCTTGTTGTCATCTTAATACTTAGGGATAAGTTTTTTTACATTTTTTCTAAAAACGAAAGTCCCTCTTTCTTTTTAGAAAAAGGGACTTTCGTGTCTATTATCTTGGTTCTAAATTCTTGACTTAGTTATTTCAATTTTGCTAATACGGTTCTTCCGCCTTTAGTTTTTTGCTCTAAGTCAACCAAGATCTCAGCATCAAGGGGTAAGTAGATATCCAACCTCGACCCGAATTTGATAAAGCCATATTCATTGCCTTGACCAAGTGCATCACCTTCGTTTACATACCATTTGATCCGACGAGCCACTGCACCAGCAATTTGACGAACAAGTACCTGTACGCCTGCTTTGTTTTCAACTACCATGGTAGTCCTTTCATTTTCGGTACTTGATTTAGGGTGCCAAGCTACCAAGTATTTACCTGCATGGTATTTGAAAAACTTCACGATACCACCAATTGGTGTACGACAAAGATGAACATTCAGAGGAGACATGAAAACAGAAATCTGGATTCTCTCATCTTTAAAAAATTCATCTTCCGTAGTCTTTTCAATCACCACCACTTTACCATCTGCCGGAGATAAAACAAGGTTTTCATCTCGATCAATAGTGATGCTTGGGTTTCTAAAAAACTGAAGAACCAGTATGTAAATAATCAAACTGGCTATCAATGTGAGTTGTTGTACAAGCTCCATTGCAGGTAAAAAATAAGAAACTGCAGCATTGATTGCAAACAGCACTACCAACATTACGAACAGTAGTTTTCTTCCTTCTTTATGTATGGTCATAGGTGATAAAACGCTTAGGATTTAAAATCCTCCTCTATATTTATATGTGTCAGAT
Organism: Reichenbachiella sp.; assembly: GCA_051531955.1. Classification (GTDB taxonomy): domain Bacteria; phylum Bacteroidota; class Bacteroidia; order Cytophagales; family Cyclobacteriaceae; genus Reichenbachiella. The sequence continues at coordinate 14,079 of JAOPTS010000061.1, forward strand.
ACTTTTTCTATAGCAACTATATATGCTGCAATCCGCAAAGATACATCGTATTGTTGAGACACTTCATAGACTTTGTTGAACGACCCTTTCATAATACGATCGGATCTTCTACTAACTCTTTCACGTGTCCATTTGTAGCCTAACCTATTTTGTACCCACTCAAAGTATGATACGGTTACGCCACCAGCATTTGCTAAAATATCGGGAACAGCCATGATGCCTTTATCCTGTAGGATGATATCCGCTTTGGCGGAGGTAGGTCCATTAGCTCCTTCAACAATTAATTTGGCATTGATTTTTTTCGCATTGTGCTTGGTAATTACGTCTTCCATGGCAGCAGGAATCAATACATCAACTTCCAAACTCAATAAGTCGTCAGCATCAATTTTCTCTGCTCCTTCAAACCCTTCAAGTGTTTTGTTGTTAGCATCTCTGTATACAATAGCTTCTTCTATATTGATTCCATTATCGTTATAATAGGCGCCAGAAATGTCACTAATTGCGACAACTTTTACGCCACGTTCACTGATCAACTGTGCGGCCCAAGAACCAACATTTCCAAAACCTTGTATGGCACATGTAGCATTGAAAGGATTGATTTTCATTTTTTCCATGGCGACTAATGCAGATATCATTACACCACGACCAGTTGCTTCTGTCCTGCCAAGCGAACCTCCCAAAACTAATGGCTTGCCTGTTACCACTGCGTTGACAGTCATGCCTTGAGATTTTGAATATTCATCCATCATCCATGCCATTTCTCTTGGGCCAGTCCCCATGTCAGGAGCTGGAATATCTCTATCTGGACCAAATATCTCATGGAGCGTCTGTGTATAGGCGCGAGTTAAACGCTCAATTTCACCAGCTGACATTTCTCTTGGGTTACACTTGATTCCTCCCTTTGCTCCACCGTATGGGATGTCCACTACAGCACATTTCCAGGTCATCCATGCAGCCAATGCTTTGACTTCATCAAGGTTCACACCCATATCGTATCTAACACCACCTTTTGATGGCCCTAGAATGTTGGAGTGAATAACTCGATAACCTTCAAAGACTTTGATAGAGCCATTGTCCATGGTCACCGGTAGTGAGACAATGACTTGTTTATAGGGTGATTTGAGTACGTTGTAGATCTCATCATCCAAACCGATCGTTTTTGCCGCGATATTAAACCTCGACATCATTGACTCAAAAGGATTCTCTTTATCCTTTATAGGAGCCGGTTCTATATATCCCATTTTTGTTGTTTTGTGTTGTTAACCCAAAAGTAAGAATAAGCTAATCAATCCAGATTTATCTAGCACAGAATTTTAGAAATATGACAATAAATGGCACGGATAATAGTAATCCGTCAAAACGATCTAAAAATCCACCATGCCCAGGCAATTTTCTTCCGGAATCCTTAATCTGCATACTACGCTTGAACAGTGATTCTACTAAATCCCCATATGTTCCACACACAACTGTGATGATGGAGATGAACAACCATTGCCACAACTCTAGGTCCTTGAACCAATGAGATACACCAACAGCAAAAGCCAAAGATAATATGGCACCACCTACACTGCCTTCCCATGATTTCTTGGGAGAGACTCTTTCAAATAATTTTCTTTTTCCAAATTGAATACCTGCAAAATAGGCCCCTGTGTCACTAGCCCATAGAATCAAAAATAACCCGATGATGATTTGGTAACTGTAATGTCCAAAAGTAAATGCCGCCACACTCAACAATGAGATAGGTAGCGCGACATAAAATATACCTAAAAAGGTAAAGGCAATATTGGTAAACGGTTTCTTCTCATCCTTTTTGTAAAGCTTGATGAAATATACGCCAGATGTCAAAGGCAAGATGAGGTAAAACCAGTCCAAGTTTTCAATGATACCAGTTGATGCTAAAAAAAACAAGGTAAATACAAGAACACCCATGGCAGTACCGTAGGTTCTAAGTGCTATAATGCCATTGGCTCTCACCAATTTATAGAATTCCAATTGTGTCATGATGACCAAAAAAAGGAAAGCGGCAAAGAAGCCCCACTGATCATAGGCCACTAAAAAAATAGTAACAAAGGCGCCCAGTATTCCTGTGACCAATCGTTTGGCCAAATCGCCAAACTTATTCGAATTTGATGTCATCTTTTATAATCTTTATTGCTCTGATCACTTCATCAGCTGCAACATGTACTTCAAAGTTACCCAATTGATAAGCAGCATCCTGCTTGTTCACGAGTACTGGTTGAAGACCAAAATCTTTTAAAACCGCTAAGACTATGTTGGCCCGGTGGTCGCTTCTGTCTGCATACACTTTTTCCCAATTGGTCATAACGTTACTTTCTTTTGCTTTTCAAATTGTTTTTTGTATACAATGAAAAGCCCAACGCCTATAATAGCGAATATGGCTACCGTTTCCAAAGGAATCGAATCTGTATTTTCGATATCATAAGGCACAACATCACTTTGATATAGGTAGATCATCAGGACCGTCAAACCATTGTTGACAAAGTGCCCAATAATCGCATAGATCAGGTTGCCCGAAAAGTAGAACAAGTAACCAAAAAAGGCCCCTAATAGCATCCTTGGAAAAAAACCGAAAAACTGCATGTGAAAGGCGCTAAACAAGACGGCAGTAACCCAAATTGCAATATGTGGGTTACCAAACATTTGTTGAAAGTACTTTTGAATCAACCCTCTAAACAATAACTCTTCTCCTATGGCTGGCACTATTGCGATCGCCACAAAGACGAGTAGAAAATATCCTAAACTATCAAAATCAGTCAGATACTCTGTCATTACTTTCAGTAACTCTTCTTTTTCCCATGCCCATTGATGAAACCCTTCTGGAAATTGTATGGCCATGTTCCATTCGATGACTATACTGTCCACCATTATAAAGGATATGGTAAGCACAACTGCTATCAAAGCTGCAGTAGCGGTCAGATTGTTGGAGTTAAAATCTTCAAAAATCCCCCTTTTTTCATATTGATAGATAAAATATAAGGGGGCGATGATAAAACCACCCAACGAAGAAATTAATTGGACAAACAACAAATAAGTCTTCATCTCAGAGTTGTCAAGTGGACTTCCCAATGCTGTTGTAAATTCTTCTAAACCCATTCCAGAAATTGGGATTAGAATTAAAAATGATATGAATTGAAATATAAAAAGTCCTGCAACCGACGTAGCAACCAATATCAAAAAGAGAATAATGGGACTGTAGACGGTCTGTGGGGATTTGGTCATAATTGCTTTAACTTTGCGACAAAAATGTCCATACCAATTGAATAATCAAAACGTATTATTCAATTGGTATGAACTAGTAATATAGAATTCAAAATGGTTAAGATCGCAGATATTGAGATAGGGGAGTTTCCGTTGCTACTAGCACCAATGGAAGATGTGAGTGATCCGCCTTTCAGAGCAGTGTGTAAGGAGAATGGTGCGGATCTGATGTATACAGAATTTATATCTTCTGAAGCTTTGATTCGTGATGCAGCGAAAAGCAAGCAAAAGTTGGACATCTATGATTATGAACGTCCGATTGGGATTCAGATATTTGGTGAAAAGATAGAATCGATGCGGGAGGCAGCAGCTATTGCTGAGGAGGCTGATCCTGAAATTATAGACATTAATTATGGTTGCCCTGTTAAAAAAGTAGCTTGTAAAGGTGCTGGGGCGGGTATTCTTTTGGATATCCCTAAGATGGTAAAAATGACAGCCGAGATTGTCAAAAGAGTGGATAAGCCTGTAACAGTTAAAACCAGACTGGGTTGGGACCAGGATACAATCAAAATTGTAGAAGTAGCCAAAAGACTTCAAGATGTTGGGATTCAAGCTTTATCAATTCACGGTAGAACGCGGCAGCAGATGTATAAAGGCGAAGCGGATTGGTCTTATATAAAACAGGTTAAGGAACAAGAGGATATTCACATACCGATTTTTGGGAATGGTGATATTGACTCGCCCGAAAAAGCATTGGAATATAAGAACAAATTTGGGGTGGATGGAATTATGATCGGTCGTGCTGCTATTGGTTACCCTTGGATTTTCAATGAAATCAAACACTACTTCAAAACAGGAGAAAAGTTAGCGCCACCAACACTCGAACAAAGAATCGAGGCAGTTAAGTCACATCTGAAATTTTCTATAGAATGGAAAGGCGACCGTAAAGGCATTTTCGAAATGCGTAGACACTACACCAACTATTTCCGTGGAATTCCAGGCATCAAGCCTTTCAGGGCTCAATTGGTAGAGACACCAACTTATGAAGACACTATGGCTATTTTGGAGCAGATTGGAAACGAATTTAGTAATGTGGATCTGCAACCTAGATGATGCAAAAATCTAATCAGTCCCTTGCATGGGTATTGTTGATTTTGGTGTCTTTGATTTGGGGTAGCTCCTTTATCCTAATCAAAAAAGGGCTGTTGGTTTTTAATGCCTTTGAAGTAGGAAGCTTGAGAATTTTTGTTGCTTCCATTGTTCTGATTCCATTTGGTATCAAGGCGTTGTTTAGAGTACCAAAAGAAAAATTGCCATTCATCTTTATAGTTGGTTTTGTTGGGAGTTTCATTCCCTCCATGTTATTTGCCTATGCGCAGACTGGACTTGATAGTTCGATGACGGGCGTCTTCAATAGCTTTACACCTATTGCGGTTTTGGTGATTGGGTCTATATTCTTTAATCTCCAGATCAGGAAACAGAATATTCTCGGTATCATGATAGGGTTTTCTGGTTGTGTGCTGATCATCTTGGGCGGAGCAAATTTTGATCTTAGTGGTGTCAATTATTTCGCACTATACATTTTAGCTGCTTGTGTGATGTATGGCACGAATGTTAACATTATCAAAAGTAAAGTCCCTACTCTGAAGGCGTTAGATATTACATCTGTATCATTTTTGTTGGTTGCGCCGTTTGCAGGAGGATTTTTGTTATTGGGAACTGATTTTGTATCTAAGTTGAGTGCCGAACCAGCAACACTTACAGCACTAGGGTACATCTGCCTATTAGGAATAATAGGCACGGCATTAGCTATGTTTATCTTCAATAACCTGGTTAAAATAGCAAGCCCTGTTTTTGCTTCTTCTTGTACATATATCATTCCATTGGTTGCGATAGCTTGGGGGTTGATGGATGGAGAGCAAATCAACATTTATCAATATTTGGGCATTGGTATTGTGTTGTCAGGTGTATATCTTGCCAATAAGAAATAAACCTATGATAGAAGCTGAAGAATTCTCTATAATCACTCGGGACGGGACTCAATTATTTGGATTAGAATATCTGGTAGCCCAACCTAAAGCTACTATCTGTCTGGTACATGGTTTGGGAGAACATGTTGGACGTTATGAGCATGTTGCAAAGTTTTTCAATCAAGAAGGCTATTCGTTTTTAGCTTTTAACCAGAGGGGACATGGGAATTCGGAAGGCAAGAGAGGACATACGCCGAGCCATGAGAGATTAATGGATGATGTAGAAGAATTCCTCATGTATACACGTTCGATATATAATGACTTGCCGATGTTCTTATATGGTCATAGTTTGGGAGGTAATATTGTTGCCAATTATTTATTGCTAAAAAACACTAATGAGCTTAAAGGTGCCGTGATCTCTTCTCCATGGCTGAAGCTGGAAATTCAACCAACAAATATTGAATTATTTTTGGCTAAATGGATGGTTAAGATTTGGCCTTCGTTTATCCAGAATAACAAAATCGATTCTGATGTGCTGACCCACGATGATGAAGTGAATAAAAAGTACACAGAGGATCCATTAGTATTTGGTCAAATATCGGTTCGAATGTTCAATGAATGTTACAGCCAAGGATTATGGGCACTGGAGAATGCCGATAGACTCAAGTTGCCAACTTTGGCTTTTCATGGTGATAGCGATAGTATTACCTCAAAGCAAGGCACTCAGCAATTTGCTGAACAAAGGCCTGACTTAGTTACTTTTCATCTATTACAAGGAACAAAACATGAACCCCACAATGATGTGCAAAAAGATGAGGTTTTGAAAATGGTGAGTAGTTGGGTAGAGAGTAGGTTAGACTAGTTTGTTATTGTTGTGATGACGGTCTGCATCTCGTAACGTCTTCTTTTCAATATTCTTATTTAATGCTTGAGTGAGATTGATGCCCGTCTGATTAGCGAGACATATTAACACCCACAATACATCCGCCATTTCATCACCAAGATCTTTGCTCATGTCTGACTTCTTAAAGGACTGGTCACCATAAGTACGCGCCATTATACGTGCTAGTTCACCTACTTCTTCAGTCAGGAGGGTCATGTTTGTCAGCTCACTAAAGTAGCGTACACCATACTTTTTGATCCAATCATCAACTTTGTCTTGTGCCTCTTGAATTTCCATTATTGCTTGTTTTTAGAATCTAGGACTATCGTCACTGGCCCATCATTGACCAGGCTTACTTTCATGTCTGCTCCAAATTGACCTGTCTCAATTGGCTTGCCTAATTCTTCTTCAAATTTTTTGATAGTAGATTCATATAGGGGGATGGCGACATCTGGTTTGGCCGCCTTGATATAGGATGGGCGATTGCCTTTTTTGGTACTAGCATGAAGGGTAAACTGACTGATCAACAAAATGTCACCACCTTCGTCAAGTAAGCTTTTGTTCATTACACGATCAGCGTCTTCGAAAATTCTCATATTGACTGTCTTGCGACAGGTCCATTCGATATCCTCTTGCGTGTCAGCATCTTCAAAACCTACAAGAACAACTAGTCCATGCTCGATTTTTCCTGCTATTTTTCCGTTGATTGTTACAGACGCATCAAGCGTCTTCTGAATGACGATTATCACCCTTATATTCTTTTTTACTGGCTACACTTTTCATTTCCAAAGGTTTGTGGATATGGAGTCCTTTTTCTCCTGAAGTGGCCACATAAAACATCGCGTCACCCACTTGTTCTCCTTTGATCGCCCAAAACTTTAGTCGTGACCCAATGATAAAGAATGAAAGAACTGTAGACGCAAATTTGGCCATTTCCTCCCAGAGTCTAAAATGTGGTCTATAACCTAACAATAAAGAAGGTTGATAGATATGAAGAGTTTCTAATTCGAGCTCCTTAATTGCCTCTTCCATTTGTCCTTTGACTTGGTTATAGAACAAGCCAGAGTGTGGACTAGCACCATATGAAGAAACAACATTGAATGATTCACAAGAAGGGTCTTCTTTTGCCAATTGAGCCAACTCAAGTGGGTAGGTATAGTCTACTCTTCTGAATATGTCCTTAGACTTAGCTTGATCCATAGTTGTCCCAATACAACAATAATAATGGTTAGCACTTATCTGATCTTTGTAATCTGATAATTTGTCAAAGTCTACAATATGCTCTTCTAGACGATTGTCTTTTATACCTGGGGAATGCCTACCAACGAGCACTATTTTGGAATAGTAGTCTTGTTTTAATAACGTATCTAATAGGGCTCTTCCTACAAGACCTGTTGCTCCTACTACCAATGCTGATTTGCCTGACATTTATCTAAAGTTAGAAATATAAGTTTCACAAATTAATTACTTATAGGTCAACAAGCAATTAATAGTCAAGATATTGAAAATTAAGAAGAACTGAAAAAAAGGCAAAAAAAAACCGTAAGCTAAATGCTTACGGTTTTTTAAATCTTTGAGTAATTTTTTATTTCTCAACATGCTCTGCGAGCACCAATACCTTGTTGTTGAGGATCTCTATTACACCACCATCAACTGCCATGTGTGTTTCCGTTGTTTTCTTTTCGTGAGTCGCTACAATTTTTAAATCCCCTTTTCCAAGAGAGCTAACCATTGCTGCGTGATCATTCAATACTTGAAATTGACCTTCACTACCTGGAAACGTAGCATGATCTACTTCTCCTTCGAAAACTTTTTCGTCTGGTGTAATGATTTCTAAAAACATACTATTATCCTTTAGCTTCAGCTATTAATTTTTCTCCTTTAGCAACGGCATCATCGATACCACCTACAAGGTTGAAAGCAGCTTCTGGTAAATTATCGTGCTTACCGTCCATGATTTCGTTGAATCCTTTGATTGTCTCTTTAATGTCAACTAGCACACCTTTCAATCCAGTGAATTGCTCCGCAACGTGGAATGGTTGAGATAAGAATCTTTGTACTCTTCTTGCTCTGTGTACAATTAATTTATCTTCATCTGACAATTCATCCATACCCAAAATCGCAATTATATCTTGCAATTCTTTGTATCTCTGTAGGGTCTCGATTACTCTCTGTGCAGTGTTGTAGTGTTCATCACCTACGATCTCTGCAGAAAGAATTCTAGAAGTTGAATCCAATGGATCCACCGCTGGGTAGATACCTAATTCAGATATTTTTCTTGAAAGTACTGTCGTTGCATCCAAGTGAGCAAATGTTGTCGCTGGAGCCGGATCCGTTAAATCATCTGCAGGAACATATACCGCTTGAACAGAAGTAATCGATCCATGCTTAGTAGAAGTAATTCTTTCTTGCATAGTACCCATCTCAGTTGCCAATGTTGGTTGGTAACCTACTGCTGATGGCATACGACCTAAAAGTGCAGATACTTCAGAACCAGCTTGTGTAAATCTAAAGATGTTGTCAACGAAGAAAAGAATGTCTTTCCCTTCACCGTCTCCTTCACCATCTCTGAAGTACTCAGCCATAGTCAAACCTGAAAGTGCCACTCTTGCTCTTGCTCCAGGAGGTTCGTTCATCTGACCGAAAACGAATGTTGCTTTCGATTCTTTTAATTTAGAATGATCAACCTTAGAAAGATCCCATCCACCTTTTTCCATTGACTCAAGGAATTCTTCACCGTAGTTTACGATTCCTGACTCAATCATTTCTCTAAGAAGGTCATTACCTTCTCTTGTTCTTTCACCAACACCAGCAAATACAGACAAACCACCGTGTCCTTTTGCAATGTTGTTAATTAATTCTTGGATCAATACTGTTTTACCAACACCAGCACCACCAAACAAACCAATCTTACCACCTTTTGCATATGGTTCGATGAGGTCAATTACTTTGATACCTGTAAAAAGTATTTCTGTAGAAGTAGATAAGTCTTCGAACGCAGGAGCCTGTCTGTGAATAGACATTCTTTTCTCTCCTTTGGGTTGCTCAATACCATCGATAGCGTCTCCAACTACGTTGAACAATCTACCTTTGATGTCATCACCAATCGGCATAGTGATAGTAGAGCCGGTATCAATAACTTCCATACCTCTAGTCAATCCTTCGGTACCTTCCATTGCGATAGTTCTTACTCTATCTTCACCGAGGTGCTGCTGGCACTCCAAAACTACTTTCTGACCATTCTCTTTGGTCACATATAATGCGTCCAAAATGTTAGGGATTTTGGACCCCTCAGCTTCAAAACTTACGTCTACAACTGGGCCAATTACTTGCGTGACTTTACCACTATTTGCCATTTCTAGATATTTTTTCTATGAAAATTGTGTCTTATTTTTCAAAGTGCGAAGTTAAAGTAATATATGTTTAATCACCAAGCATCGCATTTCTTTTTACGTAGTTTAGGTCTTAAGTGAAATTCTAAAGGTGGTTCCATTAGTTTCATCCGAATCCTTCACGTAAATTTTACCCTTGTGATAGATGTCTATTATCCTTTTAACTAGGGTTAAACCAAGACCCCAACCTCTCTTTTTAGTAGAGTAACCTGGCTGAAATATTTTACTAATTTTTGACTTTGGGATTCCTTTTCCAGTATCCGAAATGTCAATTACAAGATGGCCTTCATTGGCTTTCAATATTTTGATATTAATTTCCCCAACACCACTCATGGCATCCACAGCATTTTTGCAAATGTTTTCTATCGCCCATTCAAACAGTGAGGTATTTAGATTGGCTTCCAATTCTTTATTTGGAAATGCGCTGATACTAAATATCACCTTGGTAGAGACTCTTTTTTTCAAGTATTCGATGGTCTCTGTTACTACATCGTAAACATTGGTGCTTTCCAATAATGGTTCTGATCCAATATTAGAAAATCGTGCGGTGATCATATTTAATCTTTCGACATCTTTTTCTAACTCAACGATCATCTCCTTGTTCTGCATCCCTTCATCAGCCTTGAGATATTCTACCCAGGCCATCAATGAGGATAATGGTGTGCCTAATTGGTGAGCCGTTTCTTTAGCCATGCCAACCCACACTCTGTCTTGTTCAGAGGTCTTGGAATAATTGAAGATCAAAAATGCAATCATTCCAAAAATGCCTATGACGAATAATTGAACTACAGGGTAGTATTTCAGTTGAGATAATAAGATGGAATTTTTGTAATAGATAAATTGGTAACCTGTGATGTCACCTTCTGTTCGTAGTGTGATCAGGATCGGTTCATGTTCAGATTCCATGATAGAGACCTGGTCTAGAAGGACTCTATTTCTTTCTTTTGCAGATTTTGCTCTTTCAGCTTTTGGTAAATTTCGAAATTGTAAAGGTTTTCCAATTTCATCTGTAAGTATTACAGGGATTGATTTATTGGAAACGATGATTTCCTCGTAGATAAAATTGAACTCAGAATTGTTTTGCTGATTGGCTATATACTCAAGGGTGTTGGCGTAGAGCGCAATTAGTTTTTCTTCTCTTTGCTTAAGTTGGTTGACTAAAATATTAGTGTAGTATATGGATACTGCACTAATCACTACCGATATAACCAATACAATCCATTTGAATTTTGACTTGTTTTTGTAAAATTCTGACGAAGCGTTATCCTTCTTATTTATCATTATTTAATAGAAATCTTGAGCAAAGATAAACTTAGTTTTGGTTTGACTCTTTTTAGGATTTGATAGTTTTGGTTTTGCTTAATTTTTGTTAATGAAACTAACTTTTTACAAAGTAGTAATATTTGCTCTACTCAGTCTAACAACTCAACAAATCTACGCTCAAAAAGTTGCGCTGGTTTTGAGTGGGGGTGGAGCCAAAGGAATTGCCCATGCAGGTGTAATACAAGCACTGGAAGAAAATGGAATTCCGATTGATTATGTTGTGGGTACTTCCATGGGCAGTATAGTAGGCGCATTTTATGCTGCAGGGTATAGTGCTGATCAGATTTCTGAATTGGCCAAATCTAAAACTATGCGGGATTGGATAAATGGCGAATTGGAAGAAGATCAGGTTAATTCATACCTTGAAAAACCAGTTATTCCAAAATGGTTTGCTATAAAGCTGGTTGTTGACTCCTCTTTCCATACTGTTTTGGACCCAAGCATAGATGGGGATTATTCACTGAATATCAATCTTGCAGAACAATTTTATAATGCATCCAAAATCGCCGATGGTTCATTTGATAACTTGATGGTGCCTTATAGAGCAATTGCTTCAGACATTTTTAGGGAAAAGACGATTATTCTAGACAGCGGTAATTTGTATGAGTCAGCTCGAGCTTCGATGGCTATTCCATTTATATATCGGCCAGTACGAGTTAATAACAAACTTATATTTGACGGTGGAATATTCAACAATTTCCCTGTTGACATTGCCCGAGAGGAATTTAACCCTGATGTCATAATAGGAGTTAATGTGGGAGACAAAAAGTCTAATGATTATCCATATGAAGAGGATGAGGCTAAAATAACTGAGTCAGTATTATTTTTATTATTGAATAAGGCAGATCCAACCATGTTAGAGGATCAAGATGTTTTTATTGATGTAGATGTATCAAATTATCACTCTTTGGAATTTGAAAAGTCTGAAAAAATATATGAATTGGGTTATGAAGCAGGAATCAATAAGATGGGTGAGATTAAAGCTAAGATCAAAAGACAATATCCTTCAGATTCTTTAATATTGGATAGGGAAAAGTTCAAACCATTCGATCTTAATTTTGATACTATTATCATAGAAGGGTTTAATGAAAAGGCGAGTGATTATATCCTCGATGCATTTGAGGATAAGAGTGCTATTACATTCTCATCTTTTAAAAAGGGCTATTTTAATTTGATTTCTGATGATTACTTTCTGAGCCTTTTTCCATCATTTTCATTTGAAAATTCTAATGCGTTAGTTCTAAAAGGAGATCAAAAAAGTAAAATCAAATCTAATATTGGAGGAAGTATAACTAGTCGTCATATTTCTTATTTTTATGTCAACTTAAGATTGAAACATTTGACAAATATCCTTCAGACGTATTCTACCACTCTTTATTTGGGAAGGTTTTATCAATCAGCATTGGCTTCCGCAAATTTTAAATTACCAGGATTTAGAAACACGTCCATCGAAGCAGGGATAACCTATAATAGATGGGACTATTTAAGTGCGGAAGATTATTTGCTTGATGATCCCCAGTTAACCCCCCTAGATAGAAAAGATTCTAATATTAAACTTTTGTACGGGGTTCCATTGTCAAGAAGATACGCTATCAAGTCAGGCGTTAGTTATTTAAAAACACATGACAAATTGAACAACAGTAATACATCTGCATCCGCCTCCAGTGTTGATAATTTTAAGTTGGAAGGTTGGCGACTAATATCTTTTCTCTATCATAACAGTCTGAACACTGACAAGTACCCTAAAAAAGGGTCGTACCTCAAAACATCTTTCAATTATTTTCTATTGAATGAGGATTTAGAAATTAATACGGACTCTACAAGTAGCCACTCTTATAACGCCTTACAATGGTGGAACATAAAAAGTCAAGCGAAAAAATATTGGAGTATAAATGATAGCTATAGTCTTGGGTTATCGGGAGAGGCGGTTTTTTCTAATCAACCTATCATGGGGGATTTCATCAGTAGTCAAGTAAATCTGCCTGCTTATTACCCATATCAGGATAGTCACAGTTTGTTTCTAGAAAATTTTAGAAGTAGAAACTATATGGCAATGGGTATTGTAAATGTTTTCACCTTGAACAAATCTTTTCAATTACGGTTAGAAGGGAATGTATTTAATCCAGCAGAGGTATTGGTGAGTGAAGAAAATCCATACTACGATTTAAGGTGGTGGGACCCTAAGTTTGCAGCAAGTGGTTCTTTGGTTTACACAACTATGCTAGGCCCTGTGAGCCTGCATGTTAATTATTATCAGCAAGAAGATAGAGACTGGGGAGCCTTTCTTCAATTTGGTTATTTGGTATTCAATGACCATTCATTGGATTAAGATTTTATTTATGATTAATTTGCCGCTGATTATCATGAAAAGTTGATTTATACCATGAAAATATTCCGCTTATTGTCATTATTCACTCTTCTAATTGCATTATTTTGCGAATCAGAAGTCGTAGGACAAAATAAAATTAATCTGATTAGAGTGACTGGTACAGTTACTCACCCTGAAACAGGAGCTCCTATTGACGCAAGTGTTTATTATGAGAAGCTTCCTTATTATGATGATATGGGTAGAGCCAATACAAACCCTTCGAATGGTGTTTATGAACTGTTCATGCTTGAAAATGAAAAATATATCATGAGCGTTAAGGCAACAGCTTTTAAAACAATAAATGAGGAGATATTGATCACTGACAATGGGATAGGGTTAATTGAGAAAAATTTTAAGATGGAGCCAGATGAGCTGCATGAGATTATAACATTAGATAATCTAATATTCGCCAGAGGTAGAGCAGAGATTACGGAGGTTTCATATCAAGAGTTGGATGAATTTGCAGAGTGGTTGTCATCAAGACCTGGCATTAATATTCAACTAGAAGGGCATACGGATTTTCAGGGTAACTCAGAAGCCAATATGAAGTTGTCAGAAGACCGTGTGATAGCTGTTCAAGAATATTTATCTAAAAAAGGAGTTAAGAAATCTAGAATACAAACCAAAGCATTTGGAGGAACCAAACCTCTCACGAGAGAGAGGACTCCAGAAGCTCGTACAAAAAATAGACGCGTCGAAGTTAGAATTTTAGAACAATAAAATAAAATGAATACCTTTGCGCTCTTCCCAGCTATCAAAATCAACGTTTACATAAATGTATTTACCTGAATGAGGAAACTGATACTTCCCTTGTTATTTCTCTTGCTTGGTTCTAAGGTCACAGCACAAGAAACTATAAAGTGGGCTTCCGAAGTAATGTTTGTTACTTCAGAAACGAGTCATTTGCAATATGCTGCTAGTCAAGTTTTGCATGGCCCTAATGTGTACCCTTCTGGAGGCGAGAGCCCGAATGCATGGAGGCCTGCTAGGCCTGATGGTGACGAGTATATTGTCATCAGATTTGATGAGCCAATTAGAGCGCAACAAATTGCAATTGCTGAAACTGAGAACCCAGGTGCTGTATCAAAGGTATTTGCCTATGATTCTTTGGATAACGAATATCTGTTATTTGATTTGACTCCACGCCCAATTCCTTTGGAGAGTAGGTTGTTGAATTTGTTTTTTGAAAAAACACCTTATAGGGTTTCTTACATTAGGATTGACTTGGCGAGTGCCAGTGTGCCAGGTTTTAATAGTATTGATGCAATCGGCCTGTCAACTTCTAATATTCCAATTAGTGTATTGATAGAGTTGGCTGCCAATGTCAACAATAACCTTAGTACTGAAAAATTAAGTGAGAATGTAAATAGTGATTACCGAGAAATTGGACCACTTCTATCTCCAGATGGTAAAACATTATACTTCAGTAGAGCCAACCATCCAGAAAACTTGGGTGGGATTGATGACAATTCTGATATTTGGTATTCAGAATTGGATGAAGAAACACAAGAATGGTTGCCTGCCCAAAATATGGGGCCTCCATTGAATACAACAGGGCCTAACTGGATCGAATCTATAACGCAAGATGGAGAGGAAGTCGTTCTGCTGTTAGGTAACACGTATGAAAAAAGAGGGCGAATGGGTGTTGGGGTCTCTATGACTAGAAGTAAAGGGCCTGGTAAATGGGAAAAACCAGAAACACAATTTATTGAAAATGATTACAACTATTCGGATAATGTAGATTACTACATGAGTCGTGATACAGAAGTTTTAATTTCTTCTGTAGAGCGTGATGAAACAAATGGTGATCAGGATCTCTATGTTTCATTTAAAAATCATGAAAGTGGTAGTTGGTCCGAGCCTTTGAATCTAGGGCCGGTAATTAATTCGGCAGATAGGGAATATGCACCGTTTTTGGATAAAGATAATGAGACGCTCTATTTCTCGTCAAAAGGATTTAGGGGGTATGGTGATGCTGATATTTTTGTTAGCAAGAGGCTCGACGAGAGTTGGACCAATTGGTCTCAGCCTGAGAATATGGGTAGAGGAGTTAATGGGCCGGATGAAGACACTTACTTCAACATTCCTGCATCTGGTAGTCATGCTTACTTTACAAGAGGTGTGGCCAATGAGAACACTGATGTCTATCGATTCAGAATTGACGAATTATTTATTGAGCCTGGTCAAGAACAGCCAGTTATTGCTGCTGTTGTAGAACCAATTGTCGAAGAGCCAGTTATTGTTGCTGTAGTGCCAATTGTCGAGGAGGAACCTGTTGCTGTAGTTGAGGAGCCAGAGCCAGTTGTCGCTGTAGAACCAGAGCCAGAACCTATCATAGTTGCAGCGGCTGTACCAGTAGTTGTAGTAGCGCCTGTTGTTGTTCCTGAAGAGGAGGTAGTGATAACTATCAAAGGTCAAGTATTCAATAGTGAAACAAATGCTACAATGTCTTGTAAAATAGTAGTTGAGCGGCTACCTGATGGTGTGAAAATAGGAGAGACATATACTGATGATGCAGGGTTATTTGAATTTAAAGTTAGGCCAGGTGCTAGATATGGTTTCATGGCTGACAAGGATGGGTTTTTAGCTAAAAATGAAAATGTAGACTTGAATGATGTCACAGAGTCTATGAGTTTGGTTACAGATTTATATCTTAACCCAATTCGAAAAGGAGCGCATGTAGTAATGAACAATATCTTCTTTGAGTTTGATCAATCAGATTTGAAAACAGCTTCATATTCAGAATTGGAAAGAATTTTAGACTTGCTAAATGCTGGAAATATTTCGAAAATTGAGATCGGAGGGTATTCTGATTCAATTGGTGACGATGACTACAATACTCGTCTATCACAACGTAGAGCTAATTCTGTTTACAAATATTTTATAAATCATGGAATAGAAAGTGACAGAATGATCTCTGTAGGATATGGTGAGGCTGACCCTATTGCATCCAATAATACTGTGGAGAATAGAAAATTGAATAGAAGAGTAGAATTCAAAATTTTAGAATAGGCGCTCGATAAATTATTAGAAAAGCATGCGTACCTTGCTTTTCTAATAATTAAATACCCTTGCATTGACACTCGTCCAATTAGAATATATAGTTGCGTTAGATAATCACAGGCACTTTGCTATTGCAGCAGAAAAATGTTTTGTGACGCAACCAACACTAAGTATGCAAATCCAAAAATTGGAGGACTCACTTGGCGCAATCATATTTGATAGGAGTAAACATCCAGTAGAACCAACCGAAATTGGAAAAAAAGTAATTTCGCAAGCGAGGGTAATTCTAGGAGAATCTAAAAAGGTTGAAGAGATTATTAATGAGGAAAACCAAGAGATCAAGGGTCAAATAAGAATTGGTGTCATTCCTACTTTGGCTCCTTATTTAGTTCCTTTGTTTATTTCTTCTCTAATTGAAAAATACCCATACATCAACCTACAGATCTCTGAGCATATGACAGATGATTTACTTGATTTGATCCGTAAAGATCAAATTGATGTAGGTATTTTGGTCACGCCGCTAAAAGAAACTGGCATTAAGGAAATTCCATTATTCTACGAGCAATTTTCTGCTTATATCTCTCATAGACATCCACTCTATGGTCATAAAAATGTGAATCCTGAGGACTTGGAATCAGATGGGCTGTGGATATTGAATGAAGGGCACTGTTTTAGACAGCAGACCCTAAATATCTGTAATGCCAAACTTTCAGAGCGGTACAACAATAGAGTGTTATACGAGAGTGGTTCTCTAGAAGCATTGAAAAAGTTAGTGGATCGCAGAGGTGGGTATACTTTGCTTCCTGAGCTATTTACATTGGATTTGAATAAAGACGATCAAACAAGGCTCAGGTATTTTGATGCACCGGTACCAACAAGAGAGGTAAGTATTGTAGTGAAGAATAGCTATGCCAAGCATAAATTTTTGGAAGCACTAAAAGAAGAGGTTATTGCCTCACTTCCACCTATGATGGTTAGTAGAAAAGACACCAACTTAATTAAGTTTTAATTACTTAGTCTAGATCTTTCTTGAGACTCTCTATCAAACCAGTAAATTCTCCCAAAGTGGCATTCTTAAAGTCAAGCACGAATTTCTTTAGTTTATCGGAATCAAGTTGAAACCTTTCAGTTTCTTCCGATAGTTTAGTTTGTGCACGGCTAAATAGCTTACGACAGTTGTCAGCCTTTTTACCGAGAATTGATGTTAAATCTGCGTAATCAAAATTAAACAGCTCTTTCAACACAAATACCGCTCGTTCTGAAGGTGGAAGTTTTTTCACAATTTGTGAAAGCGCCAGTGTTACTTCACATTTCAGATCAATTGCTGAAATTTCTGGTGTAACGCTAATGTTAGAAAACGTAGGGCTAAAGTTGTCTAATAACTCTTCCTTTTTAGCTTTTATAGACTTGATATAATTCAGGCAAGTATTCGTTGTACTACGAATTAAGTATGCTTTAGCATCCTTAATCTTTTCAGGATCTACTTTTAGCCATTTAAAATAAGTGTCTTGCACCATGTCTTCTGCTGTGGAGGCACAACCTAGCATTCCATACGCTATGGTGTACAACATTGGTCGATATGTAGAAACTTCAACTGTCATCAATTATGCGAATTTACCTCTTTTTTTTCAATGTTTTTGATAAACCTCTTCAACAATGATTGATTTTTATCATATGTTGAAACCGTATTTGTCTAAAAAATTAGTTGAAAAGACAATAAATTGAATACTTTTGAATTGTTATAGTGACAGGTGGCTGAATTTCTATTCAAGTTATTGATTTAATAAGTCACATTAGTGCTGCTTTTTGTGTTAGATAGTAGTTGTGAATTAAATTGGAATTTGATTTATAGAAATTTGTCCTTATTTTAGGAGTTCGAATAAAATTTGATAAATGTTATGAAAAAATTTATTCCTTTCTTAAACGCATCAGCGTTTATTATAGGATTAGGTTTAGTTGTGAGTTCTTGTGCCGGTGGTGGGTCAGGACGTGCGACTAGTTCTAGTCCAGGAGGAGCCAGTTCAGTAACTGGCTTAGAATATAATGCAGAAGAGGGTTTTCAGGTAAATGAGTTTAGTAGTCAACCTGAAGGTCCAAACTTAAGGTACATCGAAGGCGGTCGTACTATTCTTGGTACATTCGAAGAGGATATAATGAATACCAACAACAGTATTGAAAGAACTGTTACTGTTGCTTCATTTTATATGGATGAAACTGAGGTGGCAAACATTCACTGGTTGGAATACTTACATTATGTAAGATTGGATTCATCTGATGAGTTTTACCAATCAGCTTTGCCAGATACTACTGTGTGGGCAAAAGATCTTGCTTATAATGATCCTTATGTAGATCATTATTTGAGATACCCTGGTTTTAGGTTTTTCCCACTTGTTGGTGTTAGCTGGAAACAAGCACAAGATTATTGTAACTGGAGATCTATTGTAGTCAATCAAAAATTAGCTGAAGAAGCTGGATACTATGATGAGTTTGAAGGAGCTGAAGTAGCCGCTGATCCTAACCAAAGAATTCCTTTGGAAACAGGATTTGTATTACCGAACTACAGACTACCAACAGAAGCGGAATGGGAATATGCTGCTCAAGCTTTGATTGGAACTCAGTGGTTGGATGAGAATCAAACGCACAGAAGACTTTATCCATGGGATGGTCATGCATTAAGGAATCCTTACGGAAAGAAAATTGGTACTTTCTTAGCGAACTTCAAAAGAGGTAGAGGTGATTATGCTGGTATTGCGGGTAAGTTGAATGATGGTGCTATGATTACTACTTATATCTACGATTACCCTCCAAATGATTTCGGTCTGTACAATATGGCTGGTAATGTTAACGAGTGGGTGCAGGATGTTTATCGTCCATTGTCATTCCAAGATTTTGATGATCTGAATCCAGTCAGAAGAGATGGTTACTTGGATGAAGAAGATGGCTATGACGCTCAAAACTTCAACTCATTGATTACTGATAGAGTAAGAGTATTCAAAGGAGGTTCTTGGGCAGATGTTGCGTATTGGATGTCTCCTGGGACTAGAAGATTCTTAGAAGAAGATTCTTCAACATCTACGATTGGATTTAGATGTGCAATGATTAGAGCAGGTACTAACTACTAGTCTCAAAAATATAAGGTCGATTCTAGTTTCTAGAAATTGACGGAATAAAAAAAACCGAAAGGATATCCTTTCGGTTTTTTTTATGTTCTGGTTTCTCTAAAAATGAGTTATTATTATCCAGAAATAATTTCAAGTACTAGTTCCTTAGACAAAGGCTTTCCATTCGCCTTAGCTTTGATTTCTTCAAAAGTGAATTTGAAATTGCATCCTTGTTGCCATCTTGTGCAGCCATAAGCTGTCTGGCCTCTCATTAACGTGCCTTCTTTGCACTTTGGACATGTTGGCATGTCAGCTGTATTTGTGGCCTTAGAGGCTGGTGTTTTTGTCTCTGATTTGTTTTCAAACTCAACAACGGATTCACTATTGAGTTTGATAATGCCTTCACACTTTTTGCCGTTGATGACAAAACCTTTGATCTTGGTTGTTGTACCTTTTTCAACTAAGCGTAATAATTGACTTTCTGTTAATTTTTTGTCTAGTATGATAAAAGGCATTCTGAAATCGCACCCTGAGTTCCAGTCGCTACACCCATAAAATTCCTTTCCTTTAAGCATTCTTCCTTTTTGACATTTTGGACATGCATGTCCGATTAAAGTCTTTTTTTCGGCAGGAGCTTTTTTGGGTTTTGATAAATGTCCTCCTAATGAGAAGCGTGGTTTACCTGATTCACTTCGTACTTCATAGACCAAATCATCCACCATCTTCTTCATATTGAAGATAAACTGTCCAGCACTAAATTGTCCTTCTTCGATTTCTTTGAGTTTCTTTTCCCAATGGCCTGTCAGTTCAGCGGATTTTAGCAATTTGTTTTCGATGGTACCAATTAGCTGAATACCTACTTCTGTTGGAATGACATTTTTCTTTTTGCGTTCGGCATATTTGCGCCTAAAGAGCGTCTCAATGATATTGGCTCGAGTAGAAGGACGTCCGATTCCATTTGCTTTCATCAAGTCACGCAGTTCATCATCATCGACGTTTTTACCAGCTGTTTCCATCGCTCGTAGGAGAGTTGCTTCTGAAAAGTTCTTTGGTGGTTTGGTCGTCTTTTCTATAAAGGATGGAGCATGAGGACCAGATTCACCTTTTTCGAAAGAGGGTAGTATGTTTTCTTCATCTTCTTTGTTTTCTCCGTCTTCGTCTTTTGATTTTTTCTCCTTAGGAAAAATGACTCGCCAGCCTTCAGACAAGATCTCTTTGCCATTGGCGAGGAACTGGACTTCTTCTACTTCGGCATGTACTTGAGTTTTGGCTACATCACAATCAGGAAAGAAAACAGCCAAAAATCGTCTGGCAATAGAATCGTATACGCGTTGATCATCTGGGCTCAGGGCTTGTTCCTCACCAGTAGGAATGATGGCATGGTGATCCGTTACCTTATTGTCATTGAATACCTTCTTAGACTTTCTTATTTTGTCCGCTAAGATGGATTGTGTGTATTGAGAGTAATTGGCCATTCCCTTCAAGATGTTGGGTACTTTGGGGTAAAGATCATTGGGTAGGAAAGTGGTGTCTACCCTCGGGTAGGTGACTACTTTCCGTTCATACAGACCCTGTACCATTTTTAAAGTAGATTCTGCAGTAAAGCCGAATTTATTATTACAATGAATCTGCAGTGATGTAAGGTCAAATAGTTTGGGGGCATATTCCTTTCCTTCCTTTTTCTGAACATCCTTGATGACTAAATCCTTGTCCAATACTCGATTGAGTAGTTTTTCACCGTCTTCTTTGGTGAAAAATTTACCTTCAGTATTATTGAATTTGGTGTCACGGTAGATTGTCTGCAACTCCCAAAATGGTTGAGGTTGAAAGTTGGCAATTTCCAAATGACGGTTGACCAACATGGCCAAAGTAGGTGTTTGTACTCGACCAATAGACAACACCTGTTTTGGCGCACCATATTTGAGGGTGTAAAGCCTCGTCGCATTCATGCCTAACAACCAATCCCCTATGGCCCTAGAGCTACCGGCGTAATACAAGTTATCAAATTCTTCAGCTGGTTTCAATGCTTTAAAACCAGCTCTAATGGCTTCAGTTGTTAAAGAAGATATCCACAAGCGTTGGACTTCCCCTTGATAGTTGGCCTGCTTGAGTACCCATCTTTGAATGAGTTCTCCTTCTTGGCCCGCATCACCACAGTTGATGACTAGTGTAGCTTGTTTAAATAATTTTTCAATGATGCCGTATTGCTTTTTGACTCCTCCATCATCCATTACTTTGGTCTCAAATCGCTCGGGCAACATGGGCAAAGTATTGAGATCCCAAAACTTCCAATGTGCATTGTAATCTTCGGGAGGGTAGAGCGTGCAAAAATGGCCAAAAGTCCAAGTGACCTGATAGCCATTGCCCTCAAAATAACCGTCTTTGCGTTCCTTGGCACCTATAACATGGGCGATTTCTTTGGCAACACTAGGTTTTTCGGCAATGCAGACTTTCATAAGGGACTAGTAGGTTTTTGGGCAATCTACGAAACAAGAAAATCACGGGATCAACCGCAACACTTTTTGTATTTTTTTCCACTACCACATATACATGGATCGTTTCTAGTAATCTTTCTTGTGATGTCTAATTTTTGCGGATCAACAATACCGTCTACAAAAAACCATTGTCCATTTTCTTTCAGGAAATTGGAACGTTCGTGGTGAACTTGTTTTTTGCCATTTTTGTCCTCCAAATGTGCTTTGAATTCTACAATACCATGTGCATCATTGATCCTGCCATGCTCGACAGTCAATATATCTAAGGCTAACCAGGTGTTTTCACGGCCCCAATTTTCTAAATCCGCCTTGTTTTGTTTGGCTTTTGTATTGGGATGTGTGGTTTCCATCAAATAATCTCCATTGACCAAAGTGTAGGCCGTATACCTGGAACGCATCAATGCCATTGCCGTAGGGGCAGATTGATTGTTGATATGCGGTTGGCAGCATTCTTCATAAGTTTTACCAGAGCAACAAGGGCATTTAAGCATGTGATTTCTATTGATAGAGAGCAAAGGTAGTTGATCTAATCAGCAGCAGTTCGAGAAAAAATAGAATAATGATTCTAATGATTGAGTCTGATAAGTAAAAAACAGGAGTTGATCCAAATAATTTTAAGAAAAATATGGGTCACTTAAATATAACTTCGATACGGCTGATGCTAACATGAATGAAGAAGTCAACAATGCCTTAACGGAAATTTTATTTTGAATGAGATTAATTGATGGTGAAGAAGTATCAAGGTAAAACAAATACCTGACTATTTGGCTCATGTTATTTCGTTTTGTTTATTTTCGAGCTTGGATAAAGCAATGTTGAACCCAAAATTCATTGTTTGTAATCTCTTATGACTAAAAGGCTTTATCTAATTTTTTCTGTCTTGTATGGGCAACTTCTTCTTATGGGCAAGTATCGCTCATGCGTACCAGTATCGCTTCGTCGGGCAGTTTGCTCAACAGTGCGTCTGGCTACAGTCTACAAACTACACTGGGGCAATCATCGCTGATTGACATCACACAAGGGGAGACACTTTCGCTCTCCCAAGGGTTTTTACAACCGCTTCAAGGAAGTTTTTCTTTCGTTGATCAAATTGATTTTGAGCTATTCCCAAACCCAACACTTGATAAGGTCAACTTGGTTTTCAAATCAGAACTTCAAGACTATACTGTATCCATTATACATCTGGATGGGCGAACCGTCTACCAGCATGAATATCAATCTTCCAGTCAAATAACGATAGATCTACAGGACCTCCCTGTAGGATTTTACATCGTCATCATCAAGCACCGATCTAGAACGGTCGGGCAGAAAAAACTAATCAAAGCATGAAAAAACTGATACCAATCCTCCTATTCGCTTTCATTACCTTGGAAGCGAATAGTCAAGTTTCTGTAGGCTTAGGCTTAGGGGGCAACACCACCAATGCCCGTTATAAAAATGGTGAAGGGAAACTAAATGCCAACCTCAATGGCATGCCGGGGGCTTATTTTAGTGGCGTAGTACAGTTCAACCTGGGACATGAAGGTAGCTACTTCAAAAACAAAAGGATGAACGCTTTCGTATTGGGTGTCGGATATAAAAAAGGGCAGATCAAGGACAAGGAAAGTGCTATCCTCAAAACATGGCAGCTGGATTATATCGCCTCAGAATTGTTGTTCAGACACTATATAAAATCCAAGAAAAAGGTCAACCCTTACTTTGGTGGAGGGCTGTTTGCTGACTATGTAATCAGTGGTATCCAACAGGAAGGCATGGTGCAGTATGATCTCACCCAGGATATCAAAAGCATCAACTTTGGATTGGAAGCCGAAATCGGTATCGACTATTGGATATCACATGAGGCCTTTGGGACCTTAGGATTTGCCTATTGCCACGGGTTATCCAACCTGGAGATGAGTGACGAATCACTCAAAATCCATACCTTCAAAATTGGCATTGCCATCTTCTTCTCTCTACAATAGTTTCTCGTAACATGAAAAAATTATCTCTTATCATCACCTTATTGGCGCTAGGTCTCAATGGCTATAGCCAAAGTGTTGGGTTTTCTTATCAAGCGGTGGCCATTGACAGAACCCAGTCTGATCAGTTTGGTCGCAATTCTGAGGGCAAAATACTGGCCAACCAAGATTTAACCGTGCGGTTTGTTATCTCTGAAATGTCTGCCTCTGGGACCACTGTTTATAACGAAGATCATATTACAGTAACCGATGCTTTTGGTATGTTTCGTTTGATAGTGGGGCGAGGTAATATCGGGAATAACGACGAATTCCAAAATCTCAATTGGGGTGAAGTGCCCTACTTCTTGCATGTAGAAGTAAAAATTGATGGTGTTTTTGAATGCATGGGATCTGAAGAGTTGCTAGGGTCGCCGTATGCTTTGAATTCCAAAAGTCAAGTACTCAGCATCGACGATAACGTAATTTCTCTAAGTAGCAATGGCGGAGAAGTAGAAATACCAGCAGTCAATTTTTCAGACTTAGAAAACGTGCCTGTTGGAATTGAAGATGGTGACGATGTACTGACCGAAGCAGAGGTAGATGCCTATGCAGATAACAATGGCTACTTGACATCTGTAGACTATTCTGACCTGGGGAACGTCCCAGCAGAACTCACTACGATCATCACCGATGGCGGAGTGGAATATACAGACCTGCTCAACGTACCTGCTGGTATCGCGGATGGTGATGATGTATTGACCGAAGCAGAGGTAGATGCCTATGCGGATAACAATGGCTACTTGACGGCTGTAGATTACGCTGATCTGGGTAACATCCCAGCAGAACTCACCACGATCATCACCGATGGTGGAGTGGAATATTCTGATTTGCTCAACGTACCTGCTGGTATCGCCGATGGGGACGATGTACTTACCGAAGCACAGGTCGATGCTTATGCGAACAACAACGGCTACTTGACGTCTGTAGACTATTCTGACCTGGGGAACGTCCCAGCAGAACTCACTACGATCATCACCGATGGCGGAGTGGAATATTCTGATTTGCTCAACGTACCAACTGGTATCGCGGATGGGGATGATGTACTGACCGAAGCAGAGGTGGATGCCTATGCGGATAACAACGGCTACTTGACGGCTGTAGACTATTCTGATTTAGGAAACGTCCCAACAGCACTCACTACGATCATCAATGATGGTGGAGTGGAATATACCGACCTACTCAACGTGCCTGCTGGTATCGCAGATGGAGACGATGTACTGACCGAGGCAGAGGTAGATGCCTATGCGGATAACAATGGCTACTTGACGGCTGTAGACTACTCTGATCTGGGGAACGTCCCTGCGGCACTCACTACGATCATCACCGATGGTGGAGTGGAATATACAGACATACTGAACGTGCCTGCTGGAATTGAAGATGGCGATGATGTACTCACCGAGGCAGAGGTAGATGCCTATGCGGATAACAATGGCTACTTAACCTCTCTCGGTAATGCTGAGATAGATGGCCTGCTCACCATAGATGGTGACAATGACGACACAGACGTCTATACCTTCCCAGGCAATGACGGAGCAGACGGCTCAGTATTAACTACTGATGGACCTGGTGCTGTCAGCTGGTCTATGCCAACAACTGGCTCTTTTACCACCACATCCAATACTACGAGCAATTCCGAAGGAGATTACGCAACCGATGATTTCTTATTTGGGAGTCCTCAACTAGCCGATGACACAGACGCAGATCATGATGCCCGCATGTTTTTCGACAAGAGCAAAGGTGCTTTTAGAGCAGGAACTGTAACAGGGGATCAATGGGACGATGCTAATGTAGGAGATTATTCCACCGTCGGTGGCGGGTGGCAAAATAATGCAAGTGGAGGTAGTTCCACCATTGGTGACGGGGAGTTTAATACCGCCTCTGGATTTTCTACCACCGTTGGTGGGGGGTGGACTAATACTGCTCCTGGTCATTTCTGCACCGTTGGGGGGGGATTCAAAATACTGCCTCTGGATATTATTCTACCGTCGGGGGGGGCAGTCTAATGTTGCTAGATCTTACGGAGAGTTTGTAACTGGGTTATACAATACGAATGATGAACCTACTTCAGCTACCTCCTTCGATGCTTCAGATAAACTCTTCGTACTAGGAAATGGTACTGGCGATGCGGCAAGGTCTAACGCGCTCGTGATCTTCAAAAATGGAAACGGAACTTTGGCAGGAACCCTGACGCAAAATTATGACCGTAGGTTGAAAAAAGACATCGTGACTTTGGATGGTAGTCTTTCGTCTGTACTGCAACTCACTGGTATCCATTATCGATGGAATGACGTGAAGCCGCATGATACAGAGAGTCTACAGACGGGGTTTGTTGCGCAGGAGATAGAGGCGGTACTGCCAGAGCTAGTGACCGAGGACAGTGAAGGCTATAAGTCCGTTAACTTTATCGGCGTGATCCCTCATCTAGTAGAGGCCATCAAGACCCAGCAAGAAATGATCGATACTCAAAATGAAACCATCGAAGCACAAAATGAACGACTGGCAGCACTAGCGCAGAAAAATCAAGAAATGAGTGCGATGCTAGCGTAGATACTAGCGCGACTAGATGAATAAGGGAAAGGTGGATTCGAGCCCAAAAAACAGTCGTCGGGCTACTTCGCTGTTATGGAATGGAACTTTGCCAAAGTTTAGTTTCCAAAGGCGCCCAGGCCGTAAAATAGTGCTGCCTTTTCCAGAAGAACTTTGGCAAAGTTGGTGTCGATACGCCCATGCTTTGTCAACTCAATGGCGCGCGTTTAGCCTTTTCGGCGTAACGCGTGACCGACAAGCCAGCCCAACGCACCCCTCTAATCCTACGAACCCTTATTCAGACAGCAGTCCATTGTAACTTTGCCAAAGTTTAGTTCCTAAAGGCGTTCAGACTGTAAAGCAGTGCTGCCTTTTCTAGAAGAACTTTGGCAAAGTTGGTGTCGCCACACCATACTTCGTCAAACAATGGTTCTAGCAAACCTATAAGGTTTTTAAAACCTTATAGGTTTCGATTGGTCAAAATGACAACTTAATTTATTCGCCATCATCAAACCACAGAAGATCGACATGCTGAATATGTTATTCGATGCCTGTCTGCGACCGGCAGGCAAGCATCGGGGAATAAAACCCACTGGTGGGATTTAAAATAATCATGTGCTATTGATGTGATATTTTGCATGAAATGTTATGTTTGCAGGTTGTAAAAATCTAACAATTCGAATGAATCAATTTTTCGGGCTTCTCTTAGTATCATCACTACTCATCTTTTCATCAACTGTTTTCGCTCAACCAAACATTACTTCTTTCAGCCCTACATCAGGAGAAGTTGGCTCATCGGTTACCATTACAGGGGTCAATTTTAATCCGGTTGTAACAGATAACATTATTTATTTTGGAGGGATTAGAGTCCCAAATGCGGATATAGCCAATGTTGTTGCTGGTAGTCAAATTAGTGTTATAGTTCCAGTTGGAGCCAATTCGTTGAGCCATATTACACTGTTCGATAATTCAACCAATCTTGGTGACGATGCTGAACAACTTTTTAATGTCACTTTTGCCGATGGTGTATTTGTGAATACACACTACGATGACGCGGTTGAATTCACCGGTTCGACTGCCAATCCGAGGGAAATACAAAGCGGTGATTTTGATGGCGATGGAAAAATGGATGTGATTACTTATAGTGGAACGAGTGCAATAACCCTATTTCAAAATAATTCTACGATCGGCACACCTTCATTTACAACATCAACAATTGGAAACACGGTTTTTGTTGGCCTAGCGGTCGGTGATTTAAATGGAGACGGGAAGTTGGATATTCTTGGCACTCAAAATGGAAGTGGGGGTGACGGTTTCGGGATGCATATGTTCGAAAATATGAGTAGCGGACCGGGAGATTTCACTTTTGGTTCTCCTGTCTATATAGCACATACCAATTTTGTATTTGATGTTGAAATCGCAGATATGGATGGCGATGGGAAAATGGATATCATTATTAATAACCAAGGTGGAATACGGGTTTCAATATTCAAAAATAACCATTCAAGTGGGGCACTTTCGGCAGCAGATTTTTCATCCAGAACTAATTTAAACGCCAGCTCTTGTAACGGGGCAATGATGGATATTGCAGATATAAACAATGATAATAAACCAGATATTCTCATTACAAATCACTGTAGTACTGTTGTGAATGTTTATACAAATGAAAGTACACCCGGGACTATGTCGTTTCCCTCAAGAATTTCTCTAACAACCGAGGTAGCCAGTACTTTTTCGGTTTTTGCGGCTGATTTTGATAATGATGGTCTGCCTGATATTCTGGTGAGTAATGGTACATCCGGAAATAATGTTGCTGTATTCCGAAATACGAATAGTAGTCCTGGTGTAAGCAGTTTTGCAGCGAGAATTGAATTTCCATTTGGTACTAATGCTCGATATTCAAATGTTGGAGATGTAGATGGGGATGGTAAAATTGATATCATCGTTAATGATGCTGGTTCAGGAACAGTGAAAATCATGCACAATACAAGCACAGGGTCTGGAAATATTGCCTTTGATGACGCTGAAATCTATGCCGGTAGTACAGCGTTGGTTACCGATATTGATAATGACAATTTTCCTGACCTGGTGCTTGCAAAAGGTACTCAGGCTAGACTCCTCGTATATCGATACAATCCCGGGGCTTTTATCATGACCTGGCAAACCACTACCGCTAACGAAAGTATCACTATTCCAACGACTGGTACAGGCTATAATTATACCGTTCAATGGGGCGATGGACAATCATCGAGTAGCCAAACTGGCGATGCTACACATAACTATACTACTGCCGGAACATATACAGTATCTATTTCGGGAACTTTTCCTCGTATCTACTTTTACAATTCTGGTGATAAAACAAAAATTC
Organism: Reichenbachiella sp.; assembly: GCA_051531955.1. Classification (GTDB taxonomy): domain Bacteria; phylum Bacteroidota; class Bacteroidia; order Cytophagales; family Cyclobacteriaceae; genus Reichenbachiella. Next base: position 42,724 of record JAOPTS010000061.1, read on the forward strand.
AAACCATTGAACAATGGGGAAATATAAGTTGGGGTTCGATGGATTCTGCATTTTATGGAGCTACTAATCTAACCATACCAGCTCTTGACGTTCCTGATTTATCAACTGTTACAAGCTTGGGTGGAATGTTTTATGGTGCCAGTGCATTTAATTCAGACATCAGCGATTGGGAAGTTTCTAATGTCACAACAATGGCTAATATGTTCAGGGAAGCCACTGCCTTTAATCAAGACATCAGCGATTGGGACGTAAGTAAATTGAACAGCTTTCAACTTATGTTTCGAGAGGCAAGTTCATTTGATAACGGAGGAGTAATCTTAGATTGGGAAAATATGGGGTGGGATGCTTCAGTGGATACAATAACTATGGGGAGCATGTTTAGAGAAGCCACAGCCTTCAATCAGGATATTAGCGGATGGGACATCAGTAAGGTGCATTCATTCGCTAGGATGTTTCAAGGTGCTTCGTCCTTCAATAATGGCGGTGTTCCACTGAACTGGACTACCATGGGAAAGAGTACAAATGTCGAAGATATTCGCTTAAATTTCATGTATGCCGGCGCGAGCTCATTTAATCATGACATCAGTGATTGGGATGTCAGCAAAGTAGAGAGCTTTTATGCCATGTTTGCAAGCAACAGCTCTTTTAACAACGGGGGCGTGCCATTGGACTGGGCGACTATGGGACAAGTTGGGGTCGATACAGTGGATTTGGGTTATATGTTTTCAGAAGCCTCTGCCTTTAATCAGGACATCAGTACTTGGAATGTTAGTAAAGTATGGAATTTCAGGCATATGTTTGTCGATAACACCGCTTTTAACAACGGTGGGGGCCCATTGGACTGGGTAGACGTTGGACAGGATGCAAATGTCACAAGTATTAATTTGCAGAATATGTTCGATGGTGCTACTGCATTTGACCAAGATATTGGATCATGGGATATTGGTAAGGCAAACAGCATGGCCGATATGCTATCAGGTAGTGGGCTTTCTACTGCCAATTACGATGCTACACTTATCGGATGGGCAGATGATAATGGCATGACAGAAACTATTCCATCAGGGCTTACCCTTGGCGCATCAGGGTTGAATTATTGTAATGCAGCAACTGAACATGCTGAATTACAGGACCCAGCAGGAGCTTATAATTGGACAATAACTGATGCAGGAGTTTTGTGTGTACCAGAAATCAACGTATATGCAGGTACAGATAATACATATAGTCAGATTATCAATGACCAGACCTCAGACGTCAATATGACAAGTGTGACTTACGGAGATGATTTGACACAAACAATTGCAATAGTAAATACTGGAGTTATACCGCTCGACGTGACTTCTATCACAGCAAGTGAAATATTCACTATCAATCCTGCTAATGCAAGCATTCCTGTCGGAAGTACAGAAACATTTACGATCACTTTGCTGACGCCTGATGTAGGGAGTTATGCAGCGCTCATTACCATCATTAGCGATGACGCGGACATGAGCCCATTTACATTTCCTATCTCAGGCAGTGTTACAAAAGCGACCTTAACTGCAGCGGCCACAAATCAATCCAGATTATATGGTGTTAATAATCCTACCTTGACGATTGGGTATACTGGTTTTGTAAATAGTGAAGATGCTACAGTCATTGATACCGCACCTACAGCGAGCAGTTCGGCAACAGTATCTAGTGGTGTGGGAGATTATACCATCACCTCGGCAGGTGGGATTGATGCTAATTATGATTTCGTTTATTCTAATGGAACATTGACGATCAACAAAGCTACTTTAACTGCGATCGTTGACAATCAATCTAGGGAATACGGAGCGGCTGATCCTACGTTCACGATTGGTTATACTGGATTTGTAAATAGTGAAGACGAGTCGGTCATTGATACGACACCAACAGTCACCACTGTATCAACAATAACTAGTGGAGCGGGAGATTATACCCTCACACCGACAGGAGGAGCTGATGACAATTATAATTTTAGTTATACTGATGGAACATTGATGATCAACAAAGCTACTTTATCTGCCACCGTGGACAATCAATC
>JAOPTS010000062.1:0-55060 GCA_051531955.1 Reichenbachiella sp.
TCCATATCGGCGGGTTCCCTTGGAAATCTTTTGCACCGATCTGAATAAACTTATCGTTAACCACAACATTTTCTGTAAACGTCACATCATTATCTAAAAGAATTACACCACCGGGATCTGCTGCATCAACTGCAGATTCAATAGTGGGGTACTTACTGGAGGGTACGTTATAATACGTTGGAAATTCGTGTATCGCTGAATCAAATTTTTTAAACGTTGGGCATTGTAGAGTAGTTACATCTGTATTCCAGAATGGATTAACGTTTAGGTTATCAAAATTTTGTTCCAATGTAGAAACGTCTTCTACAGGAGATACTTCCATTGTTTCTGTTAATATCCCCAGTTGTCTATTTCCAAAACTATCTGGGCTTAAAAAATCCCTGGATAATAATTGTTCCTGAGTTAAACCTTCATCGGAGCTGTTATTACTTCCTTTATTCTTATCCATTATTTCAGTAAGATTACATGATACAATAATGAAGTACCCCAATACACAACATACGGTGAGTACAATTGATTTATAAACCCGAGATAACTGCTTCATATATATCTTCTTAGTTTTACTATATGTAATTATTGTAAGCATTTATCATTATAATAGCAAGGTAATTTCAAAATCCTCATAATAGATATCACCCATTATGGAAAGAAGTAATTTTCAAAGATAAAAAGTAAATGTCTTAGCAGACACTGTCTCTAGTCTTCCTTCAAAATTAAAACAGAGGGTCACCAACGCAACTTTCATGAATGAGATCTTTCCAACCATAGGAAATATCAAAATCTAGTGCAACACCTCCACCATTGAATTGATAGTTTAGCGATAGAGTCGAATCACTCTCTGCGATTTTCGTTACTATAACCGGACTTATAATACTAAATGTACTATTAAAGGTTATTGAGTCGTTGGGCTGTTCTAGCAATTCAACCGTTATAGTTGAATCACCACCTCCCAATACAGACATTGAAATTAAATATTTTTTTGTTAAGCCTTCTGTTATCTGTACCTTAAAATGAGGTGTAGGCAATAGGTTGATATCAACATTTTCGCATAGTTCTTGACGATCCGTTGTTGTTTCAACAGTAATGTTTTTAGATTCTATTTCTAAATCTACAACACTATCTATAGTAATCCCTGAATTCACATTAGAGACTTTAATTGAATGATCTCTTAAAGAAACTATGCTTTCATGCACTGTAACATTAGAAACTATAGCATAGCACGATTCATACTTGCTGCATTTTTTATCAGCACATGCCCAAAATAAAAATTGAACCATAACTACTAGAGTAATACCGAAAAACCTTTTCATAAAACACCCTCAAAATATAAAACCATTAATGTACTACTTTCCAACATTACTTACCCAAAACTCTTTCTCTTTGCTACCGGGAGCTTGCAACACCATCGCCCTTATCATTATTTACGCCTAGGCACTGTAAATTTAAATATAGTTTTTAGATGTTATTTTATCCAATCTACATATTTGAAAACCACGCATACCTTCATTCAATGCAATATCCCTCCAAACACTCCCCTATCTTCTTCTACAAAACAGCCTCTATCATAGCTACCTGTCTGGAGTGCCCCAAAAGAATGGTCATTAAATAAGCTACTAACACATTGTATTACTATCACCATTACGTCATGTGATCTGTTTAAGGTTAAAAACTTCATCCCCCTTAAAACGGAACAGCAACGCCACCCTCAATATGCATACCACTACTACTCTCTTCACACTGCATGTTGCTTGTTGATGTACACCCTTTTAAAACCTTAAAATTACTCTTTTTATTATTCACATACTCCAATGAAAAATAATAAGGACTGTCCTCTAAACGCTCAACAACATCAGACGGGAAAATCATCACGGCTATGATAAGAGCCCGTGAGATAATCAACGCTGAAACGGGTAGAAGTCGACCTCTTTCAGAAGTTGCACTCAAAGCACCATACACTAGTAAAGGATCAAGCACCCCCATTAAAATCCCTGTTCTCATTGCATCAGGATCTGGATGTAGAGAATGCGTCAGCCCATATACCGCTCCAACTCCAGGATTGATAAGGGTCAATATCGAGCCAAGTACTTTATTGTTCGGGGTAACTCTCTCTGAATACTTTGCCTTTTTTTGGAGAAAATAGGATTCCTGATCTACCACATCATTAATAACATAACTGTACAAATTTTGAAATATACCTGAGTTTTTTATTTCAGTTCCCTCATAGTAGGTATCACCCACAGTGGAAAGAAGTAACGTAGAATCTCGTTCCATAACATTCAGCGTCAAGTTTATGGTATAATCGCGGATGAACCGATGATATGTTTTTTGAAACACATACTGCATTGAATCGGTTTTCACTAAATCCGCTTTCAGTAATACTGCGGCTTTTTGAAGAGCAGGTTCTAGATGCTCCCGCGGCATTGTCGTCTCAAGATGTTGTTCAACCATCGGCACGTGTGTTGCACACGCCATCAATCCAAACACAGCTAAAATAATGAGTATTTTCATAGTATATCCTTAGGGTACTTTATAAAGAACATTGGTACTATCGCCCTTCCATGCTTTAATTTCATGGTGTTCACCAGAGCTATCCAAACCTAATCGAAGAGTCATAGTGATCTCAGCGAAAACCCGCCCTAATGGAGCTCCCAAGATATGGTTATAGCCCAGCGTATACAGCAGCACACGCTGAGGCACAGTGCTATAACGCTTTTCACTTCCATAACTAATACTATTATAACTGATCGCTGCCTCGATGCTCCAAAAAGAACCAAGATACTCACCTCCTGAACCTATATTCAGAGCGTTCTTCCCATAGCCACCTTTCCAGTCCGTATACTCATTCTGCTTATAAAAAGAACTTTTCAGAGTCATTTCTTCTACAGGTACATAGGCCAAGCTCACTCCTCCCATTACATTTCCAAGATGTATACGTGATCTACTACCCGCTTCTACTGTACCCATTCCGTAGGCAGCATAGGATGTGATAGAAAATGTTTGAGGAATATAAAATGAAGCAAATACCATAGTATTCGTATTTGACATATTGAGCCCCCCGCCGGCATATTTCCAAAAGTAGGCAATAGCAGAATAGGGAGTAATCCGAGTACCAACATAAGAAGTATCCACTACACTACTTTCAATATCATTGAGTGGCTGAGTAGGTGAGGTGACACGTACACCATGATTACTTACCCAAAATCCTTTTTCTTTGCTATCGGGAGCCTGCAACAGCATCGCGCCATCTATAGCGGGAGGTGCATAGGAGCAACTGAGTGAAAGCCCACAAATGAGACTGAGCGCAAGGAGCCTAATCAAACAACTCCTCATCATCACCATCCTCTGCAAAACGAACCTCATAATCCCCCGCCCTTTTCATTATTCATACCTAGGCACTGTAAATTTAAATATAGTTTTTAAGATAGAATTCCAAAATAGAGCATTGGCCATTTACACAGATATCTGAACACTCCCCTGTCAGGAAAATTCAAGCCCCCCAAAGGAAAGCTCAATAAGTACCATGAACACACTGAAAATGGTGATAGCCCACTGTATAGCAATGAGCCTCTGTCACACTATACATCTTTTATAACGAATAGTACTGAGTTTTAGCTAGTACTCATAATTGGTTAAAGCACAGCAACTGACATATTTTGAGTCATCGGTGCACAACCTCACATCTTTTTGTATTGGCTCACTGTCGCACGTTGCCGCTCCATCAGAATTACCCTTGAGCAGTTTAACGGCATCGTCTAAGAGTTCATCCCATTCAGCGGTTAATAAGTCGGGTCTTTTTTGTAATCTAATTATTATTGCCAGGTTGTTCTCAACATTGAGTGTTCCATCTTCATTATAGAGACTTGCATTAAAGTCTGCTTGAATCGTCTCTAAGATTTTATTGAGTGGAAGTTTAGAATCCCCAGAATAGACCGGTAACGCACCGTTATCAACGCCGTATATTTGCACGGTAATCATTCGGATATTTTTTGAGATCTCTTCGATAGTTTTTGAGTCATTGCATTTGGCATCTTTAGTGGTGCAATCTGAATGTTGTTTAATCTGCACGATAGTTGCTTCAACTAATTCGATGAGCTCTTGTGTTAAAAGGTCCGGGCGTTGTTGTATTCTCATTAAAAAATTTAGAGCCGCTGCAACGTTTACTGAATTATCATCATTATATACTGATGCGCTCTTTTTATCAAGAGGGGGAAAGTAGAGGATTTGACCCGGTTCTAATGTTCTGTATGCTTGAACGCCATTGCCGTTGGCTAATGCCGTAGGGTTCACCCCATTAGATTCAAGAGCCGCTCTCATTAATATTCCTGAATGGGTATACAGAGCACTCGGTCTTTTTATCCATGAATTAATCATTAACATACCGGAGAGAACAGTCATTTTACCTGTTTTGGTATAGGCAGGAACTCTATATGAAAAAGATTCTTGGGTATCACTATGAGTATCATCACTTTCTGTAACAACACGTGCTTTTGCTAAAATGGGTGCTGTATCTGAGTTTTCACTACCCATCATTGGGTCAGCAGGATTCGAATCGCATGCGGATAGTGTAATTAATGTTAACCCCAGTCCAATGTTAAGAAAAGTATTGATCATAGCTCTTATTCCATTTGTTCATTTAGTCGCTAACTAAGGTAGTGATTTACTGAGAGATTATCCGCTTTTAGGAGGATTGGGATTTGTAAGTACAATTCTGTAATGCGCCCAAACGCCCCTAGGAGCGAGCGGTGATTTGTTTAAATGGACGGGATAGAAAGCTTTAAGTGTCTAAAAAATGCTTTCAGGTAGACGGATATTGGCCTATGGTGTATCAATTGTCCCGAAAGAGAGTATAGGTGGAATAACAAACTATAATACGCCACAGATTTTCTAACTTTGGTGCGCGGTTCCGTTTAGCTCCTATAGGGCTCATAAGAGGAACAAAGAATTAATGATCTCACCAATAGGCTTTTATTTATGCGACTTTTAAAAACTGCTTTTCATCCCGACGTGTCTCCTGCAGACATATCTCAAGATAGTGATCTTAGGCTTATTGAACGACACGCCGCGCGAGGTATTGTGATCAAGCAAGACACCATTCTACTATTATATACAGAGCGGTATCACGATTACAGCTTGCCAGGTGGTGGGATTGATGAGGGCGAAGATGAAATCGCGGGATTAATCCGTGAGCTACAGGAAGAGACCGGTGCACAGGGCATTCGCAATGTAAAGGACTTTGCACGATACGATGAATACCGTCCATGGTATAAATCTGATGCGGATATTATTCATATGATCTCCCATTGCTATGTTTGCGATATTGATGATGAGTTAGGCGAAACGGCACATGAGTCACATGAACTCAGTAATGGCATGACGCCCCTTTGGATGAATATTAATGAAGCTATTACGCACAATGAAGAAGTCATTGCTCATAGTGATAAGAAAGGACTTTCCATTGAGAGAGAGACATTCTTATTAAAAGTGATTGCACAGGAGCTAATGGGGCATTAACTGTAATGGTATACTATGTATAAATGTACATACTAGTAACTACCACACCTCCTGAATTGCAATGAGCTCCTTCATTTTATATACTGTAGTATTATTAGAAATTCAACCTTCCGTTTCACCCATAAAAGATTAAGAGAACCACTGTTATGAAATCCAGAGCAATTGTATCAATCACTATCGCACTCATATTTATTGGTATGGCAGTGACGGGCATTATGAGTTATTTCACAAAATATGACGAAACCTTATCGGCTGTGCACACAATATTTAGCCTCTTATTTGTCGGTACTGCTCTGTTTCATATCTTTAACAACCACAAACCTTTGCGCAATTACTGTATGCATAACAAAACGCGTATTTTTTCATTGGTACTCCCCCTCGTTATAGGGTGTGTATTAGTAGGCGCTCTATTCTCTATTCCCCCATTTAAGAATATAATTGAATTCGGCAAATCCATGCGTCAACAGGATGAAATCAGTAAGAAGACAGAATATGTGATAACGACTAAATCAAAAGAGATTGGCAAAAATATTAAAATCGATTTTAGAGCGGGGTCAGAATATCTCACAAAGAAAACACTCTCTGATGGTCGCACCCTTACCCTTATTCCTCAAGTTGCAGTATGGCTCCAAGATGAGACGGGTAGGTACCTCGAAACATTGTATATCTCTGGAAAATCAGCAACCGGTAACTATAGCGGCGGTAAGAACCGTCGTCCAGGAGCCTTACCCGTTTGGAGTCATGCACGTAACATCAAGTCTTCAGATGGATTGATGATGCCCGATTCTAACAATGCAGTTTCCGATGCCGTTTCAGGAGCAACGCCGTTAACTGGCTATTCTGTTGTTTCAAAATACCCTCAAGACAGATCCCTAAAACTCATGATTGAATGCAATAAATCATTTGACTTTAATGACCATTTTAATAAGAAGAATTTTGCTCACGATTCCACCTATGTTAAGAACCCAAACGGTCAGCCGTCACTGGTTTATTCTGCCGATCTCAATGAAAATACCGAACTCGTTTTGGCTCACCTCATTGGCCATGGTCATATCTCGGGTGCCGATGGAGCGATACATGCAGACGTGAGTCACATTACATCTGCAGTCAATATTTTCAAAGGGATCATTATCGAAACCGATATGGGTATTCAACAATCTACACACAATGAAGCACAATCACTGTTTTAACGATTATAGGGTGGCTTTGAATTGAAAAGATACCCGAGCCCTAACCCAACACCAGCTCGGGTGATAAAATCTTCTGTAGTGAGTATTCCCGTTACATACACTGTAAAAAAAGCAGCATAGTTAATAACTCCTTCAAATTCAGCAGTGAGCCCCCAATATGTATCATTTAATTTCGGGTTAATGATCGGAGTAGTAACACTATTAGAAATCTTTTTTGTGTTAATCAGGTGGGCAAGTCCACATTTAACGAGAACAAAATAACGCTCATACCCGAATCGACGACCAATGGTAAGTTGACGTACCCACAAACGTTCATCTTTATAATCACCTGAAGAATATGCACCTCTATTTGATTCTATCATGCTCGATAATTCTAACAGAGTATTTTCATACATAACCATTAAGCTCATATAGGACCCAAGAGTCCCTTCTGAATATTTAAACAATCCTCCACAATAATTATCATCACGGAGTACACTAATACAATGTGATTTTGAAATTTTAGTTTGTTGTTTTTTAACCACGCTTGTGTCAAGGGTACTTGCAGAGTCTGCATCAGGTTTCTTTTTACCCGTCCGAATAAGATACATATCATACATTTTAAAATGATCAGTAGACGAATTGAGTGTTTTATGAAACTCCCGAGCAGAATACTTATTTTCTATGAAAACTGTTGTGAGGCTATCACCTTGCTTAGCATACTGATCAAAAAAATCTTTTGTACTAACCCTTTTGCCATCTGAACATCGGTACACTGTCGTAAGAAACAGATCATGCTCTTCAATCTCCCAAAAAAGCTTATACCCATCCGGACATTCAATTTCTTTAGGCCATTCAAACTGAGTTGAATCAATATAGGTCGATATTTCCGGCCCAGGAAAGTTCATTTTGATTCCACCATAGGTCAAATAATGAACAGTCTCTGATTGAACCGTAGTAAAAAGGGCAAATAAGAAAATTGAAATAGTAATACATTTTGTCATATACCCAAAAATACAACTAAACATTAATTACGTCTTTAAATACCGATCAATACTTATAGTCAAGCCAAAACCTTCTAAAAAAACTAATAACACTATCACAAATCCCCCCCCCCTATATCAAGAACATATTACCTCCAATTAAGTACACTTTGGGTACACATATTCACCCCCACCACCATTCTCACACAATACCACTCCCCAAATATAATACCTTTTAATACAGCAAAATAAAATGACCGATGTTGATACGTCAGGAGAAATAATGAAATTGTTGTATATAATAATAAGCGTAGCCATGATTACAGGCTGCAATGTTTTTGATCAAGACAGTGAAACCGCAAACCTCTCTTCTATACAGCAAAATATATCCTCAAGTAGCGTACTTTCAAGTTCAACAATTGCAACAACAACGAGCTCCTCCTCCTCAATTACAACGACACCAATGAGTGTCACTATACAATCCTCAGAAAATAATGTATCCGTGGCAACCTCTTCAGTGACCATAAGTAGTTCATCTACCATATCAACACTGAGTTCTTCTAATCCCATTAGCATGCATCACTTTATGATTGACCAATGGAAAAATCCTATTCCCGTCGCAATTGAAGATGAAGACGATGTGCGTGATTATACCTTTTCACCCGATGGCACCTATAGTTTTTCAGAAGTTGACTATGACTGGGATGACACGTTAAGTATATGGAAACCCGATGACAACTCTTTTTACAACGAATACGATTCAATAAATTGCACATACCAGATATTGGAAAATAACATTATTTACTTAATGCATGATTATAGTGTAACGCCACCACTCTATCAAAACACCCATGCCTCACGCACAGTACTTTCCTATGAACTCTCAGAAGATTCAACCAGTGCGGTATTTAGAGAAGGCTCAGTGTTAGATTCAATAGCAGAAAATACTTGGTTCGCCGAAGACTACACCTTTGTTGATACCTGGGTCGACACCGTCGGTACTTACACCCTTGCTCGAGAAAGCAGAACGGTCACCCTTGATCTCCCTGCGCTCACTCTCACATCGGCAAGTGTGTATGGAGATCAATCTGAGGACACTAAAATTTTTACTCTCATGGTAGAGAATGATAGACTCTTTATTGTAAAAGATACTGAAAAGAAAGCTGAACTCATTCAAAGAGGTTCTGAATTATTCGTAGTGAATAGTTGGTTTTATACCCTCGATAAACAATAGGTACCTGTACAATCAAATCGAATGGTACTGAGTATCGTACTATTAGTTGTGGCGCTCAATCTCATTGTAGCGCCACATCACATTTATTCTTTTATATATCACCGAAATTATTTTTATCCAGTTGCCTTTATAGCCCCCGTCTAAAAAGTACTCAGTTCAGCCTCTTCTTTCAGAATCGGTTTTTCAGACACCATATTATTTTTAGGTATTTTTTCAGATCGCCCCTTAACCTGTACGGCTACTTGGGGAGTATATTGCGGAATCGCTGCAGTATATCCCTGCCTTTGGTTTGTTGAAGCCAACCCATTTGTTTGCAATTTACTTCCGTTAATTACTGATGTCAATTCACCAACGATATCATTGAGAACAGATGCTTGAGCAGAAAGCTCTTCACTGGCAGATGCTGATTCTTCAGCTGTCGCAGCTGTCCCCTGAATAATACCATCCATAGTGCCTACAGAAGTATTAACCTGATCAATCCCCTGCGACTGCTCGTTACTTGCGGCGGCAACTTCAGCAATAAGCTGATTCACCTTCGATACTGAGCCCGCAATATCAGTCAATAAATTACCAACCTCTGCACTTGCTACCACTCCGTTTTCAGCATTTTTCTGAGACTGCTCTATCAGAGTTGAAGTGTCATTTGCAGCATCGGCGCTTCGCTTCGCAAGGTTCCTCACCTCTTCAGCCACTACAGCAAACCCTTTACCGGCGTCCCCCGCTCTCGCTGCTTCAACTGCTGCATTCAATGCCAATAGATTTGTTTGAAATGCAATCTCATTTATGTTTTTAATGATTTTTGCAGTTTCATCACTCGACACCTTAATCTCATTTACCGCACTAGCCATATTTTCCATTGCTCGCTGCCCTGCTTTAGTAGCCTCGCCGGTTTCTGCCGAAATGGTATTTGCCTCTTTTGCATTAGCAGCATTCTGTTTTGTCATCGACGCCATTTCTTCAAGGGTACTAGAAATCTCTTCTACCGATGACGCCTGCTCGGAAGCCCCGTTTGCCATAGACTGACTTGAACTTGAAACTTGACCGGCTGCAGAAGTTACTTGATCAGCCCCTTGAGTCAACCCCTCAATTATTCTGTTTATTGGAGCGGTAATACTTCGCGTTATAATGAATCCCAACCCGACCGCCAACAACACTCCAATAAGTACTCCTACAATTGCCTGAACTTGAGAATCAGAGGCCTCCTTTAAAATAGCAGTCATAGCCACATTAATTTCCTTTTTTGCCCCACCTTCAACGTCACCTATAATAGCCAGCATACGATTACCCGCAGCATCTGCGTCCTTATCGAGCGTACCTAATTCTTTGGACCTCAGTCTTTCTGTCCCCGATGCAATGGCTGCCTTCAAGTCCCCCATGCACAACTCGTAAATATTTTTAATCTTGGGTTGAAATACATCATTATGAAATTGGTCCGCCTTTTCTACATACTCCTTAAGTCGTGGATCTTTTGCTTCATATATTGTACCCTCAGCCGTTTCAGCCCCTTTCAATATTGCATCAGCATATAAGTCAAATTCTGTAACCACATCTACATGCTCTTCCCAGGCAGCATTCAAATCATCGATATTTTCTGAAGCCAACAGCTCCATTATCATCTGCATATCTTTTGCAACTGAAATTTTCATTTCCATGGCGGCATCAACCAAAGGCGCCGCTTCTTTTATCAATATGGAGTTTGTTTTCATATTTACAATTGACAGATACCCTAATCCTCCAACAATCAAAACTACGAGTGCTACACTCATAAATCCAGAAATTAATTTTGCGCTTAATGACATATTTTTAAACATTATTTACTCCCAAAAGACCATCCTACTTGTCATTGTCGATAATTAATTACAACTTTGCAATGTATAAATCAAACGGGGAGTTTATTAGCACAAAAACAGTGAACATTAACCATTAATATTAAAACAACTATAAAAACCTAATCATTAGAATACACACTACAAACACAAACTTCTAAGATAGCTACCGCTATTACAGGTTTTTTAAGAGATTCGAAAGTATAATCATAGCTCAATTAAATAAGCCCATCTATGTTCTGGATCTCTTGAATCATCAGTTTCCACTAATTTTATTCCATCCTTAAATATCTGTAGTCTCAGAGCAGAATCCCTAAGCATCATATACACCGTAGTATCAGGAAAAAAAATAGACACATGAGATACCGATTCATCTATAAACGGAAATAGCGTTAGGCTGTCACCAATTGAAATAGTATCGCTAAACCATTTAACAGACACCGTATTTTCAGGAAGCACAAATGGCATAAACTTAAAGGCAGATAATGTAATTCCACTCTTCGTACTAGAGGTATCAATACCTGAGTCAATTATTGCACCTGTATTCCAACCATCTCGAATAGTGATACTATATGGTTCAACCACGGTATTCCCCGTATCCATAAGTGGAATATCTAAAAAGGTAAATCCCCCCTCTGAATCTAACACCGTGTCATACAAAACGTCTGTATACAGGCCCTGCTTCATGAGTGTTGCTACCACAGCGCCCGATGGATTTTCGGTTACTACATCACCATGAAATGAGAAACGAGTCTCTTCTCGAATGTGAACCGTTGTTTTATCAATAATTAATTCAGGTATAGAGCCTGTGGTATCCCTTTTAATAATAGTAGTATCAGATTGAATAATAGATAGAGAATCTACAGCATCAATAATGATGAGTTCAAGAGTAGTATCGGGATATACCATTGTATAGTACATACTCGTATTGTCTAAATAGACTAACACCGTTGCGGTATCATTGGCATGGTCATCTATTACTTGGTCATCCCCATACCATCGGAGTATCGGACTCTCTCCTTCAAATACTACAGGTATCTTTTTAAAGGCACTCAGGTTCACATTTTGTTCAGCCCCCCTCCCTACAGAAACACTATCATACAGAGCACCAAACGCCCAATCAATACGAGAAGTTAAAATATATATTCCGTCAGGCACAGTACTAAAGGAGTATCGTCCCATACTATCGGACTCTGTTTCCAAAAGGATAGTGTCAGAATCAATGAGTGCTACTTTTGCTGACACAGGATTATCACCCGCGATTACTATGCCCGACAAGGAATTTGAATCATTCGAATCCAATACAGAGCAATTAAAAAAGAGTAGAGAGAAGAGAGCTATTGCACTGATAGCCAACCAATGAATAGTATGAGTAGAAGCGATGGGAGACTGTTTCATTATTTATTCCTACTCGCAAGAGCATTTTTACTCATAGAAAAACATTGAACGTTTAACTGTTGGACTTCAGTTACATCAGGATGTTGTTGCACGAGTGTATAGAGGTCACTCACAAATGCGTCGATTAATCCATGTACTTTTTTATTTAACAAATCATTAGAGCCAAAACTTATGGTCTGGGTATACCGCATTTTTTCTGTAAGTTCATCAAGAGCGAGAGCGCCTAATTGAATAACCTCTTTTTGAAAACTGTGGTACGCCAATTTCTTTAGAATGGGGTCAATTAATATCTCGAAACTTTTCTGTGCATACTTCGTCCCATGTTTCTCTACCAAATCGAGTTCAAGAAGCAAATCTACCGCATCTTTAGCTTGTTTTGCAGACACAGGTGGCCACACCAATTGCCCAAGATATCGATAGTCCTCTTTAAAATCGACTACTGAGAGAATCTCTCTGATGGGAAGATTATACCAGTTTCTTAGAAAGGAGTAGTTACGAAATGATTTTCTTTTTGCAAGGGATGGTAATTGTAAGGCACAGATTTTTTCCCAATAGAGGTTTTTTTCAGGAGTCTGTTCTGCAGTACTGAAATGGACGAGGAGTGAAAAGTATTCTGTATCAAGAGCACTGAGTTTCATGGCATCGGCAACAGTCTCAATAGATTTTTTAGAAAGGGGTTTGTACCCTTTTACCACCTCGGCCAAATGCGACTTAGATTTAAATTGAGCTGCATCGGCAAACACGCGGTACGAAAACGATGGTGTACTCATTTTTTTATCAGAATACCAATCTTTAAGATACGCGACATAATCCACGTAATCTCTTACTTTTACACTTTGTCCCATCTGTGTCCAATTTTTTTGATGCAACCGTATGTAGCATATTCTAAAAGCTCAAACAAGAATTCCCCTTATAATTTTACATTCAAATTTTGGATAGATCCTTTAATACTTTTCAACTTTGGTTTACTCCTGTTGATACTGTAAATTTGTGGTTACGGTACTTGGAACTCGTCAATTTAATACTTGCAAAATGCGATGATAACTGCGTACACCTGTATGTGTACAGTAATACGTAAACGTCATACGTATTGAATTAATTGCAAAAACATTATTAATACTTTTAGTCACTCATACAGCTTAAATAAAAAGCAGCAACGTTAAAAAGGAAATATTTATGAACCAAAAAAAACATATTCACTTACTCTTCATCATGATAATACTCAGCTGGAGTCAACTTGCTGCAAGCTTTAGTTTTAGTGATTTTCTCAAACCTCCAGGAGTAGAAGACATCCAGGACGGTGACATTTGTGGCGCCCTTGTTGGCTGTGATGAAGCCCAAGAATTTCTTGAAGACTGTTTGCTTGATTATGATAAAAACAAATGTGCGACAGCGATAGTAACACCAACCCATAGTAGAGATTGTCGCTATCTAGGTAAGGCAATCAATGATGATCTGGATGAATTCAGAGATTTTGGCGTACGCCGCGAACTTCCTGATCTTCTCGAACAAAATGGTCTTTATGATAATTTAGCCCTCATCTATGAGATATATTTGGAGACTCCAGGGTTTGTTGAGTATGTAAGAAATAATGTACGTCATAGACGGTTAGATAGAGATGGCGCTTCCCAATCAGCAAAAGCGCACCTCAAAAATATTTATTACAATAATGACGACCCCGATAATGATCTCATTATGCATGAAATGCATCACGTATGGCAATTCATGGCCTGGGGTAAAAAGAACATGGTAAATAATTATTGTGATGAATTTTCTATTTCACAAATCAAACCAGGCTATCCTTTTAAATTAGACGATGGCAAAAAGTTTTTAGATTATGGTAACGAGCAGCAAGCTGAAATCATTGGTGAGTTTCAACGCCTTATTCTTGCAGGAGCCCCTGATGCAGAAGGTACTATTGAAATTCCTTGTGGAAACACAAACTTCCTCAATTGTGAAGATTATACTCCGATAACCATAACTACTCAAAACGCCCTCAGAAATGATTTCTATAAACTCTTTGATAATATAAAGCCAACCATCAATGGCACCCACTCCTTTGATTTCGAACATGCCTATATCAACCTCTGGGATCACGTAACACCAACATGGGATTTTGCAACCAATGGTACACCAACAGCTTCAACAGGACCATTTACATCAGATGGAGAGTTTATCTATTTATCAACGAGCTCGCCATCACTCGCAAGTACCGCTGGATATGTTTCTGTTCTAGAAAGTCCTACTATTAAAGTGTTTCACCACTCGGTATCATTTGACTATCATATGTTTGGAGCCGACATGGGGACACTCATCATCAGTATTGTAGATGGTGCATCCACAACCGAGATATGGAGACAAACAGGGCAAGCACAACCATACATGAGCAACGCATGGAGAACGGTTACCCTAGACCTCGATGCCTATCATAATAAAAATATAACATTGCGTATCAGTGTTATTTCTGCAGGCGGCACACGAGGAACAGTATCTCTCGATAATTTTAATTTCTTTATTCCGGAAGGCGCCGCAACACCCGACCCAGTAGCTCCAGTGGGGCCAGCTATAATCGCAACTGAATCTTACACACACCCTGATTACCAATGGAATAGTTATGGAGGTGGATACACCAGTGCCAAAGTTTTGATGAAAAAAGGTACCACAAAAACATACGCCACAAAAGAAACAAATATGATGACATCACAATGTAAATTTTACGGATCAACCTATACTGATGTTTCGGGAGATTGTAATTACTTCACCGTATACTTAGACTAACGAGTACCTCAAAAACACTATAACGCCACCCTTAACAGGGTGGCGTTTTTATTACAGGTTTTCAGCCACTGCATCAATATCAATAGTATAGGCCACCGTTTTAGAGTGAACACCATACCCCATCTGTTGATTAATAGAAGTCATAGCCATATTCTCGGTAACACTATGTGTTGACTCATACACAATACTTGGATACGTGTTCTTCAAATGAAACAGCATTTCAGCCTTCAGCCATTTACCCAAACCACGAGACCGATACCCACTTTTTATTCCCGTAAAACTTACCACTATTTTATCCGGCTCAGTAATAAGATAGTGTCGACCAGTCATCCCACACATAGAACCATTTTTGTCTTTAGCAATCATCCCAATATATTCAATACCATTTTCCTCAAAATAGGTTTCATTGGTTCGTATAGTTTCAGCCGTTGCTTCATATGACGACTCCAATGCCCCTAAGGGCTGTTGGTTCACAATTTCAGTATTCAGCTGTGCAAATTCTTCAACATCTGTGTCTGGAATTATTGACACCACCTCAATAGTGATCCCAGGTGAAGAAATCCGCCCCGCTTCTTTCCATTGTTCCATTAGTGCCCAATCGATATCTTTAAAGTAAAGACGACTCTCTGCACCTTCTGTCGCCTTTGCCCCTTTAAGTTTTTCACAAAATTGACGGCCAGAATCCAATTGGATCCAAGCTTCAAGAGTTGTTTTGCCCAATGTTTGAGCCTTGGCAACAAGACATTTCATGAGTTCTGTTCCAACATTCATACCACGGTATTCTTTTAACACATCAACCCCACCCCATTGTAAATATTTATTGGCTTCGAACGATGGGCACTCCGGAGTTTCATGAACAGCAAACCCTCTCCCAATAATTTTGTTTGGATTGTCTTTAGGGAAAGCCAACCACCGCAGTTCCTCTATTTCTGGGTGAGGGCTCATAACTGATTGTTTCCTGAGCGCTCTTGACGGGAGCGTATCATGTGGATGGACCTCTAGAATCAATGCATCAATGAGATCATAATAGTGCTCCCACAGTTCTTCACTGGCACTATGCGGGTCAAATTCTTTTATTTCAAAATGTAAATGTTTCATACTGTATTCCTTAATGTATGTCAAAGCACAAATAGCTGAGACTAATTATTTTTATAATTTTTATAATGATTTTTTAAGATTACTTACAGCGCTGTAACTGATTCCAAAACATTGAAAACATCAATAACTATTAATGGTATTAATAAGCATCTGTAGAGTAATTATGTTTGTCTAAAAAAAGTGTCGTATCAATCGGTAATCGATTAACACAAAAGAAACTGAAAAATCAGTTATTGAAATTGGCTCAGCCAAAAAGAAATATTTATACCCATACTTAGTCTCCTTAGAACGTATGCTTCTGTTTGTTCCTTGTATACTATAGTACTAAACGGTATGAGGAATCAAATCAGAACGTGTACTCGTATTAAAAACAAGTTGATCTTTAATACTTGATAAAAAATAAATTGATTTCACAAATAATCAAAGACCATAGTGTTAAAATATTAATTTAAAGAAATAGGTTACCATACAACAGTACTCTATCACAAATATCCATAGCCCTATCAACAACAGCTAAGCCTCAACAAACACAAAATAGATTTATAAAGACTTGTTAATATGAAAATCCAACAACTCAGTAAGTTCAGATCTTCGAAATGGTTTTGCGATCTTAGCAGTAAATCCATACTCACTCGGGTTCATCATCACGGGATCATCAGCATAACCACTTGCGACTATAACGATGGCGTTTTCATCAATCTCTCGTATAGCTTTGACCGTCTCTGCTCCACCCATACCACTTGGAATAGTCAAATCAAGAATGGTTGCAACAAATTCCTTTCCACTTGTAAATGCATCTGAAAATAGTTTCAATGCATCCTGGCCATCTTTAGCAAGAGCGATATCATACCCAATGTCTTCAAGCATAGATCCTTCAATATCACGAAGCATTTTTTCATCATCCATAATAAGCACGGTATTTTTACCATTATGTATTTCTCTGCTATGGATCAGTTCCGGTGTTATTTCAGTTTGTGATGCAGGCAAGAATACATGAAATGTTGTGCCGGTACCCGGCTTTGATTCAACGTCAATCCACCCACTATGCCGATTAACAATAGAATAAACCGTTGCAAGGCCAAGACCATGGCCCATTTCTTTTGTGGTAAAGAAAGGATCATATATTTTAGTAAGAAGATCTTTTGCTATACCGGCACCTTGATCTTGTATGGATATTTTGACAAAATTACCCGCCTGTATACCCACACCTGTATGGTGTTCATCAAGACTCATGTTGTCTGCAGAAACAAAAATAGTTCCACTCATTGGCATCGCTTGTTGTGCATTCATAACAATATTTTCAATAACCTGCGCTATCTGATTCTCATCGCAATCACACAGCCAAAGATCTTTACTGATATTAAAAACACTTTTTACACTAGAACCGCTTAATGAGAATTGAGTGCATTTTCCTATAAGTTGTGTGAGGTCAATGGTGTTTCTGATGGGCGCACCGCCCTTCGAGAATGTTAATAACTGCTGGGTAAGAGCTTTAGTTCTGTCGAAAACATCAAAGGCATTTACCAAAGATTTTCGAGCTTGTTCAGGTTTATTATTGTCTAAGTTGTTTAATGCAATCTCAACGTAACCGAACATACCGCCAAGCAGGTTGTTGAAGTCGTGGGCGATACCTCCTGCAAGAAGACCAAGGGAATCGAGCTTCTGTGCCTTTTGTATTGCATCAATAAGTTTTTGTTTTTGACTTATGTCACGAAAAACAAGAACGACACCGACAATGTTACTCTCATTATCGCGAATCGGAGCACCGCTATCAGCGATTATAATTTCACTGCCGTCTTTTGCTATGAGGCAGGTATGATTCGCCAATTCCATAATAGCACCAGTTGCAATCACCTTTTCTGCAGGGTTATCATGCTGCTGTCGTGTAATTTCATTAATAATATTAAACACTTCGGGTAAGGGCCGTCCAACTGCGTCAGTGGAATTCCAGCCGGTCATCTCTTCTGCCGCTTTATTAAGCATTGTTATTTTGCCTTCTGAATCAGTAGTAATAACACCGTCTCCGATACTACGCAGAGTCACGGCAAGGCGCTCTTTTTCCGAGGAGAGGGCTAGGTCTGCATTTTTACGGTCAGTTATATCCTGAAATGTACCAGAAACTTTGATAATCTTATCTTCTAAAAAAACACCCTTACCCAGTGCATGAACCCATCGCAAATTCCCCTTATCTGTAATAATTTCCAGCACAAGATCAAATGGCTCACCCTGCTCAATTAATGTATTTACCGCGGCAGAGATAATAGGCTGTGATGAGGCAGAATAAAAGTTAATTGCTGTTGCTATATCCGGTTTAAAATCCATGGGGACTTCGTGAATACGACATACTTCATCAGTCCAGGTTAACTCTTGTTTTTGGAGGTCAATTTCCCATCCGCCAATATGAGCCATCTGCCCTGTTTCATTCAAAAGTTTCATGCTCCACTCAAGTGCTTCTTCTGCTTTCTTCTGTACGGTTATATCTAGGAATACTACAACAAAATGGTCGGGTTTGTTCCGATAACAGACGCAATCATACCACTGGTCATTGAATTGAAAGTAGGTCTGAAACCTCATCTCTTTCCCAGTTTTTGCAACGTCTCCGTATTTAGCAATATAACCAAAGGGATCGTTCTCAATTCCTGGAAAAGCTTCAGTTACGAGTTTCCCGGTAGCATTTATTCCGGTAAGTTTCTGGAAGCTTTCGTTTGCTTTTTCAATTATATAGTTAATGGGTTTACCGGATGCATCGTATACCATCTTATGATAGGCCACGGCAATGTAACTATTTTCAAAGAGCGACCGGAAAGACTGTTCACTCACCCGCAACGCCTCTTCCGTGTTTTTTCGGCTGGAGATATCTACAAATGTTACAACGGCCTGAACAATCTGCCCCTCAGAATCTAACTCTGGAAAGGCATTTACCATAACCCATACACAGTCATTTGTAGAGGGACGGTTGATACCCAGCACCAGATTCTGAATAGGAGCTTGCGTAGAGAACACCCGGGCTACGGGATACTCTTCAACCGGCATTGGGGTCCCATCTTCACGAATAAAACACCATGCAGGATCGATAGCTACTTTTCCCATCATTTGATCAATAGTTAAACCAAGGAGCCTTGATGCCTGTTCGTTGGCGAGGAGTATATGTGTGTCGGCTGCGTGGACAACTACTCCTGCATGGAGGTTCTGTATAAGGTGTTGCAATGATTTTTCATTCTGTAATATTTCCGCTTCAGTTTGCTTGCGCTCTGTTATGTCTCGACAGTTCATAACCACTGAACGTACATGGGGGTTGTCGAGCAAATTAATCGCCTTCGTTTCAACCCAGAACCAATGCCCTTTTTTATGATGAAGCCTATACTCAATAGTTGCTAAGGCCCCTGGCTTCTTAAGTATAGTGAGAAATGTTTCTGTAATAAGCTCGTGATCATCAGGATGTATAACATGTGGTCCATACCCATCGATCCACTCTTGTGCAGTAAATCCATTGAGCCGTTCATAAGAAGGACTGACATAGGTTGGTTCACGCTCTGCGTTCATTAAAACAACAGCATCGTAACTATTTTCGATAACTGCCCGGAAAAGCTCTTCGCTTTCCCTAAGTTTTTCCTCTGTCATTTTTCGATTGGTGATATCATTAGCAAAAGCAGTGGCACCGATTATCGCCCCTTTTTCATCGAGGATAGGACTGAAAAAACTTTCAAAGTAGGATCGTTCAGAATCGCCATACATTTCAACTATGGAATGTGACTCACCAGAAAGGGCACGATCATAATTTTTCTTCGCTTTCGCTCGGTCAACTTCGGTATCAATACAATCAAGAATGTTCATGCCAATTTTAACATCAGTTCCAAAAACACGTGACATGGTATTGTGGTGGGCTGTGTTAAAAGACAAATATTTATATTCATTATCAATTGAAAGAATGATCGTATCTTTGGAATTTTCGAGGCTTGCTTTAAGCAACAGTTTGGTCATGCGGAGTTGTTCGCCGATGTCCTCTTGATCACTGTCAGATTTCAGCATTTTTATATCCTTATTATTCTACGCTGCCTTTTTATTGTACCGAAATCCGAGAAGTTTATCAAACTATATTTATTTATCTACAACACCAAAATACTAAAACACCTAAAGCTTATCGCAAAGGCCATTAGTATCAATCATATTGAAAAAAGCCTTTGTAAATGTACACTACACAGCTCCTCGTGTATGAGCGTCATTTTTGATTCAGCCAATTAACCCCACAGGCATTACAGATTTTTCGGTAGAATTTGTTGGCGAAACACCAGAATGCACATTTAGTGCATCAACATTGTGTCAATGATTGTTAGCTCAGTAGATCTCACTTCATAATGCACAATTAATAACTATAAGTATTAATGCCCATCAAACCAATGTGATGTACGCTTGCAAAAAGCCACCAACATAAGCATTAAGGGAACCTCAATCAATACTCCCACAACCGTCGCAAGTGCAGCGCCAGAAGAGAGACCAAAAAGCATCACAGCAGTTGCAATAGCAACTTCAAAATGATTAGACGCACCTATTAAAGATACCGGAGCAGCGTCTGCATATTTCAACCGAAACAATTTTGACAACCCATACCCCAACGCAAAAATAAACACCGTTTGAATAAAAAGCGGAATTGATATCCATACAATAGTCAGTGGGTTTTGTACTATCACATCCCCTTTAAAACTAAACAGAAGTACCAAAGTCGCTAACAGTGCCGTTATGGTTACTGGCGTCAGTACATGCAAAAATTTCTCATTGAACCAAACCTCGCCTTTAATTTTAAAAATCAATTTTCTCGAAACGTATCCTGCGAGCAATGGAAGCGCAACATACACACCTACTGAAAGTAATAGTGCTTGCCATGGTATCGGCAACTGACCAACACCCAGCAGAAAGCCACCAAGAATTCCATAGAGGAGTAACATGGTCAGTGAATTTACAGCAACCATGATAAGCGTGAGTCCAGCGTTTCCTCGTGAAAGATATCCCCAGACCAATACCATTGCAGTACAAGGCGCCACGCCTAAAAGAATAGCACCGGCAAAATAGCTTCTCCATAATGGTATCTGAAGCATTTTCACACCCTCGTGCAATACAACAGTTCCCGAACCATGCACAGCGCCAACAGTCAAGTCTAGCCCAAAGGGCATCTTAACAAGGTCTACCGCATCATCTCCAATAAATCCCTTGAGTAGTACCCCAAGAAAAAGTATTGAAATGCCATACATAGTAAAGGGTTTAATACACCAATTTATAAACAGCGTTAAAAAAACGGGCTTACCACTTTTTCCCGCCTGAATCACACTCCCAAAATCAATCTTAACCATGATGGGATACATCATAAAAAAGAGACATATGGCAATAGGTATAGAAATTACAGGAGCATTGTTTACCGTGATCGACATACCATCAAGAGTTTTTGCTAATTGAGGCGCAAGCTTGCCTAAGATAATTCCGCCCACAATACAAAGCCCCACCCATACAGAGAGGTATCGCTCAAATAAGCTGGTCATTACTCGTTCGTCGGTCACACAGGTCTTACCGGTCATACTCTTTCTCCAGAAAGCCCAAAAGCTCTCCAATTATTATTGTGAGACAAATATAGATAAATCACTAGTTTTTAAAATGGTGCCCTTTTGGGGGTCGTAACGCCTCTAAATGAGCAATTTTCTTTTACTGCCACTCAGGAGTATCACGATCACTCGCCCAGAAAAGTGCGTTGAGTATCATGCGTTTAAAAAACTCATTATCATACATTTCAGATTCATGTCCAAAAGCCGTATAAAATATTCGACCAGGATTTAGATCTCGATACCAGGTCATTGGGTGATATCCCATGGCATCGTTACCCGCATCATAGGTACTTTCGTCATATTCCAACAGTATGGTAAAACTGTTGCTCGGTACTGACCTAAAATTGTAGCACTCTTCCTCTACCTCAAACGATTGGGTAATGTGATCAGTCGCAGGATGTGGATTACCCGTAACTAACACAGTTGGGCGTTGCATCCCATATGGATGACTCGCAAATGGAGCGCCAATAATACTTTGATAATAATCCCAATCATATTCAGTATCAGTTGCGGCATGGTTTCCTACAAACCCTCTATCTTTTTCTATAAAACGCTTAAACGCATCTTGTTGGTCACCATTTAATATGTCTTTCGTAGTATTCAAAAAATGTATTACATCAAATGTATCTAACTGAGAATCTTCAAAAATTGAAGCCTCATTTGTATGCGTAATAGTGTAATTATAGGTTGTTGCAAGCTCTTTCATAATTTCAACGCCATGTTGGATACTTTCATGATGATACCCAACCGTTTTAGTAAAAAGCAATACGTTTAATGGAGGCCGAGGAGTTGATGATGAACTCTCAATAGTTTCTGAGCTCGACAGAATATCCACAGAAGACGAAGAACTCAATGCCGCAGAACTGTATACAGCGCTACTCAGTACTTCACTACTGATCACACTACTTGAGCTCTCCGCTGCAACAGATTGAGAAGAATATTCGTCAACGTCACCAGAGCTAACCGCTATTTCACTTGATGACTCACTTGATACATCTTCGTCAATTTCAGATGAACTAACCATTGCATCCAACACTTCTGAACTCATACTTTCTGAACTACTTGATATCCCGACAACTATTTCAGTACTGCTTGAATCGTCTTCACTCGATGAACTCATATTCTCGATCTGTATGCCTTCGCTACAGTGCAAAATCAGCAGACTCCCGAGCATATAGGTACACATTCGTGCTAATAAGGGCATTTTTTCAATGGTGCGTTTCATACGTCTGCTTTTGTTAGGATGAGAATCAAATGGGATTTACTAAATATATACTATTTGTCCACAAGCGCAATAGGGCATATAGGATTTAGTGGTCGGTATTAATACCTATTTACGTGTTTGATTTTATAATGTATTTCATTCAAAGTTGTACGTTTTCAAAAAAAAACGCCCATTTGGAACGATAGCCACAAAGACATTAATATCTTTATCATTTTCTAACCCCTTAGTATGTCGGTACCTCAATCAAAATCACTAACCATCCTTATTCCCCTCACCATATTTACCGTAGGCATCGGACCCATACTCGTAAAACTTGCAGATATTCCGGGGGAACATACGTCCTTGTATCGAATGCTCTTCGCATCGATTTTTCTCTATATCCCATTACCGTTTAAAAAAGAAAAGCTCTACCCTACCATAAAGAAAAAAATCATTGTAATTGCAGCGGTATTTTTCACTCTCAACATGGTTTTGTGGAACATATCAATTATGTATGGCAGCCCCTTTAAATCAACGCTGTTTGTAAATTCTTTTCCATTCTGGATTGGACTTATTTCAATTCCTCTCTATAATTTTAAACCGTCTATACCCTTTGTGTTATCTATCATATCCATGTTTACTGGTGCGTATTTATTACTTTCACCCAATCAGATTGGTACAGCAGTCACCCTTACCTTCAGTGATATATTTTCGATTATAGCAGGATTTTGTTATGCTGTATTTATTTTAATGAGCAAACATCTTAGTGCGTATTATTCCTCACATAGCATTAGTGCATTCACAACAGTTATTGGAACCGGAATACTCTTTATATACGTGAGTGTGCAATCCACTGAGTTATTCTCACTAGAAAGCATTACGTATCTTTGGCTTATTTTATTGGGCATTGTTCATGCAACCACGGTGTTTTCAATTAATGTATTATTAAAAAACCGTGAACCTATGGTGGTAACAAGCTACTTGCTCATTGCACCTCTCGTCACAACACTGCTTTCAATACTCCTGTTTAACGAAGTATTTTATTGGCAGTATATAGGAGCACTCTTTTTTTATGTAACGGGTATTATGATGATTAATAAGCATCAGTACGTATCAGGAAAAATAACGAGTATTACCTCAGTAAAATAAAGCGGTCACCTTTCTATTCTTCAACCTGATACACACGCACATAATCAATCGTGAATTTCCAAGAATCAATAGTATCATCTATCCCCAGGGCTCCTCCCCAATCCCCGCCAACAGCGACATTCAATATAAGGTAAAATGGTGTATCAAAGGGCCATGACTGCCAGCCCGTATTATCGTTTTTAAAATCCATGATGAACTGATCATCAATAAAATATTCCAATCGGTCTTCATACCATTCGAGTGCATAGGTATGGAATTCTGTCTCGGCATGTTCTATCTCAATATCAACCACAGGATTATTGCCCAGCATAAAATTATAGTTTTTATTATGGAGAGCACTATGAGCGACGTCGGGTTGAAAAGTAACATACTCTACAATATCGATCTCTCCACACCCTGGCCATGCGTCGCATCCAGCTGACCAGCCCGTTTCATTAGAACAGGTTGTCGCATTAATAAAAGCATCGGAGGGCATCATCCAAAATGCAGGCCACACACCTTTACCCGTAGGCATCTTTGCACGTATTTCAAATCGCCCATACAGCCAATCCTGTTTTTCATGAGTCAGTAACCGAGCAGAGGTATACTCTTTCCCTTCATACTGCTCCTTCCGAGCCTCAATGATTAGTGACCCATTTTCTACTCGTGAGTTTTCAATTCTTTTGCCGGCGTAGATTTGAAGTTCACCATTATTAGGGCTTTCGATATAATCAAATTTCCAATTAGCATCATCAGGCAATCCATCCTTCTCGAATTCATCCGCCCAAACCAGTGACCATCCTTCACGATCCCGCTCATCGGTTTCTACTTTTTGTGAAGAAGAGGATTCTGTAATTGATGATGAAGATTCTGACGAAAGGTTGGTATCAGAAGAAGAACTTGAACTATTTTCTGAAGAACTCTCCTGTTCATCTGAAGAGCCTGTAGAACCAGAACTCGAAGACTCTTTATTAGAGAGTTGTTCATCATTCGAACTACTTTCAGAGCTGCTGCTGGTTACTATTGTATCATCTTCAGAGCTTTCATCAACACTTGATAGGTAGCTACTTGAGCTACTCTCTTTGTTTGCAGCACCGAGCGGTGCTTCATTTAAACATCCCAACAAACATAAACACGCACCCAAAGGTACCCAAAATAATCGTCCCATATAGTGTCCCAATTCTATATTCTATTCTGCAAATATACGTAAAATAGTGAAAACACACATAGGTGGATGTTTAATTATGTGATTATTACATTTTGAAAAAATATTATTAGTTCTATAGATACACCATAAGTGAGTTTTTGGGTGCAGCAGTCTAATTCAAAAACAAAAACAGTTCCTGCATATGATCATCAAGCTGATTCTCAACAACATCAAGAGCCGCACTCCACTCATTCTCAGTACGAGCACCCTTTTTGCCATAATCAGAAATCCACGGTTGCGGATCACCCAATGAGCCATTGAGATCTTGAGTAGCAACACGAACCTGATCGCGCCATTTCTCTAACTCAATTTTAAATTGAGGATAGACTTCATCACGTAACTTAACCACGGCTGCTTTGTACTCATCTTCAAATTCAAGAAACCCCATAAAGAGCCGAGAACACTTAGCTAAACTTTTTGTGTTACAAACTGATGGTTTAGGATCACCTGCACGAGGTGTCTGGACTTCAGTATAATCAGGATACATACCTTCATGAAGAATCAAATCCAGGTCCCAGGGAATCAACGTCAATTTTTCATTGTCAGGATCTTCATACCAATAATAGTTATTCGCATTATCACCATACCCATCAGGAGTCCAGGGACTATCCCAGTGCCACACTACTCGGTTTACAACCATGTGTGCCATCATCTCATTAACATTCATCCACTTTTTAATAACACCTGTTATAGATGAGCCGTCTGCATTCTGAATGTCTTCAGCAAAATTCTTTATAAGAGCAACAGAGGGGTTTTCATCTTCATTGGTTTTTAATGCAGTAATATACTCATAGTCAGAGCGCGGTGCATTATCACTGCTCACCGGCATAATCTGTTTATAGAGATTCCCTTCACCAGCATTAAAATTCGCACGAGTAAAGCGTCCATCAATCTGCTCAACTAATGCATACAATCCATTATCCACACCATTGATCTGTACAATAGCATTCACCGACCGAGGCGCGGTAACACCCATCGCCCGAAACAACCAATACCCCAATCTATCACGAAGCTGAGACGGGTCATTATTCATATGCATGAACTGTAATTTTTTAAGCTCAAAGAATTTTCGTTCAGGATCAGCATCGGTATTAAATTTTATTTTCATTGATAACTTCTGGCACACCTTTGAGCCAGCACCATCTGCGCCAGTCATTTCATCTAAACAAACAGTATACCCATCAAAGCCAACATTATAGTGCCACGCACCAACAGACCCTTTGTAGCGAACTTCAATATCTTCTACAATTTGTCCCTCAAACTCTAGTGCAGCTGTAACATAGGTTTCCGCAGCAGGATCTTCATTCAATACATCTAAAGCCGTTTGGGAAATAACAATATTATAGGTACGAATTTCATTTTGATCAAAGATATAATCCATATCTTCATTAATCCGGTTTCGATACTCTTCAGGAGTTTCGACAGTAGAGCTCGAAAGTGTCGCAGTTGCAGAACTCGACACTGTTTCATTTCCTGACGAAGACTCTTGTACGTCACTACTTGAACGTTCATCTATAGAAGAATCACCATCCTCATTTGATGAGCTGTTATTCCCCTCTTGAGAGGAATTATTTATGTCGAGACTTGATGAAGATTGATCACCTAATATATCAGTAACCCAATCTGGAGTTCCATCAGTTTCTGAGCTACTTTCGGATATAGTTGATGAGTCGACGGCTTCTATTCCACCAACATCAGAAGTGGTACAATGAGATACCAATAGTGATAATGCAATTACACAAAACAGTGATACAGAAGTATCATTCCCCAATACACTTTTAAACAATTCAGTCCCCACAACATGAAATCCCTTTGGGGGTAATATATGTTTATTTAGCTGAATGACACATTATTATCTGTTTCAAGGTACATTTTTACACTCTGGTACAGTCTAGTACACCTCTGAAGCGCAAAAACAATATGCGCTCATTTGAGGTGTACAAGAAAGAAAAGGATTACACTAATTATTCATATAGTGAATACCTAGTTATTCATACAAGGAATGCTGGTAGAAATAATCGCTTGCGAACCAAACATTCTCCGCTCAGCAATAAAGAAATCAAATGCAATCTCATCACCACTTTCAATACCCAACTGATCAGCAACCAAATGCATATCAAACCATCCCATTTCTGGATTATGCACACCACCGAGGTCGAGTACCAAATGCCCATTTATAAATACAAACACATCATCGTCACCCATAAAAGTAAACATCTGCCCATAGCTTGTTGCAGTATAGACAAAATCTCTATGGAGGTGTGCGGTAAAACTATAGTTCTTCCCTTGT
Source organism: Reichenbachiella sp. (assembly GCA_051531955.1). Taxonomy (GTDB): domain Bacteria; phylum Bacteroidota; class Bacteroidia; order Cytophagales; family Cyclobacteriaceae; genus Reichenbachiella. Next base: position 27,418 of record JAOPTS010000062.1, read on the forward strand.
GTATTCACATCCATTAAGGTTCCCGCTTTTTGATTCCATACAACATTTGATCCAGTCTCTTCTTTAATATTCAATGGAAAGAATTCAGTGTTAGAGTATTTGTAGGTGTTATTACCATGATAGATAAACTCAAGAGTATCTTTGATACTCGGAACGACCGCACTCTCTCTCCACCATTCGTCTACAGTGTTATTATACCAGCCACATCCGTCACACCCATAATTAACCAGACCAGCATACGGATGCCCTACAGGAATAGTATCGGTATCCATTGGTTTAAATACTGGACGACCATCTACATCTAACGTATCTTGCACAAGGCCGGCTAATAATCCACCAGGACCCACAGTTTCAAAAGCACCCGTTGACGCATGGTCATACACGGTAATCTCAAAACTCATTGTCGAATCAGGATCATCATCCAAGCACGGTACAACTACGTTATTACATCGTAATAATTTTTGACAGTCTTCGTCATCACAATCAATCAGGCCATCACCGTCATTATCAGCCCCATCACTACACAGAGGGTCTGAATTTTCTACACCAACTTGACACGCCATAGTCCCCAAGCATTCTTCATCATCGCAATCAATCAGACCATCACCATCATCATCAATTCCATTCATACAAAGGGGCATGGTGCTTTCACCAATACAGGCCAAGGTTGCATGGCAGTCAGGGTCATCACAGTCTATAAGGTCGTCACCGTCATCATCCTGCTCATTGATACAAAGGTCATAAGTGCCCTCACCCATACACGCTGCCGTCTCTTCGCATCCGTCGTCATCACAATCAACAGCACCATCAGCATCGTTGTCTCGTCTATCGCTACAAGCGGCATTAGTATTTTCAACACACGCAGCAAAGGGAGCGCATTTCTCATCGTAACAGTCAGACTGTCCATTAGCGTCATCATCAATACCATTGGTACAGAGCGTAGCCGTATTCTCATTTAAAATCAAACACGCCTGAGTTAAATGACAATCGGTATCAGCACAATCAATAAGGCCATCGCCATCATCATCTTCATTATTTAAACACAGTACATATGAATCCTCTTTGATGCACCCTACGACAAATTCACAATCTGGATCTTCACAATCAATAAGTCCATCACCATCATCATCGATTTCATTAGTACATACTGCGGTTGAATCTTCTGTTTTAGGAAAACACGCTTGAATAGTCGCACACTCTGGATCCAAGCAGTCAATGAGCCCGTCTCCATCATTATCGATGCTATCAGTACACTCAACCTGGGAGTCTTCTGCAAGAGCCTCTTCTTTTAAGGCAATAATATCATCGTCTTGATTCAAGGCTAAATAGTCTGAATTGTCAGACAAACATCCAGTAACCAGAGCGCAGCACAGCAAAAATGCGATCTGCAGATAGTAGTAAATTTTCATAGGTATCTCCAAAGGGGTGTTATGGCAAAAAATGGGCTGCCAAAGTGTTTACCTAATGTATATGTAATAGTGAATCTGTTCTACTATCTCTTGCATTCCCAATCCGAAACCGTTCACAAAATGTGAGCGTGCTACTTGAACAGGTCATTACAGCTGTTATACCTGATTGTAATGTAAACCTTTACACAAATACTCTTTGGGGATATGCTGTGGTTACAAATCAAATACCCAGCTAAATTCAATCCCGTCAGCAGTAAAAAGTTCTCCATCTTGTTCGTTCAGTGTTCGAACATAATGAGTGTACTTTAAGGCAAGAGCCGACTCAGCGATAATAGTCAGCGCCCCTTCTGCAAAGCGTGAAAGCCCCCAATGCAGTGTTGTTGAAATTGATTGTGAAGAGAGAGTACTCAATTTACTATCAGAGGTATAAAAGTCTGAAGTGTGAGTATTACGATTGAATCGAGGAACATAAAATTTTGATTGCTGTTGTGTATGATACCGATATTCACAAGCAATCCATAGGTCTTCAACAATATATTTATTAATAGTCATTTGCATGGTATGAGCGGTCAATTCCCAATCATCCCAATAATACCGATACAATGGAATGATACTCATCTCCATACTCGCAAACATATGAGTGAGTGACACCCAAGAAGATGCGCGATACCGAGAATAGGGTAAATGATCTTTACGTATTTCATCAGAATTTTGAGTTATTGAAAAGACTCGATACGGGTTTTTTAAATACCCTCTATCCACTTCACCATGTCCTCCCAATGTTATAAAACTCACTGGACTCAAAAGCTGCATGAACGAAACATCACCACGGGTTACTGTTTTACTTTCATAGGCCACCGTCCCTTCTCCGAGCTCACCTACAGAATCTTGGGCATATTGCCCTGAAAGAGAAACACGGGCATTCTTTTGAGCAAGTTCTATACTGGTCGAAGCAATAATTGCTTTGCTTTGGTAATCAATTTCTTCACTGGCATACCCTTGTAATCCTAAAGTAACCTGACCAACAGTATGCGATACTCCCATTAATATCTGTCCCCGTTGGCGCTGCCCGTCACCTGCATCACTCCACGCTTCTCGTGATGGTCGAGAGGCGCCCGAAACAGCATCCAAATCACTCATATCTATTGGAGGTTCATCAACTCTATCAATTTCAATATCAAAAGTAATAGCAGTAGAAGGAAGAAGATACTTCTCTATGGTAAAGCCGGTTGTTGCCACAGAAATGTCTTCTGAGTCTTCAAGTTGATAATAGGTAAAATCAATAAGGTCTGCAAAACAAGTTGAAACACTGATTACAATAAGTGCACTCCATACCCGACACACTCGCGTTACTATTTGGTACACCCGCACCCCCCAGTAACCGAAACTTCACTTCCGTTTGCGCCCTCTTTTGTAGAATAGATTTTCTGTGCCATAGCAGGACGATCATTAAATTTAGCAACACCGCCCATGATGGGATCGGCTAATTTTTCCCGATCATATGATTTCACATTTGCACACCCAACATAACAGAGCATTAATGTAACACCAATAATTAAGCGTAAAACACTCATCATTGTCCACGTTCCTCACGAGCAACCATCTCTTGGATAAACTGTTTATCTGCATAACTATACCCATCCCACCGTCGCAACAGTGTTCCATTGTTAGTGAGCATAATTACAGTAGGCAGTCCTTCTATGCGAAATAATTTTGCCGATTTTCGGTCCACATCATGGAGCAACACCGTATTTTCTCCAAGTGCAGAATAAAATGAACGCGCCTTCTCTTTTTTCTCATCAAGACTCATAGCAATAACCGTAACCTTTTTAGAACTCAATGAGTCAATAAAGGGTAATGCCTTTTTGCAGGGCACACACCACGATGCCCAAAAATCAATGATGATAAACGGAGTCTTAATATCTTTTATAGCCACCGCTTTAGATGTGTGTAATTCAGGAAAGGTGTATTCCCTAAATTCCTGAAAAGAAAGAGAGTCGCCCTTTGCATCCGCAGAATAACAGAGAGTTATCCCTCCTAAAAGAAACATGCATATAATTATATTAAGGCGCACTCGTTCCCCACAACTCTTCTTCGGCGTAGCCGACACTATTTGAAAACTGAGTACCCATATCAATCCACTCAATTAAGGTAAGGAGGTCACGATTCTCTTCATGAAATACATCAATAAGTCCTTGATCATTTTTACGCCAAAACGTTGCATGATTATAATTTGTTGAGATTGTATCAGTGCGTACCACATAATCAGGATTGCTGTCATCATTCAATTGCTCATTAAAGAGGAGCCACATAAGCGGACTGGTTCGCGCTCGCTCAGACACATACGAAACAGAATCTTTGCGCCCCATCCGGTAATAGTTGTTTTCTTCTGTAAGTGCATTATAGAGTGGTGTGTAATTATCCATCTGGGCAGAATCACTTTGTGCCGTATGCGTAAGGTTAAGTCCACCCGACGCTACCGTTGCCGAGTGACATGATGCACAGGTTCGATTAAACACATTCGTTACCGTAAAATCATTACGAACACTATAAAAATCTAGGGTATCACTCAATACCGGAGCAGCACTTATTCCGTTAGGACTATACGTTCGCACATCTGCAGTATTATGAAACCCCGATGCATAGGTTACATTATTGACGGTATCATTAACCGTGAGTGTTACTGGGTCTATTGCTAAATTAAAAATGTGTGGATCGAGTTCATGGGGTGCATGACAACCGGTACAAAGTCGTTTCTCACCCGGCATCACCTGTACCCACGTCCGTTGTTGCACGAGCGCTAATCCTCTAAAATCTACAGATTGCAAATGCAATGAAGTATTTGCCGGAACTTCCATAGATGTTGAGCCGTCCTCTCTAATGGGAGCATACCCAATTACTTTTTTCTTTTCCAAATTAGTGTTTCCAATATCACCACCTCTCAGTGCTCTATCTCGGGGTAAGCCCACCGCTTGCAACACTCTATAATGTCGTGCCTGGCCCATTACACCATCAGGCATAAGCGTATCTTTTGTAATAGTCATCTCTTGATCACCCTCACCGCCACGCAAATATGCATTTTGATTAAAAAAGAATCCTGTAGTTTTTCCACTATCCAAACCCGCCTGCACCCAAGGGTCAACCGTACGCACTTCACCCACAGGGAGCCCTTCTCTATTCAATGGTATGGGGGCGAGCTCATGATAGGTGTCGGTATTCAAAATTAATCGTGTTTGATTACCACTCTTATCCATGATATACAGTCCATAGTCAACCTTCTCACTCCCATTATTTCCCGCAATCTCATAGGGCGAAACCGATACTATTATTTTTTCTTCATTACCATCGAGTATCGGGTGTGGCGTTTTAAACAGTCCTTTGCTAAACTGTTCCCCATTATTATTATCCCACAGCACCCCATCGTCACTAATAAAATCAGGGCTCGCATTGAGGTCACTTAAATCGAGTACTCCCACAGCCCCTCCTTCAAAGGGTGAATTCCGTGTCATAACCGAAATCAGTAATCCTTTATCGCGCATCTCTCGTGCTTCGAGAATGGTTCGTGATCCATCGCCTGAAGGCTTATGTGCGCCTGCAAGAAAGAAGAGTCCCGTACCATCTGGATTAATACTAAAGAGCACAAACTTATTAGGATTCCCCAAATGTTCCCATCGACTGAAATAAATTTTACCCGACGAGTGCACCATAGGGTTTGCATCATGACTTTGGTTAAAACTAATTTGACGCACTGAATCATTAACCACAACACCATCACTGTTTCTTTTACCCACGTGCAACAAGGGTGAAGCACGCCGTTCATACTCATCTACAATTCCAGAACGCGTAGATACAAATACGATATCGCCATTAGGTAAATACGCAGGATCAAAATCATCACCACTCTCTGGCTCTGTAATCTGGAGTAACTCAGTGCCATCACTATTCATCTCATAAATTTTCCACTGACTATATCGATCTCCCATACGCATCGAAAAAAGTATTTTAGACCCATCACTATTCACTTCTGGATCACATGCCGCACCCACTCCTCCATGAAAAGTAGTAGTTAAATTAGTTTTGTTGCCCCCAGGTGAAACCGGAGACAACAGCATGATATCAGTCCCCGGGCGAAATTCATCTACATTGGAGCGCATAACACTCATAGAGTTTTTATTGCCATTACTCCCATAGATTGGTTCTTGCACATACACCAATGCATTTTGATCAGAGTGTTCTATAATCTCATCACCCGGATTCAATCCACATCCACTAAATACCAGTGCACCGGTTATTACTAAACTATATATACCAGTCATTATGTGACCTCCTAAAACAGATGACATTGTACCCCCAAAAGTAACACAAGATTATTGGTCCAAATTTCAGAGCTCCCGCCAACACTTTGTGTATACAGTTGATCTTTCGCATCAAGCCGTAACGCGAGGTTCATCGATTCACTCGAATAGAGTTGGTAGTGATAGCCAAACCCAAGCACCAGTGCAAGCCTATGACTGCCTCCCACATATACTCCTTGTAACCCTGAGGTTCCAAAAAGATACTCTCCGGAAGTGAATTCAGTTTTTGAACCACCAGATACACGATACACTCCAGCAATCCCATAACTGAGGAGCAGACTGTTTTCAAAACGGGTAGTGAGAGAACCATTTGAAATATCCGTATCTTCCACTGGCCCACCACCCAACACAAACTCAACATACCATCGAGTACTGGGTAAATAATAACTATAATGAAGTTCACCATGCCAAACACTGCTCGTACCATCGAGGCTATACAGCCCGGCACTCACGCCAAAACTTTTTGGATTACTCTGTTCTACTGGCTCAGACTCTTGTCCAATAACAGAACCATACAATAAAAATAAACCTACAAATAAATACTTCACTACTCCTCCAATCATAATGGGAATACTAACCCAAGCATAAGGTTATTAAATACGATAATACGTTTAAGCCCTGAAGCATTTTCTACCTCAGTAAAAAACTCTCGGAACTCAAATTGTATCCCTAAGTTTTTAAACACTAAATATCGTACACCAGCGCCAAAAAATAGTCCAACACTCGTAACGGTTTCAGGATCAACTGCTGCTTGAGGGACGGTAATCAGCATTCCCCCACCGAGTGTTGCATACGGTCGAATACTATGCTTCGTATCTCCCAGAGAAAAGTCAAATCCTAAAAGTATGGGGTATATTGTTGAATAAGTCCCAAGGACCTGACCTGTTTCGAGAGAGATTCCCATATGCTCATACACCATGACTCCACGTATTCCATAGAGGGGGCTTTTACCCATAAACCCTGCATAGGGAATAATCCCCCGCTTAAAAGGTTCAGGATTTGATTCAGCATACGCATACTGAGAAAAAATCAATAGTAGCGTTACAAGCGATATCACAAACTGCTTCACAGTGCCTCATGAGAAAATAGTCGACAGTACGTCGAAAACATTGGATACAGCCTCCAGAGCTCTATCCAAATTATATATAGAAAAGGGATGTTTGAATATTTTAGCACTACTCAATTAGTTCAAGTTTGAAATAACCGCATACAAGCATTAACAGCTGTAGTAGTATATAAAGAGCACCTCTAGGAGGAACGGGTGTTCCATGTAATTATTTATTTACACCATCAGAAGGTTTAAGAGAAACTCTGTTTCTCATCACTACATTTGTAATACTGAAAAAAACCTCTAAATTGTAGAGGCGATAAATACAGGTATTGGAATAAGCGGTGCCCAAGTTGAACCCTCTGTGCACATTTCAATATCATTCCCTCCTGGACTAAACACGCCATTTGCGTCAAAATCCTCGAAGTACCAAGTATTTTCTATTGGGAATGAAATAGTAATATTCGCTTCAGTACCGGTTGTCAAATTGAGAGAGATAGGGGCACGTGTAAAGTAGACATCTTGGGTTGAACCTTGCATAAATGTGTTTTGATTCCACAACGCTTCATCACCAAAAAAACCACGCCCATGCCCTGTCTGAGAATCTATTCCCCCAGCACCTTCGTGATCGGTAGAACGAGTAGTACTCACATTCGCGAGTGTCCATGGCGCACATCCAGCCACCCAACCTTGTTCATTCCCCAAACTATCCAAAAGAATAATATCACCCTGATGATGACCGGTAGTCATGTGGTGTGCAAAATCATCATCACTCATATAAATACGAATCCACTGCTCTTCTCCACTGGCATTCAGGGGGATTTTCATATCGAGATAGTATACCTCCACATAAATATCAGTATACGGTTTTCTATCCGCTAGAATCTCCGCTACGACAATAGTCTGATTGAGGTTAACAATTTCTGCATCAGTAAGTATTCCCAATTTTGGTAATAAAGAGAGAGTATCTGTTGTGTTATAAACGTAGACATCGCCAAAGGCCCCTCTAAATTGAGAAGGGGTTGAAAAAGTAACAACTCCTCCATCAGAATCACAATCAAGCCCTGCTGTAACTCCCGGATGATCTTCAGTTCCAATACACACCGCAGCCACAGCCTTTTGCACAAGTGCCGCCCCAAAATCTGCTTCCATAGAGAGTGTAAGAGTAATTTGACCAAGATCAATTTCATTTTGGTCTGGATCTATTTCAGCCTCAGTAGTAGCCGCATCAAAGCAAGCAGATAATCCAATAAGAATGAGAGAACTAACCAAAATGTGCATGCGTAATCGAGACAGTGTGTACTTCATGTTAGACCTTTTTACCTGGGGAATTACCTATAAAGATATTTAGTAAATATTTCCTCAGTTGGTCCCAATTTTAATGAGAGCTTCATCCAACAATAATACAACTTCGATACATTTTATACTTCCCTAGAAATCTCTACTCGCCAACAGAGGAAAAACTGATTTTTATAGTATTTTTGAATTCAGTACACTACCCAAAAGGTGACACAATGGAAAAAGTATTCTTTATAACCGCATCATTTCTCGGCGCTCTCGCAGTAACAATCGGTGCTTTTGGTGCTCATGGCCTTAGAAAACTCCTCTCTGAAAACAATACACTCTCTGTATTTCAAACAGGGGTACACTACCATTTTTATCACACCTTTTTACTAATCGCGATTGCATTCCTCATAAAATTTTATCCACACACGTTACTCAACTATGCAGGTTATGCAACCATAGCCGGAATCATCCTTTTTTCTGGATCCCTCTATATCTTAGCGATAACCAATGTAAAAATTTGGGGAGCCGTTACTCCCGTTGGTGGACTCGCCCTCATTATTGGCTGGATACTTGTGGGCGTTTCACTCTATTTAAAAGCGTAACTAACCGATTAATGAAATGATGACCCATAGGCATCGAGTAATGTTTGTGGGCACTCAACCTGAGTAAAGGTGAACGTAGGATTATCAACCGCGTGCATCCAATCAACATACCAGATACACCCTTCCCACAAATCATGAGTAGAGGCGTTATTGCCAAAGAGATCGTCACACATTCCTCGCACACACTCCTTATAAGCCTCAGGAGTCTCTTCATATCCAAGTTTCTCTTGGCAGGTCGTTGTGAAACCCCCAAACTTTTTCCCGACGAGTTGCTCATTGTTAGGATCGACATCCCACTGCACCGCACACCCTGCATCAAAAGCGCCAAGTCCGCCTCCGGGAATCATAATATCAAACTGTCCACCTGCAACGTCATGTCCAATATTCGAGGCCATAACAATCATAGTCTTTCCTTTCATCAATTCGTGAGATGCCTTTGGTTCCCCATGCTGAAAACCACCATCGTAATCAAGTTGAAAGCATGATCCACACATATCTTCATTGAATCCTGGAACTGCCGCAAAACCATAGGCTAGATCTTCACACACTGCAAAAGGTGCATGACTATAACAAGCGAATGCTTCACCATCATCTTGACACCCTGTCTTTGTATTCTCAAATCCACTCCAAAATTCATCACCTACTTCATAAAAGCACTCTATCTCCTCATTATCAATACTACAATTCTTCGTCCAATTATCAGTATTTTGCTGCACCGAACAATGGGGCTTACAACAATCCCAATAGCGTGAGTTCCACCCACTCTCACCTGCTGTAATCTTAGAAGGCGCACTCGTGCATTTCTTTGTAATATTGGCAATTTTGTCTGACCCTATGTCCATTGGAGAATAAGGTTGTTCCTCACTACTTATCTCATCACCTTCACTTGAGTCCTCGCTCTCCATTGAATCCTCACTATCCATTGATGAAGAAAACAGCTCCTCAACTGATGAATCATTATTCTCTTCTCCAGATGATGGAGGAGGCCCTACAAGTGAAATACTTGAAGAAGATTCAGAATTATTGCTCAGATTTACGTCTTCACTTGAATCACTATTTTGGGAAGATGCTTCCTGATTATTTTGAGAGATACCTGACTCTGATGAAGGCGTCTCTGAGATTTCAAGAGACTCCATTTCCTCTGAACAACCTAAGAGAGTAACAAGAATGCATACAGAAACAATCAGTAGCGAACGGAATATAATCATGGTAGTCCTTAGGTATTCTAGAATATGTTGCGTATTGATAAACTATATTATTTGTCTACAAACTCGAAATGTTTTTGAGAAGTTTTAGCCCAAAATAACCTCATTTGCCATATAGTTCCCCTATTCTATTGTTAATAATTAACATCATCCTCATTACCCCTCAAACTCCTATACTCATCATTCCCAAAGGGAAGATTGAAAAACCACTAATTCCTAGGAAGCCTCTGCACTATTACATATTTTATTAACACAAGCACACACATACTACTGATCATACTACATCCTTTGGGGGGATTCATGAGAGTAATACTGCACACATTTCTTATAACAATTTCACTATTTTTCCTCATAGGCTGCGATACTGCAATCGGGGAAGTTGATTTAGATGATAGTAGTACTGACTTTGAAACACTCAGCTCTTCAAGCCTTAGTAGCGCTCAATCAAGTTCAAGTATTTCATCTGATGATGCAGACGATGTATCATCAGATGTAGATGATGTCGCAGAGGAATCATCTACTGATTCATCTACTGATTCATCTGATGATTCTTCTTTTTCTCAATCTTCAGAAAACAGTGCATCAAGCAGTTCAGAAGATCCAGTATCATCCGGTTCGTCAAATGACGATTCTTCTGATACCAACGATACTCCTTCGAGTTCATCAGTCTCAAGCTCTATGAGTTCAAGCAGTGTACTCCTTCTTTCAAGCGATGGAGTTCTCTCTAGTTCAAGTTCAACCGCAAGCTCATCTCAAGCAGAGACAAGTTCTACCGCAACTGATGATTCTGCTGATTTCACCTTAGTAGTTCTTCCCGACACCCAATATTACACTACCTCAAATAAAGAGATATTCCCTATCCAACTCGACTGGGTTGCAGACAATGTTGACACGTGGAACATGAAGTTTGTATCGCACGTGGGTGATGTTGTAGACAATGCCGACAATCCTGACCACTGGGAACTGGGCACAACTAACATGTTTAAACTTGATGGTAAAGTACCCTATGGTATCGCTGGCGGCAATCACGATTCAAATGGTTCAGGAAGCGGTATCTATACCTCTTTTAGTGAGCAGTTCACTCACGAAAAATATAATACTTATTCATGGTATGGCGGATCGTATGATGATGAATATGGCTATGGTAACTATCAGTTTTTCTCAGCAGGAGGCATGCAGTTTATTGTAGTGCATATTCCTTATAAACACACTGAAGAACTACGCACCTGGGCTTCAAGCATCTTTGCTCAATACCCAAATCATCGAGGTATTTTAACAACCCATGAGTATTTGTATAGTGGTACCAATTTTGGAACTGGTGGATCGGATCTATGGGACGAAATAATTAATCCTAACCCCAATGTATTTATGGTGCATTGCGGCCACTATGGTACAGTAAGAGAAAATTACTTTGTAACCAATAATGACTCGGGATCTCCTGTGATACAGATACTCAGTGATTATCAAAAAGATCCTAATGGCGGAAACGGTTGGTTACGACTCTACAAATTTAGACCTTCAATAGATAAAATAGAGGTCTATACTTATTCACCATTTCTCGAAGAGTATGAAGAGGATTCAGATAGTAGATTTGATATTGATTATATCATGCACTAGTTTATTATAAAAAAGATGCGCAACACTTTTTAAACTTTTTACCAGAACCACAAGGGCACGGATCATTGCGCCCCACGTCGGTATAGTTTTTTTTGTGAGTGGTACCTTTTATAGAGCCGTCCTCTCTAAAAGAACCACTGTATTCACTCTTTTTTAATTCGAGCACTTCTATCCATCGAGCAATATCGGGAAATAGGCCAGTCATCTCAAGAAATTGATAATATTGGCCAATCAATGTGGGAACTTCTTTTCTAATCTCAAAGGGGAGCTTCAGTGAGCCACATTTCTTTAACGTTTCTGCAACAGCATTCAACTGAGAAGGTTCAGAGAGTTCGTTCACCCAAAAGTGCAGCACTGGTTCGGCGTACTCTTTAAGTGCCGGGTTAAGAAACATAAAATATTCAGAAGCACAATATTCACTGACTGATTCAACACTATTCATTTCCGACCCTTTGATCCATACATTTCACTTAGCATAGCTTCTGTAATACTTTTCAAAAGATACTATTTTCTGTGCATTTATTCTAGAGCAATGGTAAACCCTTGTATGGTGCGTAATTTACTATCCCACACATAAAGCACCCCATCATGATACAAGAGATCAAACGGATTCTGAAACATCCCATCGGCAAACCCTTCGGAACCTATGGTGCCAATTACATTCAATGCTACATCAAAAACCACTACACACTTCAACCCTGGAGATGCGACATAGATGTTTCCCTGTGGATCTGATGTAATCCCTGCCCCAAAGGAGAACCCACTCTTACCTTTAACAGGCACTGTTATCGATTGAAAAAGAGCGTTTTGATACTTAAACAGAGTTGCACTATTTTCTTGCACAATGTAGAGCACTCCATTAGCGGCAAAATGGAGAGCAAATGGAGTAAATAACACATCATTGCCAGGCCTTAAGGTATTCACCTCTGTTCCCAATGTATCAAATACGCGAATCAAACCATCCTGTGGCTGGCATGCATATATTAAGCCATCTTTGTACGCTAAGTCAGAAATAAAACTGAGCGTTCCAACATTCCCAGTAGTCTCACCAAACTCCCTCACTATGGTATTCATGGTTTTATCGAGGAGCGTTATTTTATCAACTCCTCCAATATACATTTCACTGATTATGATATAGGATTCACTCTCTGTAATAGCAAACGGGGCTGCATTATGTTCTTTGGTCTCATAGCCATATACTTTATAGAGACCACCCGGTCGAGCTCCAATAAGAGACTCCTTATAATTAGAAATAATTATTTCAGAGTTTTGCTGTATCATCCGAGATGAAAGCATCGTGCTATCCGTATCAAAGGGGTCATTCCAACTATCCAAAAACGAGACTTTTTTTAGAGAATAAAACTCATAGACCATACTGCTATCATGCATACTCTCTAAGGGAGGGTTTGTCCATGCAGAACCCGATGCATCAAAAGGATTATTACGTTCTCCTTGTGAACAAGCCACACAGAGTAGAACCATTAAGAGAATGAATGCCTTCATAATAAACCTTAAAATTTAAATGATATGAGCGTACTTGCAAATAAAACACCTGAAGTAGCATATAAAATGTTTCGTGACTTGGTACTCTTCTGATAGCGGTCCCAATTACGCTGATGCACCTCTTGATCGTAGCCCTCAGATTCCTGATAGGTTTCCAAAGACTCTTCCGACACGTCATTTAAATAGAGCCCCCAACTCCCCGCTATAACAGTAGCGACCCCTAAGATCATTTGCCGAATCCTCCTCTTTTTATCTGCAATCACTTCTTTACTCTTACTCATTCTGGTAAGAAAGGTTCTAGAAAATGCTCTTGACCCATCTCCACTCTTTAGAATTGTTGCAGAATTGAGGCTCACTGATACAGGCTCCTCCTGAACCTTCTTCCCTAACGCATAAGATATATTCAAAAGTGTTTCATCGAGCTGATCTTCCATTGAGCCTCTAAAATATTCATTTGCAGAAAAATGAATTTCACCCGATGCAACATCAAACATCCTCAATGAGATAGTATACCCCCCTTCCATCCTGCCAATTGATCCTGCTATCATTCTGTCAACACCAAGAAGCTGCCCAGCCTCAACCAGACAAGAAGATTCATCGCAGGCACCCGATTGTTGAAATCCTTGTTCTTCAAGAATGAGATTCATTGAATTTCTTTCTATAACCCTAAATAGGCCCGTTTCAATGAGCATAGCCCGTAGACGATCTGATACAATAGTTACTGTTTCCTGAGTCACACTTCTCGTTGAGAGATCATGGACTGCGATATCTATTTTATGATCTGCTGCACATAGAGGTAAAATGCATGATAGCACAATGATTATACAAAAGTTTATGATTGAGTATGATTTCACTAAAAACGCTCCCTCTTTGTATGCTATAGCTCGCTCGGCTGTACCATACTAACGGAGAGATATTTTAAAGTGATACTTATTTATTCAATATATCCGATTTTTTTCTAAAAAGCATGTTTTCCATCGCTTTTACGGTATCACTATAAGAACAGAATATTAATCCCCTTTCACTCGTTATGTCAATTGCCTCCTTTTTACACTCCAATAAGTTATTTTAGGTGCATACCTACACACAACACATCTTGCTACATTAAGGTCCCAAATGATTCGAGCCACACTGCTACTGCTCCTCACTGTATTCTCTCTACAATTATTTTCTGCACCAGATCTCATTATCTCAAATTGTGATATTGGGTCTGACTTTGACAAAGGCGTAATAGACATCGTCCTCAAACAGGAAGGGGCCGGATCACTGCGATGGGAACACGCCACGATAGATCGCATTACTCTTCAAGATGTACCACTCGATTTCAGCCAGCACAAATCACTCTCATTTTGGATGCATAGTAATATTGCTAACGATCAGCAATTTGTTCTCATACTCACAAGTGAGAACACTACTTCAGAAGGCCTCGATTACTACTCGTGGACCTTAAAAACTGATTTTACCGGTTGGAAACAATTCACTCTCGATCTGAAAAAGTTTAAAGGAACACGCTCCCCCCTCGGTCGTGATGCCATAGATGGCATGATGTTTACTGCTGATGGCTGGGGCAATACGCCCAATCCCGATAACATTCTTCATATAGATGCCATAACCCTCACTGGTGATATACCCTCACCAATTAATCTCCTTGAAAACTTACAAAGCAACCACCCTTATCTATACGTACCACCAGGAGGCTGGGCCCAAGTTAAAGAAAACATGTTGAAACAAACGCATACACAAAACATATTTACCCATATAGAAGCTGAAGCGCAAGCACTCCTTACCGAACCAGTATCGGAATACATATTACCTGATGGTAAACAGTTACTCGCTACCAGCAGAGCAGTGCTAGACCGGGTTATCACACTCGCCTTCAGTTATCAGATGACTCAAAACAGTGCATATCTTGACCGAGCTGTTTTAGAATTAGAGGCCGCTGCTGCATTTCCCGACTGGAACCCTTCACACTTTCTCGATGTAGCCGAGATGAGCTATGCATTTGCCCTCGGATACGATTGGCTCTTTGAATCATTAACGCCCGCACAAAAAATCCTTATTGAAAATGCAATTATAGAGTACGCTCTCACCCCTTATACCGAAGCGCTTTCAATGAGCGCATGGTGGTTACAAAGTGAATACAATTGGAACATTGTCTGTAATGGAGGCATAGGCATTGGCGCCTTAGCTATTGCACACATTGATGGTGCTCTGGCAAACACAGTGCTCAATGAAGTCTTGTGGAGTCTTGATTACTCAGGCTCAGTTGCACAGTTTGGGCCAGATGGAGCATGGGAGGAAGGAATTGGCTATTGGGCGTATGCAGTAAACTATTTGTTTGGGTTCAGCGCAGCACTCGAAAGTGCACTCGGCTCAAGCTTTAGCATGCTTGAATATACTGGTATATCAGAAACAGGAACCTACCCACTCTACATGACAAGCCCAGCACTCAAAACATTTAATTATTCAGATGGGGGCGACGGTGTCATGTCTACCCCTTGGTTCTATTATATGGCAGAGAAATATAGCAACCCGATGTACGCGTGGTTCGAATCCTTAGCCCACTCCAATCACCCCTTTGATATACTTATGTATACTCCAAATGTGCAAACACCGACAGAACTCAACCTTCCCCTTGATCGCTATTATCGCGGATCAGAAGTAGTAACATTACGCAGTAGTTGGGAAGGAACCGATGGAATTTTTGCTGCACTAAAAGCAGGCAATAATGATGTTGGTCATAGCCACCTAGATATTGGTGAGTTTATTTTTGATGCCCTTGGAGAGCGTTGGATATATGATTACGGTTCAGATGATTACAGTTTGCCTGGCTATTTTGATAGGAATGATCATTTTGAAGCAGAACGATGGACCTACTACCGGCTCCGTGCAGAAGGCAACAACACACTCGTTATAAACCCGAGTCTCACCGCCGATCAAGATCCCTATGCCGAAACGGTTATTACAACATTCCAAACAAATAATGCCAGCATGGGTTTCGCAAAGGCAAACCTCACCGATGCCTATGATGACTTTGGTGCAGGAAGTGTGGTACGTGGTGTTGCCCTGATTAATGAACGTTCACAAGTCTTACTTCAAGACCATATTACCGCTCAAAACTCCCTTGATGTGTGGTGGTTTTTAAATGTGAATAAGAATGCTGCAATCGTACTATCTCCCGACAAAAAAACTGCGACATTGACCATTGATGACAAACGCGTTGTTATATCTATACTCAATACAAGTGAAGGAACATTTTCTGAAATGATTTCAGCGCCACTCCCCTCTTCACCGAACCCACTAAACCAAAGAGATAATAGCCAGAAATTGGCGATTCATATCGCATCAACAACCGACCTCACTCTCCCTATATTATTCACTCCACTTATCGCAAGTGAGTCAATGGCCGATAAAAAAATTCCCGAAATAATTTCTTTAGAAAGCACCCAGTGGCCAACAGCAGAATCTACCCAATACTCTTCTTTCAGCAGCCCACTCTCATCGAGCTCAGCCCTGTCGTTGAGTTCTTCTGTTCAGCATGTTTTTTCTTCCCAACTTTTTTCCTCACCTTCCCAACAGTCTTCTTCATCAAATATTCTTTTGAGTTCAATTGCAATCAGTACTGCCTTAAATACTTTCAAAGTATTACCTACGATATGTAACCAAAATGAGTGTGTTATCACACGATACACTGTTCATGGTAAAGTAATTGATTCCTACAGCATTACAATTGGAGAACCGTTTGTTCAGCCTTCTGAACATAGTAACACACCAATTATCTATTCATTTGTAGAAGACTCTAGAATAGTGTATGGTATTCAAATGATGCAACAATAAACAAGCGTTCTTTTAAGCTACAGGAATAGTAATATTGAAAGTAGTTCCTTCACCTAATTGAGAAGAGACACTTATCTGCCCACCGAGGTGTTCAGTGATAATGAAGTATGAAACACTGAGTCCGAGCCCGGTGCCTTCCCCTACTTTTTTTGTAGTATAAAACGGCTCAAAAATATGCTGACAAACCTCAGGAGACATTCCTGGTCCGTTATCTGTGATGAGTATCGATACCATATTTTCTTTTTCATAGTACATTGTGGTAATAGTAAATTCCGGTGGCTCTTCCTTATTTTCTAACATGGCTTGTGCGCCATTGGTTAAAATATTAAGAAACACTTGTTGAATTTTTCCGAAGTCACAAACAATAGAAGGCAGACCTGGGGAGTAATTTTTGTGAATGTTGATTGATTTAAAATCATACATTTTTTTAATATCAAAATCTGTATTTGCAAGATTAATAGTAGCTTCTATAAGCTCGGGAATAGAATGAGTAGAGAGTGAATCATCAGTTTTTCGTGAAAAGTTAAGCATATTACTTACAATAATAGACGCTCTATTGCCTGAGTCAATAATTGTTTTAATCATTTTAGGGATTTGCCGTTCTTCCATATACCGCGCAAGAATATTCAAATCAAGACCGACTTTATCGGCTGCTTTTTTATTCGCCGCAATATTTGCAGTAACATTTAATCGATCCTGCAAAACGCTCGCAGTCTGCATGACCCCTCCCAAGGGGTTATTAATTTCATGAGCCATACCTGCGGCAAGTCCACCTACAGAATGCATTTTTTCACTTTGCACAAGCATTTCCTCAATTTTCACTTTATGAGACACATCATCAATTCTGATTACTGCCCCCTTCTTAGTTTCTGTTGTTAAGGGGAAAATAATTATATCTTCATACCAAGTAGTACTCTGGTTTTGCTGCATTTTTTTATACACTTCATATGCTTGGCCTGTCTCTATTGCTCTTTGGATATGCTCCATTTCAATGGTAAGTCGTGGGATCAGTTCAAAAACATTATTTCCGATTGCATCAACAAGTCCTACCCCGGTAGATTCTTCAGCTTTTTTATTCCATTGGGTAACACTCCCATTAGTATCTACACCAATAACAACTGAAGACATTGAATCAACAATATTGGTTATGTAGTCACGAGTATTTTTCAATTCACTCTCAGCAATTTTTCGTTCGATAATCTCCTTTTCTAGGTCAGTCACCTTATGTTTAATTGATTGACGCATTTTTTCAAAACTATTTGTCAGAACACCTACTTCATCATCACTACCGACAACAATTGGTTGGTCAAGGTTACCCTGAGCAATTGCAGAGGAGATAATGGTCAGATCATGAATGGGTTTAATCGCTTTAATGATGACCAACCCAAGGATAATGAGAACAAGGAGTGATATACTCACCATAATAGCAGTAAGGTTAGTACTGAACTCTCGAACTACACTATATTTAGTTTCTATCGGTACCGCATACAGAATAATCCAATTCCACTTTTTATATTTTCGAAATGAGTACCATTTATTCTCTCCGAGATACGCAAAATTAAAGTCACCTTCAGAATGGGTAAATTGCAATACCTCTTTAGGGTACGCTTTCCGTATAATTGTATCGCCATACGCTAAAACCGGGTGTAAGACAATATCGAATTCTGATGTAATAATAATGGGGTATATATTTTGAACATCTTTATAATACGCTTTTTGAAGTTCTGCCACAGCAGCGAATTTAAAACTCTCTTCATATGCCTCAACAAGCCCTGTTTTTTCTAATCGAGTATTCACCCGATCAAGGGTCTCCCAGATCACATCAATCTTATCACCATACATTTCTTGTTGGCTCTCATCTATTATGTTGGTTAATTGATAATGAGAGAGAATAAGAATTGCGATAATAGAAATGGTAAATGCAATCACAACTATTGAGAGAAGTTTTTTAGTTAAGGATTTAAAAAACATACGTCATGGACTCGGTTATTGTTCGTAATACAGTGTTGCACTATCAAGAAGTTCAGTGGGGAAAATAATACCAAGGTTTTTTGCTAATGTCATATTTATCATGAGGTGGGACTGTTTGTTCGTCACTACAGGGATTTCATTAGGGGGTGTACCCTTGAGAATTTTTAATGCAGTAATTCCAGACCACCATCCTCTTTCCTCCGCTATCCCCACACTTCCAATAAGTGCATACTGAACTTGAGTATTGTTCTCTATACTTGACGGAATTTTACTGTGTTTCTGTATAAATTTTATTGCCTCTTTTTCATTCCATCCTTCAATGCCAATGGGATTTTGCCAGATTATCATATCGACGCTCGTTTGCAGACGTTTATAAACTTTTTTCCATTCCTCGAATGTATCAACGAGTTTGCCATCACTAAAATTGATTGAGGTATGATTTTGAAAGTAAGAAATGTTTTTTGCTTCACTGAGAGTATTGGCTCCCACATATCCTATTTTATCGCCCTTGGCGTATTTTTTTAAAAGGACAATGGTTTTTTCAGCCAGAGTAACTGAAATCATTCCTGTAATATTGTCTGTTGGAAAGCCATACATTGACGCAATTTGATTGATTCCGCAGAAAATAACTGGAAGGTCACTATTTTTATAATAGGGCACAATTACATATTTAGCTGCATTGTCATCGCTCGCGATAATGACGTCAGGTTTCCATTGCTCAATAAAATTTTTAACCTTAACTCCCGCACTTGTTTTAAACGCCTCTGATTTATTTAATTTGGTATCCATGCGATGGAATTTGAGTTCAACAGTATTTGATAAGTAACTGAGTGAATCGTCACTAGGTTTAACACCAAGAGCTTTGATTGTGCCAGTCTCTATTTCATCACTCCAGGCATAGCCTTTATGATATGAGTTAATAAAAAGAACTTTCTTTCTTTCAGCACTAACCAAAGTAGCTGAGTTAATTAAATCGACTGGAAAGGTAACATCAAGCTTTTGAGCAAGCTTCATGTTCAATGAAATTGCAGCCTTTTTGTTTTTAGTTATTGGAATATCTGCAGGAGGCGTTCCTGACAATATATCCAGCGCTACCTGGGCGGCCCATTCTCCTTGTTCACTTGCAACGGTTGAGAACGTGAGCAAAACAAGATCGTTGTTCCATATATCCCACGTGCCGGTTGGTATACTAGTATGTTTTTCAATAAATTTTGTAAGTGCTGCTTTGTCAGAATCCCAATCCGATACAGCCCCCAAATTTCCAACAAGTAATATGTCAACTTCCTTTTGAAGCTCCTTATATTTCTCTTTCCAGTCACTCATATTTGTAGCATATTTTTGATTTATTTTTTCCCCAAGCATTTTCTCAAAAAAAGCAGCTTCTTTGTGGGCAGAAAGAGAGTTGCCTTTAATGAATCCAATTTTTTTTCCTGAAGTATATTTTCTAAGCTGTGCAATAAGCTGCGGAATCAAATGCACCTCTAGCATACCGGTAATATTTTTTGTTGGAAACCCATATTCATCAGCACTTCCGTTAACACCGCAAAAAACAAACGGTAGTGTTGAATTTTTATAAAAGGGTTCAATAAGGTATTTAGAGGCATTGTCGTCGCTGGCGATAACTACATCAGGTGCCCACTCTTCAATTAATTTCCTTGCGTTGAGTCCTGCCTCTTTTTTAAACGATTCAGATTTATTCCGTTTGGTGTCCATGTGAACTACTTTTAATTCTACGGTACTGAGGGAATTATCGAGAGCACCCTTACTATCTACACTTATCCGTAATTTGCTGAGAATCCCTTCAGTAATACCTTGTACCCAGGGAAGTTCCGCATGGTACGAATCAATGTAGAGAACTTTTTTCTTCACCAAAGAAATCTTTGAAGATTGATCTGCATCTGAAGAGCCTGATTTTGATTTATCTTGAGAACAGGCTAATAGTGAAAAAAAAGATAGTACAAGCACTGCTTTATTTATAAATGAAAAACTCCTATGCTTTTTTGGCATAATGATTCCGTTTTTATA
This sequence comes from Reichenbachiella sp., assembly GCA_051531955.1. Taxonomy (GTDB): domain Bacteria; phylum Bacteroidota; class Bacteroidia; order Cytophagales; family Cyclobacteriaceae; genus Reichenbachiella. The sequence continues at coordinate 48,277 of JAOPTS010000062.1, forward strand.
GTTTTCTTCATATCTATTGTATTAATTATTTTGATATTACACAAGATATATGAGAATTATACATAATGTAAAAAGGAGCCTTTTAGAGCTCCTTATCCACAAAATATGGTGATAAAACTAACGACTACAATACCGTTAATCCATAGTATAGTTCCAAGTAAATGAACTCGTCCCATCGGTAGTATATCGATTATCAACCGGGTTGTAGGTTACCGCTTCTACAAGATCTTCAGAAGGCTTAAACGTATAATAACGCAAGGTTCCATTATCATGACACTGATAATCAGACATGATTTCTTGGAAAGTGCCACCAAAATTGTTACTCTCCGTTTTATTCCAGCCAGCCCCAGAACAGTAGTGCCCAGAAACAACCATCATGACATTTGCATTCTGTTTAGCAAGGTCAACAATTGATGATCCTGCATACACATCGTGAGTATTTATAATAGCTCGTTTGCCAGAATTCTGTTTCAACACACCGTCAGCCCAACCCCATACATTTCCGTCTGGACTATACCCTATAGAAACAACCATAAACTCCATCCCCCCTGCTTCAAAAAAGCTGAGATTATTTTGGCTATTCCCTGATGGATAGGTCTCTTGCATCCAAGCGTTCGATAATAGATTTGCCGCAGGATACTCATTATTATAAATATTCCAATTTCCTTGTGCCATAGGTCCATCATGATTACCAGGTGCAATTGCCCAAGGGATTCCTGATGCTTCAATTTTTGACCACCCCTCTTTAAATGCGGTCCACTCATTTCCATAATCAACATGGTCAACAGCATCTCCCACATGAGCTACAAATTGAATATTGAGTTGGTCTTTTTGAGCAACAACCCAATCCATCTGACCATGGAACTGTTGATATCCAGGGCCAAATGAGGGGTAGTTACCCGAACCACTATGTGAAAAATTCATTACCTGAAACTGAGTATCTGGAATAACAACTACCGTAAAATCTTCATCCACTGGAGCAGTACCAGACGTTGTCGTACTCATGCTTATTGCATCACTCTCTGACTCTGCTTTAATAGCACTTATCCATATGAAATACTCTGTACCTGCACGAGCATTGATTATGGTATACATTGTTTCATCAACAGTAACTTGAGCTTGTGGTGCTGTTGGTTGACTATTTGACTTTGACCAATAGACATTAAATCCCGATTCATTATCGGAATTATCGGTCCAGTTAAGATCAATGGCATTATCAGTAGCAGTGCCATTTAATCCAGAAGGAGCATTAGGAACAACCACAACAAATTCTCTGAAGGTCGAGGTTCCCGTTTTTTCAAAACGAACGTTATCCACTAATGCCTCACCACCGGTCTCTTTAGCAATAATTGAAAAGGGCACCGTTAATGCATTCAAAGAAACACCACTAAAATCAGATAACGGAATAACAACATGATTCCAATTTCCATCAATGTCTGCATACTCCTTTAGTTCGATATCTGCTTGAGCTGTTCCCGCTTCAATTCCTACTCCAAGAATAGAGGTTGTTTTAATGTCAAACGCTAAATACACGTAATCAGAGAGATCATTCGTATTTGTATATTTAAAATATACTCCAGACCACAAACCATTTGTGAAGGAACATTTCAAACTACTTTCACCTTCAGTCTTATCTGTTACGGTTTCTATTGTCGGAAGACTACTTACAGTCCAAGGGTCATTCCAGATATGATCAGAAGTAAAGTTGGCATCTTCACCATCAGCCTTGTCTTTCAAAATCCAATATGCATCTCCCGATACCATTGTTTCTGAAGATGTCTGAACAGTTGATGAGAGTTCATCAGCAGAGGATTGCACATCTGCAGAAGATTCATTTGTAGTATTCGACTCACCTGCATCGACTGACTCTTTAGACTCGCCAGAAGACTCAGATGGTGGAAATACGTCATTGGAAGAGGCACCTGTATTTACTTCTTTACTTTCTGATGAGTTAATACTTTCAGTAGAGGAGTCTGATTCACTATCCCCTCCTTCAGCTTCAGAAGATACAACATTTGTTTCATTGCTACTTTCATCAGCAGTGTCTTCATTACCAGAAGAGGAATCTTCAATTGTGCCGATTGCTATGTCATTTGAACATGCGGAAATGCCTATAGCTAAAAAAGCTAAAATCCATAAATATTTCATGTATGTGCCCTACAATGTGTATGTGTGTAGGTTTAATATATTCTAAATGAGGAATAGGTCGTTAGTAGAATATGGTATAGCATTGTTAAAAAATGCAATTCAATAGTTCAATGAGTCGATTATGCCCATCAATCTTGAGGTAATTGAGATGTTATTATTGGTACTATTTACACTGAGATTGTATTAAAAAACTACTAACGTCACTTGTAGGCCATGACTAGAGATCCAGAATACGTACCATAATCATCTTTACATTGAGCACGCATTATGGGTCTCACAACCTAATTCACTCAAAAATTGATCTATCGTTCTTATTTCAGACGATGGGCATGCAGTCACCTTCACTGAATCCAATTCATGCCATGAGTGATCAAGCTCTGAATCATATGAATCAAAAAAGAGTGGCGGTAGCTTCCAATCGGTGTGTATGAAATATTGTTCCAATATCAATCGCGATTGTAATTGTGTTACTACTTGATCAACCGGTAGGTTCTTTGGGTTCCAAAATATTACCATTCCCCGTCGCTTAAAATTCCCTGCATCTCGATAGAGATAGTGTAATTCAATATTATTCAATTTTCTTCGCATTATATTCTCCTCTACATCCAAATATAACAGAAGAGAGAGACAGCTTTTGTCAGGAGACCGAGTATGTGCCTAACACTTTTTCTATATTCTTCCCCATGAATACGGAAAACAGTTTCGAAAATAATAAGCACTCCATCGGGCCAAAAGAATTTATTACTCTCATGGCGATATTGATGTCTATGCTTGCCCTAGCAATTGATGCTATTCTCCCTGCACTAAATCAAATCGCTCAAGAATTTTCTATCGAGCAAGCGAATGATATTCAACTCATGATCTCTACCACCTTCATTGGTATGGCTGCAGGCCTCATGCTCTATGGTCCTCTCTCAGACAGTTATGGTCGAAAGAACGCTCTCTATCTGGGAATTGTAATATTCAGTATCGGCAATGTACTCTCTCTTTTTTCCACTAACTATACTTGGATGATAGCTGGACGAATTATACAAGGTTTTGGGGCCGCATCGTGTCGGGTTGTGACTGGGGCTCTTATTAGAGATACCTTTAAAGGGAATGAGATGGGGAAAGTCATGTCCCTTATAATGACCATCTTTATTATAATTCCTGCGGTAGCGCCTGTTTTAGGCCAAGGTATTCTCCTATTTGCTGAGTGGCGCTCTATTTTCACCATGATTCTTTGTTTTGGAATATTAGGGTTAGTATGGCTCCACTTTAGACAACCCGAAACACTCGTTATTGAAAAGCGTCTACGATTTTCATTTCCCACAATACTCTCAGGAATCTGGGAAACGCTCAGAAATCCAATCGCTTTATCATATACTATTGTTGCAGGAATTATATTTGGCGCATTTATTGGGTACCTGAGTACCTCTCAACAAATGCTACAAAATCAATACCAACTCGGAGAATCCTTTTCTCTTTACATAGGTGGTCTTGCCATAGCAGTGGGTATAGCCTCATATATTAACTCGAAAATCGTGATGCGATTTGGAATGACTAAGCTTTCGCTCATCTCCCTTACCGCCCTCACTTTCCTTTCAGGGCTCTTTTATCTGTATGTCAATTCCACAAATGGTCATCCACCTCTCTGGACTCTCATGACGTATCTCACATTAACCTTTTTCTGTTTTGGTATATTATTTGGGAGTTTAAATGCATTGGCCGTAGAACCCCTCGGGCATATTGCAGGTGTTGCAAATTCTGTCATCAGTGCAACACAAACGCTTATCTCTGTTTTTGTTGGCGGTGTTATAGGATACTATTATAACGATACTGTGCAACCTTTGGTAATTGGGTTTCTCAGCTGTGGCGTAATATCCATGGTTTCGCTTATTCCATTATGGCTAAAATCCAGAAGGTCATAAGTACTGCTCCCCATATAATAGCTCACCCCTAGCAATCTCTCTTCTGGTATAATTCCATTTTATGGCGTTTTTTTTGAAAAAATGATACAATTGAACTACGATAGCTACGGGAAATTTTGAAAATGATAGTATCAATAAAAATAAAAATCGCTGTATTAGCAATACTCCCTTCTTTAGTAATTCTCTTTTTTAGTGTTTCTGGAATTGTAGATAAGCAAACTATGTTGAGCGAGATGAGTCAACTGGAACAGCTATCCAAACTTTCGGTGAACATCAGCAATTTTGTACATGAAATGCAAAAAGAGCGTGGTGCTACTGGTGGCTTCATGGGGAGTGATGGTAAGAAATTTATTACTGAACTCCCAGAGCAAAGAAAAAATACCGATGTTAAGCGAGAGACTCTCAGAACATTTCTAAAAAACTTTGATGCAGAATCGATTAGTAATGAATTTTCTTCATTATTTAATACTGCAATGGCTGAATTCAATGAATTAGATAAGCACCGTATTCAAGTAAGTGACTTAAGTATTCCAGACAAAGAAGGAATTGGGTATTACTCAAATCATAACGCACAAATGCTCGATATTATCCATTACATATCAAAGGCAAGTACCAATGCAGAACTCGGCACACTGATTAGTGTATATGTAACCTTTCTTGAAGGCAAAGAAAAAGCAGGAATAGAACGTGCTGTTATGACCAACACCTTCGCCCTTGATTATTTCAGAGATGGTATTTTCAATAAATTTGCCTATTTGGTCAATGCTCAAAACACCTATTTTGACGCCTTCTCATGGAATGCAAATTCAGAGCAAGCTGAGCTCTTTAACAGCACTATGAATAATCCATTAGTCGCAGAGGTACAAAGAATGCGTGATATTGCATTTGCCAAAGGTGCCGCCAGTACAAAAAACACCATAGTAAATACCATTTCTCAAGACCTAGGATATGGTGGGGCAATACATCAATTTAAGAATTACATTATTCGAAAAGATGAAAAATATGTTACTCAGTTCAACGAAGTATATCAAAGAATATCCACCAATTTAGATAAGTTAGAGTCAATTGCATCCTCAAATAATGAGACAATCAGCACATCAGCAATTCGTCAAACAATCCAAAAATATGCCGATGCTCTTGTGATAGCTCAGGATATGTTTGCCGCAAAGAAATCACGAAAAGCTATTGATGAGGCGATTAAAATTGATGATTCTGTTGCATTGCAGGAATTACAAGTATTAGTTAAGCAATCAAGTAATGGTGCGTTCGGAATAGACCCTCTACATTGGTTTAAAACTATTACTCAAAAAATTAACCTTTTGAAAAACATCGAAAACAAACTTTCAGAAGACCTAAATGTACGCGCCCAGGCAATACAATCATCTGCTCAAACAGCGCTCATTCTCTTTCTTTCAAGTACCGTTATTATCCTTGTCATCATAGTATTGTTAAGTATTTTCATAATTCAATCGATTTCAAAACCACTCTATAAATTGCGAGCAATTGCAATAAAAATTGCGGAAGGCGACTTACGCATACAAATAGATGATTCACTCCTTTCTCAAAAGGATGAGATAGGAGATCTCTCAAAAGCGTTCGATAAAATGATAACCAGCCTCGGTACTTTAATTACTAACATTACAGAAAAAGCCAATGCAACCGTTGATACGTCTCAAAGTCTTACTCAAACCGTTACTGGAGTAAATTCGGCAACGTCAAATATGGCGGTACAATCTAATTCAATTGCTGAGACTACGCAAATAGCATCTGAAAATATGAACATGATTGCAGCAAATGTCGAAGAGATGAGTACTTCTGTTTCCACAGTCGCATCAGCCATAGAAGAGATGAGTACAACTTCAAATGAAATTGCTCTTAATTGTCAAAAAGAGTCCGAGATTGCTGCAACAGCAAGCAAACAAGCTCATACTACAAATGAAATGATGAAATTACTCGAAGTGAGCGCCAATGAAATTGGGAAAGTACTCGATGTAATTAAAGATATCGCTGATCAAACAAACCTACTCGCCCTTAATGCTACTATTGAAGCAGCATCAGCAGGAGATGCCGGTAAAGGATTTGCTGTGGTAGCAAGCGAAGTTAAAGAACTCGCAACTCAAACTGCTCGTGCGACTGATGAGATTGGTAAACAAATTGAAGATATGAGGGAAAGTACTCACGGATCAGTGAAAGCTATTGAAGATATTACTTCCATAATTGAAGAAGTAAATCTCATATCCCACTCTATAGTGAGCGCCGTTGAAGAACAATCAACAACGATAAACGAAATTTCAAATAGTGTCAGTGGAGTGAGCATTGCAAGTAATGAGGTATCAAGTAATGTCGGTGAGTCGGCTAAAGGCTTAAGTGTAATATCAGATAATGTCGCTGGGTTCAATAGTTCAATCAATGAAGTTACAGAAGGAATGAATCAAATTGATAGCAACTCAGAAACGCTTATATCAATGGGTAACGAACTCAAAAACTCTGTTGGTCAATTTGATGTGTGATAAATCCTTTTACTAAACGTTCAGTTCCTGAGGTTTCATAACCTTGTATTTTGCTACACATTAAAAAATAGTTTTATCAATTCATCATCAGAATTAGAACATTTCCATACACAAAAAAGAACCTATTTCATTAATTGAAATAGGTTCTCACCAACGTAACATGTATTCTATGTTACTTAATTTTAGCTAACTCCGATACTTCCGTAACACTCAATA
>JAOPTS010000062.1:55119-55272 GCA_051531955.1 Reichenbachiella sp.
CTTCGATAAAGATCACTTCAGAAACCTGATCTATAACAACACCTATAGTAAGCTCTGTATCACCAAGGCTTATTTGAACGACAATGATACAGGTCATTTCACTATCATCTTTGGCTTCCATACCGAACTTGTTTCTTAAACTTATCACTGGAA
>JAOPTS010000063.1:0-11951 GCA_051531955.1 Reichenbachiella sp.
CAGTACTTTAGCCGCCGCTCTCTTCTTGGCTTGAGCATTTCTTTTTCTATAAAATGTACTGGTAAAATCCTGATACTCCCGCGACCCCTTCTTGAATAACAGGTGCGCTCTTGATCGAATTGAATCAACGGTTATTTTAAGGTCGAGGTAGGCTGAGTCACGAGCATCTCGACAGGTGCTATTTGTTCTATCGAGCTCGGCGCACTTATGGAGTCGGCCAAGAGTATCCCCAAATACCTGAGCCTCGAGACCTAATGTTGCATCTTCACCAACTGACTCTAGTTCTTTTAAAAACTGGCGCCATACCATACCAAGGCAGGCTAAATCCTCAGTAAGACAGGCGATACTGTTATTCGTTTTCATTTTTTTTAATGCAGGGTGTTCTATAGAAGAGTGAAGCCAGAAAGCAAGTTTGAGTTTGTTCAGCATCGTGTCTCTCAGCTCGAATGCTTTTGGTAGTGCTTTGGCCCACTCTTTTTCAGAATCGGTTCGCGTATTGCTTTTAACATTCAGATTAGATTGTGCCGTACGCAATCTGAGTATCTTCTGCTCAAAGAGTGTATAGGTCTCTTCTTTAAATCCAGTAGATAGGAACGCTTCCCGGTAGTGAGTTGCAGCTTCAAGGAGTGCACTTGCTTCATGTATATAGGTGGCAATCGGCATTACCGAAGGCGAGCGTCTCTTTGTATGTTTTTTACTCATGGGTATACCTCACAGTGTCTTAATGCTCAGGGTTACGGTGCATATCAGATGGATTTGGCATGAAATTGGTACTCATTAACCTATAAAACTATTTTTTTTAGGGTACAATTGCGGTCATGATACCTTGTGTAGTATGAAATTACTGTTAGTGTGGAGCATTGGCAGGGGGCGCACTAACCGTATTGTACTTACGAGAGGCTTTTATAGTTGGAGTGTCGCTGATGGACATATAGAGTGGTGTGATGAAGAGGGGCACACTAACCGTATTGAGCTTATGAGAGGCTTTTATAGTTGGAGTGTAGCTGATGGACATACAGAATGGTGTGATGAAGAAGGGCACACTAACCTTATTGAACTAATGATAGTCTTTTATAGTTGGAATATAGCTGATGGACATTTAGAATGATGCTATGAAGAGGGACAAACTCACCTATTTGGCTATGAATAGTGTGATTCAATGGGGGAGAATGTCTGATGGAGGTTATTGGTGGAGTGATGGAGGGGGACGCACTGAGTATTATTGTTTTCTTTCATTGCGTATAGTCGGGCGGAACGCTTATAGCTATCTGAAAGAGCCTGCCGAAGGGTAGGGTGAAGGGTATGGGTAAATAAATACCTTCACCATCCCATCAGTGCAAAAGGATTAACAATCAATACAACTCCACTCCACAATTCCGCTGTTCACGCCAAAGCGTTCGGCAGTATGTGATTCAACATCAATAAGAAATCCCAACTCTCCTGCATTTTGAGTACAACATCCATTACAGTCAGAATCTGAACACATATCATACACCACTGCATCGATAGTGTTTTCTCCTTGGGTGAGTCTAAACGTTTTGTGTTTATAGGTATCGAAATCTTTTTCGTGAATAGCGATAATATTATGTTCCATTACCCACTCTTCAGTCATTTTTCCATCGACTCCGGCAAAATACCCGGCCCATGTACAGCCATTATACACAATACACTCCTCGCTGCCTGGGTCTGGATATGAGGTATACCACGTTAAATGTGCCTCTCTCACTTCCCCTGTAGCACTCTGAGTCTCTTGTACGACAGAACTTTGGATCTCACTTTCAGAACTTACTGAACTCTCAGTATTGGTACTTATTTTTTCAGAAGATGATTCATCAACCTCTGGAGCACTGCTACTCAGTACATCTGAATCACTTGAATCTGCATCTTGATCAGAAGACGAGGCTTCTGAGGAATCATCGTCATCACTTGTGTCAGATGAGAGGTCGTGTTCGCTGGAGGGCTCTTTGTCGCTCCCTGAATCGGCGTCGGGTTCTGTATTGTCACCTTTTTCAGATGAAGACTCATGAGTAACCGATGATTCATCAGTATTTGAGTCCGCGCTTTCTTGAGAGCTGTTGTCATCGGCCTCTCCTATTTCAGAAGAGGTGCCCTCATCTACCGCAACTGTTGTATCACAGCCAGTTGCCAACATAACCATCAAAATTGCATATAAGTATAATTTCATTGTGTCTCCCGTATATTTATACCATTAAAGTATGTTATAATTCGAGCAAAGCTAGAATTCTACTGCGCTTTGAAATTTCATGATCGCTCTGTGCGACCGCTTGCTCTGGAAAGGGGAGAGAAAGTGACGTCTCTTAACATAAGTACACAATCTTTGTACAATTAATAATGAAACATTTATAATGAGTATATATTTAAGAAACTCATTGGCACACAAAGGGCGTACTGTGAAATTATTAAGAATTTTTTGGGGAATAGGATTACTGATATTATTAAGTAGTTGTAGTGAGGTTACTGCTTTAGCTGATTCAAGCAGTCAGGATAATGAACAGAGTGACTCTTCATCAGAATCCCTTCTCGATAGTTCAGGGGAGTCGGTCAGTGCGCAATCTTCGTCTGATTTATCAAGTGAAAATGATGATGACAATGTTACATCGTCTGAGCATTCCAGTGATTCTGAAGAATCCAGCAGTTCCGTTAGCTCCATGGTATCGAGTGAGGATGTTGTTTCAAGTGAATTTTCGTCGAGCATGCAAGAAAGCTCTTCAACAGAATCGAGTGTATCTATCAGCAGTAGTGAGAGTTCATCTTCAAGTGAACCAATAATCCCTGCACCTGCAATTACGATGAATGATTTTACTAAAGGGAGTTTTTCTAACTATCCCTATCGCTCTATAGAACCCGCACATTATTCTGAAAATAAAGAGTATCCTATCATTCTTTTTGCACATGGCGCCGGAGGAAGTGGCACCGATAACGTGGGACAATTTACTGATACTCCAGACTGGCTCGACCTTTTTGGTAGTGCTGATGCCCGTACTCATTACCCTGCTTTTATTGTAGCTCCACAGAATCCCATTTATCTCTGGGACCCCCAAACTCTGTATGACCTACTCGAAGATTTTATGAGTAACTACAACAATATTGACCGTAATAGAATATATATCACCGGACTCTCAATGGGCGGCAATGCTACGTGGCGTTCACTCTTTTTAAAACCCGATTATTATGCAGCAGCTATCCCTATATGCGGTTGGTTTCAAAATGATGCACCACCCAATAATTCAGAAATATCAAAAATTACAGACATTCCAATCTGGGCTATGCATAGTGATGATGATAATGTCGTTGCGGTTACGCTATCGAGAACAATTATCAGTCAGATACGTTCAGATGGGGGCGCACCTATTTATAGTGAATACACTGGGTGGTGGCACGAATCCTGGAAACCTGCCTATGATGAGCCCGGACTTATTCAGTGGCTCTTTAGTCAAAACCTTCAGAGTGGTACCGTTCCGAGTGCACCTATGAATGTAACCGTTTCTACCGATGTAAACAGTGCCACTCTCTCATGGACTCTACCTGCATCAATAGAAAATACCATTCTCCATTATAACGTCTATAAAGATGGCACGCTGTTAACCAATACTCTGAGTGATCTCTCAGGAGAAAATGGCTCAGGCCTCTCGACACTCCTTAAGGAAACAACCTATACAGATACGGGATATAACTCCAATGATGTTAACGAGTATGCAGTGAGTATTGTGAACTATCGTCAGCAGGAATCCGATACGATTGTTGCTGTTGACAAGTGATAATATAACAAACTGGTAGAGTGGACTTACCTGAGTATTTGTTATATTGAATAGTGTTATTCCACTCAACGAACCGCGAAACCGGAGATTAAGCATGAAAGATATAAAAAACGTATTCCGCAATCTGGAAAAGCAATTACGTCAAACAAGTTGGTTCAAGGACGGTTGGGACATTTATAACCGTGGCGAGTATATGCATCTCTATAAGGAAAACTGGCACAATCAAAATCAGGGAGGAATCCATTTTGAAACCTATATTGAAGCCAGAGAAATTAAACAGAAATCTTTTCCAGTTTGCGTTCATGCAGAGAATGATTGCCCCTCACAAGAGACCTTCATTCAGGAATTTGTTGCACTAGAAAGAGACCGTATTAAGGGCTGGAAAGGGTATCAGATCGGCGAAGGCTACAACATTTGCAAAAAAACACTCCCACTCAATTTTAAAAATCTCGAACAGCGTATATTCGAAGAGTTTAATAGACTGCGACAATTAGAACATGGAATCGACAAAGCCCTGAGCCTTGTTGAAGATTAATCTGGTGACGCAAGAACAATAATTTTATTTACGTACTCATTAGCATTGTATTTAAGAGTGGGAGACATAGATCAAATATTCCGATGATCATACTGAAGGTAATCGAAGTGTTTTTGCTTTGGTACCCGGTAGTTTTTTTTATTATGATATTGAAGAGTGCCTAGAGAATTGGGGTCGATTCATATGACCCCATACGTAATGTGAAATAATCCAGTAACTTTAATTCAAAGTGAGTTCAACATGAATAGGTTTATGATCGCTGCCTCCGTGTGGACCGTCTGCTCCATATGCTGCTGACCAGTGTTCGCTAGAATGGAATATTTTGTCAATGCCCCAATGTATTGCTTGGTATGATTTTGTGAACCCTCCAGTACCAGTAATATTACTCTCGAAGCTCCCTTGAGGATCTCCATCAGAAGCAAATGTGTTGAAATCACCAGTAATTACCGTTGGTGTGGTCTCTGCTCCAAGCTCTATTCTTTTGTCTATGAGCATTTGTGCAATCTTGGCATGGGTACCTTGGGCTCCAGCTTCATTATGCTTATGAGGAAAATGGGTGTTAAAGAGCCAGAAAATAATGTCGCCCTGTTTAAATTGAGCATAGGTGATAGAGCGTGCTGCATAATTATCGCGCGGTATAGAAAACCATCCACTTGTCTCAAGTGAGATTATATCAGCGTTGTAGTAGATAGGGTTTCCATCGGTATCGGGTACCAGGGTGAGTAACCCATTGGTATACTGCTCTAATAACGCACCGTCTTGGGTCTCCTGTGTACCAAGGATGTCTGGATTAAGTGCTATAATATTATCACCCAGTTGTTTCATAGTCCCATCATTGCCACCAGAGCTTGGAAAGTTGGTATACAACGTGTTATAGCTCATGACCTTTAACTTCATTACATTCGTAGCACTACTTTCTTGTTCTCCTTGGCTTGAAGAAAGAGCTTCACTACTTATGTCATTGGCAGAACTTGATGGGGTACCGACACTTGAGCTTGAGCTTGAGCTTGAGCTGACATTTTGTATTTCTTCACTTGATTCAGAAGATGGTTCCTCATTACTTGAGGGAGTGATCTCCTCAGGCTCAGACGAGCTCAATGATGAACTGATTTGTGAAGCATCAGGTGTTGGGGTTTCAGATGATCCTTCTCCACTACTGCTTTCGGATTCACCGAATGATGATTGATTACTAGAAACATCTTCTGTATCTGTTGCTGTAGTGCCATTGCATGCAATAAAGACCATTGACAAAAGTATTGATACCATTATTATTCTTATAAAATTCATTAAGAGACTCGTGTGTGTATGTGTGTATGAAACAATCTATATTAAATAGAAGTATTAAATTTTTCGACTAGACGAGTAGGTGATATTCAATGTTGAAAAGACCATGTGTTTCGTATAATTTACATCACGATTGAAATGGTAGAATAGAAGTTGTTGTCAAGTTTGTAATGAAGCTTCTCTGTTCGTCACGTTTCAAATTAATACCGGTACCATCTGAATGATGATGAAGAGGCAGATCATACTGTAGTAAAAGAATTAGAAAGTGACCTTAAAGCAGCCTATACTATTACAGACTGCTTTAAAATATCATAGATATATACAATAAGTATATTTTTTAACTTGCGTTATACGCAGGTTCCAAACCTTCAAGTGCCTTTTGCTCTTCAACCGCAGAGCTTTCATCATTTTCACTAAAACGAATGGTAAAACCAGCAAGGCCTATGGCTATAACTATTACTCCAAAGTACATAAAACAGTCCTGAAGGGGAGAGCCGGATCTGAGGAAAAATTGTGCATAACATACTGCACCCAGGTTACCTCCGGCACCAACTATTCCCGATACTGCTCCAAGGCTTCTTTTGTTGATAAAAGGTACTACTGAGTAAGTCGCGCCTTCTGCCATTTGTACACAGAGTGAGAAAAGAATCATTGTTGCTATAGCGAATGGAAGGGCTCCCATTCTTGAAAATATAAGAAGGGTTATTCCTTCAAGGATCATAATAGTAACGAGCCACCGTACCCGACCACCAAGGCCAGCTTTGGCTGAAAATTTATCACCGAGCCATCCCCCTGTAGAACGGGCAAAAATATTCATCAATCCAAAAAGAGAAGCGATGATCCCGGCAGATGTTTCAGCCAATCCAAATCGGCCTTGATAATATGCAGCAGCTCTCCCATTAACAAAAAGCTCCATTCCAAAACAACCAGCATACACTAGAAAAAGAACCCAAACGCGATAGTCTTTTGCTGCGCTCACAAAGAGCCCTGATTCACCTTCTCTTTTCTTAGGTCTTGTATCAGGAAGGTCTTTGTAGTTTCCTTTGGGGCAGTCTGTAGTATACTTCCAGTAAAGGAATGCGACAATCAGCATTATAACTGCGGGAACGAACATTGCAGGTCTCCACTTGGAGAGCTCTGAATCTGCAAATCCGAATGCGAGCATACCAGATGCGATAAGGGGCATCATCATTTGTGTGACCCCACCACCCAGATTACCCCAACCTGCTGTGGTTGCATTGGCAATACCCACAACTTTTGGTGCAAACATTACCGTAGTGTGGTATTGAGTAATAACAAACGAAGCACCGATCACACCGAGGAATAAACGAGAGATAAGATAGCTTTCCCAGTTCCATGCAAAAGATGAACCGGCAACAGCAAAAGCGCCAAATATGAGAAGTCCAACATATGAACGGCGGGGACCAATTTTATCACAGAGTGAACCAATAATGAGACGAGCAAAAATTGTGACACCCACAGAGGCGATAAAAGCCAATATTTTCTGGTCTTTGGTGAGTCCTAAATCGGGTCCGATTGTTGACGGTAATAGGGGGGCGTGAGCAAACCATCCGAAAAAACATAAAAAGAACGCAATCCATGTTAAATGGAACGTTTTCATCTGAACACTACCTATTTTAAATAATTCAATTTTAGTAGCTTTCTCTTGAGACTGAAAAGTGTGGGCCATCGATACAACCTTTTTAGAAGTGTGATTGTTGTTAATTATGGTCCAAATGTAGCAGTTGTTACAATACAGTTTTAGGGAAATTAGGCAGGGAATATCCAATTTTAACACAGGAATTAACCTGCCAAATAGCAGGTTAATGGGTGATTTTACCAGTATTGTCTAGGAATTTAGAAAGTAATGTCCTTCCGGGATATTGCTTTGGAGCTTATTCCGGTCAAGAATATAGATTGCTCTTCCTTTAGATTGTATAATTTCGTCTTTTTTTAATGATGATAACACTCGTATTACTTGTTCTTCTGTCGTTCCAGCGCAATCTGAGATCTCTCTGCGTGAAAGCTGAACGCCAATGTAGCCATCTTCGGTGCCGAATTTTCTCGATACATACAGAAGTGAGTCAATAACTTTTTCCCGGACGTTCATTTGTGCGAATTTCTGTACCTTTGTTTCGCTCCGATTGAGTTCTTCGGCAAAAAAGGTCATAAGCGAAAAGGTGAGGTTGGGAATTACTTCGAGCATTCTCATAATGACATCATTACTAAAATTGCAGAGTATTGAATCTTCCAGAGCTGTGGCATATATCTTGTAACTTTCACTACTCCCAAAACCACGGTGGCCTATAATATCGCCATTACTTGTATATCTTAATATTTGTTCTTTTCCGAATGTTCCGGTGTTGCCAATCTTAACCTTTCCGTTATATAAAAAGAAGAGACCGTGAATTGGAGCGCCCTCAATAATAAAACTTTGTCCTGCTTTACAGTTAATAGTGTGTTTTTGCTCGAGAAGCTGTGCAGCTGCCTCGGTTCTACATGAGTTAGTACCATACCTACATTTTTTGTGATAATCTAAAATAGCATCATGCACCGAAGTTTGCTTAATAAGGCAGTTTGAATTATTACAGGACTTACAATCATTCATAGTTAGAGAGGGAGGCGAAAACAGTATGGCAAATATAGAAAGAGTATTCAATACATGGAAAAATCAGTTGCGTAACCACGCAGTATTGTTGGAAATTGTTTTTTGGTTGGGTCAAGCGACAAAAGGAATAACAATCGATACAACTCCAATCCACAATTCCGCTGCTCACGTCAAAGAGTTCGGCAGTATGTGATTCAACATCAATAAGAAATCCCAACTCTCCTGCATTTTGTGTACAACATCCATTGCAGTCAAAATCTGAACACATATCATACAGCACTCTACAAATTAAAACCTATTAGTAGGCCCTAAATACTCAATATAATGACGTAAAATAGTTATTAACATACTCGTATTGGCTATCCAAACGTTTAATAATAACGTTTGAATAAGTATATTTGGCCCGACGAGAGGGAGGGCATTCTTTTTTATGAAGAAATTGCAATGTAATGCAATGGTTAGTTTTGCATTTAGGTACTATTTATTATTTAAAGGGTATGAATTTAAAATAGCTCATTCAACGAATGAGATAACTCAGGCAAATGATATTTGAGACTCTATTTACGCAGGAATGGGGTTTAAGGGCAAAAACGGTTTAGCTGATCATTCCACAGACTATGATAAAGATTCAATTATTGTAGTATGTTATCACAAGGGGAGTCCAATTGGTACTATCCGGCTGATCGATTATAAAAATTGTTCATTATTAGATTTGTATAATATATCACTTCCATCAAATGTTGATGAAGCGAGTATTTTTGAATTAAGTGGTTTGGCTGTGAAATTTTCTCATTTGGGAAAAGGGCGGATTGTTATGCTCGGCCTAATTGATAAAGCTTTTAGTGTCACAAATAAGAGCAAGAGAAAATGGCTCATCTGTGTGGCATCAAAAAATAATAGTAAACTTTTTAAATCAATTAATAATGACTGCAGTGAACTGCAACAACTCGATCCAGATGCCAAACATTTGGAGAATCGGCAGAATAAATTTGAACAATGGTTTAAGCGTTTTGGTTGTTCCTCTCGTATTCTATTATTTGGACTCGATCGAGTATCATACCCCAGCTTTATCTTATCTATACTATTGCAGCAAATACTCAATAGCACATTTATAAAAAACACCATACAGAACATGAGCTTTAAAAAGGAACCTTTACGATCATGAATCAAATGACTTCTTTTATTTTAAGGCATAAGAAAATAAATATTATTTGTTTTCTTATTATTACTCTGCTGGCAGTATATCAATTAGGATCGTTGAAAATAGAGACATCCCTCAAATCTTTTTTCAAAGAAGATTCGAGTCATGTGAATAGTTACAATGAATTTTTGAAAAATTTCGGTGGCAACCCAACCTTTATGGTAGGAATTAAAACACCAACTATTTTTACTCCTAAAAACTTAGAGAAACTCACGCAGATTCATAATGATATTGAGAAGAACCTCGATTTCAAAAAAATAGAGAGTCTCGTTAACGTACCGATTAAAAAGGATGCATCAAAACCATTCTCACCATTGGGTGCCCTTTTCCCCAATGATACCATTGAGTTATCTGCATTCCAAACATTAGTTTCGGGTGAGTCTACTCTTCAAAATCGATTAATTTCAAAAAATGGAGATATTGCTGCAATACTAATAACACCCAATTCGTTTGCTCAAACACAGAACCCTAAAAAAGAGGGGCAGTATCTCACTCAATTGAATAAAGATCTGATGGATCTTACTCAGAAATATACTACTGATGAGTTTAGTGTTTTTGTTATTGGCAGTAGTCCTCTTTCTGAGTATTTAAAAAAAGATCTCCTCAGTTCAACACTTACATTGTTGTTAGGGTGTCTTGCTATAATATGCCTAATTCTTATAGTACTCTTTAGACGAGTTTCGGGTGTGCTACTCCCAATATTCACCGTTATCTCTGCGTGTATTTGGACCCTTGCTCTCATGGCTTTAACGAATACGCCTATCAGTCAATCATTTCAACTACTTCCTGCATTTTTAATTGTGGTGGGAGTATGTTATCCTGTTCATTATCTTTCAAGATTTTATACGCTCCTCCCTAATATGACCAAGGATAGTGCTATAAAGGATTCTTTAAACACTTGCTATAAAGCAATTGTTGCAGCAGGGTTGACTACCGCAATAGGATTATTTTCTTTTTGCTCGGCACCGGTCACAACTGTTTTTGATTTAGGGTTATTTTCTGGAATATCAGTGCTCTTTATCATTGTATTTTCACTTACAATTGTCCCTTCAGTTTTAGCGCTCATTCCTTTAAAAACCAAATCTGGCTCAAGCAGTATTCCATTACAAAAGAAAATATTTTGGTTGTTAGATTCCATGAAGGCATTGGCTATTACCCATCCCAAAGCAATAGTTCTTTCAATACTCGTATTAATAATTCTTTTTTCTTTGCCCTTTTCTCGTTTAAAGGTTGAGCATAATGGAATAAAATGGCTCCCTCATGATTTACCACTCAGAGTAAATACCGAAACAGTTAATACACATCTAAATGGATTGTATCTGAGTGAAATAATCATAGATACTCGGAAACCTAACGGAGTGATCGACCAAAAATTCCTCGATAGTATAAGCGCATTTCAAACATCGCTAAAGAACGTTACTGTAGGTACTATGGGAATAGGCTATTCTTTATCGATAGTAGATATACTCCAGCAGTCTATGGGAACGACTACCGATGTTAATGGTGGAACTCTAAAGAAGGAATTGAATGACTTATTAGCTTCTGATAGAGATATTCATTCAATTGAAATCGAACAAATATATTCGTATGTGGATCCACATTTACAAAGTGCACGAATTCAGTTTAAAAGTCCGTGGGTTGCTGCCAATAGAATTCAGAGAATGATTGATTCTGTTCAAACCCATGCGGAACCATATTTCCCAGGATGTTCAATCTCAATTACGGGTAAGCCAGCGCTCTTAGTAAAAGTTGCAAATTTGCTGAGCAATTCTCTTGTTCAAGGTTATTTGATAGCATTTATTCTGATTTTCTTGATGATCTACCTATCATTAAAGGATATACGTCTCTCTCTGATTGCAATAATTCCTAATGTTTTACCGGTTATTGTTGTGTTGGGTATAATAGGTTATTTTAATATTCCTATAGATATTTATTTACTGCCCATAGGTACGATAATTTTAAGTATTTCTGTAGATGATACTCTGCATATGTTTATTCACTTTCAAAAACAGTATACCACTTATGGAAATGTTAAGAAGGCAGTAATACATTCTATAGATGATGTTGGACTCGGACTTTTTTACACGTCAGTTATCGTAATATCTGGATTTGGAATATTCATGATTTCTGAGTTTAACAACTTATTTATATTTGGATTGCTTATTTCTGTAGGGAGTCTGACTGCATTCATTGCTGATGTGCTTTTAGCACCTGCGTTATTAATTTGTTTTGTAAAAGATAGACCTGTTAAGTAATCATAACCATCGTTCACCAATAGAGATTATATAATTGGTGATCGTACATTTAGACCCACTTTCTAAATTAATGGGAACGTGCCATGTGTATCTGTATACTCCCTGGCTTGGTTTGTTTGTTACATTGAGAGGATAGGGGGGAGGCAATTGTGCAGCGGTTAATGGGGCATTATAAAAAAGGCTATCTAAATGAATTAGATAGCCCCAATATGAATTAGCCTATAAAAATAGATGTGTTAGATAGATGTATCTAAGCACATAATCTGCTACAAGTTTGTGTCTCTTGAAG
>JAOPTS010000064.1:0-23354 GCA_051531955.1 Reichenbachiella sp.
TTGACCATCACACCCAACAATCTATGCATTGACACTTTAACCAAAGAATTCTCTGTCTTCCATCTTCCAGTAGTAGGTTTTACAGCCACGCACAACTGTGATAATGAATTGACTATTTTTACTGACACCACCTTGACCGATGGGCCCAACCTATTATCCAGGGCATGGACCTTTGACAACCAAGGGACTGGAACAGGTGCTCAAGCTGCCCATCATTTTACTGAAGAAGGAATGTATGACGTGAATCTTGAAGTAACGGATGAAATAGGTTGTATGAATTCTATAGAAAGAGAAATGGAAGTCTATGCCAGCCCAATCTCAGTATTTAGCACTTCTACAGATATAGGAGACGCACCCTTGCTGGTAGACTTTTTCAATGAAACCCAAGCCGCCATTAGTTACTTATGGCATTTTGGAGATGCAGAGGCTAGTACCAGTACGGAGGCCAACCCGCAGTTTACTTACACAGCATTAGGTGATCACATTGCAGCACTGATTGCATCCAATGACAATTGTAGCGACAGTTCTTATCTAGAAATTGTGGTCGCCTCTCCTTGGTTCGATCTTAAGCTGAACCAGTTAGAAACACGGGAAGTCAACGGCATGAATCAAATCTGGTTGACCGTAGAAAATGAAGGCGTTGTGAATATGGATGGTTTTGACATTCGCATTGATATAGAAAACCAAAGTTCCATTTTTGAAAGCTATGACGAAGAATTACGAAGAGGTAGCGCTACCACCTTCTCACTCAACTTTAGTGTTCCTGTCGAAGGGAACAACATCAATTTCATTTGTATTGAATTGGTAGACAGAATAACGGATGTAGAGGATGTAGATCCAATAAACAATCAAGGATGCATCAATTTCAGCCAAGAGGTCAACGTTGAACCCCCTTTCCCCAATCCACTACCTCCATCATCGGAGACATTTACTATCCAAAGTGTATTACCGGCCAAATCACCGGTAGACATCTACATCACGGATGCCACTGGTGCCGTTACATTTAGTCAGTCATATGACCAAGTAGATGCAGGACTCAATACTTTTAATATTGCCGTTGCAGGTTATAGACCAGGCATGTATTTCGTCAAAGTAAAATATGCCGGCATTATTACCACCTACAAATTGGTCCGCATGTAATCCATATAATCACCAATGGTTATATTTTCAAGCACTTACACGCATCTATAGCAAACTCTAAACGGATCATTTCTGGGGAGGAGGGGCGTAATTAGAAAAGTGAATTTTACTGTTTGAGCACAGCGAGGCGGTTCGCCGCTGCGATTTAAATTCACAAGATTTTTTTGGGGTCCGACCCCTCGGTTCGTTTTTTTATCGATTGAAAAAAATGAAAAGTACTTGAGTACTATCGTAGTTGATAAATATGTTTGTTAACAGCTATCAATAAGCTAAAGGAATTTTACACTTATAAGTGTATTACCGGCCAAATCACCGGTAGACATCTACATCACGGATGCCACTGGTGCCGTTACATTTAGTCAGTCATATGACCAAGTAGATGCAGGACTCAATACTTTTAATATAGCTGTGCCAGGATATAGACCAGGTATGTATTTCGTCAAAGTAAAATATGCCGGTATTATTACCACCTACAAATTGGTCCGCATGTAATTCATTGAATTACAAAACTTCGTCATACTGAAAGTCTATAGAGACAGTAGTCGAAATAGGCTATTCAGTATCTTTGTCTAACAAAATACCTTTCGCCAGCATTGAGATTCTGAATAATTATTCCACGCTGCTACCTAATTTTCAGAATGACGGGAAGTCGTGGAACACGTCATCAGTACCAGCCTGATCGATAGACAGTCGATAGGAGACCTGCCACCCGAAGATGGAAACATAGGGTGTAATCGCATAGATTCCTCCCGTGTCGGAATGACAAAATGGTTGTCACACCAATTCTAAAGTCTCCTTAATACATAGTATTGTTTAAGATTGTTTTAGAGTCTTACGTAATTTATTATTTTAGATATTAGATTTGTTCGAAATATAATTTCGAAAACAACACACCCACGAGAACCGAACATTCTCATTGAACAACGACTTGAAAAATGAAAGGAAGCCTAAAAATTGACCACCTAGACAGAAAAATTCTGAAGATCCTACAGACCAATGGCAAGATCACCAATGCGAAATTGTCTGAAGAAATCGGGCTATCACCTGCCCCCACCTTGGAACGTGTCAAAAAACTAGAACAATCTGGCGTAATCAAATCATACCATGCCGAAATTGACGCTGAATTATTAGGATTAGGGGTCAATACCTTTGTACAGGTAACCCTCAAGGGACACAACAAACAAAATATAGATTTCTTTCTTGATAAGATTAATGTAATCGACGAGGTGATCGAATGTCATCATATCACAGGCTCAGGAGATTTCATATTAAAAATAATTGCCAAAGACATCTCATCCTACCAACTATTGATGTTGGAGAAAGTAAGTGATATTGAAATCGTGGATAGTTTACAATCTAGTGTTATCTTGTCGACCTTTAAAAACAAAAAAGAAATTCCTATTCCACCTATTAATTAATGCTGAAAATGGCTCAAAATTTAATATTGAATGCGGACCAGATCGATCTACGAATCACCCGCATTGCTTATCAGATCTACGAGTATAATATCAACGAAAAACAGTTGATACTAGCTGGTGTCACAGGTACGGGGCACTATTTTGCCACCTTGCTAGAAAAGGAACTCAATAAAATATGTGACATCAAAATCACGATAGGACTAGTAAATATCGATAAAAAGTCTCCTGCAAAAGGAGACATATCGATTGATTTGGATGACAAAGACATGAAAAACAAGGTCGTCATATTGGTTGATGATGTAGTCAAGTCAGGTATGACATCTGCCTATGCCATGCGGGCTTTGTTAAATGTCAACGTTAAAAAAATTGAGATTGCGGTCATGGTCAACAGAAGCCACAAATCATTTCCGATATATTCCAAATACACCGGTTACGAATTGGCCACCAGCATCAAGGAACACATTGATGTCCACCTCAAAGGAAAAAACAAAGGCGTTTACCTTAATTAGACCCTAGATTTTAGATACTAGATGTTAGAGTCAAGACATGGATCAGTCCGCATTTCTGGGGGAGGGTGAGTATTTATCTTGTTTATTTTTTTGACCTTGGATGATTTGGCGTAAAAAAATGAAGGCATTGTAGCGGTTAAAAAAGAAACGTCACTATTGGAAAGGTAAGTCTTGTTTTAGCCTCTCTGATTAAAGCTCCTAGGGTTTAAAGAATATGTCCTTGTCTTCTGGTTGTAGTTGTTGTAGTTCGTTGATCTGTTATGCGGTAGCGTCAGCAACTTTGTCATCCATCTAATGGTCAAATTCAGAAAAATCAATCCTAATATCCAGAACGCCAATCATATCATAGCCTTTGTCATCACAATATGGATCAAAGTTCATAACCTCAGAAAGGCGCAGTATCTCGCAGGCCACAGATATATCAGCAGCACAGAAGCTGATTTTCAGAATATTATGGAGGGAATAAAAAAGGAAATGGATAAGTTTCATCCTTTGGCTTGTCGTTCTATTACACCCTAAATCATCACATATTATAGTAATTTTCGTTACTTTGTAAAAAAAGGATATGTTATGGACATACAAGCAGAAAAATTGCAACTCATCCAATGGCTGGCAGGACTGAATGACAAAAGAGTTCTCAAAGAGTTTATTACTTTGAAGAAAACAAAAGCTGTTGATTGGTGGGATGAGATTGGGGTAGAAGAGCAATCTGAAATAGAGGAAGGGCTTGCTCAAGCCGATAAAGGAGAAGTTACTTCTCATCAGGAAGTAATGGCAAAATACGATAAATGGCTTTAGAGATAGTTTGGACTAAAAGGGCTATAACTGGATATGATAAGGTTGTAGCTCATCTTGAAAAACATTGGACAGAAAAATAAGTACAGAATTTTGTTCGTCAATCCAGAGATTTTTTCGACTTACTTAAAGAGTATCCCGAAATGCTTGAAATGACAGGAAGTCACAAAAATCTTCATAGAGGACCAATTAACAAGCATACAATATTGACTTATCGAGTAAAACCATTAAACAAGAAATAGAATTTATCAACATCAGGTTTGCTAAGCAAAAACCGTTGAAAAAGTAATCCAAATCATTAACTTCCAGTCTCCTTTTAGTCGCTGGGGAAACAGCAGTAGTAACCGAAACATTCTTAGGAAATATGGAGTTCATCCTTCTGTCTGCTTTTGCAGCTTCTCTCCATTACCCCCCGGCTGGTCGTAGGTACTGTCTAAAAAAACAAGTAAAGTCACTAGACTCAAAAAATCACATTGATCCAAACAAAAATTATTCCTTCCCATAATTTTCAAGGCACAAAAAAACAGCTTCTAATCCAGAAGCTGTTTCCTTTTTATGAAAGTACGAAAGCATAAAATCAAAAGCCACTTTCAGACTTCAACATTCCACTTTCAACTATCGTCTTACTTCAATTCAAATCCTTCTGGATACAAAACGACTTTGATATATTCCTCCGTATCCACATACTTTTTAGCTACTTTCTGAATATCCTTAGCAGACAAATCACTGATTCTTCCCTCTAATTCATTGAGCTTGGCAAGATCAAAATCATTTTTGCAGTAAGACTTCATTACGTTCAACCAATAGCCATTTTTCTTCCAGTTAAGTTCCATGTCACGGCGTTGGGCTTCCTTTATCTTATTTAGATTTTCATCTGACACCCCATTCTCTTGGATATCCTTCACGACATCTAGTGCGGCTGTCACCAATTCTTCTACATTATCTGGCCCACAAGGGAATTGAATCTGCATAGAATAGTGATTGTACGGCGCAATATGTCCCTGTGCACTTGCTCCTACCCCATATACGCCACTCTTTTCTTCTCGTAAGGTCTCAACCAACCTTATATCTAATACTTCAGAAAAACATCTCAGAAAGTAACTATCCGCTCTTTTGTATTTTCCTTCTGTCTGAAAATTCATGATCACACTACTCTTGGGTTCTGTTCCTTTGAACCTGTTTTCTGCTATCCTACCATTGGGTGGACGAACACCTCGATCTATCCAATTGGATTTAGTCGCCACTTCATTTCCTCCAGCTAGATATTTTTCAATCATTGGCAGCAGCATTTCCTCCTCATAATTCCCCACAAACCAGTAAGTGTATGCTCCTGCATGGGCAAAAGTCTCTGTATAAAATGATAGCGCCTTGTCAAGGTTCACTTTGTCCAAATCAGCTACAGTAGGGATACCTCCGCCTCTCAAATGATTTTGACTCATGATCTTGGCCAGTTCATCTTGGAAATAATAACTCGGGTTAGACAAAACATTTTCCAAAACAGCTTTGTTACGCTGGATGATAGATTGATACGCCTCTTCATCACGCCTCACATTGTGAAAGTACAAATAGTTGAGCTGCAACAAGGTCTCAAGGTCCTTTGGAGAACAATTGCCACTGATTCCAGATTCTAATTCTCCAATGTATGGAGAGATCCCTACAGATTTGCCTGCCAATACTTGTTGCAACTGTATATATGAATAATCCCCTATCCCACTTTGACTAATGATATTGGAAGCGAAACTTGCAGACCAAAAATCCTCATCGGATGCCACAGATGTACCTCCATTACGATAGGCAGAGAATAAAATTTCATCATTTTTAAAATCTGTCTTTTTCAAAAACACTTTAGCACCATTTGATAACACCAAAGCCTTGATGCCATTCGCATCATAGGCACTACTAGATATGATCGCGCCACTTTCGACTTCACCTTTGATCAAGTTCTCATCAATCTTTTCTTCTTCTAACGCTGCTGGAGTAGTGGTCTGTACTTCAGCAAACCATGCTAATATTTCGTTGGTTGTAGGCAGTACCAACCCTTCTCTTTTTGGGCCGGTCATATACATCACTTGATTTTCTTCTGTAATCAACTTAGACACGACCGCATTGACTTCCTTCAATGAAATACCTTCCAAATATTCATTCACAAACTCATATTCAAACTCGATACCTGGCACGGACTCTTTTTGCAAAAAGTGACGAATCAATTCATCCGCCTTTCCTTTAGACTCACTTTTGTCACGTTCGTTGTATGAGCTTGTGTACGCCTCAATAGTGTTCAACTTAGCAATCTTTAACTCTTGCCCTGTAAAACCATGTAGCTCTACTCTTTTGATTTCCTCCAGTAGTTTTTTTACCCCCCCTTCTACATCTGTAGGCTGTGGCACCACAAACCCAGAAAAAGCATTGGTGGTACGAGAAACTGGCGCCCCAATATTAGTTGTCGCATACAAGTAGGGAGGCGTTGCACTTTGTACCAGGTTGCTCAATCGCTGATTGATCATGGCTAGAAATAAACCTTGAATATGACTGTTTCGGTATTGTTCTAAGCTGACAGATGCTACCACATCTGATTTGAACATGATGTTGAACATGATGTTGGTCGCCTCCACATCTGATGACACAGCCACCAATGGTTCTTTATTATCAGGTAAATCAAACTCAACTCGCTCTCTTGGCGTAACGGGATTTTTCAACTTAGCAAAGTGACGCTTGATCATTATTTCCATCTCTGCAACCTCAATATCACCAACGGCAACTACAGCCATCAAATCTGGTCGATACCAGTCTTTATAAAATCGTTTGATCGTTGCTTGGTCGAATGTCTCCAATGTCTCTTTAGTTCCAATGGGCAATCTTTCTGCATACTTCGAATCCTTTAGGATGATGGGGAAGTATTCTTGCAACATTCTCATTTGAGCCCCCTGACCCAGGCGCCATTCCTCGATCACGACTCCTCGTTCCTTTTCTAATTCTGCTTGATCAAAATTGAGGCCTCCAGCCCAATCTTCTAGAATGGTCATTCCTTGCTCTAGAATCTCATTATCATCAGATGGTAGGGGCAAAATATATACCGTCTCATCAAAAGAAGTATAAGCATTGAGGTGTGCACCGAATTTCACTCCAACAGATTGTAGATAATCAACCAACTCGTTCTTATCAAAGTTTTTGGAGCCATTGAAGGCCATGTGTTCAGTAAAGTGTGCCAACCCCAGTTGATCATCGTCCTCCAGGACAGCACCTGCATTCACGACTAGTCTTAGCTCTACTCGTTTGGCAGGTCTATCATTTTTCTTGATAAAATATTTTAATCCATTCTCCAATGTACCTGTTGTAATGGTACTATCGAAAGGCATATCCCCAATCAATGGCGTTCTTTCTTGTGCTATAGCACCAACACCTATTAATAAAAGAATAAGTATCAAAAATTGAATCTTCTTAAAAAATTGCATGATTATAGTTAATTAAAAATTAGGTTCAGGTTAATGAGAGGACAGGTAAAAGTTAAGGGTTCTGTTTTTTCAATCGAATATAGAAAACCGCATAACTCCTACTCACCTTGACCTCTTTACAAATTCCATTTTCATACGTGTAAACATTCCTACCGTCTTCTGAGACCAGAACGTAAACGTGCTCTCTTTCTTTTTCAATGATCAGCCCTTCACCAAACGCTTGAGAAAAGACTTCCTTTTTCCCGATTGGCTCTGAAAAATAGATCTCAGGAATCGAATAGCTGATATCACCCAAATAGGTCACGATATTACTTTCTGTTTCAATTTTATACCCGTTGCTTATCTTCTTTACTTTCGAATCCTTCTGGGAAACACCATTCAGCTCACTATGAGAACTTCCGCTTTGATAAATACCGTTGAGATAGGTCTCCTTCAACTCATACTCGATCTTTAGATTGACGATTACCTTGAAATTGGTTACACTACGCACCTTATAGACCACCTCTGTATCCCTCACTGTTTTAGTAGAAGTCATGTCACCAATCACCTTTCCACCTTTGACAATATCATAGTGATAAGTTTGGGCCACAAGATTAAATGACATCAAAATGAGAGCTAGAAAAAACACTAAACGCAAGGCAGTATGGGACGTGGTGAAAGTAATATTTTTACACTTTTTGAATTGAAAGATGAAGATAAATCAATTTCTTAGATCAAAAAATATTGAGCCGAAATGATTAGATTTATTCTTCACTGAAATTAATCATCATGGCAATTAAGCATTACGCTAACGAAGAGATTACAATTAAATGGCAATCTGACTTATGTATTCATTCTCGTATATGTTTTAAAGGGTTAAAAGATGTGTTTGATCCACAAAACCGCCCTTGGGTTAACATAGCTGGTAGTGATAATGAAAAAATAATGGCTCAAATAGATCAATGTCCTTCTGGCGCATTGTCATATACCAAAACAAACGAGCCTAAAAATCAATCCGCTACGCCTTCAAAAACGAAAGTAGAAGTGATGCCAAACGGTCCATTATTAGTGCATGGTGATATAGAAGTACAATACAAAGATCAAAATGAAGTAAAACAAAAAGTCAGTGCTTTTTGTCGATGTGGTGCATCGTCCAACAAACCTTATTGTGATGGATCACACCAAGCCATAGGATTCGAAGGATAATTCATCCTATCTTTGCGGCATGAGTGGCAAGGAAAATTTAAAGGATCTTAGAAAAGTACCTCAAGAAGAGATCGGCGTGTTTTTAAAAGACATTGGCGAAAAAGCTTTTAGAGCGAAACAAATCAAGGAATGGATTTGGAAAAAATCTGCTCGTAGCATTGATGAAATGACCAATATTTCTCTTAAGACTAGAGATATTTTGAAGGAGAATTTCGTCATCAACCCCATCTCCGTAGACAAAATGCAGATCAGTAATGATGGCACGATCAAATCTGCTATCAAATTGCATGATGATCATATAGTCGAAAGTGTACTGATCCCAACAGACAGCAGAACGACTGCTTGCGTTTCTTCACAAGTTGGCTGCTCGCTGAGCTGCAAATTTTGTGCAACTGGCTTTATGGACAGGGCACGTAATCTAGATGCCTCTGAAATCTACGATCAAGTAGTGGCGGTCAACAATCAGTCTCAAGAACATCATAATCAAAATCTATCCAACATAGTCTATATGGGGATGGGCGAACCACTACTCAACTATGCCAATGTGCTTGAATCCATCGCGCACATCACCTCTCCTGAGGGGCTCAATATGAGTCCAAAGAGAATCACCATATCTACTGCAGGTATTGCGAAGATGATCAAGAAGTTAGCCGATGATCAGGTCAAATTCAACCTTGCACTTTCCTTACATGCCGCCAATGACAAGAAGCGAAACCAAATCATGCCAATCAATGAATCCAATACATTGGAGGCACTGCAAGAGGCATTAAATTACTTCTATACCAAGACGGGCAATCGAATTACATTTGAGTACATTATATTTTACGATTTTAATGATTCATTGGAAGACGCGCAAGAGCTATATGAATTTTGGAAGCGTACGCCAGCCAGAATCAACGTTAT
Organism: Reichenbachiella sp.; assembly: GCA_051531955.1. Classification (GTDB taxonomy): domain Bacteria; phylum Bacteroidota; class Bacteroidia; order Cytophagales; family Cyclobacteriaceae; genus Reichenbachiella. The sequence continues at coordinate 9,403 of JAOPTS010000064.1, forward strand.
AGAATACAATCCGATCAGTGAAGCCAGCTATAAAAATGCAGACGAAGAGACATTAGATCGATTCATTAATTACCTCACGGAAAAGGGAGTTAATATTCATGTAAGACGAAGTAGAGGTAAGGATATTGATGCTGCCTGTGGACAATTAGCTAACAAAAACTAATCGACTTCAGCTTTTAGCTTAAGCAGTGCTAGTTTTTCTTGGAGGCCTTTGAATAATTCTGGTTCAATTCTACCACGCAGGAGACAGGAGGCTTGGAACTCTTGATTTTTTATTTCAACTCCAAAATCGTTTAGTAATCTTAGTACTTCATTGGTCTGCTCATAGCCATATTCCAACTCAAAATCTGTCTTGATCTCTACGACTCGAATTTCCGCTTGACGCAAAGCATCCTCCGCTGCTGCCCGGTAGGCATGCACTAAACCACTCACACCAAGCTTGGTACCTCCAAAATACCGAACGACTACTACCAAGGTGTTCACCAAATCAAAAGACCGTATTTGACCCAGGATAGGATCACCTGCAGAATGGTTGGGTTCCCCATCATCATTGGCTCTCACTAGCTGTTGATTACCATCATTGATGATATGGGCATAACACCAATGTCGCGCATCGTAATATTTCTTTCGAAGCGCATCCACTTTTATTTTGACTTCTTCAAGCCGCTCAACATGATAAGCATAAGCAATAAACTTGCTTCCCTTTTCTTTGTACAAACCTTCCGGTTCATTCGTCAATATTCGGTAGGTCTCTGCCACTAATCCAATCTATCAATACCAGCAGCAGCTTCGGCAGTCACTGGGTCATGCTCATCTAGCTCAACCGCTTGTTCATAATATGCAATGGCTTGCACTTCCATTTTTTCTCGCTCTGCTATTCGCCCCAACCCCAAATACATCAAACTCCGATAATAGTCGCCTCGATCAAGACATTCATTCCCTTTGGCAAGTCCTACTTTATAAAACTTTTGAGCAGCAACATCATCCCTTTTCACTTTTTCATTGTAGATACCATAGTAAGTCAACGCACACAATTGATAATAAGGGTTCTTATGCTTTTCCAATTGTTGAACAATAGGCATAGCCATTTCAAACTCCCCAGTCAACACCAACGATTCCACGTACTTGGCCTTAAAATAGGAGTTCCTAGGATATTCTTTATGAATTTTTTCAATGTAGTACAAGGCCTTTTCCGGATTATCTTCATACCTCAAATACACATAGGCAGTATAAAGGTGGGCTTCTGCCTTCACTATTCTGCTTTCACTCACGGCTAGGTCCAGCTGCTCCAGCCCTAGTGCTTTGTCCCCTGACATAAAGAACCATAAAAATGGTCCATATACAGGGTGTCGCTCAGGATACCTTTCTCTAAAATAATTATACAGCCCAGACAAAAAATAAATATCCGCACTCTCATCTGCCCTATCCATTGTTTCTTTAATCAGGTAATAGGTCTTCTTGGCCAATGATAGGGCTTTCATGTAGGCGCCCTCTCCTGCATAATACTCTGCCAACAAACCATAGGCTGACATCTGAAAAAAGAGCCCTTCCAAATCCTCCTCATCCTTTTCCAATAAAACAAGTGAATACTCAATGACTAGATTCAGCTGATTTTCATGGGAAGCAAAAAGAACGCTGGTCGTTCTAAATGGTTGATCCAACCAAGCAATATTCATGGCTCTCAGCATAGGTACTAATGGATGCTGAGGCAACTTAACTTCTATCTGATCAATGAACAGTTCCGCTGAATCATAATACTCGTTGTACACATAATAAGCCACCTCATCGATGCTACTCAAAATCTCCTCGTTACCAAAAACGGGGTATTGCTTGGCAGACAGCTGTGGTGCTATTCCAAAAAAGAATAAAATGACAAATACGAAATATTTCAAATTCTTAGGAGTAATTTTCAGATTCTAATCAACATCCATACCAAATAAGGGATGTTACAAAATCGGGGATGAATATAAGACGAGCGTAATTAATAAAATGATATTTAGCGAAGAAAATTATTTTTTGTTGAACGAAATTGAAAATTACCACTTGTTCAATTGGTCCAACTCTAATAAAAGTGTGCATGCCAAAATTGCATTCTCCATCCATGATGGTGAGGCAATCTCCATTCCCAAAGCCCCATATGCAGGTATACTGTGCGATGGGCAGCTCACAACTGAGGAAGCAAAACAATTTGTTCAAGATTCGATTTCCTATTGTGTCAAACATGGCGGCAAGAAAATCACCATCAAACAATCTCCCTCTTTCTTTAATGAAGGCAACCACGAAAAGCTGAATCAAGCCATGATTCTGCAAGGGTTTGAAGTCTTCGAGGAAGTCAATCATCATGTCTCTCTTGCAGAGTTCACCCCCGCTGACATCCACCCTATGCAAACTAGGAGAATCAAAAAATGTAAGAAGGAAGGTTTACGGTTTAACAAAGAGCTAAACCCTGACATTGGCGAATGCTATGACTTCTTTGTCATGTGTAGGTCACAACAAGATGATGTGCTCAACCTGACTAAAAAACATCTCGGGAAATTACTCACAGCTGACACAGGCTTGTACGAACTATTTACTGTCCGCACCCCTGAACAAAAAATCATAGCAGCGCTTGTATCTCTCACGGTTGATTCAACCACTTGCTATTACTTCATTCCTGCATTTGACAGAAATTATTCTAAATTAAGTCCTTTATCCTTTTTATTGTCAGAATTGATCAATCAACTAAAATCTCGAAACTTGAGATACTTAGACCTGGGCACTTCAAACAAAGATGCGGCACCTATACCTTCCTTGATCAAATACAAAGAAAGAATGGGAGGAATAGAATCTAAAAGGTTGGTTTTCAGCATTTCAAAATTGTAATTGCATTTTTTGTCCTATTGTATAATTTTAGCTACTTTGCAACTAACAAGCATTAGTTACCCATTTGAAATATCTATTAATCATACTCCCATTAGTTTTTTGTACGCTCTCGTTACACGCAGAGCATACAACAGAAAAGAACAAAACCACTGGCTCAAAAGATGTCAAGAAAAAGACAGAAGAGCCTAAAGTGGTGGACTCGAATGATGAAACTTTTCACCTAAAAGAGCAAAAGACAACTGAAATGGACCTCATTATTGAAAGTCCAAAACCTACCAAAAAAGAATCTGACGTAGATTCTAGCTATTATTCGGTCAATAAATTCAATTACCTTTTCTATTTCATGTACAAGGTCAACTACCTTATGGAAGGGGACGACACGCCTTAATCAAGTATCAAAAGCATTGATTACTTCTACTACTTTTTCTTGATCTTCTACAGCCAATGTTGGAAACATAGGCAGGCTTACTACTTCACTAGACAATCTTTCGCTTACTTTCATTTCTCCAAAACTAGCATAGGACGCATACGCTCTTTGTTGATGAACGGGGACAGGATAATGCACCTGAAAACCGATTTCATGTGATTCTAAATGTCGTATCAAAGCATTTCTATTAGATGATCTAAGCACAAATTGGTGATATACATGTGCAATGTGCTCCCCTTTAGATAACCTCATCATGTGCTCATTTTCTATTTTCGCACTATAGAATTGAGCGATCGACTCCCTTTTTGCATTAGCAATATCAAGATGTTTCAATTTCACATTTAGAATTGCTGCTTGTATTTCGTCTAACCGTGAGTTCATTCCGACCTCTTCACTATTATGTTTTTTCGTCCATCCATACTCTCTCCAAGACTTAAATTTACTGGAGAGAGAAGCATGATTTGACACTACAGCTCCTCCATCTCCCAATCCGCCTAAATTCTTGGTTGGATAAAAACTAAAAGCAGCTGCATCTCCAAAACCACCAACTTTCTTCCCTTTATATGCTGCTCCATGAGCCTGCGCACAGTCTTCAACCAGCTTAACGTTATACCGCTCACAAATTGTCAAGAGCAGACCCATATCGACAACATTACCATATAGATGAACCACCACCACCGCTTTAATGCGGCGATTGGCATCTTTAGACAGCAACCCTTCCAACTGATCCAGGTCCATCAAGCCATTTCCCTCTCGAACATCAACAAATACTGGTGTTAGGCCCGAACGAACAATGGCATTGACTGTTGCTGTAGCGGTAAAAGACACGGTAGCCACTTGATCCAACGGCTGTAATTCTAAGGACATTAACGCTAGTTGGAGCGCATCTGTACCACTGGCAACTCCAACTACAGTTGGACACCCAAGATATTCCCCAAATGTTTTTTCAAATTGCGAGACTTCATTACCTAATACATACTGACCAGACGCCAGCACGTTTGATATCGCATGCTTTATTTCTTCTTCACAGTCCAAATAACCTGCCTTGGGGTCGCATTGAGGAATCATAGATATTTATTCAAATGCTCTTTGTAATACGCCAACGTTTTCCCAATTCCTTCTGAGAACCTCACTTTTGGCTCCCATCCCGTATCCTCCATGAAACGGCCATAGTCTGCATAATAATCACCTATGTCTATTTTCTTTCGGCCTTTCGGGAAAGGTGTCACCTTATAGTGTGATGGCTCTCCTTCTGAAAAGCATTCCGCAGTCTGTTTCAGGCTCAACACTTCGTCATTACCTAGGTTATAAACTTTGCCTCTGCAAACCTCACGTGCAGCACACAACAACATTGCCTCTACTACATCATCGATGTAATTATAATCTCGTAATTGCTCTCCACCCCAAACTGCAATTTTTTCTTGCGTTAAAAAATTACTGATCCAAACACCTAGAAAAGTCTGTCGTTCATCCTTCACTCTCATCCTGGGGCCATAGGTATTAGTTAACCTCAAACTAACACAGCTCATGTCATAGAGTTGATCATAGAGCATATGATATTGTTCACCAGCATATTTATTAATTCCATTTACATCTATCGGCGCAATAGGATGACGCTCATCCACGGGTAAATAATTGGCCCTGCCGTAGATTTGTCGAGTACTTGCATAGATGATCTTAACAGTTGGATTCGTCCGCTTACAAGACTCCAATAGTTTAAGTTGAGAGGTTGTGTTGATTTCTAGATCTGTGAAAGGCTCGCGCAAAGAATCCATATGACTAGATTGACCTGCGAGATTAAATATATAATCCTTGTCCTTGATTAATAAATCATTAGAATATTCATTCCTAATATCCGAATAATTGATTTTTACTCTTCCAGAAATAGGTTCAATATTGAAAAGGTTGCCTCCATATTGGGGAATCAAACTGTCGATAATGGTGACCTCAGCTCCCAAATCCACCAAACGTATGGCCAGGTTAGAGCCTATAAAACCCAAACCTCCAGTGATGAGTACTTTTTTGTTATTAAAGGAGTCAACCATAGTCTATCTATCAACTACAATTATATCTATTAGTGATTAAATACTAATGGCTAATTTTTCCTTTTATACTTTTTTCCTTTTTTACTGAAGGTGGAGGGACCGCCTTCAAAAGTGATGAAAAACGAAATTGTGTGAATCGTCATTTGTTTCAACGGTGCACTATAAGAGTTCTCTTTGTCATCTAGTGCGTTCATTAGCCCAAAAGAATAACGTAATTCTGGAGAGAATTTAAAATACGGCTGATACAAGTCCATTCCAACCCCTACATCCAATGCCAAATTAAATGGTTTGCTTATTAATTTCTCCGTTGGGTCTTCTCTTTCTTTGGAGCCTGTCGCTTTAAACATTGGATTGACCCCCACCAACACATACATCCTACGGTTGAGCCTTCTGACAGATTTGAACTTCAATAATAGGGGAAATTCTACATATGTTGGATCTTGCAAGTCGGTAATACTCTCCCCGTTGGTAAAGCGATAGACCATTTCAAATTGATTGAAACTGACCGTAGGATTAAAACGAACATCCAACAATTCAAATATATGGTAGTTGATAATGAACCCTATTTTGAACCCAACCTTACTATGCGGAACAACTGAATGCAAAGAATCGAATTGTCCATCAATAAACTCGTCTACATACTCTGATCTATATTTACCAGAGTGCCCCCCCAACATAAATCCGAAATGCCATTTTTGATCATCAAAATTGGGCAGATTCAACGTACCTGGCACTTGTGCCTGAGTTGAATTCCAACCTGACACAAGACACAGCAGTATGACGATGCTGACTATTTGGTAGCGACGTATATTGAACTGATTCCGAATGTGAGAGGTGTGCATTTACTTTCTTTAAAACCTACTTTTTCTAAAATATCTAAAAACGCTTGTCCATGAGGAAACTCCTGAACGGACTCTGGCAAGTAAGTATAGGCAGAATTATCTTTCGACACCAATTTGCCAATCATCGGCAAAACAGATCCTGAATAAAACCCATACAATTGTTTCATAGGAAACGAAGTAGGCATTGAAAATTCCAAAATCACCACTTTACCTCCTTCTTTCAATACTCGGTGCATGTCACTAAGACCTTTTTCCAAATCTTGAAAGTTCCTTACTCCAAATGCAACGGTGACAGCATCAAACTTATTGTCATCAAACAACAATTGCTCCGAATCTCCCATTTGTAATTCGATACGGTCGTCATAGCCCATTTTTTTCATTTTGATGACACCCATATCCAACATCCCTTGTGAGATATCTACTCCAATAACTTTGTCAGGCTTCAATGACAGTGCCTCAATAGCCAAATCCCCAGTACCCGTAGCAACATCCAATATTAACTTGGGCTGTAAAGATTTCAATTTCTTAATAGCGCTCTTTCTCCAAATAATATCAATACCCATACTCAAAAAGTGATTCAAAAAATCATACTTCTTGCTGATGCTATTGAACATCTCTGCTACTTGCTCCTTCTTGCTACCTTCCTTGTCCTTATATGGTAATACCGTCATGCTACTTATCGAATTATAGCTGCAATATTAAATAGTATGTGTGTGATTCGTCTCCTATTAGAAAGAAAACTAAAGGATAAGTGAAGACAAGTAAGTTTATTAATAGTTTTGCACCATGCAAATCAAAAAAGCTGAATTCGTTATCAGTAACTCGGACTATACTAAGTGTCCTGAAACTACATTACCTGAGTATGCCTTCATAGGCAGATCCAATGTAGGAAAATCCTCCTTGATCAACATGGTCACTGACAGGACCAAACTGGCCAAAACTTCAGGAAAACCTGGTAAGACACAGTTGATCAATCATTTTATGATCAACAAAGAATGGTACTTGGTCGATTTACCTGGTTACGGTTGGGCTCAGGTCAGCAAAACTGACAAAGCGAAATTCAATAAAATGACTAAAGACTATTTGACTACTAGGTCAAACCTTGTCAACATCTTCATTTTGATTGATTCAAGGATACCTCCACAAAAAATTGATCTCGAATTCATACAATGGACTGGTGAAAACGGTCTTCCGTTGAGTATTATATTCACGAAAGCTGACAAGCCCAACAACAACAAAACCAAGGCAAACATTGCGACCTTCAATAGCACATTGAAAGAAACTTGGGATGAGTTACCTCCTACTTTTATCACCTCATCCAGCACGAAGTTCGGACAGAAAGAAATTTTAGATTACATAGAGAATATCAATAAGAGTATTTAAACATTATATTAGCTTTGCAGCGCTAAACAAGAACAAATATGGATTTTAACGACATTGCAACAGTTTCAGGAAAGGGCGGATTGTTTACAGTAGTAGCCCCAACCAAAGGAGGAGTCATCTTAGAATCACTGGATGAGCAGAAGAAAAAACTAGCGGTAAACATGAACTCTAAGGTATCAATTCTTGGAGAAATATCTATCTATACTACTGATGCTGAAGGTGCTAGTCCACTTGCAGTAGTAATGAAAAAAATTCACGCTGAGTTCGATGGTGACACAGGATTGTCAAGTAGTTCTGACGCGGATGAACTAAAATCATTTTTGAAACATGTGCTTCCAGAGTATGATCAAGAAAGAGTATATGTCTCTGATATCAAAAAATTAGTGACATGGTACAACCTACTCAGCGTATCTCACCCCGCTCTATTCGAAGAGAAAAAAGAAGAAGCAACTAAGACAGAATAAATAATGAAAGAGGATATCAATGATTGTATTCCTCTAATTACCCATCATTTTGAATTGAAAGAGGGTGATATCAGTACTGACATCACCCTCTTTCAATTAGAACAAAAACTCACACAAGTCATACGCTACTTGTTAGACAAAGACATGTCTAGGCTCATGAGTGCTTTTTACAAGATTGATCTTAGTGAAGACCTCTTCAAGCGAATCATTACAACTGCGCCAACAGATGAAATCAGTTCCCTTTTGGCCAAAGAAGTAATCAAAAGAGAGCTAAAAAAAGTAGCTACTCGCCGCAAATACCGAGATTAGTTCAAAAAGTCAGTTGCTTTTTTCACCATGTCAGGTGACCCTATTAGCAATTGTGAGCGTTGATGTAATGCTGTAGGCTCGATTTCTAATATCCTTTCCACGCCATTGGTTGCAACACCACCAGCTTGCTCTGCCAAAAAAGCTAATGCATTACATTCGTACAGCAATCTCAACTTACCATTGGGAGACTCATCAGTTTTGGGATAGATATAAATACCTCCTTTCAATAAGTTTCGGTGAAAATCAGATACAAGTGACCCAATATACCTTGCAGAGAATCTACTTTTCTTGCAGTCCTCTATATAGTCCCTAACCCCCTGCTCAAAACTATAATAGGCTCCTTCGTTGATAGAATAAATACTACCATCTTTCGGGCACATCATATCTGCATGAGACAATACAAATTCACCCAATGAGGGATCATAGGTAAAACCATTGGTACCGTAACCCGTCGTATACACCATCATTGTCGAGGAGCCATAGAGCACATACCCTGCTGCTACCTGCTTTTCTCCTTTTTGTAATACATCATCCTTGGTGACACTCGTCCCAGGTTCTGAAATCCTTCTGTAAATTGAAAATATGGTTCCAATTGACACGTTCACATCGATATTAGAAGACCCATCCAAAGGATCCATAGCCACTACATACCTGCTATTTTGATTGATTTCAATGATCTCATCATCCTCTTCAGATACGATAGCACAGACCTCACCACCATTGCGCAGTGCACGTATAAATCTAACATTGGCGATCACATCCATTTTCTGTTGTGCCTCTCCTTGAATATTAGTTGAGCCGTATGCCCCAACAATATCTAATAAACCTGACTTATTGATTTCCCGATTGATGATTTTCCCCGCCAAGGCAATATCTCGCAACAATTGACTCAGCTCCCCTGTAGCATATGGAAAATCTGCTTGCTTTTTGTTAATAAATCTATCAAGAGTAGTACCTATGGCAGATCCAATATTTGATGTATTCATATGTTTAGTTTTAGTCAAACAAATATATGATTTTGATACTGTTATACCTCAATTATTCTTTACCCATAACCTGCCAATTATTTCGTTTTTAACTGTTCTAATGCTATTTTTGCGCACCCAAGCGACACACCTCAATTGGTATATTGCAACAATGGCATAATAAGAAAGCATCCAACCATAGAATCCCCAAAATGATCTATGGTGTTTTCGATGTTTGATAAAAGAAAGAACTATGAAAGTTTTCAAATTTGGAGGTGCATCTGTCAAAGATGCTGCGGCTGTAAAAAATGTAGCTGACGTAATTAAATTGTTCTGTGAAGAAGAATTAATGATTGTGGTTTCTGCCATGGGCAAAACAACCAACCATTTGGAAGAGCTGGTTCACTTCTATTTCAACGAGGAAGACTGGCAAGAAAAATTAGATTGGATCAAAGGCTTTCATATTGAAATTGCAAATGGTCTATTTGAAAAAGACCATTCCATCTTTGGAAGGATTGAATCTATTTTCGAGACAATTAAAACATTCTTAGAAGGAGCAGAAGGAAAACCCTACGCAGAAGTTTACAGTGAAATGGTAGGACAAGGCGAATTGCTCTCTACTCGTATCATCAGACATTACCTCAACGATAATGTAAGAAAGACTACTTGGCTAGACGCAAGAGAGTATATCAAAACTGATTTCAACTTCACTGATTCAAGAGTAGATTGGGAAATCACTACGAGAAATATAAAACATGCAATTCCCAACTTCATGAAAGAAGGTCTGGTTATCTCTCAAGGGTTTATAGGTTCAACTTCAGAAGGGAAAACCAGCACATTAGGTAGAGAAGGATCAGATTTTAGTGCTGCCATATTTGCTACTGGATTGCAGGCAGAATCTGTCACCGTTTGGAAAGATGTACCGGGCGTCATGACTGCCGACCCAAGAAAAATGCCAGAAGCAACCATCATCAATGAGTTGAGATATACTGAAGCGGCAGAGATGACCTACTACGGTGCTTCCATCATACACCCTAGAACAATTAAACCTCTCGCCCAGAACAAAATCAAATTGTATGTAAGACCATTTACCCATCCCGAACAAATTGGAACAGTAATCGGAAAGGGTCATGCAAACAATCACCCAGCATCTTTCATTCTGAAGACTAAACAAGTATTTATAGATTTTGGCGTGACTGATTTCACCTTTATCAATGAAAAGAAAGTAAGCATCATATTTAATGCCTTGGATCAGCTCAACATCAAAATCAATTTGATGCAAAATTCAGCGACGAGTTTTTCTATCTGTATCGATAAAAAATTCGACAAAGTAGAAACACTAGTAGAAAGGTTGAAAGATGACTTTGAAATAGAGGTAAGAGAAAATCTGGAATTACTAACTGTCATTGGCTATGATGACAAAGCAATGGAAGAAATCTATGACAGATCAGACATTATCTTGGAACAAAAGACTAAGAAAGTCTATCACCTATTATATGTACCAGAGAAAAAGCACAAAGAATTGTCAGCTCAAAAAGCACGACAAATTTCTTAACCGCTATTTATAAGAAATAAAAAGAGGGTAGAGACTTAATGTCCCTACCCTCTTTTTATTTCTTAGATTCATTATTTATGTGTTTCAATAATTCATCTATCGAACGATCGATCATCTCGTAGATTTCAACAAATCCATCATAGCCTCCATAATATGGATCGGGCACATCAAGTTCGCCTTCACTTTCCAAATCGAATTCTCTCAAGAGATATAAGTTCTTTACTTCTGTCCGACTTAACCCCTCCATATCTTTTCGGTTATTTTCATCCATTGCGATGACATAGTCAAAACGATCAAAATCTTCCACAACAAACTGTCTTGCTCGATGGTTGATAGGGATATTATTATCCTGAGCTACCTTTATTGACCTATGATCTGGCTGTTTCCCAATATGATAGGCTGCCGTCCCAGCAGAATCAGCTTCTAAAGTCAAACTATTGACTTTAGAATTAAAAACCGCCTCAGCCAAGGGCGATCTACAGATATTTCCGAGGCAAACGAATAAAACCTTTATCATTAATCTATATTTTTGTGAAATTCATCGAATTCAGCAGAATCCAACCTGTAGTTTGTATAATTTTATACTTGCAATAACAAAGCAGTCACTATGTCAAGAAAATCGAAATCGGAGTTATCCTTTATAATTAAACTATCCCTCCTCTTTCTTATCTTATTTGCGAGTAAAATAAACAAACCTAACACTGAGTTTGTGTTGAATAAATCAATTTTATCAAAAAATAATTCGATTTACTCAAAATTATCTCCAATTGAAAAGAGCTCTCAACCAGTATTAAACAACGTTTTAACTATTATCTCGAATAATAACTAAAAAAGATCACAACAGGTGGTTACTTATATATAGCCAGAAGTATATAGAGTACATAACACAAATTTTATTCATACACCTGTTTAACATTTTTATCAAAAATGAAAAAGCCCAGAGTCACTTCTGGGCTTTTTCGTTGGTAAAAATGAGACATAAAAAAGCCTTGATTCTATGAAAGAATCAAGGCTTTTTTGAATGCTATTATCGACTATCTTAAAGATATCCCTAAACCAACGGTCAAAGTATTGTACTCTTGAAATGTGTAGTCTGTATGCAAAGTAATGATTGCTAATTTTAACCTCATACCTAAAGTACCTCTCATTCCGCTGCTTGTATATGTCTCATCTATTGGATCAGTCAAAACCAATGGTTGACCATCACCTCTATCATCAGCAACTTCATAATCACCCAATACACTAAGGTTTGTATAAGTATCATTAAACCCGAAACCTCCATAAACCGTCAAAACTGAAAGTTTCTTAGAAATCAATAATTGGTAGGTCCATGAATCAATATAAATTTCTCCTGTTTGATTTTCACCAGGTAGTGCGCCCGCTAATTCAGTCTCCATGCCAATTCGATTATAAGCCACCAAAACAGCCATATCAATTGGGATATGCTTAATTGCTGGAATCCATTGCTTGAAATCATGCATCACGCCTACACCGAACATGGACACACTAAAATCATTCCCATCAAAAGTATCCGTAATTGTAGGCATCCATCTTATTTTCAAATCAGTGTTTTTAATAATTCCTACACCTAATTGAATCATAGGTGTTGGCACAATCCCATTGAATGACTCATCTAAACTTAACCCTTCAGGAGTAGGAAATTCAGTAGACACGTTATAATCTTGACCGTCTATTGTTTCAGTATATGTTGATAGAACATTCGTATTAGTTGCATCTCCAAATAAAGTTGACGTATTTGACAAATTAGGGTCAACCAACGTTAAATTTTGATAATCACTTTCTATAATATCAAAAAACAATTGATCATCTGGGACATACGCTGCATTGACGGTAACGGTTAAATCAAACCCTAATGATTTATGTGCTTTGGCAGTATTGTACCATCCATTCGCTACACCATACCCAAAACCTGTAAAAAGTGGGTTCAAATAATTACCCATCAAAACACTTGCGTCTTCAGAACCTGCTTTCAAAAAATTAGACATGCCACCAAGTTCTTGTGCCTTTGTTGAAAAGCTAGTAACCGTCACAACAGCTAAGACTAAGCTTATTTTTTTAGTAAAATTAAGTTTCATATTTTCAGTATTTGATTATTCCGATTTAAAAATACATTTTATTCTAATAACAACACAAAAATGTGACTTTTACTCGACCTATCTGCTATTTATACAGATGAATAAAAAATCTATATGCGTATAAACAAAATTTATTTTGATTGGACCTTATCCGATTTTGTTCAACCTACTTTTGCTCCATCAATAAATCACAAAAAGAAAAAACATTATGTCATTAGTAGGAAAAAAAGCTCCTTTATTCAATGCACTTGCAGTGCTTGATGGAGAAGAAATAGTTGAGTCTTTTTCTTTAGATCAATATATCGGTAAAAAAGAAGTAGTCTTCTTCTTTTACCCAAAGGATTTCACTTTCGTTTGTCCAACAGAAATTTTGGCTTTCCAAGAAAAATTAGGTGAGTTCGAAAAAAGAGGTGTTGCTGTAGTCGCAGCTTCTACGGATACTGAAAATTCTCATTTAGCATGGTTAAACACACCAAAAAACCAAGGCGGAATTCAGGGGGTTACTTATCCTATCGTTGCTGATGTAAGCAAAACTATCGCTTCGAACTTTGGCGTACTAGGTGGTGACTGGGATTATGACGAAGAAGGAAACCTCTCTTTTAATGGTAACCCCATTGCATTTAGAGGCACTTTCCTAATTGACAAAGAAGGTGTAGTAAGACAAGAAACAATAAATGATCTTCCTTTGGGAAGAAATATTGATGAAACTTTGAGATTGGTAGATGCGCTTCAGTATGTTGAAAAACATGGCGAAGTATGTCCTGCTAATTGGGAAGAAGGAAAAGACACAATGAAAGAGACCCGAGAGAGTGTAGCTGAATATTTATCTAAGCACTAAGATCTTTTCGTAAAAGAAAAAATGAAAGCCCCGACTTTATAGTTGGGGCTTTTCTATTTTTGGGCGTGCAAGGAACAGTAACCAAATCAATGGGCTTGTGGTATCAAGTCGAAACACCTGACGGCAAACGTATCATCTGCCGTCTGAAAGGGAAATTTAAGCTTCA
>JAOPTS010000065.1:0-97502 GCA_051531955.1 Reichenbachiella sp.
TTTGCCCGTTTTCGTTCGTCCTTTGCCATTCTGTCCTCCTTTTGGTTTTCCTAACTGTATCATTTTTTACAGTTAGGTGAGGGAGAGGCTCTATACCTATAATAGAGAACGTTGGTGGACATAGGAATGGGCAGGGAATCTATTTGGGAGACTGCATAGTTATGCAGGGAAGAAAATATTTTAGTTATGGGTTCCTACCCGTCCATGGGTAGGCTATTTGTTTATATTTATAACTGTAACAAATTTTATTGGACTAAATACTACCCCAAAAAAAGGGAACAAATGAAGCGATTCGACAAAATGATCACTATATTATTTTTAATTGCATTGGCTATATCGTGTTCAAATAATTCAGATAGTAACAAAGTCGAATTTAATTTGTCAGATGACTTATTTGCATTAAAAAATATTACAAATTCTCAGTCATTGAATAATATTTTTTATACTGAAAATAGATTGTTTTATGATTCGTCAAAAAAAATTGAATTTACGGTATTAGATTCAATTGCTAAGCAAAAAATATTAGCTCCTATAATGAAAATTGATTTAGGTGTAGATGTCGAATATACGCAATCATTTATGAAATCGTACTTTATTTCTATACAAAATCCAATTGGAAAATTTAAACCGATAGTCATCTGGACTTCTGGAGACGATTATACTTCGTTGATTTTAACGCTCATTGATTCAACTTGTACTCCTGTATCTCATGTTTTGTTAAGCGGAGGTGTATTTACTGGGCCTTATGAAATTAATGATTCTTTGACATCATGGGGGGGATGAAAAACATTCATTAATCAATGGAGGAATAATTAACTCTTACTCTATTACTACAAATGTTTGGACTGACTCAATTTCAAAGCCTAAAATCATTGACTCTCTGACATATCGTTCAGAAATATCTGCAAATGGTCAAATTAGGACGAATCAAATAGATAGCATTAGATTTATAGAGCCTACCAAAAGTATTTTAAGTAACGAGTAATTAGGTGCATGGTTTATAAATAGTCTGATAAATAGATTTGAGTAATTAAGGACATGGTTTGCGTTTATAACAGTCGTTGGAGCGGTAACGATATAATGCTATATTCTTTATGAAGGTTCCGCTCAACTAAAAGTTATGAAAAGAAAAACAATAAACAGTCCCTCAATTAAGTTCTTATTCATGTGGCTTTTCGGCTGGATTTTTTTCAATTGTTTGCACTATTCTTTAAACAATATATCTGCAATTGAATTATTGATAATATCAGTTGTTATGATCTTGCCTGTATTTATGGTCTCACATTGTATACATGTCGATGACAAAATTTTAAAAATTACAAAAAGAATCTTTGGTTTTACTGTCTTTTCATTTTCCGTTTCTCATTTTGAAATTAATTGCATGTATCAATATTCTATTAC
Organism: Reichenbachiella sp.; assembly: GCA_051531955.1. Classification (GTDB taxonomy): domain Bacteria; phylum Bacteroidota; class Bacteroidia; order Cytophagales; family Cyclobacteriaceae; genus Reichenbachiella. The sequence continues at coordinate 1,402 of JAOPTS010000065.1, forward strand.
TAAGTATCGTCCATTGATCACCAGATTTGTAATACAGTACAATCATGGTGAATTTTACAGATTGTCAGAATGGGCTAGTAGTTCGCTTGAAGAGTTTTTTGATGAGTATACAGAGGCCTATGATGTGAAATATGAATTTACACTGAGTCGATCTGAAATTTTTGAATTGATAAAGATAGGAAGTATCAGAAATGACCCAGGTAAAAATATTAATCCAGACGACCCAACGGGGAACTTTGGGATGCATAACAAATCAAGACGAAGAAAGGCTAAAAAAAGTAACCACAAGAATTAATGCTGAGTAACACATCAAATTGTGTTACTATGATATAATATCTGAATACTTCTTCAATGATATTCATTTTAGTAACCCTGCATGCATTCATAAAACAAAAATATTCTCTTTTCTCCCAAATAAGCATCATTCTAGGCGGTATGCCCATTCCTACATTCACCAACAACGGTAGCATGCAATGGTTTCCATAAGTATATGAAAGCCACCGCAAACTCCCGAAGCGTTGCTGGACATAGGGGCGGGCAAGTTTATTTGATGGGAGAGACTTATAGTTTTTGCGGGGACGACAATATTTTTATTGAGGTAAAGAGAGTAAAAATAGAAGTCCAAAACAGGGAATTTTAATTGTCGATGATCACAAAGAAGATGCGACTGTGACTATTGAAGATATTGCCGGTCAAAATATAATAGTATAATGATAAACCATTTATTTTTCACACAATGAGGGCTGTCCGTGATGAGTCACTTCTTTTGAATTTATGTGTAGAGGGTAATCAAAATACTGTTAGCAGCTACTGATCACAATACTGTGTAAATGCCTTATTGCCTCAGGATAAATTGACTATGGCCTATGTATTGTTTCGGGTTCTAATGATTTATTATAACTCGCCTCAATAGTGTTCTCATAAGTTGAATCGAAGCTCAGTCCTGATATTTTGTTTTTTCGAAATATAAGAACCTCATCCGGTAATCCATCTTCCGTCAAAGTTTTCATGTATATCTTATGACGTGTCTCATAAAAAATAAATCCTTCGTAAAAATCATGGAGGTCCTTACCATAAAACAAGGCGCATATTTTATCGTTACGTCTAATGTGATGAATGATGGAATTAAATGATGCGAGGTGTAAGTAAGGCGTGCTATCACAATTAATAAGGGGGATTTCGTAAGACTCCAAGGGACGGTACCTTTGAAGCATGGATTCTTTAAAATATGAAACACCATCATATCTTTTAGTGTCTTCATTAATGGTGGCAATACCAATGACTTTTTTTGATATATAGATACATGTACCACAGTAAGTGACGCTTTCATTGATGGAAAAATCAAGGTCTATAGCATCATTTACTTTGAAGGATACCTGTTTGTTTTTTGAATGTTTCATATGTGCATCGAGTTTTAACGTGTTGTAATACAGGCGGCTGAATATAGAAATAATAGTTGTGTTTATGCGTTGAACCTCTTCAGAAGGAAAGTATTGTAACTCAAGAGCTGCTATCATAGAACAGTTCACAATTTTTTTATATCGATATGCCCTTAAAAAAACTCAATCAATAGTTGCACAATCAATTGAAAAGGTATTTAAAACAATTACGGGAACATTCACCGGTGTACTTAAACGAACGATTGCGGCGAGGGTCTGAGGCGTGGGATAAACCATATGTCTATTGCACTTATTAATGGTATAATTACTGTACTAAAGTGAGTGTATAAACATGAAGACCATTACTCTTTTCATATCTGCCTTACTTGCAGTATCCGTTCAAGTTTCAGCACTGAATAGGAGTGCTGCAATTTTGATAATTCCAGATGTTTTAGAAGTGGGATCACAATCAAAAACGCTCTCTCTACAGCATGCTTTAAATGCATCAGGAGTACCGTTTTCAATCGTTACACAACTTGATTCAGCAGTATTGTTTTCGGTTATATACTTTTCATCCAGCCTAACCCCAGGTGCATTTTCATTGGATGATATTATTACGATCACTGATTATGTAGATAATGGAGGAGTTGTTGTTGCGCCTCGACTATTAGATCCAGCCCTTTTTTCACTCTTTGGTATCTCTTCTTCAGAATATAGTGCCAGTAATTATCTGTTAACATGGGACGTGTTATCGGATCCTCTTCTCTTCAAATATTTCAATACACCTGAGGAAATATCTTATTTATTTGGGGATAGTATAACAGGCACTACCGTTAAAACTATTGAATATACCGTTACCAATGCGCAAGCTATTGCAGAGTATAGCAATGGCACATCTGCAGCTACTGTATTTAACTCCGGAGATGGATACACCTACACCCTTGGGTTGTCATTCAAAAATATGATTTTATCCTATTTAACAAATAAAGATATAGCTACAGGGTCTTCCTATTCAATTGATTTTGAACCAGATGTCGATATGATTATTTTTCTTTTAAAAAATATTTACACAAAGCATGTTCCTTATGCGGTTACAAAGCATTCGTTACCCGACACCTGCGCATCTGCAATTATTGTTACTCACGATATAGATAGTAGGACGTCAATGGAACAGATAGGCTCCTTTGGGACCTATGAAAAAAGTATGCGTATTCAAGGTTCGTATTTTATTACTACTCGATATATAGACGATGCACGAAGTTCAGATTTTTATTCAGCCTATGTAGACTCTATTGTTGCATTAAAGGAGATGGGGCATCATATCGGGAGCCATTCAGTAGGGCACTTTCCTGATTTTGCATCAATGCCAATGGGGGGCTCTGGAAATACACCACTCACCTATTCTCCGTATTATAGTTATACCGATAGCGCGACGCACGATGGTTCTATTTTAGGAGAGCTAGAAGTTTCAAAATTTATTCTCGAACGAGACATTGGTATACCCATTAAATCATTTCGAGCAGGGCATCTTTCTTTTCCGTTGACACTCATTGATGCCTTAGATAGTAGTAACTACACGTATAATAGTTCGGTGAATGCAAACGATGTTGAAACGTCATTTCCCTTTCGTGGAATGTATGGTAACAAGTACTCTGGTACTGTTTCAAATGTATTTGAAATACCAATAACCATTAGCGATGTTTTTGGAGATGATCCTATTAATGATACCAATTGGCTTTCAAAAGTTTCCTTATGGAATAGTATTACTGAAAAATATTCCGACAACCATTCTCCAGTTGTGTTATTAATTCATCCAAATAGAGACTACAAGTTATTGGCTGAAATGTCTTTTGTTGATGCGCAAGCAGATAAAACATTTATTGGTTTTGAGGAATATGGAGATTTTTGGCGCGATAGAGAACGCTATAGTTTCTCGAGTACCCTTACAGGGAATTCATTAACAATACACATAGATTCATCTACTTATTACCGTCAAAGTCTTGTTATTGAAGGAGGGGGCGCATTAGACCAGATAGTTATTGTATATAACTCAGATACGCTCACGTATTCCAGTCAATTGTTTCACACTTCTAATTTACTTATCTCTCATTTTGGAAAACAGAAACAAACAACTCCTATAGTACTCAATAAATCATATCCTTTTGCCGTCAGAATAAGTAACAGTAATTTAGTGATAAGCTTTTTGTCAAAGTTGGTTGAGGCACAAGGAACTGTTATACTCTACAATTTAAAAGGACAGAAAATATTTTCTAAAGCAATCAGTTTTAACAATCTAAGCGTTACTATAGACTTCCCTTTTGAAGATTATGGCAGTGAACGTTACATTCTAGAAATAGTTACCCCTAATCATAAAATGACAAAAATGCTTGTCCTTCTAAAATAGCCAAGGTTTGCTTGAAAGATGAGTTCTTGTATAAGATGGTTGGTATTATACTCTACCTACAAACGCTGCTGTATTATTTTTATCAAGGCCCCTTTTAGGGGTGCCTTTTTGGGTTGTATTCTATTCACCGTATTGAAGTACAATCTCTTTTTCTACAAGCTTAGCCAGTTCATCAATCCCAAAACGAGGAAGTGGCTTGCCATTTACAAAAAACTCTGGGGTCCGTTTGATGTTGAGAGTTTTAACATCTGCACGGTCTTGTTGAATGAGCTGTGCAATTTTTGGATCGTGCATATCTTTTTTCAATAGGTCGATATCGAGATTGAGGTCTTTCATATACCCCCAAGTAAGGTCGACTTTTGCTTGGTGGTGGCTCGCCCAAATTGCTTGATATCCATAGAGTTTTTCTAGGGCTTCCCAATACTTATTTTGTTTGCGAGCAGCCTCAATAAGGGTGACAATGTCTTGGGCGCCATGATGAAAAGGGGCGTACCGAACAATAAGTTGTACTTTTCCTTTTGATTTGTCGATAATACTTTTTACGGAATAAAAGAGTTGACGACAGGTTTCACAGGCAGGGTCAAAGAATTCTACAATATATACTTTTGCATCAGCGTTGCCATAGGTCATGGCGTGATCAGGCACAAAGAGATGCGCATTTTCTTGAGCAAGAAAGGTGCGTTTCTCTGTTTGCTTTGAATTGTATATATATGAGCCTGCAACATAACAGGCCATGAGAATTGAAACTGAAAGGAGGACAATTATTTTTTTATTCATGGGAGGTTCTCTTTTTTAAAATGAATAATAGGGTTAGGAGTGTTGAGTATGCTGCAAGTGACAGGAGTGGTATGGAAATGAATCCAAGGAATTCGATATACTGTTCACTACAGGAGACGCCTTGACTACAGGGGGCAATAGTTTCGGGAATAATACCAATATAGAGGAGGTTGTGATAGAGGGTGACAAACCATCCGGCAATCACTAAGGGGAGTGAGTATTTAATCACTGCTTTATCAAAAGGGAAGAGGCCCAACAAAAACAAAATGGTAAGAGGGTAGAGAAGAATGCGTTGATACCAACAGAGGGAGCAAGGTGCGAAATCCATTACCTCACTAAAAAAGAGTGAGCCGAGTACAGAGATGATTACGATAATCCAACTTATAAAGAGTAACAGCCAATTAGTGTCGGTATTAGTGGCCTTTGTATGATTGGTTTTTAGGTTCATAAATGTTGTGTAGCTCAAACGAAAAATTATCTCCAAAGTGAAAAATAGCACAATGTATCAGAGAAGATGTGTTTTTTGGGATAACATTACAGTATTGAGGTCATTTATCCCTATAACCATAAAGAGTAATGTTAATGAGGTAATGTGATCCAGCTCACACAAATGGCCGTATTATGTCTCAACTCATCATTCTGTCATATTTGATCTGTGGAAAAAGTGACATTTTTTATCTTTTCCAAACGGTTTTAAGCAGACTAATAAATAGGGCATATTTTGATAGAATCACTTAAAGAAGAATCAGTTATTTCTGAATACAATATTTCACATTTTCCAGATGTATATGAATTGTCAGGCAAAGGGTGTATCGAATCTGCAGAGGCTCGCGGCGTTGAGCTTGAAAGAGAATTAAAGCATCTGGTAATACAGTCAGATACTTCTCGGTTTATGATTCACATTCAAGCACACAAAAAAGTATCATTCCCCTTATTAAAAAAAATAACGAACTGTAAGAATATGGAACTCGCTGACTTAAGTGAGTTGAATATTCGTAAAGGTGAGGTGTCTCCTTTTAGAAGCGAATTTTGGGACATGCCTCATATTATTGATTCCTCGGTATTGGAGTTGGAATGGATGACGACCAATGACGGCACAAGAACAGGCTTTATCCGGTTTAACCCAATGGTTCTTTTACGTGCTCCTTCTGTTGTTATAGAGTCTATCGCACATAAGGAGTCGTAGATGTGCGGATTTGCCGGGATCTTTGATCTGTCTGGTGGTGTAGGTGTTTCTGAGCCTCTTCTTGAAAAAATGTGCGATGCTATTGCGCATCGAGGTGCCGACGGATTTGCCACAACAATTACAGAAAAATATGGTGTTGGGTTCCGTAGGCTAGCGATCATGGATCTTGAGCAGGGTATGCAGCCTTTTACACTCGATAATGAAAGAGTAATACTGGTATGTAACGGTGAGATATTTAATTCACCTCAGTTGCGTGCAGAGTTGTCTCATAAAAATATAAGCTATACATCAAATACCGATACCGAAGTATTGATTCACCTATATGAAGAATATGGTATAGATTTTGTTAATAAAATTGATGGACAATTTGCAATCTCACTTTTCGATTCTAGAACTCAAGAGTTGCATCTTATGAGAGATCAATTTGGAATTTGTCCGCTACACTATTATGAATCTAACGGGGCGGTGTTGTTTGGCTCAGAAATAAAGGCACTTCTTGAACATCCATTGGTTGACAGGAAGCTTAATATTAAGGGGATTGATACCTTGTTGACGTTACCTGGATTGGTGAGTCCTATCACTGCCTTTAAAGGAGTTGCAAGCGTAAAGCCTGGCACGAGAATGTCATTCTCTGTACATGGTTCAGTAGAAAATGTTTATTGGGACCTTGAATATCCTGATAATGGAGAAATAAATACTACCTCCGAAAAAGAGTGTGTAGATACCATCGAATCATTGTTGCGCGATTCAATAACTAAGCGTATGCAGAGTGACATACCGTTGGGAGTCTATTTAAGTGGAGGACTTGATTCATCATTGATCTCTGCTATTATGAAAGATGTACAGCTACAAGATGTTTCCAAAAAATCTATAAGTGCATTCTCCATTGGTTTTCAACAAAATCATCATGATGAATCAGAGCCTCAACGGATGATGGCACAACATCTCTCAATGGAGCATTACTTAAAACAGGTTTCTGACAATGATATTATTGATGGCATAAAGCAGTCACTGTATTTTAGCGAATGTCCTGTTAAAGAGAGTTACAATGTTTGTAGTATGCTATTGTCCCAGCTTGCAAAAGATCAAGGGGTACAAGTAATTCTATCTGGTGAAGGAGCGGATGAACTTTTTGGAGGGTATTTAGGGTACCGTTTTGATGCAATGCATGATAGACGAGCTGAGCTTGATTCACTAGAGGCAGCTCTCGAAGAAGAGGCAGCAGAAATTATGTGGGGCGACTTCGGGTGCTTTTATGAAAAGGACTATGCGTCCTTTAGAGATATTAAGCAGTCACTGTATGCAAGTCATTTGCAAGGAGCATTTAATGATTTTGATATCTCACAACAATCTATTGTATCACCACAGGCAATACAAGGAAAGGCTGCTTTACATCAGCGGTCTTATCTCGATTTCAAATTACGACTTGTTGATCATTTAGTATCTGATCATGGTGATAGAATGGGGATGGCTAATACCGTTGAAGTACGCTACCCATTTCTCGATAAGCGTTTAGTAGAATTTAGTACGAAAATCCCTCCCGGTCTATTAGTGTATAATGGAACAGAAAAATATTTATTAAAAGAAGTAGCGCAGAAGTATCTGCCCAATGAAATAGTGGCGCGACAAAAATTTGGTTTTAGAGCCCCGAACTCGTCTGAACTCTTAAAAAATGGTGTAGAGTGGATACATGACTATTTGTCTCCTGAGTGTACAAAGCGAATGGGTTTGTTTAATAGTGATACCATTGAACATATAAAAAAGAGATACGTAGCTTCTGATTTTAGATTAAATGTTCCCTATGAAGATGATCTGTTAATGTCGGTTGCGACAACGCACCTTTTTATTGAAACCTTTAATCTTACACTGTAACGGATATGAATACTATGTTAAATGATATTGCGCATTACTCAAAAATGCAACCAGATTCTATTGCTGCAATCAGTCACTCTTTAACGCTCACCTATAAACAACTTGTAGAACGTATTGATTGTATCGCTGATTATGTAGAGCAAGCAATTGGTATAGAGCCCGCACCAGTACTGTGTTTTTTAAATAATGCCACTGATATCGCTCCCGTAATGTCAGCTCTCTTCACTATGGGGCACTTATATGTTCCTCTTGATGGTATGATGGGTAACGATAGACTTAAGGATATCATAGCTCAAGTATCTCCTTCAATCGTGATTTGTACAAATGAAAATAAAACGATGCTCAGTGAAATTGAGTTTTTGGATTCAGTACCCATTGTTCCAATAGAGACTATCTGGGCTAATGACACTTTTCCAATGGGCTATTTTGAAACACAAGCGTCTTTGGTGGATGTAGAAGCGCCATGTTATCTCTTCTTTACTTCGGGTACAACTTCGACTCCTAAGGGGATAATAGGAAACGTAGCGGGTGTTTCTCATTTTGTACTTTGGCAGAAAAAAGAGTTTGTTCTTGGTGCCGAAACAGTAGTGGGTAGAATGACTCAAAGTGTGTATGATGCATCGTTGAGAGATTTTTATTTACCTCTTTGTACTGGTGGAAGAATAGTTGATTCCCCAGAGGGAGAGATAAGTCCTTTAGAAATACTCAAGTGGATTGAAAAAATGAATATAACAGTGATCCACATGGTGCCCTCATTACTTCGGGTATTAATGAATAGTAGCCAGTCAATAATGGGGTTGCGAGTACTGTTTCTTGCAGGTGAAGTTATACATCCACAAGATGTGGCTGAGTGGTATGCACATCACGATACTGCAACGCAATTGGTTAATTTGTATGGTCCAACAGAAACGGTAATGACGAAACTTTTTTATCGAATACAGAAAGATGATGCATCTAAAAAAGTAATACCCATAGGGCAGCCGATAGAAAATGTAGCAGTGCATTTTGTTGCATCTAATAATACCGTTCTGAGTCCTGGTAGAATAGGCGAGATTGGTTTAAGTACTCCATTTAAGTGTCTTGGATATTATAATAATGACGCTGAACAGAAGCAAAAATTTAGAGACTATGTAATAGAAGGAAATGTTGTTTATTTAACCGGTGACCATGGACGTCAACATGCCTCTGGTGATATTGAATTTTTAGGGAGAAAAGATTCTCAAATTAAGATTAATGGAATTCGAATAGAATTAAATACCATTGAAAATCATTTACAAAATATTCCCGAAATTCAGGAAGTATGTATAGAAGCGATAATGGATGGGGTCTCAACTGAATTGGTTGCATTTTATTGTGCGATCAATACAGTGTCTCAGGAAGAGTGTACTGCGTATTTAAAAAAATATATATCAGTGGTGCCTCACTATTATTATGAGTTAGAGTCCTTTCCTCGATTGATGAGTGGTAAAGTTGATCGCAAACAGTTAAAAAAAATATTCGAAATTAATAGAGAAAGGGGATTGCTGAATCCTAGTGATTCGGCCTCAGTATTTATTACTACCGATGATCCAAATAGCATACGGGTCCAAAGAATCTGGGAAGAAATATTAAGGAGTAAAAATATCCCCCTCGATGAATCATTCTTTGCGCTTGGAGGAGACTCATTAAAAACTATTGCACTTATTTCTGAATTAGAGCATGCCTTCAATATCTCAATACCCTATGCTCAATTCTTAGAGGAACCCACAATTAAAAAATGTGTATCTTTTGTAAATGAGTCCGTAGAAAAAAGAACAGGACCGGTTATATGTTTGAATAAAAGCACCAAGGGCCCTAATGTATGGTTAATACATCCTCCGGGTGGTTTTGTGTTTTGTTATTCTGATCTTGCCTATCAACTTAAAAGTGACTGTACAACCTATGCTCTAGAATACCCACTGTTTCATGATGGCCCCCGGCTGACCTCAATGAGAGATCTTGTAAACTATTATGTGAAACATATTATAGAGTATCAAACAAGTGGGTATTTTATTTTAGGAGGGTGGTCGCAAGGAGGGCTCATTGCCCATGCTGTGTATGCTGCTCTTTTAGAAAAAGGCTTGATGGCAAAAAAAGTTTTGTTGCTCGATACAGCAGTCCCGTATACGGAATCGTATAGTAAAGAAGAAGCCGTGTGTAATTCAATGCGATCGATGATAGCATATGCTTCAGAACTATTTCCATTGAATTCAATTAATGTTGATGACAAAATGCTCATAACAGCGCAGTATCTTTTTAAATCGTATGCTCGACTCTTTTTTCAACTCTCTCTCGCGCGCTCTGATATTAAAAAATATTATAGCAAAGAAGTACTTTTACTCGCTAAAATGGTGTCGAGTCAAGCCTCATCATTTACATCATTGGTGCATATGGCATTACGGACATCAATATTTATTCCTGATTGGCTTCTGTTAAAAGTGCTGTATACTCTATCGGTGAAGGCGCAGGGGGCGGTAACCATTTCGAACAAAGAGTGGTACAAAAAGTCTATACTCTCCTATATTGATAACAGTAAGGCAGTTCTTTCATACTTTCCTGAAAAAATATCAATCCCAATATTACATATACAAGCTGAAAATAAAGAAGTGTGTGCTCATGATGTTGCACAATCGATTTCAATTCTCACTACTCAAACAGTTGAACGAAGTACTATTGCGGGTAACCATTTTACCTGCTTAAAATCACCGAATGTTAAAGCAATGGCATCAGTGATACAGCAGATATTGTAAGGCCTACTATAGCCGAACGGTGATGGAAATCTCATTTAATCGATTAAATGTACGGCATGACCAATGTTTTTAGGGAGTGTTATCCCCCATTTTTGTAATTGATTTTGACTGAATATTAAGCTACCCTTTGATGCCGTTTGAGGGGTAATAGATTGAGGTGTTGTACCGGAAAAAATTTTAAGGGCGATACGTCCGGCGCTTGCACCTTGTTCTTCTCCTGATAAAACATACCCCCCAATTGTTTTGTCGGAGCCAACGGCGAATTTCCAGAACCCAAACGGTGGAACGGTAGTGTTTTTTGATGTCCATGAAACGATTTCTTCTGAATCAACATGAACATTGTTGTTGTTTACAATAGTATGATAGAGACCTACTATGATTGCATCGTAACCGTTTTCTTTGGCGCTTAAGATGGCGCTTTGCCATGCTGTATAATTAGAAATTAGATTGATATCAATTTGAATGCCAGATGTGATTATAGTACTGAGCTCGAAAAATGATTCTTTGTAAACAATCTGTGCGGTGATTCCGCTATCAAAAAGAATAAGTACTTTTTTTACGTTTAATAATTTTTGTAGGAAATGTACCGATCGTTTGAGCAATGGCCTTTCTAATACACCAGTCATGTTTTGAGAGCGGGTCTGATAGTATTCTCTTGGATTGTTATTTATGCCTAAATAGATAACGGGAGTTTGTGTAGCGGAAAATTTTTGTCCGAGGTATTTTAGAGCGTTGTCATCACCAAGGAAAACTAAATCTGGTTTGATTTCTAAATATTTATTCCACGCTAGGTGAGCTTGGTCTTTATGCATTTCGGGGGGAAGTTGCTTTGTGTCCATTTCGAAATTAACAATATTAAAAGAATCGCCAATAACTTTTGATAAACCGCTTTTATAATTTTGATCCCATGGGTATGTGCTATGATAGCTTTCAATTATTAATATGGTCTTTTTGTGAGAATATGTCTGAGAAGGCGTCGTTAATACGAATTGAATCAGTATTGATACCATTGGTAAAAAATATATTGATATGCTCTTTCCTGTCACAATTAGCCTTTTTTTGTGTCTTTTATATAATATCATATCGTGATGTATTCGGCAAGGTTAATTATATGTTATGCTGTGCTGATCACTCATAATAGTGCTCCCATTTTAGGGAGCAGATATTGTCAATTCATTGCTGACTTGAGTTGTTGGTTAGATATATTATAACAGGATAATTGAGTATCGAGATACGGGTGAAAATTATAAGTGCAGTCTGCATTGCAGGCATGGTGGTGCTGAGTAATTGTGGGGGGCAAGAGGCCCTTGTTGTTGTAGCGGGGTCTTCTTCAGATAGTGTCGCAGGCGAGTCAGAAAATGGCGGCAGTACAAGTAATGGAATTGCCTCTTCCGATGATACCGCTAATTCATCAGAATTAGGGCCTATTGAACAATCTTCAGAAATGCAATCAAGTGTAGGAGAGAGTTCAGCGGAGATAGCAATGAGTAGCACGGAAATAAGTAGCGCCGCTATTCAACTCACTCAAGTAATTCAACAGTATACTGCAGATGAATCGCCCTCTTACAGTATTGAGTATACCTATACTGAATTGTTATTAATTAATACAGAAAAAACGTTTATCGGTGATAGTTTAGTAGCGACGGGGACGTATGATTATCAAGAGGATAGAACGCTTTCACATTGGGAATTCACTGATGGGAGAGAGGCGTATTGTTTTACGAATTTACTGAATGGTGAGTATCAAATTTATAAAGGATTTTTGGGGTGTGAATCAGATGATGTGGAAGTGTATAATGAGTGGACTTATACTGATGGTTATTTAACACGATTAGATATTAATTTGGGTACTGATACAACGGGATATTATTTGTATGGATATGCTGATGGGCTTCTCGAGAGCTGGGGTTATTATACGGATGAAGATGTCTTGAGTTCGTATGAGGAGTATGAGTATGATAGCGATGGGGGACTTGTAAAGTCGTCTTATTATTATGGTACTGGTGAGTTAGTGAGCTACGCGTTGTTTTCTTATTAGCCTTTTTATATCGTTCCTTTAATTCCGTATATATATTCAAGCATGTTATCAAGAATACATAGCATTTTCTGTAACATTGATTGTGAACTTATTAGAAGAGATAGAGATAGAGATAGAGATTTTAGGTGTTTTTATTTGTGAAAAATAAATGGTAATTCAGGGTAGGCTATAGAAACCTACCCTGAATGTATGAATATACTATTTAAATAGGATTATTAACATACCTTCGGGTGCGTGAGCAGAAAGTTTAATTGGAACGGTATTAATGATCCCACTCTGGATAAGTTCTCCGGTTACCGTAATGATTGAATATGACAAAGCATTTTCGGGTGCTGGAATGAACGTATTTGGAGTGCCTATGTTATTGAGAATATTAATGGATGTATTGTGAAATACATTTACATCGGATATTGCTGAGGTTTCCGCGTCTGGCAAGGCGGGGAGATCAACAATTTTTTCGATCACCTGAAGTGTTATAGGTATTTGATACACAGGTGTAGTTGGTGAGTTACTGTTGAGAAATATAATGTCCGTATACATTCCTTGAATGAGATCTTGTGCGCTGAGCTCGATCTCGATTGTATGGAGGTCATTGGGTTCTACTGAGCCTGAATCATTTTCTACAACGGTGATCCAATTAGGTTCTGTAGTATGGGATGAGTTCTGAACAGAGTATATTAATTGATCATCTCCAATATTACTTACTTCCATTTCTACCATGATAATATCGCCAGCATTCGTTTTACCTGAAAGTGATTCGGTTGAAATTGATATTTCAGGATATAAAAGAGCAATTTTGATATCAGAAATATCATTTGGGACAGAGATTGAGATAGTGTCAGATTTGTAAGTACCAGCGGTTGCAACAAGGGTATATGATCCGGGCATTAATGATTCGAGTATGAAATTCCCGATACTATCTGTAACTACTGTACCCTGATAAGGACCTGAATAATGGATCGTTGCCGGGGTTGATTCATTCGTTGAACCCATCACTGTACTGATGTCATGTATGCTAAATGGGTGAGTGTACCCTGCTGTGTGATCTTCTGCATCTGATATTCGTACTACAATGGTATCGGATTCAATTGCAGGAGCAATAAAACTATGGGTGTCTATGTTGGCGATAGTGTCTTTGTAAATTGAAGTAACAAAATTATCAGTACTTGCCTCCACGATCACACTTGGAAAAATACCATCTGTCGCCCAGTCTATGGTTATAGTGTCACCTACATCATATAATTCCATTGTTCGTGCTGGTACCAATGTTCCTCTGATGACATTCATGTACACTGGAATTGTTATAGTAGATGAATTGGGTGCGTTGCTCAATATATACAATGAATCAGCGTATATCGCTGGTAGAAGTGAGATGGCACTCATGTCTAATTGTATAATTTGTGAACTGCCAACAGGGACTACCCCATTTTCATTTGTAGGGATTGTAATCCATGGTGGTGTATCGGTGTCTACGAATGTTTGCTCATTGTTGAGGTTGAATGTAGTCCCCGTGTCTAATTGGATCCAATCTGATTCATGATCAGTATCACTCAAACTATTTCTTGATATGTTTTTAGAATCAAAATTAACCCCAGGTCCATTCCATATGGTGCTATCAGTGGTTTCAAAGATTGCGCCTTCGGTTTTGACGAAGTCTATTATTTTGCCACTTGGGTCAATGAGTGCTATTGCTACTTTGGAGCCGAGGGTCCATTTTAATTCAACGTCCAGAAAAAGTACTGAATCCATATTTGGTGTGTTGATTTCATACAATGATATTATAGAATTCTCTTTAAACATATAACCTTCAGGGAAAGTGTAGGATCCAGATGTTTCTGTATCATCTGTCCATTGTAATGTCCAATCACTCATATTGATATCTTTTCCACTATTTTTGAGTTCTACATAATCGGTTTTATTGTTAACCTCATTAATTACAATCTCAGAGACTGAATTATTTATTACCGAATAGTGTAAAGGGGCAGTGCCAGTGTTTGTTATTGTGAAGGTGTAGTTGTTTGAAAGACCTGCTGATAATTGTTCTGAAAAATCAGTATGTGATAATTCGATGTCGGGATAAAGCATTGTTAAAGTAACACCAGAAGTGTCACCAGGTACAGTTATTGCACTGGTATCTGAGTTATAAATACCAGAAACTGCAACTATTTTATATTCACCGGGCATTAACGTGTCTAGGGTAAATTGTCCAACTGAATCTGTTTCAGTTTCTCCGTTTTCTGGGCCAAAAAATTGAATCATGGTTTGGAGGTTTTCATTTATTATGCCGCTAATTGTGCTAATGTTATGAACGCTGAAAGGTGATGTGTTAACTGATGGGTCTCCAGTAATGTTTGATAGCCTTATCAGTACACTATCAGATGCTATGTTGGGAGCTATAAAATTATGTGTGTTGGCGTTAGGTATTGTGTCTGAATACAATGTGGTCATAAAATTATCAATACTCATTTCAACAACTACAGTGTTGAATTCCCCTTTTGTTATCCAATCTACTGTTATAGAATCGCCCACATCAAACAGAGCCTCTGATACCGTAGGTATAAAGGTTTCTTCAATAACGTCTACGTTTACCATCAGAGGTCTATAGTTGTAGCTCGTAATAGTAATAGTTGCATTGGTAGAGTTGGTGATAGGTTCGGTGAGGTTCATTGTGCAGCTACCATCACCCTCTACTTCACAGCGACCTGTGATTATACCGTTGTATGATAGGGTTACAATTCCTTCTAGTGCATTAATATTTGTTATTGTGACGAGTGAATCATTGGTGAGTATTGATTGCGGTATTGACGCGGTTATTGTTTTGGGGACGTCTGTCCACATCAACATAGATGGGTCACCAAAATAATGAAATAGTTCGAAGCTGTATCTTTTATTGCTACTCCACAATTCTGCCATTCTCATTTTGCCTTGATTCAAAATATATCCCATATGATATATTGGCTGATGTGACGTTACTCTCGGTGAACTCTTGTGAGGGAATAATGGTACTAATCCTGGATCAGGCCATATCGCGTCAATCATTCCTTCTGCAAACGCATCATTGGCTCCGCTGTACGATATCTCGGTGGCGGCTACAACTCCAACGGCACCGCCGTTTTCTTGACGTATAAAAGCTTCTGCAAAACTTGCTGAGCTTGCATTAAATTTGCCTGTTTGACAATTGAGGGAAAATACAACAGGTAGTTTGTCGCCATTCTTCAATGCTCTTATATGTTTTGTTCTATAGTATGGGTCGCCCCAGCCGTCGGTAAGACCATGGTCTCGGTGATAGAGCATAAATCTACCTTCATTAATGTCTCTACTTATGTCTGCAGCATCAGCATCCCAGGCATAGTTTGGTTTTCTGAGTGAATCGGGGATAGCAGAGCCGTCGCCAAAGCTTCCGTTGTTCCAGTTTTTAGGGGTGACACTTGATTCAGTAAAAAACTCTCGGTCAATCGTGTAGCCAAAATTAGTAATGAGGTATTTGCGGATTTCCCATGAGGTTTGAGCAAAACGTCTATCTGCGTAACCGTCTTTTGAATCTTTGTCTTCAAAATAAGCGGCTGATACTCCGTGTTTGAAAAAATCAGGGTCTTGTACTGGGGTGCGTTCGTATTTAATGATTTTTGCGACAACTATCATTGCTTGTTCTGCGGTCCCAACAGCGAGTCGTCCTATTGCAATATCGGGGACATAGTCATCGGAGCCGTCCATGCTTGCATAATAAAGGTCGGTAACGTGATCATAACTTCCATATGTGCTAAAATATGCTGGCACATCTGAGTGGTCGCCAATGATCGTGCAAAAATCGATCGGTTCAGATTCATCTTTATAACGAGAGTGTATGACGTCTTTGACTTCATTGCTTGATTGCCAAGAAGACTTAGATACGACTTCAACGGTATATCCCATCATTTTTTTCCATAGAGCAAGACTGTCAGCGGCTTCTAGAAATTCATTTGTCGTTACAATCAATATGTTGCCTCTTTTTTTGAGAGGGCCTACTGCTGCATCGGAGAAATCGAGGCTTGAATTAATTGCGAAATTATTAATAAAGGCATTGGTATTCGTTGGGCTTGCTTCTGTTGAGTGTGGTTCCTGATCGTTGCTGCTTCCTTCGAACACTACTCTAAAGTGTAGTTGGGAATACACTGTTATTTCTTCCGTTGCCGAGTGAGAAAGAACAGGACATATTTGGATTGTTATTAATTTTTGTCCTCGATACATGCTTTCATCCGTTATGGTTACGGGAGACGAAGGAAATGCATTACTTGAATTGTACACAGCGTCATCACGTATAAATTTAGGTGATGGAGCTCCAACTAAATCGGAGGCTGGTTCTCGTGCAGGCTCAATAGTGTACCCTTCATATATTGAGTGTTTTGTGTCGATAAATTCTATGCGAGTACTCATTCCTTTCGGAACAACTACAGTATACTGTCGAACGGGCACGGCTGGCTTTCCTGGTTTAGTGAGTTTGGTGAAATTATCGATGTGTACCATTTGATATAACGTATTCTCAAAGGTTTTTTCGCTGATTGAACCGCCAGGAAATAGGTAGTTGATTTCAACGCCATTGTCATTGCTCTCTATTATATTCATGGAAGGTAGTTCTGATTCAGGAGAGGCACTTGCGTGTGCAATTGCTGTGATTGTGGGGGTATTGGTTGGGGAAGGGGTAAATGATATCCACCTATTCTGTGATAATGTATTGATGCAAAAACAGTGTATTGCCAAAAGCAATATATTTGTATTGATTATGCTCATTTTCATAAGGCTGCCTTTTTTTGTTGTGTGCTATAGTATTTTGTGTACACTATAAATGTTAAATTTGCGTTGTGTGTGGTTGCTTTAACCCTTGTGTTAAAGCGTGTTTGAGGGGTTGTTTGAATTTGTTTAATGTGGCTTGATAGTTGCATTTACCAGTTGCTTTTATTTTTTGTCTTTACCATCGTATTCTCCAGGCGAGGTCGGGTCATTTCCATGACGCGAATAACCTGTTAAAGAATTGTTTTAGTTGCGGGTGTTCGGAGCAATTCGATGTCGAGTGATCTTGTAGCTTATGAGAAAGTTTTTTTCTCTTATTTTTAAGGAAAATTAATATGCTGAGGTCGTAGTTTACGTGCCGTATTATTAGGAGTGCAACATTGTTTTTAGCAAGTAAAAGGGGACCTGTTTTAGATAGGTTTCCTTTTACTTTAACTTGAAAATAGTATTGGGTGATTAACGTTTTAATTTGTATTAACTAAAAACATTCATCATTTCTTAACATTCCCATGTTTCTTTTTATCGTAAGCACTTCACCGGTATCGTACGTTAGGGTAATGACCCATAAGTATACTCCTGATGCTGTAGAGCGGCCAGTGTCATCTTTTAAATCCCAAATTATGTCATTCATAAACAGCCCTTCATTTTCAGTTTGAGCAATTCGGTACTCATTGTCGAATTCGCCACAATATCCGAATGATTGGTGGAGTGAAGTAATGTATTGACCAATATTGTTAAAGATATAAGCTCTAATGGAATACGGCCCTTTTTCCTTCTGTGAGAGCACTACATGTGATGCAATGCATCCTTTGGGGTAGGGTGTGTTTACTTGAGTATCATAGCATTCTTCGGTCGAAGATAATTGTGAATGATTGCTGGAATTGATGTCTGAAAAATGTACAGGGGGGACCCAAAACATTTCAAGTTTTATAGATGTACCTTCTGCAGCAGCTGCAACAATGAGGTCACCTGCTTCATTGTATATTGGAATAGGAGCTGTTGTTAAGTCTTCATTCAGAGTGGTTCCCTCGATTTTAACAATAACTTCTCTAAAGGTGCTACTAAATCGGTTGTCAATACCGTTCTCTCCCAGAACTATGTTTGCTACTCGCTGGCTTTTGTTATTTGATGCATCCGTAATATCAATATTGGGGTTGAGTGTAATGGAATCACCAACGAGTATTTTTACGTTGTTTGGATTGTTGTCTAATAAAAATACCCATGTAATATTGTCTTCTGAAGTTGGGGTGGCCGCTAAGGATAATACTGTATTGTCATCTCCATGAATGACTGTTAACATTTGCATAATGTTTGCTTGATCAATTGTTATTGCTTCAGAAAGGGTTACCACTAATGTGTCAGGGATTACATGGTATGAAATTGAATCGATGTTGTGCTGTATAGCGTATTGTTTGTAGTGGGAAGGGTTTTTATTTGTGTTCACAATTACTGGCCCTATGCGGTCCTCTATTAACACAATGTCATTGAATACATTTAGGTACGGTGGATTGTGTGCAGAAGCAGTGGTGATTCCATATCCAAAAGGGCTATTTTCAAATTCAATAACTATTTTACTTTTATCTAAACCTGTGTCAGATTGCAAAAAGTGGAATTCATTTTCATTTTTTGAAATATTGAAATTACCCTCTTCTGCCCAATCAATTGACCAAATGGTTGTTGGAGCTGCTTCTAAGGCATTGTCAAAGGTAACTATGATCTTATCGGCAATTCCATCAGAATTACTATCATATATAAATGAGGATTGGGCATGAATAATATCAGGGGTAGGCACAAATTCTGGTATTGCAGTTTCTAATGTGGACCTGGCAGTATCACGAGGGTCAAATGGGTTTTTCCAATATAAGAAGAGTTCTTCATAGTTTGTTATTTCTATGATGCTATTTTCCTTTGTTGGGGTTGGGCTTTCTAGTGCTGATAAAAAGTCGCTTTTATAAGGTGTGATGGTTTCATTAAGGAGTACCGTTTCATTTTCACCTATGATTGTAGACAGTGTTATCTGTGGTGTAAATCCAGTAGACTGAGTAGAAAGGATAATATTAAATTGTTCTGTATATGATTTGATCGTATCAATCGGGTGATCTAGATTGTTTTCAACTGAAATATGGGCGGGTTCATAGCAGACAGCATCAAAGGTGGTGTTGTCAATGCGGTGTCTTCCGATCTCTGTTAATGGGTCACCTGAAATATCTAGAGTTAAGGTAGAGCTATAATTACTGTTTGTATCTTTTAGTGAAGTGGCGTGGAAATATACTGTATTTAGCCCTTCGGTGAGGGGGAATTGTTGGCCAGAAATTTTGTACATTTTCTTTTCGATGTTGAGTGCGTTAAATTGATTAGTGGTATAAGAAAACTCATTGTTTGAAATTGTGAAATTACTGGGTTCTATAGTTGAAATGGCATTTTGTAATACTATCTGAATTGCCTCATCAGCCTCAGCAGCGTCATCAATTGTAATCGTGAGTCCTTTAGTGTTATTCACAAGTTGTTGAAGATCTTCGTTGATTGTGTCAACTAAAGCTACGGTGAATACCCTAGGGTGATTCGTAGAATCGTGATGCAGGTGGTAGTTGGCAATTGTGTCATGGGTTGCTGTTGGCTCTCCATCGGTAAAGAAAATAATGATACTTCTATTTATGTTATGAGGGTCAATCGCTTCTAGCCATTCAGTTGCAGAGGTTAGGGGGCTTGTGTAGGCGGTGCCGCCTTCAATATCACCACAGTTAAACCAATGATTTTCTTTTGAGTACATTGTTTGGTTATATAACAAAGCTAGTTGGTTTTCATCTAACATTTTTGGGGGGACCCTAGTATCAGGCTTTAATGTTCCTATATCACCAGCAGACCAATCGCTGTAATTATATTGTGAAGTATCTCCAGAACACACACCTCCAGAAAAACCTAAAAATCCAACATTTGATTGGGGGGCATGGGCATGGATTGTATCTATAGCGCGCCTTACCGCTATAGGAGTTAAAAATTCAGGATCGTTTGGTCCAGAATCCGATTTTGTGCCATACATACTCCCGCTCATGTCAATTGCAAATACAATGTTAATTGGTTGGGTGATGAGGGCATCGTTAGGAAGACAAATATTAAGGCCTTTTTCAGCTAATCGAGTAATATTTTTTGGTAGACTATTTAATGTAGTATTTAACTCGTTAAGAGATACACAGGTGTCTGCTTTACTTATCATATCGCAGCGTACTGCTTCATGAAAATTTTGTGGATCTGGGTTTATATATACTTTTTGAGAATCTGTAAAAGTGAAGCCGGAGTATTGGCTGTCGGTGTATTCGGCTGCAATTGTAATGGATCGATATGGTTCACTGGTGGTAAATGAAGTTGTGGGTCCTGATTGAATTGAAAGTAGGTCTCCGAGTTCTGGAGTGTTGTCTACAATAGACCATTGAATATCCTGACTTTTGTCAATCAATAAATCTCCGTTACCATTTAAGAGTGATGCGTTGAGTTGAATACTATTGTTGACTTGAATAAAATTAGGAATGGAATCAATATGTATATTTGATACCCAATCGATAGGGGTTTTTCCGAAAACTTCTGCTTCGTATAATGAATATCCATAAACAGTAGAACGTCTCAGGCAGTTTATTTTAATGAAGCGAGCATGTTGTTTGGGGATGATAATTGAATTTTGAAATGGTCCTAAACCAAAATTACTTTCATCGGCAACTGTAGTCCATGCAACAGTGTCTATTGAAAGTTCAATGGTAAAATGTTCAGCGGCAGCAAGCTCCCATTGTAAAAATAGCGAGTCAATTATAAACTGATCTTCTAAATCAATTATTATGTGCCATGGCCCAGGATTATTTTTTTTACTGGACCAATGTGAATTGTAGTTGCCATCAACGGCCAGTGAAAGTGATGATTCAGGTTCTGTGTCGTTTGAAGTGACTGGCTTTCCGAGTGCCAAATTTGCCCGTTGTGCTGAGATGTTTGATTGAAGTATTAATATGATGAGTATGAAAAAAGAAACGCTACTTTTTATTGACTGTGTCATGGTGCCCCTAATAATAATGTTGTTAATGTAGTGGGTGTTATCTTTCGATAACATTTTTTTGTCTTATTATGTTTGAGTAGTCATGCTGTGTTTGGTGTTTGTTTTTAATATATAATCCTAGTTTTAAAAAATGTAAACCTATTAATTATTAAATGTTATCAAAATTAAAAGTGACGATTATATTTTGATTAGTAGTACATGTTTAAATGACGTTATCTCGTTATTGCCCTATTTAAAAGGGGTGGGAGGTGATTAAAATATTGGGAAGAATATTTCGGTCGCGAATGGCGACCGGTAAATTTCCATGGAATGGCCATGTTTGATGTTGGATGCCTTAAAAAAGATTGAGAATAATGTGGGATTTACGCGCTGAGTATTTAGTGTGTTTCAGCAATATGAAATAGATTAAATTATAAGAGGATACTATCAAAATTTATTCACCCATAGATGAAGTGTGGTGACCAATGCTTGTATTGTTTTTGCTCAATTAAAAATTTTAAATAAAAAAGCCCTGGGTTATTACAACCCAAGGCTTTCACCCCACCCCATTCTTACTTAACCAAAAATTAAAACAGAAAGAGAGTCAATAACAAATGTCCTTACACAGAAATACCATCAAACTTAAGTGACTCAGGAATACGTTCGCATCCCGAAACATCTTTTAGTACTTCTTTTCGACGAATACACTCAACAGTTCCATTCTCCATCATCATAACCACCGCAGGTCGATAGGTTATAAACTGCATCCATTGTGTGACGGAGTAAGCGCCGACCGGGGCAATAACTAAATGAGTTCCTACCGGCATTGGTGGTAAATATACAGAGTCCGCAATAACATCAATGTTCATACAGAGCGGACCATACAATTTTACATTCTCAGCAATGCCACCAAGTGGTCTATCGGGCTTGATGTTGAAGTTATACCACGTATGAGTGTAGAGGAGATTGACCCCTGCATCAACAATGTATCCATCCAAGCCTTCAGGGGTGTTTTTTCGAGAGAGGACTGTTGAAATGAGTGAACCCGCTTCATCAATCATAGCACGACCCGTCTCAAGATAGAGTTTAGGGTAGTGTCCTTCAGGCAGTGCCTCAAGAAGAGATGAACAGATTTCATCAGCATAGCTTTCTATTTCAGGTATTGCCACATCGGGCGGAAGGTAAATTCCTTTGAGTCTATTTTTAGAAGGGAATCCACCACCAATGTCGAGATACTTAATAACGGTTTCGTACTTTGATTCAATGGTTTGCATAAATGCAACCATTTTTTTAATCTGCACTCCATAGGCAGTAGGGTCTAAAACAAATGTTCCAATATGTGAATGGAGACCAGATAGGTTTAGATGTCTGCAACTAACAATTCGTTTCACTGCGTCAGAGGCTTGTTCATTATCGAGATTAAATCCGAACTTATGCCAATGAGGTTTGATGCCAGTGTCCATATTGAGACGTAAGCCGATTTTCACTTGTTTGTCAATTTTTGCAGCGACTTTTTCAGCTTGATATATTTCATCAAAATTATCGAGGTTGACAATAGCGCCTTCGTTAAATGCTCTTTCAAGATCTGAGTCACTTTTGTAAGGACCGTTAAATATTATTTGATTCCCTGGAACACCCAGTGATCGTGCTTTTTCATATTCAAATCCAGAGACCACTTCTGCAATAGAACCTTCTTGGTGAAACACTGAACAAATAGAGTCTAGATAATTGGTTTTGTACGACCATGAAAATTGTACATTAGGATACCGGTTTTTAAAGGCACTCGAAATAGTTCGGTACTGCTCTCTAATCCCTTTTTCACTAAAGGTAAAGAGTGGACTTCCAAATTGCTCTACTAAGTCTTTTACAGGGACCGATTCAATATCTGATTGATGTCCAAGGTTCTGTGAACTCCCAAATTTATTAAGATGTCCCACTTGTTGCTTTACCAGTGTTGGTCGAATATATGCTTTCTTAGTGCTCATGTGCTAGACTCCTTGTTTCACCATTTGTGGTGAGTGTTTCAAAATCTGAAATGTTTTTAATAAGTTCATCGGTATATCGAATATGAATATTGCCTGCCTGGTAGTCCGAATGGGATTCGTAGGGTTGGCCTAATAATAATTGAATCAATCGTTTAGGAAGGTTGATGCCGCACCCAGTAGCCATGTAAGACCACGCAGGGAAGCGGGGATTTATTTCAATAAGATTAAATTCACCTGAACTATAATCGAGAATTACTTCGAGTTCATATCCGCCTGCCCATTGAGTTTCTTTAACAAAGGCTAATGCGGCTTTCTCAAGACCCGGATTTTGTATGCTGACGTTTGTCCAGGTTTTACCTTGTTTCGTAACCATCATTTTTTTAACAGCAACGTGTCCGAGATCGTTTCCGACACCATCTCCCAGACCAACGAGGTTATATTCTTCACCATGAATAAACTGTTGTACCAACAGAGGGAACCCCCATTTGGCCGCTAACTGATTAAACTGTTTTTCGGCTTCAGGATAAGTGAATACTTTTTCGGCTTCGTAAAAAGGCCCTTTGATCATCACAGGAAAACCATACTCGTCAATAGCCTCATGCATCTGTTGATAGCTAGAAATGGTTTTGGTCTTCGGGCATTTCAATGTGATACGTTCTGCAAAAATATCGAGATTGTTTTTGTCGCGTTCTTTAAATGCCTCGAGAGTAGGTAATAAACATTTTATACCAAATGATTCTAGAGTCGGTTGCATCTTAATGTATACCGGTAACTCTGCATCTAAGCACGGAATGATAACATCAATGTTTTCAATCGAGTTAATGTATTGCAGACGTTCCATGAAAACCCCGGAATCACCAGAGGGATACGGAAGTATATAGCTTTTATCTATAACCCAATCCATGTAGTTACCTGGTTCCATTACGTCGTAGGCGAGACCAACAATTTTCACGTCTAACCCAGACTCTTTGAGGCTTCGTGCAATGCCGGTGCCAGGCCCAGGATTGTCTATGGCATTAATGCCACTAATTGCTACAGTAATACTCATACATACCTCAGAGTAACATGTTTTTTTGAAGTTCAGTCATGAATTCCCGAAGATCAACTTCGGCAATTTCTGTAGGTACATCATACTCTTCGGATATTTTGAGAGCTATAGCGGATTCATCAAGACCTTGCTTGATAAGTTCTAGTATAAATACTCCGGTTTCACTTGTGGCAAAACTATTTCCGTGCATTGGGTCGAATATGAATCCAGATTGAGAAACGGCGAGGTTGCTTAGTTTGTTCTCCATGGTTACTCCTTAATTAGTAGTTTGAGATAATTTTGTGCAGCAGTAGATGATGGGGAAAGTGTATAGACGAGCTCAAATACATTTTTCGCTTTTCGTTTCTCTCCCAGTAAATAGTGTATCTCTGCTTGTTCATAGAGATAGTCTGCTGATGTTGGGTAATATTGTAAAATTCGGGTGCATCTCACCAGTGCCTCTTCGTACTTTGTTTGATGCTTCAAAGCAAGGATTAAATAGTAGTAGGCGGTGCCGTTAGACTTGTCGACCTTGAGTATCGTGTGGGCAGTTTGTTCAACTACTTTCCAATCTGCTTTTGCAGTATTAATTTTTAGTAAGAGCACGTGTATGTCTAAAGAGTTCTTCTCTAATACTAATGCTTTATGTGCATAGTGAATAGCGTCCGAGAATTTTCCTGATGAATAATAGAGCCATGAGAGTCTGTATTGTAAGAGATAGTCTTTTGAATACTCTCTTTCGAGTGGTTGTATTGCTCTTAAGGCATCAGCATATTTTTGTTGGTACTCATAGGTGTATGAGGTATGAAATGCTTTTTGGTAGCTCGGGGAATTATTTGAACTTGCAAATGCATAACAGGTTGCTATGCAGAGTACTGTTTTTATGATGAGATTTACCATGGTATGTATACTCCTCCCATATGTAGCTGAGACCAGCTATCTGGGTATTGTGTGTGACTTCCGTAATAATAAGGGGTGATGCCATACCATGGGAGCGCAAACTCTATTGAGCCCGTTGCTTTCCATTGGATGGTATTGGTACTGTTTTGAATAGATTTTTGATCACTTTTTATTGCGAGGTATTGGTCCCCGGTCGAGTAGCCGGCGGTTATAAGAAACCGTGATAGCGTTAATGATGCTTCAAGATCAATAGAATATTGGGTTGGATCGAACGATATGTTGTTGCTTGCGCCTGCTTGGTATTGTACGATATTGAGGGTGGTAGTGCTTTTGAAGTTTTTAAACGGTAGAGTAATAGAGGGTGAGATCTGAGTCAATGCTAACGATGCGTTATTGTAGCTATAGTAGAAACTCATTTTTGGTTGGATATATTTGAATGAGAGATCTACCTCTCCGAAAAAGGTATGCATCTGTTTTGTGTTAGAGATATTTGACTGAGTAAATCGATATCCTGCACTCCAAGAATCAACGTTACTGAATGCATTCTGAATTGAATACCCAAAAATAAAATCGTGTTGGTTACTTGGAATGGTTTCAGTGGAGTCGTTCCAATGGACGGTATCTACATTAGAATACTTTTCTGAATCGCTTGCATCAATCTGTGTCACTGCATAGGGGGTGTACCATGTGGTGCCATTTATTACAGTCGTATCTATTTGTCTAGAATCGTCGATAATGGGAAGTGTGGAACTTTCTTCTAGATAAGAAGTAATGCCATAGTAGTTGGTTCCGCTATATTGTTGTTTGTGATTGATAGATGTCTTGCCATAAAAAAGTCTAATAGCGTGGTTTTGTGAAATGGTGGTGGTGAGTTCCCCGCTGGAATAGTATCCTTGATTACTTATGTGATTAGGTGAATAATTGATGAGGCCGCTGTTGAAGTTTGTTTCAAAAGAAAAGGTGTTAGGAGTGAGTTGCGATACTATAGCAAGGCCATTTTTTAACTCTTCAGAATTGGGGAAGTAATCGAGCCCCCTGATAAAGTAGCGTTCAGAAAGTGAGAATTCTTGTGCTGCAAGAAAGCCAAATGCAATAGCGTGGTATACAAAATAGCGGTATTCTTCATCAAGCTCACCAAATGCACCTTTTTCAAATTGGTCCATTAGTGATGTTGCAGTATCTATCTGTTTGAGTGCGGCGAGTGCGTAGAGCTTCTTAATGGTAAGTAATATATCGGTAGGGAAATACCCCAGCCCTTTCTCTGATTCAGTAAGGGCGCATTGGTTGTCGCGAAGTTGTAAACAAGCGGCATAGGAGCCATACCAAGCATCTAGGATATACGGGTGAAGTATAGTGATGGTTCGGTACAGCTCCAATGCCTTTTGACTTTGTTGATTTAATAACGCAGTGTAGGCAGGTTGAAGATCTGCTTTTTGGTTGTGCTGACAGTAGAGTGATGTAGTAAGAAGGAGGAGTATTAGAAATTTCATTATTGATTCCTTCTTTTAAGTAACAGTGTATGGGTTGTGCCATGGTCGGTGACAATGATTTTTTGGAAGGCTTTAATAGGATCAAAAATGAGTTTAGTAGAAAGTTCATGTTTCCCCATAAGCGATGCTGATGTAATGGTGCCATTGATCTCTGAGTCGTGTGTCAATGTATACGTTCCAGAAACAGAGAAGAGCGAGTGTTTAAGGGATCTAATCAGCGCACTGTATCCTTTTTTAGTGATAAGGAGGCTACTGGGGAGTTCATCCTTCCAGGTTATTGGGCCTTCAGTTACTGGAATTCTTGATGCTGCGAGGAATAAAATTTTTAGTGGTGATGCGTAGTTGCCCTCAAGTTGATGGCAAAGGAAAGTGTCTGCTGAACTCGTAAAGTAGAGTTTTGTGTCAAATTTATTGTCGTAAAAATAATATGATCCATAGGCGTTCATGGCGACAGTAATAGTTCCTCTATTTTTAATCCCCCCATTTATTCCATGTACATATTCAAAAGTATCATCAAGAATAAATTGCATTTTCCATAACATTGATTTTGAATAGGGGAGCGGTTGAATGCATGCTCCTGTTTTAAAATGTTCTGGTCCATGTATAAAGCGGTCTTCAATAACGGCATTTGAAAAGCTGAAGGGGATCGATGCTGCACCAATTACACCGGTATATTGGCATTGAAAGTGTATGTGAGGTTCTGGCGAGTATCCTGAGTTACCGCAATTACCGATGTGCTGCCCTATGGAAACAGAATCATCCACTGAGACAGTGATACTGTTTTCTTCGAGGTGTGAGATAGCGACATAGTATCCGAGGGGACTGTAGAGTATGATCGTATTTCCCCAATTATTTACTTTGTCGACGACGCCAATAGGATTATCTGCAATGTTCGATCTTACGGCAACTACGGTACCACTTACTGGAGAAAGAATTGGTTTGCCGAATGCAAAGTAGTCCTCGCATCTGGTACCACTATTTCGATATGTTTTTTTCGAAGTGTCGGTAATAACAAAATCAACCGCATATTTCCAATGGCCTTGATGGGTCCATTCTTCATTAAAGCCCTGGTAGATAGTCCAGTTGCCTGCAAAGGGCAGAGTGGGTTGTGGAAGAGTGGGGTGCACTCTTTTATTATAGGCTAGAAAATGTTCCAAATTTTTCTCTGGGGACCCGAGGAAGGTATGGGTTAAGTAGGGGTGCCGGTTAATTTTTAATACATGCAACACAAGAAGTACAACAGAAGTAAAGGGGATGGTAAATGCAGGGATGGCAAAGAAGGTCCAAAATACGTTTACTGCATCGAGTATAATTGCTGATGATAATACGCCAATGGTAGCGAGAGTATACGACCTTTTGGATGGAATTAAAAAGTAGCCAC
Organism: Reichenbachiella sp.; assembly: GCA_051531955.1. Classification (GTDB taxonomy): domain Bacteria; phylum Bacteroidota; class Bacteroidia; order Cytophagales; family Cyclobacteriaceae; genus Reichenbachiella. The sequence goes on from JAOPTS010000065.1 coordinate 29,394, forward strand.
CCAATGCAAGTGCAATAAGAATAAAGTTAAAGCTATAGAGGTCAGTAAATGCTTGTAGGTACGAGCCTTTGAGCATCCATACAAAGAGAGTGCCGCTGTAATATCCCAGAAGTATCAAGAAGAAGTTAATTCGTGAATAGATAAGAGTCATTCCTAATATAATCATACCAGGGAGCTCATGAGGCATAAACAGTAAGATACCAATTGCCTTGAAGAGGCCTGAAATCCACAAAGGGAACAATTCAAAATCTAACCAGCTCATAGAGCCAATTTTAGCAGTGATCACATTACTGTATCGATTTGATGCGAGGTAGATGATAATTGCTACTATCGTAAAAGGAAGGTTTAGTATGGGGAGGTTAAAATAGTAGCTGAGGATTGAGTGGAGGCTATAGCTGATAAGGAGTGTGAGTATAGAGGCGACTCCACAAATGAGAAATCCAAATAGTGAAATATCAAAGAGATAGCCCATGAGTATGCCCACTAAAATTGAGTTGTACAAAAAGAGGCCGGTTGCAATGCTGTCTCGATCAATTTTGGTGATGCGCGCACCACAATAGACCATCAACCAAGCCCACACGGAATAAACTGCTGAAGGAGGATTCAGGCATATCAATACAAAGAGGAGTACTCCTTGTGTGATGTTCTTTTCGAGTATCAAATATGAATAACTCGTAAAGAATAGTTTTATGGCATTAATGATATTCAACGCTTCACCCGTATATCAAACTTTCTATGAGCTAAAAGTATGTTAAATCATATGGTTGGAATAGTGGCATTGGGGAATAGGCGCTCTCCCTTTAGAGAGCATGTAGGGGAGATGTGATGAGTAACACATTGCGGCATGATGTTGTTCAAAATGTAAGATGGTTTTTACAAAGGTAGTTGAAGCATGTGTTGTGAGTAGTGATACCATGTCGGTTCGAACTTATGCACCATGTCGGTTCGAGCCCAGTCGAGAACAGGGCGGCACATAAAGATACAGCGTTTATTGTTCAAAAATAAAAAGGCCGCCTCAAAAATTGAGACGGCCTACAATGTTTTTAAATTATGTAAAATAGTTTCTTATTGAGAAACGCCTTGACCTACGATAACCCAAGTATAGTTCATTGCAGTAACAGGAGTACTTGCGCCAAGACAAACCATCATGCGGTCAGAATGCGAATAGTGACCAGTACGTGAAACAATAACTTTACCAACGATCTCTTCAGTACAAGTCTCAAGAGGGCGTCCGCCGTTAGTGTTGTCATATTTGATAAGTGAAAGAGATTGTGCAGTCATGTGAGGCGCAGCAATTTCTTTGTATACTTCAACATCAAAGATTGAAAAGCCATATTGAGTAGCTCTTTCAACAAGAACAATTTTCATGTAACGGTACATGCCAAAATCTTGTACGATTTCATCAAGTCCACCATCTGCACCAGCATCAACATATGAAGGAGGGTTGCTCCAGTCAGCAAAGTTGTTTGAGAATTGTAGCTTGTAGTACGTTGCAGATGCAGCTTCCCAGTTGATAACAACTTTAGCGATATTTTCTGCTTGTCCAAGATCAATGATAAGTTCTTGGTTGTTTGAGAATGATGATGCCCAACGTGTGCTGCTGTTGCCATCTACAACATTTGATGCTTCATATAAATATGATTCAGTTGTTGATGCAGTCGCTGTAGCGTTCCCTGATACCAATTCAAATTCTTGAGCAGATACTGTCCCGGCAATTATTGTTACCGCTAATAGTGCTACTTTGAGGGTGTTAAGTAATTTCATTATTATTCCTTCGTTTGTGTTTGTAGTGAGTCCCAACTCATTTGCCGCAAAGTATAGGTTACAGGGATGGTGTGAAAAAGAGTGGGGTGATCAAATACACATTAAAGCGTACCTAAAGCGTACTCGTTTTGTTCTTTTTGTGTTCTTGGATGAATTGCTGATTTTGAATAGGAATTTGTGAGTTGGCGCTGGTTTAATAAAGGATTAAATTGCATTATTCAATGGCGTCTATTTATTTGTAGATATATATAATATATGTCTATAGAAATTGCTTGACTTTGGGCTTGTGTTGGCTATATTATAGACATAAATAAAATGTATCTATAATATGGGTGGCACAATTGTGAAATATCTTGATGAATGTACAGTAGACGAACTCGTGGTAGGAGTTAAAGCAGGTAGAAATGGCACTCAATACAGCTGTATTATTTGTGGAGAGCAGTTTCAAAAGGGTGTTATCTATCCCCATGGCTCATTATTATTAGATGCACAGAAAGCTGCTGAAACCCATATTCATGTTGAACATGGTGGTATGTTTAAATCGTTACTGAACATGGGGAAAGAGGTGACGGGTTTAAGTGAAATACAAGCACTGGTGATAGAGCAAATGTTTAGTAGTGCAACCGATAAAGAGATCGCCTATAAGCTTGGTGGTAAAACAGAGTCAACGGTTCGGAATCATAGATTTAATCTCAAAAAGAAAAAACGGGAGGCAAAGATGTTTTTAGCATTAATGGATATACTTGATTCGCACGATTCTAATGATATGGAGTATCTTCAATTTCATTCGGATATTCCTACAAAGGATGACCGTACTGTAGTTACTGGCAAAGAGGCACAAAAAATGTACTCAAAATATTTTGATACACAAGAGCCGTTTAAGCTGCTCTCTTTTCCTAAAAAGCAAAAGATAAAGTTAGTGATCTTACAGCGTATTAGTCAGCTCTTCAAGAAAGATATCGAGTACTCTGAAATAGAAGTGAACGAATTATTGATGCCGGTGTATGAAGACTATACTCAAATTCGTCGGTACATGGTTGACTATGCATTTTTGCTCAGAAATTCAGATGGGAGTGTGTATACTCTTAATGAAACAGTAGTTGAGTCGTAGGGGTTCAGATGGTCTATTCGCTCTATCTCTATATTCTTGATTTTCTTTTCTATGTGTGGCTCATTGTGTATGCTGTTTTCTGAAGATATGCTCTGCAAATATTACTGAGTTGTATTCTGCCGTAAATACTGAGTCTATAGCTAATGTATCTGTCAAAAGGCTAATTATTCATAATGCAGTAACTCCTCAAAACCATTTGGGTTGTCTCTTTTGCCTCTTACAATTGGGTATACTTAAAGTAAGGCTTCAGTCAAGAGGTTGTTATGGAAATGGATAAATGCAAAGAATGCGGGAGTAGTTTTTATCACATGGAAAAGTCTATGGATCATGTATGCACTGAGTGTGCACATATAATGTATGGATATAAAAATTGTTCTCACATATTTAGAGAAGGGCGCTGTACACTCTGTTTTTGGGATGGTTCAGAGTCTGAATACTTAAAGCAACTTAAGCAAAATCATTAGTAGCATTATAGAATAATGATAGTGTTAGATTTTGATGCTAGAAGTAGCTCATAAATGATATACCTATAGCAAGCTATTTTCTAAATAAAATGAAATATTTCATACTATATTTTGTTGTATTTAATTTGTTTGAGTTGGTTTAGAAATTTAATTCATTTAGTTTGCTGTAATTAATTTAGTAGTGGTCTTAAGTGTTCAACATTCGGTAGAATCACTTATATGATTGTAAAAATTGCCATAGCAGGAGTAAACCTAAAAGAGGTTGAAGTTTTTAAGACTGTATTAGAACAGCGGAATTTTACGGTGCAATTATTTAAGCCAGATACGGGGAGTTATCTCGAGATAATGAAGTACAAACCGGATGCTATGCTTATTGAATTTCCTGAATATGAAGTTGATCAAATGCATTTGATTAAACTCATACTCGGGAACAAAAAGCTTAAAAAAATGGGGATTCTCTGCTACGGAAATCACCCATTGAGTCAACGGGCTGCAACCTATAAGAAAACTGGGATTAAATATTATTTTCAACGGCCTCTCAAAATATCGGAAATTTTCAGTGCAATGACGCAGGTTATGGGTGGCGAAATAGAAAAACTCTTAACAAATGAAAAAACAGAAGAGGAGAAGGGTGACTTTGATAAAGAATTAGATGCGCTTCTTTTGCCGAGTTTAACTGAAGCTGAAAAGACTGATATAATGATAAAGCATATTGGCAAACTCATGGCGTTCCCTTATTCAATAGCGAAAATTGTGCAACTTACAGGGGATGATTCTTCAAGTGCGAATGAGCTGGCTAATGTAATACGTTCTGATGCCTCTATTGCAACAAGTGTTATAAAGCTTTCAAATTCAGTGATATTCTCGAGCTTAAATCGTGAGATCAAAGATGTTAAGGATGCCATCGTCCGTGTAGGATTTAATGAAACAAAAAAAGTAACTCTGAGTCTCGCAGTTATGCAGTTACTGGATGATAAAGAGAAAAATTTTGGTTTTAGTAGGCATAAGTTTTGGTATCATAGTTTAACAACGGCCCTCATAGCAGAAAAACTTGCAAAGTCTCTCAATCACCCCAATCCTTCGCTTGCATTTCTTTGTGGTCTATTACACGAATACGCAGTGCTCCTTTTCGATGAATTTTTTGGTGAAGTTTTTGAAGTGTTGCAAGAAGAAACCTTTAAAAAAAGGTGTACATTTGTAGAGTCGGGTGATGCACTATTAAAAGTTAATCAAAATACTTTCATGGCCGAACTGTTTAACCAATGGTATATGCCTAGAGATCTCGTAGTTGCAATAAAAGAGTTTAATAATTTCCCTAAGATGAATCAGGGGCTAGATGAACATCAGCAAACATTAGTTTTGGCAACGGGTTTGGCTGATGTGTTAGCGAAAAGCATTTGCGTGGGACGGAGTTGTGATGAAGTTCTGTATGGTGTACCGGATTTAATATTGCAAAAATTTAGACTGGGTGCCGGTATTAAAAACATCTTTTTTGATACTATCTATTCACAGGTGAATATGTTTGTGCAATATTTAGGATTAGAAAAAATTGATTTACCTTTTCAGGCGTTTAAGCCTGTTGATCCTGAAAAACCATTGAAGATGGTAGTGGTGAGTAATAGAAGAAACCTGTATGATCCTCATCTTTTGTATTTGGAGCATACGGGATTTGAATTGTTAAAAGTGTTAGCGCCTTCAGATCTTGAGCAGTGCATTGAAGATGTCTCTTTAATGGTGTATACGATTACGGATGGAGATTCGTTTGATCGCGTAAAAGAATATTATGATATTGCGCAAATACATTCTCTCAATTCCTTGGTGTTTTACGCAGATAGTAAGAGTATGAATTCTATACCCTCTATGGCAAATATAAAATCTCTTTCCACATCCCTTGATACTAGAGATATTAATGATGCCTTAAAAGAGCTCTTCAAAAATTCACTCATTATTAACTCCAATCTTCCCTTTGATGCTGGAGTAAAAGTTGAAGAGGCTCAAGAGGCTCAATAATTTGTACTAATAGATGCACCGATACGTTTTTATGAGATATGTGAGCTTCTTCATTGTTCCTTATGATGAATTCTTCTATTGAGTGTATTGCTGTCCTCTATAAGTTTGTATATTTGCATCACAAACCTTTACGTTGAGATCGTGGTATATGAAAGTTCAAAAAGTAATTCCTGGAAAAGGCACCGAAGATATTTTACTTGGGCTGTTACAAGCAGATGTTGAATCACAATTAGGCGCCCCTGAAGACGTTGATATAGATGATGAAGTAGCTGGTGAAAAAAATATTTCTTGGTCATATGACGATGACAGAATCTCCTTGAATTTTGATGAAGATGATGGGTACCGTTTAGGAATCATTGAAATCTGGGAAGGTGAAGTTATTCTCTTTGATGAGGAAATTTCGAAATTCACCCATGATCAAATACGTGATTTATTGAAGCGTAATGAGGTCACTGATGTTGAAGAAGGAACGCTCACCGAAGAGAAGTATATCGCTATTGATCCATTAGGATTGACAATTTATTTCGAAAATTCAATGTATGGTTCAATTCAAATTACTCCGCCACTCAATGATGATGATTCATATCAGTGGCCAGAACAATAATCAGCACTACTGGTATATTGTTTGATGAGTATGGTATAGAGTGATCTGTACCCATACTCGAATCAAACAATATAGCCAATAATGTGTGTTGTGATGAAATGTTATAAACTTTTTTCTTGATAGACACGTACCCAATCTATTTCCGTGGTAAGGGGGTATTTTGATTCGTCAGGCCATCCTCCAAGTGCGCCTCCTACTGCTTCATTTAATATAATAAAGAAGGGCTGGTCAAATGGCCACTCATCTTCACTGTCACCCAATTGAGCTTTGGTTACTGCAAAGTATTGGTTGTCATCAACAAAAAATCGTAGCGTTTCTGGAGTCCACTCTAGACCATAGGTATGAAAGCCAGTATCATAATCTTCGATATCATAAATGCCTACTTTTTCAGTTTGTCGTTTGTGGTTGTATGACCAGGTGTGAATTGCTGAGCTTGAATAGTCGGTGTCTTGGCTGTGTTCCATAATATCTATCTCTCCACATTTAGGCCAACCAGCGGAGCTAATGTTTTCACCAAGTAACCAAAATGCTGGCCAACTTCCTTCGGCGCGCGGGAGTTTCATGTGTGCTTCAAACTTACCGTATTTGAAAGTCTTTTTGTTTTGAGTAGTAATTTTTCCTGAGGTATATTCCCTAGATCCATAGTTTTCACGACGTGCAGTGAGTTTGAGAGTACCATCTGAAACGAGAATATTTTCAGGACGATCGGTATAATATTGATGCTCACCGTTAGGGGGAAATTCATTTACTTCTTTACCCCAAAGTTCACTATTTAGATCGTCGCCATTAAACTCCTCTTCCCAGACGAGTTCGTAATCGGGATGGTCAGCGGGTTCATATGAGAGTTGAAACCAATCAATATTACAGAGTCCTTCGGCACCAACAGCTTCAACATAGAGGGTGTGGACGCCGGTAACATTTTCGAGTTCTGTGTCTTGGAGGTCGAATCGACTCCAGTCTCCTGTTGGTGAAGGATGAAATATGGCGATAGTTTCACCATCGAGACTATCAATATGAAACTCTAAACGTCCCCCATACTCTACTTGAGAAAGTTGGATCTGAATGCTCGCTGGGCCAATACTAAAATTGATGTCATCATACCGAAGCCAATCACCACCATCAATATGACTAATGATATCACCATCAATATCTACACCTTGTGTCTTATCAAAAGATTCTGCTTCTATAGGAGAAAACTTAATAGGTGGAGGAGTTTTTGTAGAGGAAGATTCCATTTTTTCTGAGCTATATATTTCTGAACTGGAACTTTCGAGAGGGGTTTCTTGAGATGAACTTGATGTGGGCTTGGGAGTGTTGGAACTTTCATAAATTTCAAAACTTGATGAATGCTCTTGCTCATTGTCAGAGCTCAACGTTTCATTACTTGAATTTGAAAAGGAGCGTGAACTACTGTTGTTATTTTGATCGTTTTCTGAAGTGTCACTAGATGATATTGATGATGAATCGGTGACAGAATCCCCACAACCTGTCATAGCTAGAGTTGCCAAGGCAACTATTGCACATTTCCTAAAGTTCATAGTGTGTCCATTTTTAAATTGTATGCTGAATATAAAGTAGCCTTGAAGTTGTGGGGAACAAAACGTTGAAATATTTCGATAAGTAAAAACGTATCGTTTGTCGCCACATATGCATCGTTTGTCGTGTAAAAATGGGATTAATTAAAGCAGGATAATGCATTTTGATCCTGTAAATATTTATAGAAATTGAGCAAATAGAGGATTTTGGACGGTTTTCTTTAGAGAAGTAGATTGTGTGTACCTACAACTTGCGGCAGAATGCGTAAAAGTTGATTTTATTTTATTACTAAAAATAATGTTTTAATAATTGAGGGGTGTGATTGAAGGTGTACTTCTATATGCAGCGAGGTTCTGGTTGTTAGTTGTAGGGTGCTAATAGTACAAACTGGCTATGAGTATTCCTCTGTTAAATTGTTATACTTAACTAAGAGTAATTGATGAACTAAAGAGTGTCAGTGTGCAATACAATACGATGATTTTAAAAATGAGTTTCTTTTTAGTACTTCTCATGCAGGTAAGTTGGGCTGGGAATTCAGTTCCTCAAAAACCTGAAAACATCACACCACTAAAAATTGGTGATACGGTATCAATTGCTACTTTGAATAACACTTCTAAGGTACTGTATCAAAAGGTATCTGAGAAACCTATTGTGCTTATATTTTATCGAGGCGGATGGTGCCCTTATTGTAATGTGCATCTAAAAGAGTTGCAGGGTATTGAAAAGGATCTTACGCAGAAAGGGTATGCTTTGATTGCGGTGAGTCCTGATAAATCCTCAACATTGAATGCACATAAATCTAAGAAAAGTTTACACATCACAATGGTATCTGATAGTGATATGAAACTTGCACAAGCATTTGGTGTAGCGTTTAAAGTGCAAAAGAGTATGGTTAAAAAATATCTAGATTCCTATAATATTGATATTGTGAGGGATTCAGGGAAAGATCATAATCTACTACCGGTGCCCTCAGTATTTGTACTCAATAAATCAAGAGTAATTCAATATGTATATACTAATGCGAATTATAAAGTGCGCTTAAGTGGTGTGGAATTGTTAAAGGCTTTAGATGCTATAAGTCCTGAATAGTAGCGTGTATGTGTTGATGTTTCTTTTAGTAAAATCATTTCAAAAGAGCATAATTACTCAATAACGTATTGTTTGTCGTTGGAATGCCATTGTTTGCCGTGGTAGTTGAAATAACCTTGTCGTGTAAATAAAACGTAACACTTTCAGGGGTGACAGTCTATTTAGATTAATACTACACACAGCACAGGTACGCATATGCATATTCAATCAGTTTATAGACTCATATATATAATGACTTGCTTTGGTGTTTTACACTGTTCAGAATCGTTACAGCCCACAATAAATGGTTCTTCTCAACAATCAGGTGATGCCACTGATATCTCAAGTGAGGTGAAAGATTCAGTGGAAAACAGCTCTTCTTCAATAAAATTAAACGAGTTTTCTAGCAGTGCTGCTCAAATGCTCTCATCAAGCAGTGTATCATCACCTGAGATTGGAGAAGGTGAAGAAAGTAGTGAATTATTGAGTGTATTTAATCCTCCAGAAGAGAGCTCTTCATCTTCTATAGTCGATGCAGTGTTATATCCTATTAGACTTGAAGCTGAAGCATTTGATAAGACTGGTGGAGAGCAAAATGGAGGGGCGGATAAAGAATCGGTCCCCAATATAGTTCGTCTTTTTGAGACAGGTGATTGGATGTTGTTTAAAGCTATTGATTTTGGGAATGCTGCTCAGTCGTTATCACTGAAAGTGAGTACTACAGAAGTACCTGCTATGATTGAGTTGAGATTAGATTCCCTTGATGGTGATCCCTGGATGAGTATTAAAATCATTCCAACAGTTGATTGGAGTACGTATCGCATTCAAAAAAAAGCTCTATCAGAAGTGTCTGGAGTGCATGATGTTTATGTAACATCTGTTACTGGCGGTTCTGGTGTTGATGTCGATTATATTGAAATTGATGATGTTGAAATTGTGTCACGAGGAATGGATCTAACAGAATTCCCTGCTATACCCAATGATGATAGAGTGCAGCTTTATGTTGATATTGGTTTTGAGATTGATTTACAGTCAAATGGAGCATCTGGCTCTTATTTTATTGATTCTCAAAATGGTGATGATAGAAATGATGGTCGTTCTGAAAGTGAGGCGTGGGCAACGCATACAAAAATATACGATGTGACATTACAGCCAGGAGATGTGGTAGCGTTTAAGAGAGGTTCTACTTTTCAAGGGCCTCTTGTTATCAGCGAGTCTGGTACAGAAGGTAAACCAATAACCTTTACCTCATATGGATCAGGAGAGCAGCCGAAATTTTATAATCCCGACAACCAAAATGAGTTTGGGAATTGTTTTAGAATATATGGGTCATGGATAATTATTGAGCAACTCTATTTTCAAGACACTCAAGCGCCATTGCATGGTGATCATGATGGTGGCATTTATCAAACAGCAGCGGTTAATATGAGAGAAGGGGCCGATAATATTATTGTACGTAACAATACCTTTATTAATTGTGTTAAGGCGTTACAGCTGAATGGTGAATATACGGTGATAACACGAAACTTTATAAATGGGCCAGATAAAGCTTTATGGTATAAAGCTGGTTTGGGATGGACCGATGGATGGGGGCCAATGGCAATGCAAGTGGGTATTGGTAATCAAGAAATTTCTTACAATATAATTCAGAATTACCAAACCTATGATAGTCCATATGGTTCAGGTGATGGTGGTGCGATAGAGCTAGATGATCTGAGAAAGCATAAAGATAATATCTATGTACACCATAATTATTCAATCGGAAATAATGGTTTTTTAGAAGCGAGTTGGGGTTGGGATGTCGATCCCGGTGGTAGAGATACTCATGGCTCAATGGGGTTGGCCTTTAATAACCTGGTTGTCGCATTTAATGTCAGTTATGATTATTCACATTTTTTATATCTCTGGTCTCCATGTAATGAATGTTATATCGATAATAATACTGCGATACGAACCTTGCCTGGTTGGACTTCAATTGCTTATACATTCTCTGGTTGGCACATTCGAAATAATGTGGTAGTTGATCCTGAGTGGCCCTATTATCGGAGTCATCTCGATATGGATAATAACGTTGAGATTAATGGTGGTGAAGAAGTTGTTTTGTATGAAGAAAATAATTGGTTTTCATATGATAAAGGTGATCCATTATTGGTAAATGAGGGTTCGGGTGACTTTCGTCCTCAAAATGCTAGTCCGTTACGGAATGCAGGATTGAATTTAAGTGACCGGTATTCTGTAGATATTGATGGTGATCCATTACCTACTGATGGAAGTTGGACAATAGGGGCGTATCAGTGATGTTTGTATAGCTATTATTTTACTTAGAAAGCTTGGCTACTTGTATGGACTCTTAATTTTCTACATTTATACCAATGATACGGTATTATACTTTAAGCTTACTCACTCTTACCTTGATTTCTTGCGCGCTCTATAGGCCTCCTATATCTATGGGCTCTAAGCATACAGAAATACAGCGTCCTTCTACCATTGCTGCACCAATTATTGCAGCAAAGCAAACGATACAACAAAACGAATTAACCATACAATATTTAGGGTGCTCTGGATTTTCAATAACCTATGGTGATCACTCTATTCTCACTGCCCCGTTTTTCTCCAATTTCTTGATCCCCGAATTGGTACTGCCCATTGAGCCTGATTACGAGGCTATACATCAAGCCTATGCTCCCCTTGCTTCTGCTACAACAAAAGCGATACTGGTGGGGCATGCACACTATGATCACCTCATTGATATACCTGCCATTCATGCAGAGTATCACCCAACGGTTCCTATATTAGGGAGTAAGACTATGCGGAATCTATTGCTTTCTGTAGATACTCTCATTCCCCCTGATAGCTTAATAAAAGATGTAGTACCAAACATGGTGACAGATTCAGTCTCAGGTTCATGGATCACATTGGCTGAAGGAGCTATTCGCATTCTCCCAATACAATCATCACACTCAAGTCATGTGTTTGGAATAAAGTTTTACGATGGGATATTGGACTCCCTATTACCTGAATCACCATCAATGGCATCTGATTGGATTGAAGGTCAAACACTCTCGTATCTTATAGACTTTATGGAGGGTGACTCAACGGTATACCGTATCTACTTTCAAGACTCTGCAAGTGATATGCCTTATGGCTTAGTACCTGAAGAATATGTAGCTGATGTTGATGTGGTTATTATGTGTGCGGGTGGGTATACTGAAACAGAGAACTATCCTGAATATATTGTAGAGCGTGTTCCTGCACAAACGTATATTATTGGACACTGGGAGAACTTTTTTATTGATTGGAGCCATGATCCTATTGAACTTGCAAATTCAGATGAGCTCACTGGTGATGCGACATTAGTTATGCAGAACCGAATTAAAGAAGTTGCACCGGAATCAAATGTGATCATACCTGGAATTCCTTCGGTGTATTCAATTTTAAAATAAAACAGGTTTGTGTTAGAGGTGTATTTACACTATCATGTGTGAAAGCCTTCTTGCATACCATGACGCACAACTTGTTTTATTTAGGTTTAATTGATGTTAAAAGTTTACACTTGTGGCTGTCTATTATTTCAATATTTAACTATCGACGTAAATGGGTATGTCGACAATACATTAAATGGAGTAAGTGGATGATAAGTAAACTAGGAATAGTTTTAGTAATACTTTTGGCGTATACAGGAATGGTATCTGCACAATCGACAGGTGATAATCTTGAAATAGTATTTGTAATGGATGCTTCGGGAAGTGTAGGGAGCTCTGGCTGGGAAATTGAAGAAGATTTTGTAATAGAAATTCTAGATAATGCTGCTATAGCTGACTCTGAAGTTGGAGTAGTACAATTTTCATCGGTAATTTCTACAGAATGGAATTTGTATGATGTTCAAGACAAATCGGTAATTAAAACTGTCGTTGATGGGATGGTCTTTACTGCGGGTAGAACGTATACATTGACTGCTATGGAGGAGACTCTGAATGTATTTCAAGGCTCTGTAAATACAGACCCTAATCGTGTAGTAGTTTTGATAACTGATGGAACGCCGTATCCAATAGCGGAAGACCCGTGCGCTGCTACATCACGCGCTCAAAACCTACGCGCTCAATTGGCTGTGTTTGAAGTTAAAACGGTTATAATTGGAGTAGGAACTAACTGGAATCCTGCTATGCTCTCATGTTTAGTAGAAGATCCTGCAACTGATATTATAGAAGCAAGCTCATTTAATGAACTTGATATATCTATTTTCGATTTTGATAAATTCCTTCCTGATGAAGATGGTGATGGAATTCCAGATGAACGTGAACTTAATGAAGACACAGACCTTGATGGTATTCTCAACTACATGGATGTTGATGATGATGGCGATGGAATCCCAACAATCGATGAAAATTTAAATGCTGACAGTACTGCAGAAGATGATGATTCAGATAGTGATGGTATCCCTAACTATTTAGATAACGATGATGATGGCGATGGTATTTTAACAATTGATGAAGATACTAACGGTGATGGCGACTACTTAAATGATGATTTTGATGGTGATGGTGTTCCAGATTATCTCGACACAGACCAGAATAACATTGCGCCTTTCGCAAGTGCTGGTGACGACCAAATGGTTCTTCATTCTATAACATTTGATGGCTCTGCTTCATATGATGGTGATGGTACAATTACACAGTATAGCTGGGCAGTAACAGAACTTGCAGGTGGAACACTTGTTGCTGAAGTTTCTGGAATCAACGCAGTTGTTACAGGGCTTACTCAAGGGTACTATAGCGTAGTACTTACTGTTACTGATGATTTTGGTGCAAATGCTGTTGATGAATTAAATGTTGTGGCATTTGGGTTTGCGTATAGCGAAGCTGATCATGATCAGATTGTAGCTGACAAAGATGCTATCATAGCAAATCTCAATCAACAAATTGCAGCGCTCGAAGCATCAAATGCGTTGTGTGATGCTGAAGTAGTTTCTTTAGAGGGCCAAGTTGCGACTCTTGTTGCTGAAAATCTTGCTCTCATAGCTGAGTTGAATCAAGCAATTGCTGATCTTGCTACAGCAAATACAACAATTGCAGCTCAAGATGTTCAAATTACAGATCTTGCAGCACAGTTAGCAGCAACACAAGCGGCTCTTGCTCAGTCAGAATTAGAAAAAGCAGCAGCTCTTGCAGATGCGGCAGCGAAACAAGTAACTATCGATGCATTAAATGCAACCGTCGCTCAGTTAGAAGCTGATCTTGCTGCATCACAAACTGAAGTTGCAGATCTTACTGCTCAGTTGGCGACAACTGAAGCGGCACTTGCTCAATCTGAATTAGAAAAAGCGGCAGCTCTTGCAGATGCAGCGGCTAAGCAAGTAACCATTGATGCATTAAATGCAACAGTTGCTCAATTAGAAATTGACCTTGCTGCATCACAAGCAGATGTGGTAGCTCTTACTACAGAGGTTGCTTCACTCGAAGCTACTATCGCGCAATTAACTGCTGAAAAAGCGGCTGTAGAGGCTGAGCTTGCTGTTGCACAAGCGGCATTAGTTGCTGCTGAAGCGACACTTGTAATTGTTGCAGAAGGTCTTGCTGAAATTCAGTATCAAGTAGCTTTACCTCCTGGTCAAAGAACTATTAGAGTAGTTTTTGAAGGAGAGCAAGGTGCAGAAATAAATGCAATCCTACAATCGCTTCTTCCTAAAAAGGGAAAAGGTCATGGCCATGATAAACATGACCATAAACACGATGATAAAAAACATGGCCATGATAAACATGATCATAAAAAGCACGATCACAAAAAATAGACATACAGTATAAATGAATAATGAGGGCCTCTTTTGAGGCCCTTTTTTTGTGGTTACTTTTGACCTATACAATCAACTCGTTCCCAAAAAGAGATCAAAAACTATATTTTAAGGAACTTATATAAGGGTATTAGTGCTTAAGCTTATCATGATATATACATTTCCATTTTTCATAATTGCAACGTGGTATCTTTTCTTTTACTTTCTTCTGAAGTATTTTATTGTTGCGGTGAAGCCGAATGATTTCATTTTGAAGTGGGTTGTGCAGGGGTATTTTTATTTCTGGCTTATATGTTGTAGTTGTGCCGTACTCTTGGCGATAGCGTATTTAAGAACGCCTACATTTATTGTTGCGGGAATTTCAGCCATAGAGGTAGCGTATTTATGGTTTCATTATGTAACATTCACGCGTCCAAAGTATATAACGGATTAATAAAAAAGCGGCCATAATAGGCTGCTCTCAATTAAAATGTAATGGTTAGTTAAGTGGCAGGAAATAACTTTTCTATAGTTGCTAAATCTTCAGGTTTAATAACGACACCAGAGGCTTTAACATTCTCTTCTAATTGTTTAACAGACGAAGCACCATTTATTACGCAGCTAATTGCCGGATTTTGTAATACCCACGCAAGTGCAAGTTGTGCTATGGTGAGCTCATAAGAATCTGCAACTTCTTTAAGTGCATCGACTCGATTAAGAAGTTCAGTATCATTAAGCTCATTCCCCATGAATATGTTTATTGCATCATTAGAGCCTCTGCTCCCTTCAGGTATTTTGCCGCTAGAGTATTTACCAGTTAATATTCCTTGTGCAAGAGGGCAGTAGTTTGCAATGCCGAGCCCTGTTTTTTCGCATGCAGGAATAACTTCTTTTTCTATACCTCGTGCTATGAGGTTATATAGAGGCTGGTTAACTATTGGTTTTACCCACCCTTTTGTTTCGCATAATACATTTATTTCTGAAAGTTTATCTGCAGGCCATTCACTCACGCCCCAATAGGTGGAGAGTCCTAGTGATACAATGTCGTTCATTGCCCGAGCAGTCTCTTCGAGTGGTGTCTCTTCATCAAACCGGTGACAATAATAGAGGTCCACATAATCAAGATTGAGTCTGTCAAGGCTCTCTAAAATAGAATCCATAATATGTTTTCTACTGAGACCTTTATCAGTCTCTGCTTCTGTCCGAGGAAAAAATACCTTGGTCGCAACGACATACGAACGACGATTATATTCTGGTAAAATTTGTCCCAAAAGAGTTTCTGCTGAACCATCTTCGTAAACATCGGCGGTATCAAAATAGTTTATACCTAATTCAAATGCTCTGCGAATAATATCTTGAGCATTCTCTAGTTCAACTTGATTTGAAAAAGTCATCCACGACCCGTATGCGATTTCACTTACTTTTAATCCTGATGTGCCTACTCTTCTGTATTTCATAATGTGCCTTAAATTTGTCGCGTGTACGATACAATGTGTAAATATAGCTAAATGTGTTGTAAGAGCAAGTTCTCTTTGGCTCTTGCTCTTCATTGGGTAATTATACCATTAAATTGAGATAATTGAGTCTATTAAAAGTATACAGGTAGGGTATGGGGGTGTTATGTATTATTTTTAGTATATCATGGAAATTGAAATCTATAACTCCTCTACGCATACCGATGTAAGTATTGTAAAAAATATGCTTCTTGGGTATGGAATTGAATCAGAAATTCGAGATGATGGTATCGTGACAGCTAATTGGCTCTATTCAAATGCGGTTCAGGGTATTAAGTTGTTTGTGCACGAAGACGATGTACTAACAGCTCAAAAGTATGTGACCAACTTTCTCAATGAAACAATCGAAGAAGCGCAGGGTGATCAATTTATTCTGAGCGATGAAGATGAATATGACACGGAAGATGTATGCCCTCAGTGTAAGTCTGTTAAAATTAAAAAAGCGAGTTACTACTATCGGACAGCAGTGTTTTTTGTAGGTGCGCCTTTAGTGTATCTGCTGAACTCAACGATAGCGATTGTCGTGTGGATTGCTATCGTGATTGGATTATCATTTTTTAAATCCAAAGCTCGCTGCTATTCTTGTAAACATCGCTGGGTTGAATAAACTTGGACCGGTTAAATTTTGAGTGTTTGCAGCAGTGTATGTGTTTGATTAAGTAACGCTTCAGAATACTCATCATCAAATGTTAACGGCGTATGTTTTTTATTGACTAATAGATTACCTGTAATTCCTTGGAGCTCCTCAGAAAGAGCGGTATATATTCCACACTTTGATTTTGAAGGCATGACGAGGGTGGCAATTTTAAAGAGTAGACTCAGGGGGAATGAAAAATTTCTCCCTAAATTTGACTTTACTATTCCGGGGTGAAATGTATTTACATCTGTTGTGCTCTCTTTGAGTCTTTCTGCTATTATTTGAGTGAGTACGGTTTTGGCATGCACCGCATGAATTGCCGCTTTGATACCATTGTAATGATTGGTGGTGCCTTGAATGTCATTGGTATTAATACGTTGAGGTAGTATTTGCCCCGGTCCTCCACCTACATTTAAAATTCTAGAATGGGGTACTTTTATAAGGAGGGGAGTGAGCTCTCTGATAAGTATATATGCACTGAGATATCCAATTGCAAAAGTTTTTTCAATACCTTCATCGGTTATTGTTTTTTTTGGGAGCAGTATTCCGGCCACATTTCCAAGAATATTTAAGTGGGGTACTTGGTGTATAAATGATTGTGCAAAACGTTTGGTTGAAGAAAGAGAACTGAGGTCAAGTTGTATAAATGTGCACACGGTATTTTTGGTATTGAGGGTTTTCTCAATAGCAGCACCTTTCTCTATACTCGTGCCAATAAAGTAGACATAATAGTTGTGTTGTGTCAGTGCGGTTACTAATGATAGCCCGACACCTGAGGTGCCGCCCGTTATAAGTGCAATTTTTTTATCTGTATCCATATATCGTAGTGGGAATAGTGATTATCATTTAAATATAACCTGCACTAAAATGAATTGGTGGTAAAATGGCACTCTCTCAATAAAGAGCATTGGGGCAATTGAAGGGAGAGAAGTGTTAATTGAATTAAGGAATGGTGTGAGTCAGTATTTTTACTGGTATATAATGCATGAGCTTAACGAGTTATATGTAGTATTGGTCGAAATTGATGAATGAGTATCTTCGAATCAAAATTTCTGTTAATGAAAATATAATGATATTTTATATATTTTTAATTATTGCACTCGGGCTGAAAAAGTGAAGAAATTGGGGATTACTATGAAATACTATTTTATTCTATTGATACTACTGGGAGTTGCGTGTTCAAAAAAAGATGAACAGGTTGAGGTTAATCCTAATATTATAATCATTAAAGGTATGGCAAACGTTAGGCGCCTTAATGATGGAGCTACAAAACGCGAACTTAAAATGACTGCTAAAAAACGAGCTAAAGTTAATTTTAAAAACTACTTCGCTCAGAATTGTATTAAACCAGTTAAAATGCCTTTGGGTGTGTTTAATTTCTTCTCAAATGGAAGAATCGAATATCATCTTGAGTTACAGCGTTCTTTGCTCGTAACTCAAAAATGTTCCCAAGCCCCAACAACCTCCATCTAGTTACAGGATTTAAGCTCTGTGCTCAGTAACCCATAAGTCGTGAAGGTTACAAAAACTCGTCGCATATAATCGAGAGTGTTTACCCGTTATGGTAAATGTGGCTTCAGCCTTCTTATGAGAAGGGTAGTATGTTTGTTCACCTAATACTACGCCATTGACATCTAATAGAGTGTGTTTTACAATATAGTGGCCTTCAGACATTACATGGTCTGTTGATATGGTGACTTTGTTACCGCTGATAGATATCTTTGGTGCGTGCCCCGCTTCTTTACCCTTCCATTTTCCTGGGGTGTTTGATGAATAGGTAAATCCTGCTGTTTTTTGCATTTCAAATGCAGATGCTGGTAATGCAGCTGTAGCAATAAGACCGGCTGTAGCGGCAAGTGAGCCTTTTAAAAAATTTCTGCGACTGTTCATAAATATCCTTTATGGAAATGACTAGGGTTGTTAAAGGTACTTTACATCCCCGATATGGTAGGTGTGTTGGCACAATTATTACAACTATAAAATAGCTTTTAACAGTATCATACAATGCACTCAGAATTATCATACCCATTGATGGTTGTAAGTGATTGCTCGAATTTATGGCTAAATCGTGCATAACGGTCGAGTATTGGCTTTGATATGGGGATATTGAGATCGATGAAGCCTACCGGTCGCACCAAGAGATCAATTAATTAAGGCATTGTAGTTGCGTTATGGGAAATATAGAAGAAAATAGTATATTTTAGATAATGTAATAATGACATTATGATTTTCTGGGGGTAGATGTTTTGGGCGCAAATTTGAACAGAAAGTAATTGATAGTTTATTAAGAAGGGGTGTCTATGATAAACGTAACGCATTTTGCAATTGATGATGAGTTGAAAGGAGTCTGTAAGGAAATTATTGACATTACAGCTGAGAAAAACTCATTTAAGAATTCATTAACATTTGGGAGCTATAGCTGTGTATACGATACATTTGAAGAAAAGTTTTGTTGTTATTTAAATAAAAGTGAGAAAGAATTCACTATTCGAATAAGTAAAAATGAGGCTGCAGCAATAGTACAAGGTTCATTAACTGGTTTATATTGTATTGAATATGAATAAAGAGTAAATGATTTATTTTCAATCGATGATGAGGTGAATCATAGATTGTATCTACTAAAATTGAAAGATAGAGATATGAAAAAAGCCAAGGCATATGCCTTGGCTTTTTTGTTTTAAGTATTTTGTCTTTGACTATTCTTTTGGATTAAAGACAATATTGTCGAGTTGAAAATTTCCACCACCATTATATATAGCAAGTGAAAATGTTTTGATTGCAGCTTTGTTGGCTGTAATAAATGTGCCATTATCATTGGTGTAGGAGAGGGAGTCCTGACCATGTTGTAGGTCAATGGTAATAGATTTCCACTCGTCATCAAGCATGATGTCTTCACCAGGTATCCATGATTCAGCGTATCTACTCCATTCAGTAGATGTCATTGCGTCGCTATCTTCTATTGATGCGATAATGAGCATTTTATCAAGCCCCCATTGAGTTTCAGTTGTATCATAAAAGTTGATATCAAAGGTGAGAGATTCCATTTCAGTAATATCTAAAAACCCTGATTTAGTGAAGTCGAAAAAGATGCCACCATTGTACGCTCCACCATCCCATAGTTGGTCACCTGAAACACCTTCTCTATCAGATTCTTTTTGGCTTCCACCGCCTTCCCACCAGCCTGTTTCCATGATAGGAATATATTTTCCAGCGGCATCATCAGCATAAATAGCTATTGGTTTAACTGCCCCGCCTTTAATACTTACTGAAAAACTTATACGTTTATAATTTTTGTTACCGTCATCGAATTCAACAATGAATGCATCTACTGAAGAGTTATCATTGTTTGTGTAGGTCACCGTAATTTCGCCGTCATCATTGTCACTAATTGAGACGGAACCAAATGCTGGTTCACTCAGTATGTTCCAACTAATTGGGTCCTCATCTAACTCAATATATTCTAGAATAACTGAGGCTTCACCATTTACTTCTGAAACGGCAATTTCATCATCACCAGAAATTGATGGACGACTATTTTTTTCAAATCCTGTGAACCGCAAGTTATCCATGTAGATTTTGCCATCTTCTAAGATGCCCCCGGCTTTGAAAAATATTTTAGTGAATTCCCACTGTATTTCAGATCCAAAATCTTCTACTGGAATCGTAATGCTATGCCATTCGCCGTCACTATAACCAGTTAAAGAAGTTGCACCAACAAAAGTCACTTTGTCGAGGTTTGTTGATTCGACCATGATCTCGAAATCCTGTGTTGTTTTAATATCAAATTTCATCTCTTTAACCGATGAAAGATTTGTGGTTCCCCAACTAGTATTATGTACCATAAAAAAACCTGGTGCTTCGGTTTCGTTTTCAAGAAGCATGAGAGAAACATCAAAGAGCCAGCCCTCTTTACCATTGGTGATCTCTTCACATTCAACAGTTTCACCAGTTGCCCATCTGTTTTGACTTTGATTCTTGGGATCTGTTAATAGGGGATTAATATTGAGCATACCATTGTCATTTAACGTGATGCTTGCTGACCTACTTCCCTCTGGTAATTCTCCATCGGAGTATATAGAATATATTGGTCCACTATCCTCTTCGGTAGTGAATGGGTAGCTCCCTTCGTGGGGTGAACATACAATTCTTACAGGTTGTGGGTCGATTAATTTTTTAGCAGAACTCGACGCTTCTACATCTGAGCTGATCTCTTCAGAACTATTAGATGAGGTTAATTCACTTGATTCTTCGCTTGAATTACTTGAACTGTCATCATTGTTGTTTGTGGTGTCATCCGAACTGTCACCTGGTTTTGCATTGGCGACACTTGATGGATCAGCAGAAGAGTCTTCATTTGATGATGTTTCACTCACTTGTGATGATGACTCAAGATCTTCTGGATTGATGGCAACATCGCCACAATTTAAAAAGAGAAGTGATAAAAAGGATACTATTGTTACAAGTATAAGTTGTTTCATTTCCGCCCCCGCGTGTAATGTGTGTGAGTCCAGAAAGTACCTTATTTATTGGGCTCACGCAAATTGATTAGCTGTTATTTGGTCACTTTATTGTAATATATATTTCTTAATGTAAAAAGTACATAATAAATGTTGTTAATGTCAATGGTGTCAGTGCACAATGCGTTTAAACTGCTCATATTTAAAGGGGTTATACATGGTATCCCTTAGTGTTTGATTTGACAACATCAGTATAGATTTTAAAATTGTGTAGTGTGCGGGTTTTGATTATTTTGAGGGTATTACTGTTTATATAGTGTTGTAGTTTTGAGATGTCGCATCATGAAATAGTTGAATTATCAATAGGTATCGCTATTTTGATGATTATGAATCGATATGGCGCTATGATTTAAATTGATTTTCGTATATAAAAAAACAGAGCCTCAGACACAAACACTTAAGTCTAAGGCTCTGTAAGAGAGTCAGTGCAACTTAATGGGGACAAATGCACTGATCCTAGGGAATCGTATAATTTCTTTTGTGTCGTCGTTGTAAATCGTGTGTGTGTTGTATTGTGTAAGTGTAAATATATACATCTACAGAGGATAATGGGGTGCGTAACTATTACTGAAAGTAACCCAGATAAGTTCGATCGATTAAGTACTCATTATAATCTACGAACTGGCTGTCAGTCTCGATGAGTGCTAAGATTTTTTTTTCAGGGATATGCTTGATTCCATTTGCACTGGGCAGATATGGATGTTTGATGGTGGAGCAGATTGAGGCATGGAGTTTCGGCCTAAATTAATATGCATATTAAATATTACTATTAGTAAACGGGCAATGTCGGCCTATATAGAGATGTGTGGGTTAGTAAAATGTGAATGGGCTCCACAAATGATTCTTTTAAATCGATTAAGGCTCGGTAAGGAGTAGGAGTCGTTTTTGCAGTTTCGTTCGGTATCGATTAGTTTTCATTGTACACACATGCACTCGTATACTCAAAGTACATTCGGGATGACATTTTTTTTGAGTATTGTAAAAAGAGATTGGGATATATTATGCTGAATACTATAAAATGGATTGTTGTTATTTTGGCAATATCAATACTTACACATTGTGCAAAAAATTTAAATTCACTTTCGAATGAATCATCAAGCGCTCTTTCTGATGAGAGTGCGCGCTTGTATTCTCTACAAGAGTTGACCGATTTAAGAGATACGAAGTTTCCTCCGAAAATTGATCAAGGTTCAGAGGTAACGGTGATAATCACCGAAGATACACAATTATCGCTCCCTCTCAGTGTAACTGATGTGGATAGTGATTTACTTGTGTGGTCGATTGTTGTGTCACCGAGTAGTGGAATCGCAGAGGCTTCGGGGGTAGGTGAATTGGGGAATGTGCTCTATACGCCAGTGGCTCATTATGTTGGTGATGTTACTTTTGCTATTGAGGTGGATGATGGTGAGTTGACCGACACTATTCAGATAACAGTAACTGTTGAATCAGAAAATGATTTTCCTGTGTATGTAGGTGAGGCGGTGTTGAGTGGGGTGTTCTCTCATGAAGAGGCTGTGGGCCTGGAGCCGGGCGGTACATGTAGTGATCCATACGACGCAATGAATAGCGTACATTATAGGTATGCGTGGTACCGCGATGCTGATATTGAAACAAAATACGATGGTCATATCATTGAATCCGCTTCGGTGTATAGTATAACTGTTGATGATATGGATGGGTATCTTTATGGCGTTGTATCTTGTGTTGATGATGAAGGTGGTGTTACTTCAGATACCACTGAGTATAGTCCGTTAATTAAATACCGTCGTGCAGTAAAGGTTCAGGCGTCGCTTGGTGGTAGTGTAGATGATGAAGGGGAACATTTTATTTTTGAAGGAGTAGAGTTGAATGTGAAGGCTGTGCCAATGGCAGGATATCAGTTTATACAGTGGGTTCAAAGTAGTGGGGCCGGTATGGTACAGTGGGGTGACTCATTGGCGGGTTCTACTGTGCTCCAAGTTTTAAATGGACCAGTAACTGTTACAGCTCAATTTGATGTAGATGCAACTCATCCATCAATACCTCAAAAGTTAACCACTATTGGGAATCATGATGGGGTTATAGAGTTAGAATGGCAAGCCTCAACGGATAATGTTGGCGTGGTTGCATATAGGATATATAATGATGATGTATTAGTTGAGGAAGTTGTGCAGAATAAAACTTTTATAGGCGGGTTGGCATTTAATAAAATAACTGTTTCTGCCATTGATGCAGCTGGATTAGAATCTACTCAGAGTGCACCATTGTACCATATAGAGGTAGAGAGCAGATCATCTTCAGTTGATATTACATATAGTGCCAAAGATAGTGTCGGCTATGCTGGTTCGTTAGATGATGATTATGGGGGGTATAAAGATAATGCAACATGGATTGAAAAAACGCTCTCTGCTGGAACCTACCAATTAAAAATGCGTATTTCTGACAATGATGGGACATATGAGACAGGGATTCAATTGTATGTAGATGGCAAATATCAAACGGCAATTCGTCATCATGGTTCGACTGGGGGGTGGCATTCATGGGAGTGTTATTATGATGATAATACTTTTTCTGTAGTTGATGGAACATATGCGGTGCGCCTTGAATATTGGGGTGGGAATTGGAATGTTGACTGGCTTGAATTTATTCCGCAATAAGAGGTTAGTGTAAATATGCCCATATTTTATCTTCATTAATATGATATTTGTTGGTATGTAGCTCTGTAAGTTTATTTTTACAGTGCCTATACATGGTACTTGGGCAATGAAAATTTGCTCAATTTCAAATTATACGCAACTATGTTTCCTCTCTGTAAACAAGCTTACTGGTAGTAACGTTAATCGACGATAATAATCTATTTAATGTTGTATATTATTAACACACACAAAATACACACATTAAAGCACACGGGACACACATGAATTACACCAAAGGAATGCGGAATACGCATGTTTCGGCATGTTGTATAAATGGCGTATGCGCAACTCATATGCCTACTATCTCTAGAATCAATCAACCTAATTCATCGACTGAGGGGTTAGTATGATACGGTGCATTGCAATAGATAATAATATCACATCATTAGGCTTAGTAGAAAAATATTGTCAATCGGAGCAAGGGATTGTTCTTCAAGAGACTTTTATGGATCCATTAGCAGCCTTACTCTATTTGGAAACAGAGTCGGTCGATCTTATAATAATCAGTTTGGATATCCCTCAGTTGGGTGGTATAGATTTTATACGTTCTCTCTCTAAGCGGCCAGCATTTATTTTTATCTCTGATGAAAATAAGTATGCTGCTGAAAGTTTTGAGTTGAATGCGGCTGATTATATCTTGAGGCCAGTATTACATAGCAGGTTCATTGAAGCAATTAAAAAGGTTCATGACCGAATTGCAATAAGCGAAATGCGAAACCAATCGACCCAAATGAATAAACAGAGTGATGAGAAATCACGTGATTATTTCTTTATCAAAACAAAGACTAGTCGCATTAAAATTAAGTATAAAGAATTGATTTATGTTGAAGCGCAACGAGACTATGTGATTTTACATCTTGAAAATACTCAGATACAGTCACTGATGATGTTGAAAAATATTGAGGAACGGTTACCGGAACATCTCTTTACTCGTATCCATCGCTCGTATATTGTTGCGATAGATAAAATTGATTCATATGAAAGAAGAAAAGTTCGGGTGAATACAACGGTACTTCCAATAGGGCAGAGCTATGTTAAAAAAGTTCGTTCAGTATTGGGCATGGCGACTATTCATTCAGATAAGCTTAAGACGTTTCAGATTACGCAAAATAAACCGAGCAGACTTATTGCTTGTTAAATTAAAGAGTATATACCACCCTAAAAACCGGTTACTTAAATAGAGACCGGTTTTTTATTTTCATAAAACAGAGTGTCTTTTGGGAAGCGTGATGGGGTTGTAATTGGTTATAAATTAGGTGGTTATGAATTACAAAGTTGTATAAATGTATATTTATGTTTACAGAAATTTACTTATAGAATACCTTGAATTATACGTGAGTATCAAACAGTAGGTAAACAATGGAACAGATATACGTTTTCAAAGTCGGTTCGACCTTTCTGAAAACTCAGAAAACCCATGGTGATTTTGATGCATGGATACTCGCTTCATTCGATAGTAAGACGCAATGCGTTACTGTAGTTGATGTTGAAGATGGTGATGTGTTGCCTGCACCACAGTTGTGCTCTAAAGTAATTATCTCAGGGTCTCACAATATGGTGAGTGATAATCTACCGTGGAATCTTGATCTTGAAAAATGGATACAAAATGCTGCCGCTGTTGGCGTGTCAATACTAGGTATTTGTTTTGGTCATCAATTAATAGCGCGTGCCCTAGGTGGCTCAGTGGTGAATCATTCCAAAGGTATTGAAGTTGGTACTGTCCCGATTGAGATGAGTGAAACTGCGATTGGGGATGAATTATTTGGTGCGTTACCTCAAGATTTTTCAGCGCATGCGTCGCATACTCAAACTATAAGTAGATTGCCCGAAGGGGCGGTAGTATTAGCTTCGAATGCATTCGAAAAAAACCACATTGTTCGATATGCCCCCTCAATATGGGGCGTACAATTTCATCCTGAATTCACAGAAGATGTGATGATTGAGTATATCGTTCGACAAAGAAAAAACTTGGTTAATGATTGGTTTGATATTGGAAAACTAATTGATGAAGTGACTGAAACGAGTGTTGCAGCTGGAGTGATTGCTGCATTTGCAGGTATGGTGCAAGAGAATCGAATGGCTGGTTAATAGGGTCTAATATGAATCTTAAGCTCGCTTGTAGGGTGGGTTATTTGTATTCAAATTTTCAGATATTCTTTTTTAAATAGAGAAATCAAGTATTTCTATATATTTTGTTTTCAAGTGAATATGAGGACTCTATGTTAAAAACGATATTTCTAGTCGCGGTAACTTTACTAGTGGCATCCTGTGCAAAGGACGAACCTTGTGTTGATGGAAAACTGACCAATTGTGCAATTTCCCAATCTAATTTTGATGCACTTTCAATCGGTATGACAGAAGCTGAGGCGAGCGTGATACTCGGCGCAAAAAATAAAATTAAGCTCAATCCAGCTTTTCCTAAAAAGTGGGATACTGGGTATCGTTGGGCGCGGTATTTAGTTGTAGGCAAAGATTTTATTGCCATCGATATCTTCTTAAAAGATGGTATTGTTGTAAAAAAGAAAATGGTAAAAAAATAAGGTAATTATTGCTGAGTACTGGTTTCTGTTTCTGTAGGAAAATTGTCTGGTTTTGCATAGAGAACAGAGCCTGTGGCGGCCCATTCAACCCCTCGAATGAGCATTGTTTGCAAGCCAATACAATTCATTGAACCATTGCCATCATGGGCGTTTTCAATGATATGTCCATAATTGGTATTATAAATTCTGCTTGAATTATAATCTACAACCCAGTCAAAGGGAATGCGAGTTTGGGTGCTGTCATTCCAGACAGTATTAAGAATTGTTATGTTTTTCGCTGGTCCAGTAAATCCACCATCCATTGTGTCAAAGTCGTGAAGCCATTTTGTAGGCAGATTTTTATTGATGGGATGCGAGGATGCGAGTTGTTCAACGAGCATTTCCCCTTCTGTTGAAAAGGTGTGATGACCTTCTCCGACAGTTTCTATAGTGATAGTATAATCTTGATTGATGCTATAACTCGGGTATTCTCCATTGATAAAGAAGCCGAGTCCTAATAGGTCATCGTATTCTTTCCAGCCGCCATTACTGTTTCTGCCTGAGTGTAAAACGACTGCGTTTCCGCCATTGCGTAAATAATTTTCGAAGAGTGTTTTTACGTGGTTAGGCCATGTGTGAGAATGGTTGTACCAAATGTCGGGGCTGTCGTAGTTTATGATAACAACGCCATAATCTGCAAATGTTGGGCTCCATCGATTCCAATCCTCAATGGGGTCTTGCGCACCTGGAGAGGTTGAACGGCTGACCTTAAAGAGTTGTGATGATTCTAGAATTGTTTGAGTATTGGTTGAAATGGTTTTCCAGTCGTGAAAATTTACTCCGTCGATTATAAGTACTTTGATTGGCAGTGTAAGAATGTGTCCTGATGAACGATCGCCGGGAGTAATGTCAAAAGAGAGGGCGGTTGTTGTGTCTCTATGTGGTGATGAGCTCCATGCTCTAACAGTATATGTTCCTGGTAAAAGTTGAGGAAATTCAAAGACTCCATAGAGGCCGGCTGTTGTAATTTGGTTGGTCTCTACTATCTGAACGAAAATAGTATCGCTTGAGTGTTCGGTACCTGTGATTGTTCCTGAAAATGATCCATAGGTTTGTGTGGTATCAATAAGTACTGTGTCGGTAGGTAGGGTGTCAGTAGTATCAAGGTTTGTGGTGTCGAGAGGTATAACGATTGAAGTGGCATTTAACATGATGCCAGAGTTTATTGAATCAGAGTAAACAGTGATGGCATTAGTTGTTTTTGGGGTGCGATACGGGGTTAAGCCAGTCACAGATATTGCATATATTCCCGTAGGTATGTTGTTCATAGAAAATAGTGTTGCACCTGGCTCGACTATAAATGTATGGGGGCTTCCCAGTAGTTGGATAAGGAGGGAGCTTGAGAGGGTGTCATCAAAAAGTATGGATCCTGAAAGACCTCCAGTGGCTGTGGTTGTTTGGGTGCCTAGATCTATCTGTGCGGTATCTGTTTTTGAAAAACTGAATCGAGTTGCAGTACTGTCGTTGCTATAGGCCTCAATCACAAAGGTACCCGTATCTGAGACGATAAAATAAAATGCTCCTTGTTCATCTGTCGTGTCGACAAGAGGTGTATGTGAAGCTGTTTTAGTTGCAATGGTATTATTTGCATACTCATCTGAACGGAGTGTAATAATGGCGCCTGCTACTGGTTCGCCTGATTCGTCTTCAATGATTCCTGCAATGCCGTTGGGGACTTCAGTGCCGCCAGCACCGCCAGCCGTTTCAGTTGTGGCTACGGAACAGTTGATTAATCCTACTATAAAGAGAAGGAGGGGAATTGTTTTTAAGATTAAGGTGAGCTTTTTCATAGCTACTCATCCTCGTGAAGGTGTTTACTGAGTGGGAAGAGTTGAAGGTTAAATTGGTATACCTTATCAGCTGACTCTTCGTTACGTGCTAATTCTAAAAATTCTTGTCGGAGCTGCTTCATACGCTCTTTATATGTTTCAAAAAGTTCTTGGGTGCAGCTGACTGTGACGGTAGAGATGTCTCTGTCTTCTGATGGAATGTTTTCGAGTGCATCAACGCCGAGCTTCATGAGTGAGCCTTGATAGTTAACAATAGCCATTGAGCGCCATTCTTCTCCCACGATTATTGTTTGTGGAATGTGAGTAAGGGTACCATCATTTTCTTTTTTAATAAACTTTAGGCGCATTAATAAATCAACTGCATCTCGAGCTTCAGTTGGGGATATTTTAGGGATAAGCGAATGACCTAATTTCTTAAAATCATCTTTAAATGGTTTGATTGCAATTATTTCTCGAATTACTGCGACGTACCAATGCTTGAAATAGGCATATTGATCTGGGGTCGCTTCGTTTATTATACTCTTTTTATTTATAACAATTTTTCTAAAATATTTAGCGCGTTCTTCATTGTTTTTTGCTTGATCATAGCTGACCAGTAATTCAAAAAATGCGCTTTCCGATCTATCGAGTTTAAATACTTTGCAGAATTTTTTTGCGAGAGCAGGGGTAATATTTCGTTTGCCACTGAGAACCCAAGAGAAAAACCCGGTGGACTTAAGCTCAGCGCGTTCTGAAATGACCGCATGAGTAAAGCTCTTGTCACTTGCTTTGCGTTCAAGGTAGGCGTCCTTTAAGAACGCTCGGTAGCTCATGTATTTATATATGTTCATATCAGTTGCCTGTGCTCAACGCTTCATATTATCAATCTTACATGTGTAAACATATGAATTGTGAGTATGATTTGGATTTAATATATATAATGTTATGGAGAATAATCAAAAATAGTGAGTGAATCGCTAATTGATGTTTTATGAGAAGATTGCTTTATTTTGGCTTTATTGAGCTATATATACCAAATTGTTATTGAAAAATAGAAATTGAATGTATTAAATAGATACCGAGCATGTTAATAATAGTGAGTGCAATTAGAATGTCAAAGTATTTTGGCAATTAAAAGAAAGTGAGTAAAAATGGAAGTGGAAAATTTCTGAAATAAGCTGTTTCGAAAAAAGGGACGGACGCACTTATTGAGACCGCCTCTTTTTTAATTTCACAAAAATGTTAATGCGCAATAAAGCTTTTGATTGCTTGAATTTGAGTACCTTCTATTAGCAGAATATATGCCCCCGCTGGGAGATTTGCTTTTTCAATAGTTACTAAGTTTTGATTACTTTCAACAGTTCTATGAGTTACACCAAATGTGTCAACAATTTTAAATGAGTTTGTTGTCTGAGTCGCCATAGTATTTATGATAATCGTATGGGGCATTTCATGTACCGTAAGCGAATTAATAAATGTATTAATGTCAGATGTCTGTTCATCTGGAATATGTGAACTGCTTGAAATGGGGTTTGTAGTTGAGGCGCTTTCTATAGTAGAAGATTCAATTGTAGAACTTGAAAGTGTATCAAATGAACTATCATCAATTTTGCCTTCATCAGAGCTTGACTCAGAGTTTGTGGAAAGCTCACCTTTATAGGTTAATTTAATTTCGTCGAAATTAACATCTTCCATATTGAATTGAATTGTGAGGGTATATGTGCCTATAGAGAAATCGAATTCACCAACTTCAGCAAGCTTCCATCCAATCCAGTCGTCACCAGATAGCAATGAAACTGATTCATTAATAACTGCACCATCAAGTTTTACTGTAGCAGTGCCTTCATTTTCTGACGCTGTAGCGAGTTGAATGAGAATGGGGCCTTCTTGAATAACTTCAAATGTGTAATTTATCCATTCTCCTTTTTGAATGTGGCCGACAAACTCTTGTGATTTATCGACCCAGTTTGGG
This sequence comes from Reichenbachiella sp., assembly GCA_051531955.1. Taxonomy (GTDB): domain Bacteria; phylum Bacteroidota; class Bacteroidia; order Cytophagales; family Cyclobacteriaceae; genus Reichenbachiella. The sequence continues at coordinate 59,381 of JAOPTS010000065.1, forward strand.
GTAACGTCTACTCCGTCATTTCTAAATACCCATCCTTCATTCCATCGTGCAGTGTCTTCGGCATTAGTTTGAAAATAGTTTGAATCAAAATAGGCGACTCCTTGATTGCCCATGTCGTAGTGTGAAGCTCGTATGCTCAATCGTTTTTCGAGGTGCTCTTCATCTTTATAGTCAATATACGTAGATGGAATTTTTGGTGCTGTATAGTTGTAAGGTACCGATTTTGTCAAAAAATCTGGACGGAGTAATGCATCCACAACAGAAATATTTTTTTGGCAGTTACTGGTATTCATAGCAATTGCTTGATTCATGAGGTAGGTGAATGCATCGTCGCTGCTCACAGTGGCTGAGTCAGCACCCCAGTAATCTAAGATGGCTTTATACCCCGGGTCTTCATTTGCAGAGTATACCCCGGTAACACTTTTAAGTTTTTTAAATGTCCACCATGCCCATCCTATACCTCTTGATTCAAGATCGGCAATCTCTATGGCGTACCAAACATTTGAATTTTCTCCGGACTCCCCGTGCCAAATAGGGGCATCTTGTTTCGTTCCAAATGCCTGTTGTCCATCGCGTCCTTCACTGGGAACTTTGTTCCAGTAGTTGTGTGTAGAATAGGCCATGTTGTCATCCCAGCGGTCACCAAGAGGTTCGAGCCATGACCCCCACCAGTTACCTTCTGCGATTATAAGATGATTCTGATCAACAGAACGAATTGAATCAGTGATCATGTGATGGAGTGTTTGTAGAAGTGCATGGTCCTCTTCTTCTTCAATCAGGGGCTCATTTATAAGGTCATAGGCAATGTATTCTGCTTCACTAAACCGTTGTGCAATTTTTTTCCAAATGGTAGCGGTCAGTGCGGAGTAATAAGAGAAGTCTTCAGGAGTACCGGTAAATAGTTTGTAAGCTTCAGAAGGTACGTCTGCATGATCCATGTAGTTTTGACCACCAGGGGCACCATGCATATCAAAAATCATATACATATCATTTCTTTCTCCCCAAATAGCACAACTATCAAGATAACGTATACCATCTTCTATGAGTTCCCCTGCAGTGGTATCATACAAATCCTTATATTGAAAAAGAATTCGAAAACTGTTAAATCCGTCTTCTTTTAATAACTTCACATCTGATTCATTAAAAAAGTTGTCGCGCCATGCATTGTGAAATTCTTGATACTTTTCTGTATCATCGAGTAAGTCTATCATAGCAGATTTTAATTGAGTAGGAGTTTTATACCCCTCAATATCTGCATTCATCAGGTAGCCTTCGCCAAAAAGCCAGTTACCAATATTGAGGCCTCTTAATATAATTGGTCCGTCATCATTAGAAATGTTTGTCCCATCTCTATGAAGGAGTCCTTTTCCGTGAATGTTGGAGAAAATAAAGGTGAGTGCGAGCAGAAATAGAATAGTTCTGCGGATGATATTGTGCCGTGTGGTCATCTGTGCTCCATTTGTGGTTAACAATGAATTCCATAGAACTTTGAATTAGAACATAATCCTATGGAGTCTGTAACACATATGGTTACGCCAAGCTCTATGAGCTCGTGCTATGAGTTTTAATTTGATGCCCTGAATAGTGAAAACGGTTTTCCGAATTCAACTCTCTTGTATAGGATGCGTCCCATTTCATGTACTATACAAGTGAACAAAGATGTGTAATCTGATGCCGAAAATTATACATCCTGGCTACTAGCCATGTGTCCATATATGTTGTGTAACAGTAATATTAAGATTAAGAGAAGGGCTCTACAATGCTTTAAAACTTACAAAAAGTAACTATAGTGTTGATTTGAGTTTTATGATCAGAAGGTCCATGTATTGAGATTGTTTCATACATGTAGATACTTGATTTTTAGAATTTGTTATAAGTATTAATAATTTTTTACAAAAGAATTACTTGCTAAACCTAAATATAGAAGCAAGAATCCGTTTTATTTACACACAAAACATTCCACAAAGGAATTTGGATTCTTGCTTCTAGATAATTATTTATGTATCAAAACATCTATTGATTTGTTTTTAAATTCGGTTGAATAAAACTGAATTATGTATCGTCCCTGTGGAACGCTTTCTAGCACTGAATCATAATTAAATGCGTTGCTACTTATATGTACACGCTTTCCAGATAATGTGTATACGGTGTATCTATCTATGGAATGTGTATTTAATACTGTTTCAATTGATGGACTTGATTGAATTGTAATAGGAGATGTGGGCTCATTTGGATTTAAAACATCTCCAGAAGATGCAATTTCATTAGAGGAGGCAAGAGGAGTAATTTCATCACTTGATGAAAGGGTAGACGAATGTCCCATGCTGCTCATGTCACTCGATAAGTTTTCAGTGGCACTTGAAAGTATTGTGTCTGAGCTACTGGAACTACTTGACTCTATTTCAGATGAAGAACTACTCCCTGCTGTTGATGAAAACTTTTCTGACTCTGGTGTTGTTTTATCAAGGGCACCTTCAGTGCCAATTAAAAACATATGTATTCTATCGAGGGCAAACCCATCCGAACGACCGATGATTTTTAATGTATGCTCCCCTGTATCTAGAATGTAGTCAGGTTCGAAAAAGTTTTCGTCGCCATCGTCGTGCATGAAATCCCAATTCCAACTCCACGTTGTATGAGAGAACGATTTCCATGGTGTGTCTGTATCTATTTGGAAAAAGAGGTCGTTCATTTCTGTCATGTCATCATTAGGAATATAGTTACGGATTTTTATACGGTAGGTTCCAGAGGTTTCAATATAAAAGGTATAGGAAAGAGTAGCCTCTGCTAATTGTGGATCAAAGTTTGTAGAGTTGGTAATGTACTGAACGTATCCTTCTCCAGTGTATCCGGAATACTCACTTTTTTGTTCCCACTTTCCAACGAGCTCCGTTGACTCAGCTTCAATTACCAGCATGCCATTCGTTTCAATAAATGCCCCCTCGGTAATTTCTGGATTGGGGTCATCTGGTGGTGTTGTGTCTTTCTTAGTTAATAATACAGCCCAGTCATTGTCTGAATTGTTTGGCGCTGTACCAATTGATTTTGATGATCCACCTTGGAGTTTGTTTTTAGAGCCCTGCTTTAATGAACCACCATTACGTGGGTCAAACCAGCGAATGGTCCAAGTGCCCTCGGGGAGAGTTACATTCGTACTGCCCCCATCCATCAAATAGAGAAGGTAGTGAGAACCTGCTTTTTTTAGCGTCCAGGCATTCTGGGCGAAATTGTCATCGGGATTCATCTTTTCGAAGGGGACATGCTTCATCATAAATTCTGCAGCATAACCTGCCGGACGATAGTACTCAGCATAGCCTCTATAGTTTTGTTCTGTTACATCAACCCCACCACCGATATATAATTCGGCTCCTGCACCTCCTGCCATAATGTTTCCCCATACAATTCCTTTACGCCATTGTGTGAGATCATTTTTAATAGGTGAAGTATAAGGCTCATCAATTGAAACAACCCAAGGATGATCTGCAGCAATTGATTTGTTTCTAAGCTCTAATGTTTTTTTATGAATGTCTGTCTCAAAGTTCCATTGCAATGAAGGGCCTGTGTAATAGGGGCGGCCGTAGAGGTCGTCAAAAATATAGTCATCTGTTGATGGACCATTGTGAACTACTATGTGATCTTCATAGTAGGTGAGTGATCGTAAGTGACTTGCAAAGTCTCTTCGTTGTTTATTGGTGTTTGCTGTATTGTTTCCTGAACCCTCGGCCCAGCCATTTTCTTCGCCGATGTTCCAAGTAATTGCCATGTGATGCCCAAAACGTGCAACCATTTCTCGGTAATACAGTTTCCTTAAATGCGCAAATCCTCCGGGGGCTCCGTTCTCTTCAACTTCAAAATACGCTTCATTTTCAGTTTCTGTGAGCACAAAATGTACCATCATACCCATTCTGTCGAAGTGCTCAAATACAATCTCCCATTGATCCAGTTTTGAACAATCAAAAATATCGGGAGAGTTTTTATCAATCCATGGGAATGCTTCTTTACCATCGCCATGATGGTTCATTGTTAAAAAGTATACTGCATTAATATCAAGACTTGAGAGGTAATTAACAGCACCAATAATTCCTTTCCCTTTTGATCCTTTCCATGTGGGGTCTCCTGTGTTCCAGTCTTTAATATGTTCAGGATAGGTTCTGTCTGAATTGGTATTATCAAAACCTTTAAATTGTAAGAACACCTCTGGACTATTGGCGCCTGCTTTCATAAATGGTTCATCGCTGCCTCTGAATGAGAGGTGATGGGTGCCAGTATAGGTGAGCTTTCCTTTTCCTCTGAAATCTTTTCCTTGGGTAGGTTTGTCACTTTCTATAACGGTGAAGGTGCCTGCGTCTCCATCAAAAGCTCCTGCGCTTGTTCCGCCCCCTTGTGTTGAAACATTAGGTCCTTTAGTAAATTCAGCGGAGTAACTCCATTCACCAACTTCATCTGCAGGAAATCGTACTTGCCATGTTGTGCCAGATGTGGCTCCCGTTTCTGCAGCATCTCCATCGGCAGCGTAAAAACCTGGTACGGTGTACGATTGTGCTGAGGGTCCGGTAAAGGTGACATCAAGACGGTAGGCTCTGTATGGATTTTTTGTGCCGCTTTCGGAGAGTGCGGGCCCTTCAAAGGTAAGGGTTGTTTTGTGCCAGAGCATGGGAGTGGCGGTAATTTCAGCAGTGTGAATACTACTACTCATCGATAGAATGAGTACGAGTATATACACTATAGGATTGCCGATTTCTGTTGCGGTACCATAACATAAGGCGTTACGTTTAACGATACCTTGGGGAGTAGGTATTTCTAAAGTCATTATTGCTCCGGTGTTGTTGTGTTGTGTGGCTTACTGTTTAACGGCTACTACAGTTCTCCTAGTGTTAGAAGTACTGCTGATTTAAAAAGTTCTATTGCTGTTGGTGTTAAATAGGGAGACATGGTCTCTGAAAATAAAAGGGCAACCCGTATATCAGGTGCTTTCATTGAGTACATCATTGTATCAGATTCATAATAATAGAAGAGTGATTTGTGGGTATCTACAATTTCAGTAGCCAGTAGTGTTGCTGTTTGGCTCGGAATACCCCAGCTCAAATTAAACGGGGTGGTTGATATCTCCGCAGGAGATGCTATGTTTTTTATGGCATCATGTGATGAGTCTTTGATTTTAATTTGTGTAGCCCCCCCTTCGAGAGGTGTCCCAGAAAAGTAATCTTGGGTTTCTACAGTGCCAGTAAGTCCCATGTCATCCTGAAGCCAGGCTTCCATAATAAGTATCGGCTTTTGTATGTCGCGATATCGAGTAGTCATATTTGTGGAAAGAGCAGAGGGAAGAATAACAATTGCGTCAATGTCTGTTGTGTCTTCTTGAGATAAAATGTGTTTACTTGATATTAGATTATAGCTGATACTTTGGCTCTCTAAGGCTGTTAAATACGGCTGGTCTATGATAGGTTGCAGTGTATCAAATTCAATCACAACAAGAATATTAGGGACAGTGTCGATAGGCTCTATTAATGTGGTGTCATTTGTTGTTGAATCAATACTCGTGTTTGAATCAACGGGATCGATTGTTGTTTTTTGGTAGTGTAATTCTAATAGTGTGTTTGGTGTTACTGTGAAAGAATCAAGTAGAATAGAAGTGTCGCTTATGGTATCTGCCCATATAAGAGCGAATGCTCTATTTGTGGGGACGTTGTTGATAATAAGGGTGTCTGTGTTGTAATTCTGATGGTATAATGGTGTTCTTGGGATATATACAAATCCAGAGGTAATAGAGTCTGGGAGAACTATTGAGATGGTGCCGCCAGCATTGAGTGTGTCGGCTAATGTTTGAGTAGTTGTGTCAAGTATTGAAATATGGTTTCTGAAAAATACTTCTGATGAAGAGAGTGAAACGCCAAATAGTGTATAGTTTCCATAGGGAATATTTGAAAATTGATACACGCCTAAGCTGTCAGTATTGGTTGTGTAGTATGTTGTGTCAATCAGTGGAATAGCATGTTCAGGGATGAGAGTGACTGATGCGGTTTTTACTGCAATCCCTAAATTAGAATATACAGTACCTTGGATGTTTAATGTGTCAGTTTCTGAAATTTCAGGATTGCCTACTTCGGTACTTGCACCTCCAGCTAAGGTGTCTTCTGGAAGAGAACAATTTAAAAGAAAAGAGCTTATTAAGAAAAGTACTGTTACTTTTGAGATGGAATGTAAGAGTATCATTGAGTACCCCCCTTATTTGCAATGGGGAATAGCTGTATGTTTGTTTGCAATACTCTGTCTGGTGTGGTAACTTCATCAACTCGAGCACGTATTTTTTTGACCGTGTTTTCAAGGATTTCATTTATATCATCAAAGCATGCAGCGTCTACTGCCAAGGACATACCGAGAACCGTACGAGTGTCGGCCTTCATAGAATATAATGATTCTTTACCGAGATCTATCATTTGACTATGGTAAGTTTTTACTGGATTTTTACGAATAGAGCCAGCTTTAAGGTGGCGGTCCTTTGGTATATAATTACCACCACTATTTTTTTCGATAAGGTTTAATGTTTCAAGAAGGTTCAGGGCCTCTTTAACTTCTTTTTCTGAAATATTGGGTGTCAGAAGTTTTCCAAATTTTTTCTGAGTTCCCATTCCATCAATATGGAGTAATGCCCAAAGTGCACTATAGTACCATTTGTTATAAAATTCGTATTGTCCCGTTGAGAGGGTCAGAGCATTAACACCGCGAATGATTTGCATTTGTTCATAATGGTTTGCAATATCTTTTTCGTTTTTTGCTTTTGTGAAGTAGAAAAGTGCTTCTAGAAATTGAGCTTCTTTTTCATTGAGTTCACAGAGAGATACTATGGCAGGAAGTGCAACTGGTTTTAAATGAGCTTCAAGTTTAAAAAGTTTAATGAGATAACTAGGGTCTACTTTGAGCTGTTTTCCCATAGACCGGTAGGTGACGTATTGTTTACGCTCCTTTTTACCGTGGTAATAATCTGAGAGATACTCCCGGTAGTCGTTATACTCGAATAAATGAATCATGGGTTTAATATATGTTGTTCCATGAAGTGATGCTAGTAAATTCAAAGGTATATTTCGATTTTGTTGACCTAAACATCAACAAAAAGTGCATAAATTTACCTAATTATTGATTTTTGATGTTTTTGGTTTTTAAAAACATCCACAATGAAGAGGTGGATACTGTAAACTTTTAAGTTGAGAATGGGATGTATCAATCTATTACTAGTACGAACAGGTAATAATAATATATTTAGTTGGAGGCTCAATAGAGCTTCTAGAGCACATTAAAAGCACACAACACACAATTCGCTATTAATGATATACAGGTAGTCTTGTTGAATTAAACAATACTGCTTTGGTTTACCTACTTGTGGGACGGGACGCACGTTGTATTAAACCGAAAATGGCAAAATGCTATTTTATAACATTGGGCATAAAATGAAATTTCAAATAATTAATGTATTGGTATGCGTTGTACTCAGTTTATCTGTGGTACTTGCTAATAGAACAATCGTATCTCTTGATGGAACATGGGAATTGAAAAAGGGTGGAGACAATGATGTAGGTGGAGACTATAGTGCTACTATCTCGGTTCCTAGTTTTGCAGACCAAGCTTCAGGAAGTGTGGGAAGTGGTGATTGGTGGTGGTACAAAAAAATATTTTTGTTGAATCAATCTGAGACAGAAACGGCGCTGTTAAAAGTTCATAAAGCTAAATACGGCAAGTATGTCTATATCAATGGACACCTCGTTGGTGATCATCAAAACAATTTTACTCCCTCTTACTTTGACATAAGAGAACACCTTAATTTTTCAGGTGAGAACACTCTTGAAATTCGTATTGGTGAAAAAGGGTTCCCAACAAATAGTATGGTGTTTCAAAGTGACGATGCTGAAAAGAAAGTGTATAACCCAGGGATCTATGATGCAGTTGAAATCTTTTTGGCTGATAATCCAACTATTGAGAAAGTACAGGTTAATCCAAAAAATAATAATGCATTAGAGGTGCAACTTGTTGTTAAAAATGAGAGTGGCCAGGATTACACTGGAGATGTGGCATTTACTGTAAATGAATTTATTTCAAATGATGAGGTCGTAACAGGGAAAGTATCTGTTTCGATTCCTGCCCATTCAGAAAAAATAGTGACTACAGAATTGATACTCCCTAATGCGCACTATTGGTCTCCAGAGAATCCGTTTCTCTATCTTTTAAAAACAGAAACCTCAGGAGACTCACAAATAGATCGTTTTGGTATGCGAACTTTTGAATTTAATGCCAGTACGAACATGCCTGAATTGAATGGAGAAGCGTATCCGTTATTGGGGACGAATGTTTGTGTTAATCGATTTTATGAGGATCCTAATAGAGCAATGCTTCCGTGGGATACTACATGGGTCATAAAACTTGCCCACCAAATGAAAGCAATGAATTGGAATTCAGCGCGGATTCATATCGGATTTGCACCTGACTTCTGGTACGATATTTTTGATGAAGTGGGATTATTAATACAAGATGAATATCATGCATGGACCGGGCCCTGGGGTGCTGGTAGTTATACTCAGACAACAGAGCAACTTGTAATAGAAGCTACCGACTGGATCTATGAACGACAAACGCACCCGAGTGTCGTTATCTGGGACATGACGAATGAATCAAAACTCCCTCAGTCATATGATGCAATAACCAGTGTGCGATCTATTGATATTCAAAATAGAACTTGGGAGAATTCTTTCTTAGGGCAGCACAGTCCAGGTGATCCAACTGAATTACATCCGTATCTTTTTTTGGGAGATAATTTTCCCTTTGATTTAAGTGGACTTGATACATTACAAGATGGCTATAAACATAATCTTGGGTGGAATGAGTATAACTACAAAGGTGATGATGCTCCAATGATAAATAATGAATATGGGTGGCTGTGGATAAATCGTGATGGTTCACCAACGAGTTTGACTTCAGATATTTATGAGTATCTTCTTGGTGGAAAGGGAAAGGGCACATATGGAACAGAAGAGGGGCGGAGGTATACCTACGCAACCTATGAAGCTGCTCTGACTGAATTTTGGAGAGAGACTCGTGATTTTATAGGGATGCAGCATTTCACAGTACTCAGTTATTCAAAACCAGGGGAGGGCGCCACAAGCGATAATTTTTTAAACCCAATTTCTGAACTGAATTTTGACCCCTATTTTGAAGTGTATGTTAAGGATGCCTTTGCGCCTGTGGGTCTAGCGATTAACCATTATGCAAATTCTTACTTAGGTGGACAAGAGTATGCCTTAAATGTTTCGGTGTATAATGATTCGAGAGAAACGTTTACGGGGGATGTTCGATTCAAAGTAGTCGAGGGCGGAGTGGCAATCACTAAGGAGGGAGCTGCTGTGTATGTTCTTGAAAAACAATCAGTAACCGTACTCCCTCTAGAAAAATCTGTTCTTAATTTTACCATTACCATGCCGTCAGTCAGTGGTAATTATTCATTAGTTGCTGAATATTATGATGGTTCCGATTGGGTGCAGAGTGTACGTGATTTTTATCTCTCTGGTGGGGATGCTCTTTCTAAAAATAACAAAGTGGTAGCTTCATCTGTTAGAGATGACAATGTAGCTGATTTTGCTGTCGATGGATTAAGTGATACTCGATGGGAGAGTGGTCATGGTGCTGATGATGAGTGGATTTATATTGATCTAGGAACGGTTAAGCAGTTTTCAGGAGTGTCTATTGAGTGGGAGGCGGCATATGCAAAACAGTACAGTATTGAAATCTCTGATGACGCTCAGGAATGGCATGAAATACATAATGAATCACAAGGTAAAGGTGGAAATGATATAATCGCATTGGGATCACAAAATGCACAATATATTCGTTTGCACTGTAAGGAACGATCCGGTGAATATGGCTATTCACTTTTTGAGTTGAGTGTCATTGAATCGTTAACCATCATAGATGATGACCAAGAAGTTTCTTCATCCTCTTCTGTTACTGATACAGAATCAAGCGATGCAATCATGAGTAGTGATGATAGTTCAGAAGAATCTGAGAGTAGTGAGAAACAAGAAGAAATGAGTAGTACTGATGGTGAGTCAAGCCAAAATGATCAGTTAGAATCAAGCAGCTCAGACAATGGGGAGTATACAGCCGATATGGTACTATCTCACATAATATTAAAAACAGCCCAAATGGTTACCCACGTGGGAAATACAAGGATAGTTATATCGAACTCTAACGTTGATACTTTTAAACTCTACACCGTGTTTGGTGAAAAAGTGTTTGCTGGTGTTGTGAATGACGGCATAGTACAGGTTCCGGCCTCAATAACAGCAAATATATATGTGATTGAATTTCAATAATTACGTTGGGGGTATAGGAGTTGTACCATAGATTTCTATACCCTATTAGAATTGTTCATTTGTTTTTAACCACATGCGCTACCTAAAAAAACAAAAAGAGTACGGTCTGTTCTGGCCTACTCATGTCTATATACAATAATTGTTACCAAAACTTCTATGATATAATTTGTAAGTATCATGATGTTCTCCTATGTAAAAGAAGAGGTTACGTTTATATAACATATTTCTTATTAATTACATTTGTATCCGCTAGTAATGTTACTTGAATTCGCTTATACACTACGGTTTGGGACAAAGACAGTTAAGTGAATGGTGAGAGTAGATTGCAAGACCAAAACCCCTATAAAGGATACTACATTGAAAACGATTCAATTAGTTTTATTATCAATATTATTGCTCGGCTTGGGACACGTCTCGGCAGCAATACCAAGACTACACACTTGTGGAAAAAATATTTGCGATCCCGATGACAACATTGTTGTACTTCGCGGCGTTGCGCTTGCGGATGCAAAATTTACGGGCATGCTGCGAGACCCTATTGGCGGAAACTATAGTGGGGAGCTTGCCGATACTCCAGAAAATCAACTTAAAGCAGCGATTCGTTTAGCAACTGATGCTTCAAAAGGATGGCACTCAAATGTAGTACGTATTCCTATACATCCGATTGGTGGAGGCTGGCCTTTTGCAGGTTGGAACGAACAACCTTCAGAGTGGACCTCGTTTATTGATGCTGCAGTGGAAGAGTGTGTGCTTCAAGACGTATATTGTTTATTAGATTATCATGCGATTAATAACTGGAACTATGCTGCAACAAATTATTCAAAGACTATGGAGTTTTGGAATTGGGCGGCGCCTCGATATAAAGACATTCCAAATATACTTTTCGAGCTCTATAATGAGCCAGTTTCAGATTTAGATTGCTCTGTTGATGATTGTGGTAATGGGGGTGATCAAACGTGGAGTGCCTATAAAGATCAATTTGCGCAACCTATGGTTGATGCCATTAGAAATGACCTTGGTGCAACTGAAACGTTTATTTATGTGAGTAATCCTATGTGGAGCCATTCATTGTCTGGTATTAGCTCTAACCCAATCGATGACCCGAGTGTTGTTGAGCGTATTGGGTATACCCTTCATATTTATCCATGGCATTGGTATGACGATCCATCTCTTTCGACTTATTTAGGTGAGACTGTAAATACCCATCCAATTATTGTTACCGAGTTTGGGTACCAAGAAGGTGCGAACTGCCCTTTTGCAGCATGCGATGGAAGTACTGCTGTTGTTGATCAGGAAGCTTTCGGAACATTTATTAAAGACTTTATGAAAACGAATACTATGAGTTGGACTGCTTGGTCTTTTGATAATGCGTTTGAATCTATAATGTGGGAAGATGATCAATTTACCATTCTTGCAGACTCTCCTGGTTTTATGGGGGGATATGTAAAAGACTTCCTTTCTGAAGAGAAAGATAATTATGTACCATGCGATCCTTGTGGATTAGGCAAACCTACTGCACATGCAGGTGCCGACCAAGTTCTGGTAGATAGTGATGGCGTTGCTGGAGAATTGGTGACTCTCACAGGTTCTGGGACTGATGAAGAAGGAACTATTGTGTCGTACGAATGGAGAGAAGGCACAGTGCTGCTTGCATCCTCACAAAATCCAGAAGTAACTCTTACTGATGGCGTACATATACTTGAATTGACTGTTATAGATAACGATGGGTTGTCGGGGGTGGCTTACGTGACGGTCACAGTATTAGAGGCAGCATCAGAGACTTGTGATAATATTTTGTCAAATGGTGACTTTGATAATGGTCTTACAAACTGGGATAGTTGGTATGATCAATCTGCAGCGAATGTTAATTATTCAGTTATTTCTGGCGAGTTGTTTGCAAATATTTCAAGTGCAGGAGTTACGTGGTCAATTCAAACGTGGAACGAAACGTCCATATCTAATGGCGTTGAATACAAAGTTACCTATAGCGCTCGGGCCACTGCAAATAGAGAAATTGAGTTGATGGTGGAGCAAAACGGGTCACCGTACCAAGCGGTAACTTCTAAAGTGCAAGCTATTACAACAACCATGCAGCGTTACTCACATACCTTTACTTCTGCGTATTCATTTAGTAAGACAAAGGTTGGGTTTAAACTTGGCGGTCGTGGAACAGCAGATGTGTATTTTGATGATGTGGTTTTTGCCGAGGCGTCGACGTGTTCTACACCAGATGCTGAAGCGCCAACAGTTCCAACAAATGTGAATGGGACTGCAACAGGTATGACAACAATTGCTCTAACTTGGACAGCTGCAACAGATAACATCGCAGTAGTTGGATATGATATCCTCGTTAATGGAGTAGTGAATCAATCTCTCGGCTCTGTTACGGCATCGACCATAACAGGGCTTTCAGGAAATACTCAATATGCACTAACAATGAGAGCTAAAGATGCCGCTGGAAATATTTCAGCTACAAGTTCTGAAATTACTGTTGTGACAGATTCTGATCTTGTATCTCCAACTGTGCCAACGAGTGTAAATGCAGTTGCGCAAAGTTTTGAATCGATTATCGTTACATGGAATGCATCCACAGACAATGTGGGTGTCGTTGGGTATGACCTTTATATAGATGGAATACTGAATAGCTCACTTCCAGTTGTAACATCCACATCGATCACCGGTCTTTCAGCAGAAACTGCGTATGCCATTTCCCTAAGAGCAGTTGATGCTGCTAGTAATAGTTCAGCGCTTAGCGCTCCTGTGGTTGTTACCACTGAGCCATTACCTGATACAGAGGCTCCTACAATTCCGGCAGGTGTGAGTGCTGAAGCACAGGGAATGACACAGGTTCTAGTACAGTGGTCTGCGTCAAATGATAACGTTGGAGTAACCGGGTACATGGTGTATCTTGATGGAATCCTTTTGCAAACTATTGGTGCTGTTACTAGTACTTCGATTAGTGGGCTGACCTATAATACTGAATACTCATTATCTATTCGTGCTCTTGATGCCGCAGGAAACATGTCTGCGCAGAGTACAGTAGTACAAGTAACAACCGATTCCGACACTGAAGCACCAACGGTTCCAACAGGACTTGCGGTAGCCGCTACTGAAATGACAAAACTTACTATTGCCTGGACTCCTTCTACAGATAATATCGCAGTGGGTTTATATCGTGTATACATAGATGGATTTGTTAATCAGTTTGTTGGTGGTGCCAGCACAACAACGCTCACGGGGTTAGTGGCTAACACGGCATATCGTATTAGGATTTCTGCTCAAGACGCATCGGGAAATATTTCTGATAAAAGTGTTGAACTGATTGTGACAACAGCAGCAGAGCCTCAACAAGAAGAGCTTACCATCGAAGCAGAAGATTATACCACAAAAGCTTCGGCAATTCAAACCGAAACAACATCAGATGTTGGTGGTGGTCTTAATATAGGATGGATCTCAGTTGGAGGTTGGGTTGAGTTTAGTGATCAAATTATAGCTCCAGGTGAATGGGAGGTTCAAGTAAGAACAGCGACATGGTCATCAAATTCTTCGTTTGATCTCCTTGTTGATGGCGCAAGAAAATCAACCTTTATACAGCCAACAAGTACCTATACCGGAAGTGGAAGTCAATATCAAACGTGGGCAACAGGAACAACAAATACTTTCCTGATTGATAACGGTGATACACATACCGTACGAATTAATTTCTTAACAGGCAGCCAAAATCTAAATTGGATTAGGTTTGTTCCGGTTGCACCTGCCGATACTGATCCACCGACACAAGTTACAGGACTCAGTGGGTTCGCTCTTGGTCTGACGGGAATTGATGTGTCATGGAATCCTGCAGTTGATAATGTTGGAGTTGTAGGATATGACCTTTACGTTGATGGAAGTTTTAACAAATCGATTACAGGAACGAACACCTCACTCTCAAATCTTACTTACAATACAACATATTCGTTGAGTGTTCAGGCAAAAGATGCTGTGGGTAACAAAGGATTAATGAGTGCACAAGTATCAGTAACTACTGATGACGATTTGGTTGCGCCCACTATCCCAACAGGAATTGTGGCGTCTCCTTCTGTAACATCATTTGATCTAAATTGGAATGCATCAACAGATAATATTGGCGTTGTAGCATATGATATTTATGTTGATGGAGTATTTATTCAAACAACTATAGCAACAGCAGCAACTATTTTGGGATTAACTGAAGAGACTCCCTACACAGTAGTGGTGTATGCTAGAGATGCTTCAGGGAATAGTTCTTCTGCGAGCACTCCTACAGTAGTAACAACATTAGGCGCTCCAGATATTGAGGCCCCTTCGGTACCTGTAAATATTTCTGCCCTTGCAACAGGAATGCAGAGTGTGAATCTCTCTTGGGATATTTCTACAGATAATGTTGGGGTTGCCGGGTACAGAATATATACTAATGGTATCTTAAATAAATCAGTTGCAGCTATTGCCAGTACCACACTTATTGGGTTAACCTATAATACAGAGTATTCAATTACAATTGGTGCATTTGATGCTGCAGGGAATGTGTCGAGTCAATCAGGTGCTGTTTTAGTAACCACCGATCCAGACAGCGAATCACCAACTACGCCAACAGCACTTTCTGCAGTGGCTTCAGGTTCAACATCAATTTCAGTATCATGGTCAGCTTCATCTGATAATATTGGTGTGACTGGTTATGATGTATATGTAGATGGTGTATTAAGCCAAGCTCTTGGTGTTGTTACAGGAACTTCTGTTACTAGCCTTGATTCTGATACAGAATATTCTATAACGGTACAAGCAAAAGATGCTTCTGGGAATAGTTCAGCGTTAACGGCTCCGGTTTTGGTAACAACAGATCAAGAACCTCAACAAACTGAACTATTAGTTCAAGTGGAAGATTATACAGCCAAGCACTCGAGTATTCAGACAGAAAATACAGAGGATGTAGGTGGCGGAAAAAATATTGGCTGGATTGAAGCGGGGCGTTGGGTAGAATTTGAAAATCAAACACTCGATCCAGGAACATGGAAAATGGAAGTACGTATTGCATCATGGTCAACGAATCGTTCGACTCAACTATTAATTGATGGCGTTGCAAAAACAACATTTACAAAATCAAGCGCTACTTATACTGGAAGTGGTAGCCAATATCAAACGTGGAAGACTGCAACATCAGAAACATTTACTATAGCAAGTGGCACATCACATACAGTAAGACTTGTATTCAGTAATGGAAGTCAAAATATTAACTGGGTACGTTTTGTACCAGTAATTCCAGACACAGAAGCTCCTGCTACAGTAACCGGTCTTGTGACAACTCAAAGCGGTACTAACAGTATTGCCCTTGATTGGAATACAGGATCTGACAATGTAGGTGTTATAGGCTATGACTTTTATCAGGATGATATTTTGGTGGCCACTACAACGAGCTCTCAATATACTGTTACTGGCCTTTCGCCTCTAACGAGTTACGACTTTAAAGTTAAAGCTCGAGATGCAGCGGGGAATTCTTCAATACAATACAGTGCAGTGGTTACTGGCACAACAACGGAAGTTGTTGCAGTAAATATCATTGATAATGGTGACTTTTCTAGCGGAGAGTCGAATTGGGATTGTTCGATTTATAGTGGTTCAGCAACATGTGATGTAGTGAGTGGTGAGTATTTAATTAATATCACAAACGACGGTTCAAGTAGTTGGCATATTCAACCACGTCAGGGTGGCTTTACATTGCAAAGCGGGAAGACCTATACTTTTGCCTTCGACGCTCGTGCAACAGTTTCTCGAACAGCAAGTATCAAAATTGAAACAGATGGGTCACCATGGACCGATTACTCAAATATTTCGAGTGGTGCCGCGGTAACAACTACTATGAATAGATACGCATATACCTTTACTATGCCTGAAACAGCAAATGCTCGTGTGGTTATGAATATTGGTAATGCTGGTACTCATGGACTCTATGTTGATAATGTATGGCTTGTAGAAGGGAATACTGACCCATGTAATGAGTTGGTAGGATGCCCATAACATCTGTCATCTAGTATTGTTTATATATAAAGAGGCTTTCCTAAACTATAGGAGGGCTTTTTTTATTATTTTAAAAGTACTGAGAGGGGATTTTGTGGATTGGAGAATAGATGATAACTTTTAAGCATGTTGTTCAAAAAAAGGATATTGAATCTGTAGCTCATTTGGCTAATAAAATTTGGAATCAGCATTTTGTACCGATGATTGGTCAAGGTCAAGTAGATTATATGCTTAAAAAGTTTCAAAGTGTTGCGGCAATATTGAGTCAAATCGAGCAGGGCTATGACTATTTTTTGATAACGAAAGGGGCTGAATCTGTTGGGTATATTGGATTAGTAAATGATCCGGAAACTAATAGAATGATGATCAGTAAAATTTATATCAAAGAAGATTTGCGTGGTTCAGGTATTGGAAACAATACTCTCGACTTTATTGTACAGAATGCTAAAAATGATGGTATCCAATCAATCTGGCTAACCGTAAACCGTGATAATGATGCTACGGTTGCCTGGTACATTCGAAAAGGGTTTGTCAAAATTCGAGAAGAGAAGAATGATATCGGTAATGGTTATTATATGGATGATTTTATCATGGAACTTTCGCTCAAATAATTACAATACTCACTATTGGTATGCAGGGCAGTGATTACCTCTGTCTATCCATTGTCTAATATATATCGCTCTATCCCTAAAGAAATGTTGTGCTTGAGCAACATGCAAATCAAAGTCATTGCTCGTAAAAAACTTGTAAGGATCTAAATGTGCATGATTTTTTATTTGTTTAACATATGTGGTGTATCTATTTTCGAGTTTGGCAACATCCCAATTGAGGTAGTGTTTCTCTAATGATTCGATAAAGTATTCACACCACAAAGAGTCTCGCATAACCATTTTAAAAAGGTCCTCTTTTTTATGGTTCCTATGTTCGTGATATATAGGGTCGCGGGTGATAGTAGTGTCATAGCTATCATTGATGCTGGTTGTTCCTACTTCAAAACGCATTCCCATATCCATATCGTAGGGCAACATGACAAGAGTGCTATCTGGTATGTCGTATACATAAGAATTTATGTGGTACCCAGCCCACCAACTATCTGAATCACTAATAAAGGCTTGTGCAGCCCATTGAGAAATTACTTGTTGCATGTTTACTACTTTGCTGAACGCTTCGGGAGTTTGGGCGTTCCAAAACCCATTGATGTTTATTTCATCTCCAGGAGCCTCTTCGTTAGTTTTTAGTTCTTCAGCAGATTCGTACAGGTTGCCTTCAGGGTTTTCAAAGTGGCGTTCAAGATACTCTTTATCTAAACGTTCAATGTTAGAGTATAGTCCGTATAGCTGGTCATTTATATTGAGAAGTGCATGGTTAGTACATGAATAGTATTCCCCAAAATCTTTCATTATTGAGAAGCTCATACGTTCATTAAGATAGGAATGGTCGTACCATGGAGCATCGAGTACAATTTTTCGTTGTCCTTTAAACCGACCTTTTGAGTTCTCATTAAAAGAAATTACAAATTGTTTCTTTTCACACTTCCAAGACCAGTTTCCTTTTTGGCGAATCATTACATCAATTGTGTCACCTTCCCAAATAAATTTGGCAGGGTAATAGACTTTAGCTTCATTACATGCAAGGAGAGCATTTAAAGAGGTTTGGTCTATGGATACATTAAATGTTGGAACAATAGTTTGGTCATAAATTTCGGAACATTCTCCTGGGAAAGGATCAACAGGTAAAACGCTTGAACTTGAGGTGAACGAGGAAGAACTTTCATATTGTGTTTCAGAAGAAGATAATTCGGGAGCCGAAGAGCTTGATACATTATTAACACTGGCTTGAATAGATAGGGTACTTGATGATGAAGAGTGATCTGTATAAACTGAAGAAGACGAAGAAACTGTTTCAGACGATACATCAGAGTCTCCTTCAAAATCACTGCTGGAAATGATACTTGAACTTATTAAGTCGAAGTCAATGGGAGTAATTGGTGCGACACTATCGGTACATGACATGATAATGATAGCATGAATAATAACCCACGGTATAAACGTATAAAATGTTTTGATATGTATAAGTATAGTGTAACCCTGTCCCTAAAGTCTTCCTAAATATATCTTAAAATTGTGGGGATAGGTAATTTGTAATACGGTCTTAACGCTACTGTTTTGATAATCTTGTTGCTTATTATGAATTTAATCACGAATCGGGGACAATTTTGACTGATAAAACAGGATTAAATAGTGGAGCTCTAGTAAATATGATTGGAAATGAGTGGATTCAAGAAGATGTTGACTAGGGCGTTAAACTTCTGTAATTTAAGTGTTAATGGGAGTGAGGCTGTATAAATGAGCGTATTATGATACGAACTCGGGTATTTGTGGTACTGCTTTAGTAAATAACTGATGGATTAGCTGCTAGACACAGAACATTACTTGACTTAGTAGCTAAAGCGTTTACATTTACTATATGTATTACTTTAGCTGAAATCTGAAAGGGACTAATGATGAACACCGAAGTATCCAGGTTAGTGATTCTGGTTGCAATTACAATGCTTTCATTCTCTATTGCAATAAATGCAAAAAGCCTTATTAAACGAATTGTATGCTCTGTTATCTCAATAGCACTTATTGTACTTGTGGTTACGGCCATAACTGAAAGTAAAGCCGCTAATGCGGGCCAAGAGGAACGTGTTATAGAAATGGACCCATCTAAGTATACTGTTAAAGATTTAGCAGGAATACAAGAGATGAAAGATATTGATGATAGCGATCTTTCTTTTGACCAAATAAATGAGAATAAAGGTGAGATTTTCCAAAAATCTGCCGCACACTGGATTAAAAGTGGAATAGCATGGTCCGTAAAAATTAATGAATTCGACTTGAGTACCGTCTCTGAATTATCTGATGAACAGTATGAACAACTTGTTGTCCTTTCAAAAAAGTATCGCTATAAAGTAAGTAGCATCCATGAGAAAATAGTGAAACTTGAACCAATTGATCTTAAAACTGACCGTCAAAAATCTCGCTTGATTAAAGCAGGAAAGCGTCTCAAGTTGGCTGGTGTTAAACTCTCTCAATATTTCAATGCAGAAAATGCGGTAGAAGAGAAATCGATAGAGGCTAAGTTTAGAAAATACTCACAACTCTCTCTTGATGAATTTACGGTGATTGGAAAATCATTTGGCGTAAAATAGCAAGTAGACACAATATTCAAAAAGCGAGTCTCTATAGAGGCTCGCTTTTTTTGTATTCAAGGTGATTATGTTTCGTCAAATCCTTTCTGCTCAATACTATAGAGCATTGACTCAATGTCTCCATCTATCTCTTTATCGGGTCTGAGTATGTCAATATCCGGGTCTGCGATACACGTATGCCATCCTTCAATAACCATGCTCGCAAGTTTCCTCATTTTATGAGTACAAAGCATCAGAGAGGTATTCAGTATTCTTACCCGTGTCCATTTATCTTTGAGTAATGTCACCTTCCCGAGTTTTTCAATGCATGATAATTCTGATTGCTCCTCTGGGTGTTTGGCGAGTGAATCTAATGCGTGGTAAAAAAGTTTTGCAAGTTTATCAAACTCTTCACCTGTTACAGAGAGTGTTGTGCGTTCACAGGTAATGTTTATCCACTTTCCTACTACGGTTATAGAACCGAGATTTTTGTTTTGTGCAACGTATTTTGTGTTGTTCATGTAGGAGGATTACCAGTTAATTGAGACTTTGTCTCAAACTAACAACAAAAGTGAGGAGTATCAAGAGAGAGAAGGAGGATCGAGTATAGATTAATGCTTTCATACAAAGCTGTAACAGTGGAGGTGAAATTCTTTTTAGGCATATTGAGCCGGTGAGCCTCAAAATCTATCACCTGATATCTTCTTTTCCTATCTTTAAATGAACGGTTTGTCTTGTTTAATAATGCTAAGAAAGAGCCTTCAAAAGAATCTAATTCTTATTTTAATGACTCAAGTGGGTATATTACTTCTTGGATGTCAAGATGAGCATAAAAAAAATGGCCAAATTAAAACTGAGCCTATTCTTATTTTCGCAGCTTCAAGTCTAACCAATGTTCTTAAAGATCTTGTTGTAGAATATCAAGTCGAACACCATGGTGAGATTAGCATCCATACCGCATCGAGTGGAACACTTGCTCGGCAAATAATGAGTGGGGCAGAACCGGATCTCTTGATTTCTGCGAATAAAAATTGGATAGAGTATCTTTTTGAAAAACGAAAAGGGGGGCAGTCGCCTACCGCAACCGTAGCAGGAAACAGTTTAGTTATTATCGCTCCTCGGATTAAAGAGACTATGGATTCAAGTAATTCATTGCAGGTTGTTGATAGTAGTTTCTCATTTGGTTCGTTAAATGGTCCCTCTCTTGCGATTGGGAATCCTGTCCATGTACCGGCTGGGATATATGCTCAACAAGCATTGCATTTTATGCATTGGTGGGAGGCTCTCGAACCAAATATTTTTAAAAGTAACAATGTACGAGCTGCGCTACTCATGGTAGAATTGGGTGAGATGCCTTATGGAATTGTATATAAAAGCGACGCATTGGCATCTAATAAAGTGGTGACTCTCGGAGAATTCTCACAAGAGTCTCATGAGCCTATTCACTATGTTGCAACTTTAATTTCTCACTCCAAAGAGGCCGAAAAATTTTTAGGATTTCTACAATCTAAAGAAATGAAAAAACTATGGCACAACCATGGATTTAAATAGGAACTCAATTCTAATATACCGTATCAATTGCCACTGATTTAAAGAGGCACCAGACAACATTTCCCTCAACAAGGGAGAGACGGTTACATGAGTCCTGTGTGATCTCTGCAATTAGTGTGACCCCAATATCTATGGTGCATAGTACGATGCCAGACCGTTGAATCATTTCTGTTATAGTGCCTTGTACTTGGTTTTGAATGGTCACTGAAGAAATACGATGGGTTGACAGAGCAATCTCATTTGAATAGAGAAACAGTTTAACACTGTTGCCAGACTCTAAGGTATGCCGTGATTTAGGTACAGTAATACGTATGCTATTGTCTGTGTCGGGCACTTCTAATGTTGCGATACTATTTTCTTTATCTACACTGTTTACCGTTAATTCCATTACATTAAGAAGGTGGCTTGTATTGCATATTTCAGAAAGGGATTTATCTTGGAGGAGCGTATGATATTCATCATGTCCTACACATCGTCCTTTACGCAGGATACAGAGTCGATTGGTGAGTTTTAATATGTCTTGTAATTCATGACTCACGACAAGTATGGGTATGTGTATAGCTTTTTGAATTTTCAGAAGAAAGGGGATGATTTGACCTCTGAGTTCTGTGTCTAAAGCGGAAAATGGTTCATCAAGGAGTAAAAGGTCGGGAGATGAAAGGAGTGCACGAGCAAGGGCAGTACGTTGTTGCTCACCACCTGATATTTCATTGGGGCTGCTTTGCAAAAGATGGCGTAGATTGAGAAGTGTAATAATCTCACTAAAATAGGATTCATCTTTTTGATTTGGTTTAATACCGAACCTTAAGTTTTGTTCAACCGTTAAATGGGGGAAGAGCCGCCCCTCCTGGAATACATATCCGATTGCCCTTTTTTCGATAGGTAGATTTATCTGTTTTTTTGAGTCAAACAAACAGTGCTTGTATATTGAAATAGAACCTTGACTCGGGTGTTCAAGTCCAGCAATACAATTGAGGAGGGTGGTTTTGCCTGAGCCACTTGCGCCAAAAATTCCGGTAATTCCTGTATTGAATTGTTCGTTGAGTATTACATCGAAACTTTTACGAGGAATTGTCATCGATACTGAAATCATGCGCGCCTCATTTTTCGAATGATATATTCTGAAAGGGCCATTGCTATAAAAGAGATTAATGCAGATAGCATCACCAATCTAAATGTGGCGTCTTCTTGCCCAGGAATTTGCATATGCGTATATATTGCTCCTGCAAGAGTTTGAGTGCTGCCTTCTATATTTCCTGCAAAAGTAATTGTTGCACCAAACTCACCGAGAGAACGAGCGAAAGCAAGAATTGCTCCAGAGATAATCCCGGGGAGCGAAAGTGGAATGGTTATACGAATAATTGTTTTCAATCGTGTGAGGCCTAAAGTACGAGAGGCTTCTTCTAGGCCGGGATTTACCATTTCCATTGCTGTTCTTGTGGAACGAACAAATAGAGGGAATGAGACTGCCATTGCAGCGAGTACCGCCGCAGGGAAGGTGAACGCTATTTTTATTCCCAAAAGGTCATTCAGAAAACTCCCAATGCTACTTTGAGACCCAAGGGCAATGAGGAGTATGTAGCCGGTGGTAACCGGTGGCATAACAAGGGGAAGGTGAATAATACTTTCTAAAAGTGTTTTGCCATAAAAAGTGAATCGTGCGAGTATATACCCTAATGTGAGAGCGGGGACAATAGAAAATACGGTGCACAATATCGCTACTTTAAGAGAGATAATGATTGCATCTATTTCTGAAGCGCTTAAGCTCATGGTTTGAATTGCCTTAAGGGTGTACTGGTGCTGTGTTAATTAAATATAAGAAATAGTACTGCTATTACTTTAAAAATGCAATCTAGAGAGAATACAGAAGGAATATTGACAAAAATGAATGGTAAATTGAGGGCTTATTCCAGCCCTCATAATAAGTTAAGTCGTCTCATATTTGGGAAAAAATCGTTCATAGCGTGCTTTAGGATTTGCAATGATATCGTCTACAATTTCCTGGTTATTATTGTGATAGAGTAATAGTTTCGAAGGAGGGGTATAGATGACTGGAGCATCATCAGAAGGGTTCTGAGGTTCTTTATTGGTAATGAGCGTATACACTTGATCACCAATTTTTTTGAGTTCGATCAGCTTTTCTTGGACGGCAGCATGATAATCATATACGCCCTCATTACCGGTAATGAGATCGACACAGTTTTTCATTTGGTCTTCGCTTAAGCCAGCCGAATACCCTTCGCCCTCTGTATAGTGCTGTTTCTGTTTTGCGCCTTCCCAATCAGAGGCAGCGCGCCGCTCTCTATTGAACCGTTGTTTAAATTCGGTAGTAAACGGCTCGGCAGTTCCTTCGAGTATATCGTTAGATATGTAGAGGAAAATAAGATGCTTAAGAACGTTATATGCTCTATGAATATATTTTCCTCCTTTAACTCCTTTTGTTAAATAGTCTGTATTGTTTTGAGGGAGATGAGAGAATGCAAACCCAATTTGTTCACACAGTGAACAATAGTACTCATGGGGTTCCATTACGAGATTAAGAAATTTCTTATCGTTTTGATCTCGCTCAAACATGTGGCTTGTTATTTGTTTTGCAACAACAACGGTTAGTACTGCACCTTCTGAATAATAGGCTTCATTGGCATAAGGGAGCGCTTCAAGTTTCGCTTTTTTTAGTTCGCTGTTTGATGTGTCTTTTTGTATGCTGTCGTCGCCCATTAAATGAATTTCATGGAGAATTCTTTTTTCGGATACCGGTATAAGTTTCTCTTCATATATCTTGTTTTCTGCAGCCATATCAATACTTTTTCCCGCAACTGTTTGCTGGGCAAGTATATCTGAATCTGCCCATTCTTTCATTTGTGGAGTTACATATGGATTTGCAGTACCGCTATCCATATCATCTTTAATAGCTTTTTTTGCCGCATCAAGAGCTTCTGTTCGAGTCGTTACCAAATCAGGAGCACCAGTAACATTGCTGGTAACATGGTCGTGAAGACCAACTGGCAAGTGATCTGCATAGGTAGTCCAGCTTTGTTTCATATTATGACATTGCATAAAAAGAGCTGCTTTAATTTGCGCTTTTCGGTCTTCATTGTAACTGTAATACTTTTCAAAGTGATAGTCACGCCAATTGTGACCATCGTAGTAGGCACCCTTTTTTTGAGAAGCATCATCTCTTTGGAGGGGGCCATCCAAAAGTCCAAATAATTTTCCAGGTACATAATCTTTCGCATAATAATTGATATCAAAAATGATGCCCGATTCAAATCCATATTGATCACGGAATTTTTTGTTGATATAGTTAACAGCCCACTCTGTTCCATCTCCTTTCATATTAACATCTATATCTGATGTTGCAGATTCACTTCCCGCTCCTTTACCTTCAAGGTCTTTTACTTCACCCAAAAACTTTTTCATGCCATCAATGGGGAAGGCGTTTTCGGTTAGAAGTGTCGTGTAGTTTTCATCAGTAATTTCAGCATCTTCAGCTTTGTTTAGAAACGTTTTGTTAACGATCTCTTTTCGTTTGCGTAACTCTTCTGCTTTTACTGCCTCGATAGAGGTATGTATTAAGCGACTGTGCACGATATCCCTGTACAACAGGAGATAGTCTGCTCCCAATTTGTTCATTCGAAAATGGGTAAACCGTTCTTGGTCGCCCTCTTTACCTTTTACATCAATAGCTTTGTCTTTAGAATAGTTGAGTGATCCTCTCTTATACAGGGCGCAATAGGTAACAAACCAATTGTTACAACACTTTTGAATAAACGCCAACGGATGGTGCGTTGCATATTCGTTGAAATCAATGGTGTACGAATATTTAACTATTCCGAGTACGGTTTTTTTCTTTAGTATGTTTTCACTAAAATATTTAGGCATTTTTCCTTCTCCCGCTTTCAGCGATTAATTGTGTAAGATCTTCTTCGCGACTATCCTCATGGAGGTCTGAAAAGTTTATTGTAGCATCGTTTGGTGCGTTCATTTCCATGGTAAAATAGGTCCCTTTTTTAGTGAGAATTCCTGGATGTTCATCAATGGTGACTTTTTGATAGGGTACACTTTTTGATTTGTGGTCAAGTAATGTTACGAGTACACCAAATGCGTCAAATGGTGGTTCCTCAAAATCTGATTCATGGTACTGTGGGAAGTCAATGGATTGGGTGTTGGGGATAGTATCCGTTACGTGTAAATAACACCCTTTTTTATTGAGTATAAAAGGAACGGTATCAATAGTTACTTCTGATCCTGCAACGCCATTATTAGTGCTGTCTTTTAGAATGATTTCACATGCAAAAGAATCAATGATTTTTTCTTCAAAATCTTTTTCTGTAAATTGAGGAAATTCAATTTCAGGTACTTGAGTCGCATTATCTACAATGGCAACATATTCTCCTTTTTTATTGAGTGCTTTAGTTTCACTATTCAATATAAAGGGAATGGCGCCAACACTATTTTTGGCACTATCTTTCATTGAGAGGGCGTAGCCAAAGGCCTCGGGCATCGATTCTTCAAAGGTGTCTTCAGTAAGGCGAGGAAAATCAATAATAGCTCGAGTTGGTGACTTTGAATCTATTGAAAGGAAGGTGCCTTTTTTATTGGTACTCTGTGTTTTCTGGTCAATGATTATTGTTTCGCTAGATAATGGTGCACCAGCAGTATCGGAGATCTTTATTTCAACGCCAAATGCGTCATCGAGTTTTTCCTCAAATGTTTCTTCTATAAAATGGGGCAAAGATACATTGAGAAACAGTGGGGCTTTTTTTGCTGTGTATTCAAAAAAACCTAGGTTATTTACTCTTCCCAAGACCTTTTTCTTTTTAGTATTTTCAATCTCATACTCAATATTGGGAACACTATTTTTGTTTGAATCAACAGTCTCTATTCTAATTTTTGTATAGGTGTGATTTTCAAGGCTGCTATCATCGTAATGAATATCTTCATTGGTATCTGGGTTCGTTAGCCAGTAAAATGTGTGGTAGCACATATACTCATTGAAAAAAGTATTCTCACTTTGTTCTGGAGGTTGGAGTGGTGGGGTCTCGTTCTGGGTTTGGCTATCGGGGGGCATGGAATATCCTAGGGTTAATCGTCAAAAAAATCGCTTGTTTGCGCGATGTCAAATGCGGTGGTATATATTACAGAAAAGAGTGCTTCCCACGTTTCTTTTTCGAGAGATCCACTTACAGTAATCGATTTCGAATAGAGGGTATTGAATGTTTTTTGAAATTGTTCAATAGCATTAGATGTTTCAGAATCTTCTGATTCGTTTACATCTCCAGGGTTACACTCCCATCCATATTTTATTGAGAGAGTTTTGAGTGATTGTTTAAAATCAAGGAGTGTTCCATCATTCTGAGCTAAAGAAGTCACATCAGATAGGGTATTGAGAGACAAAGCTGTCATTGCATTGATACGTTTTTCAAAAAGGGCAATTTCTGGGTCATCTGAGGTTTCAGGATGTTGGGCACGCACAATTTTTTTATCAGGGTGTTCATTGGCGTGCAAAAAACAAGCAACAAGAAAATGGATGAGTTCGCCATCCTCATCCAAAAAAGGGACAGCGCTCTCTGCATGGAAAATATGTTTTGGGTATTCAATAGTGTCTACAGTAAATATTTTTTTAGGGAGCAATAGCTCTTCGCTTTCAATCTCAGAATTGTCGGCCGGGCACATTGCTTTAAATGTATAGCTAATTTTATCGGTGTCAGTTTTATTCTCTTTATGATAAAATGTCATATGTTGTGGTATCGTTATCGTGGTTTGTGCTTTATTATCAGAATCTATTGTACCTGTCGTTACAATACTTGATTCAGTTTCTCCTTCAAATACACCATGGATTTGGAAAGTAATTTCTCGGGGTCTTCTTTCAGTTTCATAGGTTACATCAACCTGAATATTTGCTGGTTTATCTATAAATATTTGATCTTCAAGATCTAAAAAAACAGGGTTACTCAACGTTACCAATAGTGGTTCTTGCTCTTGCTCTTCCTCTTCTTCCACAGGAGTCTTAGAATCCTCAGTTTGGTCATTGGCTGTCTCCTCAGAGGATTGGTTCTGACTCGATTGCTGGGAAGGAGAAGCGTTTGGCTGAATAGTAGCACCGGCTTTTGACCCACCCTGATTCCAAAGTTCATCCCAGGATTCATGCTGAAATTCCATATGATACTCCTTTTTTACCTACAGCTGTGGCTATAGAATGCACTCTTATTAAAAGGCAATTATGTATTTAATACTTGAAAGGGGATTTTTCTACATGCATTGATATGATAGTGTGTAATGGCGTGTAATTGTGTTATTAATGCAGAGAAGAAGTGTTGAAATGTGGCTATGGAGTGGTCAGAGCGAAAGCAGTTGAAAAGACAAGGAGTTTCGGAAATAGAATCTCTCTTAATAGTAGTATTGCTCAGTACAAGATAGATGATACACTGCAAAAAGTCCATTTATGCTCTTATATGTTATCCCGAGCAAAAGGTAGGTTATTGAAATAAGAACCAGTGTAACTTGTGATTAACTTTTAGACCAGAATATGAGTATGCGCAGTCTGATTCAGCCGAAAAATAAATAGAGGAGCAACCCACCGATTAGAACGTTAGGAATAGTGCCAAATTTTGTATCTGCCCAACTATTGAAAATAAGAAGTTGCGAAAAAACTGATGAAACTATAGCGAGTATCCACCATTGATGAATCCCAAGTTTCAATAGAATAAAGGTACTGCCAAAGAGTAGCGCGGCCACTAGCCATACAATGCCCATTCTTTTTGATACAGGGAGTGTGAGCTCTTCTAATTGAGTGACCTTAAATGCTTTGAGAAAACCAAGAATGTGAATGCTTCCATGCATGCCGAGGAGTATATAAAATAAGATATCTAACATTGGGTCTTCATGGTTCGGTTCAAGTGAGGTGTACTATTACATTCGTAATAATAGCGTTCTGATGAATTATATGGTGTAAAATTGTGTATTGCAATGCTTAGTGTTATTATTGTGCTTAAGTTTTTTTGTTTGAATATTTACAAATATTTACATTATATAGTAATTTGCTTAAATAGGTACGTTAATTGCTTAAAAATTTAGTGCTTTTTTATTTGAAATACCTTTTCCCAATATTTATTTTTAGGGTCCTAAAAGGGAAAAGGGTCAAACTGTATCAATCTTCCTGAATACACAGTGAGCCAGGTCTCATAGTATATTGATTGATAACTAGACAATGCGGGGAATTTTTTATCACTACTAACCGCTTGTTATGTGAAGATTGTTGCAGTTCCTTAGGTTAATAGAGAACGTTCAGTGTTACCACAAATGAGTGAGTAGCAGAGGGCATAGAAATGAACATTCGTACATTGATACTACTTAATTCACTAGTGTGCTTCATTGGCTGTGGGCATGATATCACCGCTATGGGGCCAATTGCACCAGTAGAAATATCCGATAATCAATATATCGATTCTTGGACACATTCATATCTTTCTGGGCAAAATGTGTTTATCGAACAACTTCAGATACAGGACGATAATACTGCATCGTATGTAGTACGGAGTGGGACTGTCGTATTTCAATCAGGTGATGGTCGGTGGACGCAAAACAGTGATACCCTTACCATACAATTCTCAAACTGCCATGAACACACTGCGGACCCTGATCTTTCCGAAACAGGATGCAGCCATTTAAATCAAAAAGCCTCGAAATATTATTGGGATGGTGTTACCATCTCTTCTCAGTCATTCGTATCAAAAGAGTGGACTCGAAAAGAACGGGGTACCTTGGTGAAGTTTTTTGAAAATAAATTTCTATCTCTTTTCAAGGCCGTAGACGTACTCATCTAAAATTTACCAAATTCAATAGAATTATTCATAATATCTGTTCGTTAGCAAATAATGGATTTAATACTGTTTTTATGATATACTAAATCAAAATAGCAGCGGTATTTTGGGTGAATGTAGAGAGTACATCAGTAGATACAGATGAATCAAATGCCCCTGGCATTCTTGAAAATAGATTAATTGATACCATAATTCGTTTCTGGGTCTATTCTGGAATTCTCATTCTCTGTTTTACTTTGTATCGAACGGTACATATAGGATTTCAAATTCGTGACGTCTTATATGTCGTAATATATTTGGCTCTCTTTTTCCTCTATGTGTATAGAAAATCAATTTCACCATTAGTTAAAGCAAATAGTATTATTGGAATTAATAGTTCACTGGGGATTATCAGCCTGACATCATTTGGTATGGAATCGGGTGGTGTGTTTTTACTGATAATGTCAGGAGTTATTGCTGCTCTATTCTATAGAAAACAAAGCGTTAATCTTTTGAATAGCATTACGATTATATTGTTAGTCATTATCGGATATGCTTTTATTTTTAACTATTTGAAAGGTGTCGTTTCGACAAAGAGTCTCGCTTCAGTAGGAGCCCAGTGGGCTGTGTATATTGTCTGCTTTTCATTTATATTAGTGTACGCTAGTTATACTGTTTTTCACTATCGTAAAGCACTTAAAGAGTCTTTGAGAGAGTTGGAATCAAAAAATGAAGCGTTAAATAAAGCATTGGAAGAGGTGGCGACTCTTAACGGGTTATTGCCAATATGTGCATCCTGTAAGAATATCCGAGATGATTCTGGGTATTGGAATAAAATTGAAGTCTATGTTTCACAACATTCATCAGCTGAATTTAGTCATGCTATTTGTCCGAGTTGTGCAACTAAGCTCTACCCTGAGTACTTTCCAAAGGAGCCTGAAGAAAAATAGTATCTGGGGGAATTACCCTGGAGGGTTTGTTGTGATTAGTTTACACTTAGAAACTTAAATTTTATATAAATTTCCTTCCGAGAGAATTCTGTACAGGTGTTGGGACACTGTACTGTTTCATTATAATTATTCGATACAGTTTCTCATTCTATGTAATGTTAAGGGTTAAAAAATGATGAGAGCATCCTTTTTAATAATGGTATTTGTATTCAGTTTGTTAATAAGTCTATTTTGTGGATGTTCGGATGCCACGGGGAATTTAGATTTAACTCAAGACACTCCTTCTAATGCTTATCAAGAAAGTCCGGAAGTGTATCAGGCTCGTATTAATAAAAAAATGAATTACCTGTTTGATGAAGATACGGTTCGGACCTATTCATTAATTATTGATCCTGATTCATTAGCAGTTCTTGACGCCCAGCCTCGGGCAGAAGTCTATGTGATGGGTTCTTTGGTTTTTGAAGGAGACACGATCTCTCCGGTAGGTATTCGATATAAAGGTTCAGAAGGGGCATGGGCTGGATGCATTTCTGATTCTGGAGAGAAAGGCTGTACTAAACTTTCAATGAAAATTAAGATAAATTGGGTTGAACAGAATGATGTTAAATTAAAAGGATTGAAGAAACTACAGTTTCATTCAATGAAGCATTATCACTCCCAGTTACGGGAACGCCTTGGGTATTGGTTTTATAGAGAGATGGGGGTGCCGGCCTCTCGTGCAGTACATGCAAAGCTTATGATAAACGGGGAGTATAATGGATTATTTACTTTAGTAGAGCAAGTGGATGGGCGATTTACACGCGCTCGTTTTGATGATGGCACTGGGAACCTGTATAAAGAGGTTTGGCCCTTAACTCAGGATAATATTCCCCATCAACAATCAACCTATTTAGAAAAACTTGAAACGAATAAAGATGAGAATCCTTCTGTTGAGATAATGGCACAATTTGCTGGTGATGTTTCAAAAGCTGAAGGTCTAGCGTTAACAGAGACAATAGAGCAGTGGATGGATGTTCAAGCCGTTATGAATTATATGGCAGTTGATTACGCAATAGGTAATGATGATGGTGCATTTCATTGGTACTGTTTTGGTGGTTGTGGTCCCCATAATTTTTATTGGTACGAGGACCCTACTTCACGAAAACTTCATCTCATACCTTGGGATTTAGATTTCGTATTCGATGATTCAAATCCTTATATTGGGTTAAAGGACGGTTGGGGAGATACAACGAATCAGTGTGAGCCATTTGTATATGGCGATACGGGGTGGATGCAATGGTCGGCTTCGTGTGATAAACTCACTGCAGGTTGGGTGATGTATGCGGATGAATATGCTATTGCTCAACAGAAGGTGTTAGATGGTCCATTTGCTGAAGCGCAGGTAAAAATCGATCAATGGGCGGCTCAGATTAGACAAGCGACCATTGATGCGAGTGTGCTTCATGGTGATGCGATATCTGAAGCACAGTTTGATGCGGGTGTTTCTAAGTTGAAAGATATGGTTGAGGCTGCTCGGGTTTCATTGAAGAATGCTATTTCTCAATAAAATGGGGATTTCAACATCCTCAATGAATGCCCGTACTGGTAGGCCTCAAAAAGAGCGATTTACTGTGTAATGATTTGTCATAATGTAAAAACGACATATACTATGTGATGGATGGATGGTTTTATATAGTTTTTAAAACTAAATAGAAGCACACACCAACCGCTTTCTAATGGAGAGCACATGATCCAAAAAGCTTTGGAAATCATAGGGAGTATTACGATAGTTCTTTTTACTATTGGTTGTGGTGATGTGGTCAATGCCCCGGTTCAAAGTTCTAGTGAAACTATCTATGACGCTGCAGAAAGTTCAATAGGAAATCAAGGCGTATCAAGTAGTGCACTTGCTGGTGCTCCGGCTTTACTTTCAAGTACTCCTGAAGAATCAAGTTCATTCCAGGTTGTAATTGAATCTTCATCAATTCATATTAGTGTAGTAGCACAATCTTCTGATATTTACAGTAGTGAAGAGTCAATTGAACCGATTGAAAGTTTGCTATTATCTAGTTCTATAGAATCGAGTGAAAGCAGTTCAATTGAAAGTTTTACGAGTAGCTCTTCCATAGATAGCTGTGAAGGGTGTTCTGTTGCATTGCCGTATAGAGAAAGAAAACTGTTTTTTATTGACTCTGAAGATGGGAATGATTCAAATTCTGGAAGCTTCCCTGATGAAGCCTGGAGGTCTCATACAAAAATATCTGAGATTCAGTTAGTTCCGGGAGATGTGATTCGATTTCGAAGAGGTTCTCGGTTTGATGGCCCTCTTGAAATTAATGATTCAGGAAATAAAGTTGAAAGAATAACTATTACTGCATATGGAGATGGGACTGCACCTGAATTTACCAATAGTGATGAAACAGCTATGGATGGAAATAGTATTAAAATATCAGGGAGTTGGATTGTGCTGGAACAATTAAAATTTACTCAGAGTCTCCCAGCTAAAAGTTCAAAACTGAGTGAAGATTTTACCAATGCTGCGTTACATATAGCGCCAGGCGCAGATCATGTATGGGTAAAGCATAATACATTTATGCAGTGCTATAAGGGGATTCAGGTTTCGGGAGAATATACCACGATTGAATACAATTGGCTTGAAGGCCCTGAAAAGATGGAGCGATTAGGAGTATTTGGTCCTGTGGGTATACAGTTGGGAATTGGGAATCAGGAGGTTGCTCACAATAGTATTAGCAATTTTATTGTACTCGATGTTTATTATGGTCAGGATGGTGGGGCAATACAGCTGAATGATGGAAGAAATCATAAAGAGAACATCTATATACACCACAATAAAAGTAAAGGAAATGCCGAATTTCTAGAAACAAGTTGGGAATATGATTATATGCCCCTTGAACAAGAAGTATATAATTTGCGTGTTGCGTTTAATGAAAGCAGAGACGCCCAAAGTTGGGTGCAAATTCAAGCTCCTTGTAACGACTGTTTTTTTGATAATAACACAATAGACAGAGTTAATAATTTCGGATCAATCTTCTATAATGTGGTCTACACTCAAGTAACAGGACTTACGTTCAGAAATAACTTGTTTCTTTATACAGATTTAATAGGTGAACCCTATAAGGGTTCAGGTGCATTTGGAAATGTACTTCAATCCAACTGGTATTTTAATGTCAGTAATAACTTTGCGACCCATTGGGATGAAAATCGTGCAGGAAGTGGTGACCCTTTACTCGAGGATTATGTAGCAGGTAATTTTAATCCTGTAGTAGGAAGTTTACTTCAGGGAGCTGGGGAGAATCTTGCTCTAGAATATACTAGTGACCTTAATGGTGTTCTTCTCCCTGAAAAAGGGTCGTGGACCATTGGGGCATATCAATAACGTTTTTGGGTTTTGCAAACATCATATTATCCCTATATTAGGTGAATTCAATGTAAATTCATTGTAAATAATCCTACCGGTAGGCCTAAAATACGATATGGCTACAAAGTTTATATATATTTCTCCGTCAGCAAAAGGGCATTACATTGGTTCAGAAGTAACAGTACCAATTTTGGATTGGGCTTCTGATATACATTTTATATAGCGGGGGACACCTATATGAAAATGACCGTTTTGCTTTCTGGAGCACTCGTATTTTTCTTCTTTAGTTGTAAACAAACAATTGCTGATATCAAAGAAGCGCCTACTCAGTCAGAGCGTAATACACAATATATCGGCACGTCAAAAAATGACATTGACGAACTTGATGAGAGGATGACTCTGTTGGAGTCGAGACTTGGACAGCTTCAAAAAACTTCTACTGCCATTTCTGGTGTAAAGAAATTGTTAGGGAACAAATTAACCGAAGTATCTCAGCTCAAAGAGCGTCTCATTAGTTATGAGGATGATGCGGTAACTCGTTTAGATAGTGTGACTCTTGCTGAAAATATTCAGATATTAGATTCTCTCGATGCGTATTTTTCTTATGTTCACCTCCATGGTGAGGGGCCAAATAACATTGTGAGTAGCTCAAATTATGTTGAATCATCTACCATTGAATCACCTACCATAGAAACATCAAGTTCTTCTCATTATTTGGATCCAGAGGTGAATAGTTCGTTGGTGATTGAAATGAGCTCCTCTGAAGATGGGAGTTCCTCTGGAGAAGAAAAGGGGGTAGAAATGTCTAGTAAGATTTCAATGCCACCGTTAAGCTCTCTGGGGGCGTCATCTCAACAGAGTGTTTCTTTTTCTAGTATACAGAATAGTTCAAGCTCAAAATACGTGAGTTCCTCGGTGCAGATGTCATTATCAAGTACCCATTCCTTAGCAATAATAGGTGAGGCAGGAGTGGTAACCACCGGTCAGACTAATAGCTCAGAGTGGCATACGGTCACACTAAATCAAGTATATAAGAACCCAATTGTTGTTATGGGTGCACTTTCTCGAATGGGGAGTGATCAATCTAATTTACGTATAAAGGATGTTGGTGCAAATAGTTTTAAATTTCAGATTGATGAGTGGGACTATCGTGATGGTGGTCATATTACAGAAGATAATCACTATGTAGTTATAGAGGCGGGGAACTATATTTTGGAGAGTGGATTGGCAATATCTGCTGGTACTATCGCCTCAGTGGGGTTTGATTGGGAAGAGGTCTCCTTTGAAAAGCCCTTTGTAAATACAGTAAATGTATTCTCTCAAGCTGTAACAGTAAATGGGGCAGGAGCTGTGGCTACGCGACATCAAAATGTGGGGGAAGCGAAATGTGAAATTCGTATTCAAACAGAAGAAAACGTGACAACTCATAGTGATGAAACGGTACATTGGATTGCTATTGATCATGGGGTTCATACTGCTGGGCCACCTGTTGAGATTGGGTCGGTATCGTCTACGAGTGATGGTAAAATCTACTCTTTTTTGAATAGTTATACAGAAGGTCCTGTATTTATGTTTGCCTTACAGACCACGAATGATAGTGACCCAGCGGTTATACGTTATTCTGATGTGACAGATTTAACCGTTTTAATTAGAGTAGAAGAAGAAGGGTCGAAGGATTCTGAATTGGAGCATCAGTCAGAGACTGTTGGGGTGGCTCTATTTTCGAAAGGATCTATTCGAGGGGTAGTTGTTGATGATTGATGGTTTGTGGTTCGTAGAGGTATAGCCATGAAAAGACTATTGTAAATAAAATTATACAAATAGCCTCATTCGTTTTTTAGTACATTGCACAGTATCTTGGGGGCGACAAGAGTTATTTTAGAGGGTTTTGTAGCTGAAATAGAGTTATTTCAGAGGGGCTGCTTACCACACATTTTTAATGTAGCTTGCAGATTTGCAAGGGGACACTGGTATGAAAACTAGTTATTTTTTTGGGCATCTATTTTTTATTCTATTCATTTTTTTAGGGTGCAGTCAAGAAATTGGCATTGCACATGACACCGATTCACGTGAAGAACGTGCGGCTCAATTTGTTGCTGGGTCAGATGCTAAAATTGATCGTATCGACGCTGAGCTAATAATGATAAGGGATAGAATACTTGCATTGCCAGAACATTCGAGTTCAATAGCCGGTGCCAAAATATTACTTCAACAAACGTTAGATGAATTACTTCTGTTAGAAATGCAGATTTTAGAGTCTGAAGAGTATGTGAACACCATGAGTGATAGTATCATCATATCAGAAAACAGTGCAAAGATTGACTCAATCTATACTTTTTATACAATATTTTTAGAGCCGCCGCCAATAAGTTCATCTGTAGTGCTTCCGAGCCAACAGAGTTCTGTTAATGAAGTTTCTCCTTCGAGTACTCAGAGTTCTTCAGAAATAGGGGAATCAAGTGTAAGTTCAAGTAGTATGCTCTCTTCCGAGATAGCTCAGAGCTCATCAAGTAGAGAAGTAATCAACTTAGATGATAGTTCAGAGAATAGCGCTCCCGTATTTATGCCGATACTTGCACAACTTTCAGATACTACACTGAAAGGAGCTGAGTTAATGATTCCCTTATCAGCTACCGATGCACAAGATGATGAAATCTCATGGAGTATTAAATCTGATGCGAATGCAATGAATGGAACGGTAACGATACCCGAAGGTGCTGAGAGTTTTAAAAATATACTGTATACTCCCAATAACGATTTCTTTGGCACTGACTCTTTTGTAGTAGAAATAAGTGATATCCTCAGTGCTACCAGTGAATTAAAGGTTTTTGTTGTGGTAGAAGATGTGCCTGATTATTATTTGAATTTTGATGGCGATGATGATTATGTTGCACTCTCAGATATTGATATTGATCTGACCAATGGTTTAACTATTGAGTTTTGGGCAAAGCTAAATGAGAGCGCTGATTATGTGCGCTTAATTGAATTTGGTAATGGTGAGGCAGATGATAATATCTTTTTGTGTATTAAAAATGATTCCCACGAAGATCTCTATTTCCGAATATATGATGAGGATGCAGGAGGCGATAAAGTATATGCAAACGGAATTTTAAGTGGAATGAAAGAAGATTGGGTGCATATTGCTATGACAATGGCTTCGACTGGAGATGTACTCTTTTATAAAAATGGAAAAATTCATACTGATATAACGGGAAGTAATGCTACAATACCAAATATTGTTACCCGTACGAAAAATTTTGTTGGTCAGAGTAGTTGGGGTGGAACGCCCTTATTAAATGGTTCGATGGATGAGGTACGCATTTGGTCAACAGTTCGTACTCAGGCTGAAATTGAAGATAATGTACATTCTCAACTTACTGGAGCAGAAACAGGTTTAATGCACCTCTGGG
Source organism: Reichenbachiella sp. (assembly GCA_051531955.1). GTDB lineage: Bacteria > Bacteroidota > Bacteroidia > Cytophagales > Cyclobacteriaceae > Reichenbachiella. The sequence goes on from JAOPTS010000065.1 coordinate 96,012, forward strand.
GATTTGACGAAGGTTCAGGTATGGAGCTCCTTGATAAAGTTACTTCCCTTAATTCTGGATCTCTTGAGAATATGGCTGCTTCGGCTTGGAGTCAATATCTTTAAGTTTTTTGGGTACATTTAGGCATCACAATCTCTAGGTAAACACTGTGTTTACATCTCTAAAGGATCAATTAATATAGATTTACCGTATCAAAGGCAACTCCGCAGTTGCCGCTTTTGGGATGAAGCGGCAGTTAAGTAATTGGGATATTTGGAGTTGTGCTATAGCGGGGACATTAATGTTACACTTTTTATTACCAATCGTTGGTATGACTTTACTCGTACTGCTCAATGCATGTTCGGAACCGATCTCAATTGATGGAATATCTTCGTATGATCTTTCACGATCTTCAAGTTCTGAGGAAGGTGATTGGTGGAATGACATACTTGACTCATCAGACGATAGTAGTGCTGAAGAAAATAGTTCATCGATACCATTAAGTTCGTCGGATTACTCTAGTAGTGAGTCATCAAATAATTCAAACAATGAATCGTCAAACCTAAGTAGTGCTGGAATTGAATCCTCAAGTTCAAGTGTACCAGAAAGTTCATCAGTTGAACCAACCGATGCTGAAAAACGAGCAGTACTCAATGAGGAGATTGATTACATCTTTGATGACATAGGAGATGTTAAGACATATGAAATTGTTATCGACCCTGCGGCACTTGCTCGAATGGATGCGGCTCCAAAAGCAGAACAATATGAATGGGCAGATTTTAAATTTGAAGGTGAAACAATTGAACGAGTTCAAGTACGATATAAAGGAAGTTATGGAGCTTGGGTTAATTGTACCGAGGGAGATGTCGGGTCTTCTGTAGGTAAAAAAACCTGTATTAAACTTTCTACTAAAATAAAGTTTAATACAGATGATGATCCAGAACGAAAATTCTTCGGATTGAAAAAATTAAATTTTTACCACATGCATTTTTATGATAACCAAATGAAAGACCGCCTCTCGTATTGGATGCATAGAGCAATGGGGCAACCGGCGCCAAGAGTAGTCCATGTAAAATTAAAGATTAATGGGACGCTTATTGGTCTGTATAGTTTAATTGAACAAATTGATGGTCGTTTTACCCGTGCTCATTGGGATGATGGAGAAGGTAATATATATAAGGAGCATATTCCTGTAAAAAATGGCGACCTTTCTACAGATAATAAACTATTTGAAAAACTAGAAACGAATGAAGATGAAAATCCTACCTATGATACTTGGCAAGGTTTTGAACAAGAGCTCCTAGATGCAAATGGTACTGAGTCAATAAAATCGGTAATTCGAAAATATTGGGATATAGAGAATTTGGTAAGTGTGATATTGACTTCAAATGCAATGGATCATTGGGATAGCCCGTTTACGAGAGATGATGGACATAACTCCTATTGGTATTCTGATACTACAACAGAAAAACTCTATCCTATTCCTTGGGATATGGATAATGCAAGCTATGT